>JAWOBB010000040.1:0-6678 GCA_046498265.1 Dehalococcoidia bacterium | reverse complement strand
TATTGCTGAGGAAAGTCAGGGGTACGAGTAATAAAATGGCATATATCCCCTTCTCGGCTATCTGTTCGCAGACGCGCACCGATAAAGAACGGGAATCTGCAAGCGGCTGTTGTCTCGAGATTTTTCTGGCTCTCCTGATCTCTCTCTTTTTCTTCGGCATTTAATACTCCTTACCGCAATCCAGAGCCCGTAACTGTTAGCCCATTATATCTAATTGTGGAGAAGGAAACAACTGAAACATTATTGAAACATACCTGGAACTTTGAACATACCACTGAGTTCGCTTCACATTTTACGTAATTTTGAGGTTAATTATAGCAGCTATGTCAGGGTTTAATTCTGAAGATTAAATTATTCAATTCGATAAAAAACACCCCACTTTTTCCGGGGGTGTTTTTTATAATAGCGGTTTGAATTTACTAGCTGCCCATCGCCTCCTTGATTTTGGCGGGGACGTCGGCCGGCCTTTCGGCGATCTTTACTCCCACCTCTGCCAGAACCCTTTTCTTCTCCGAGGCCAGACCGGCGGTCCCGGTGACGATGGCCCCGGCATGACCCATGCGCCGTCCGGGCGGGGCGGTGCTGCCGGCGATGAAAGCGGCCATCGGTTTTTTGACATATTCTTTGATGTATTCGGCGGCTGCCTGCTCGGCGGTTCCGCCGATTTCACCGATCATCACGATCGCCTCCGTTTCCGGGTCTTCGTTAAACAGTTCCAGGGCCTTGACGAAGGGCGTCCCGATAATCGGGTCGCCGCCCAGTCCCACGCAGGTCGACTGTCCGATACCCGCCTCGGTCAGCATGGCGGCGATTTCATAGGTGAGGGTGCCGCTGCGCGAGCAGAGCCCAACCTTGCCGGGGGCGAAGGTGTCTCCCCTCATTATCCCCACTTTGCTCTTGCCCGGGGAGATGACACCGGGGCAGTTCGGCCCGATGAGGTGGATATCCTTGTTCTGGAGATAATTTTTGACGGCGATCATATCGGCGGTGGGTATCCCTTCGGTGATGCAGACGATGGGGGAAACGCCGGCATCGGCCGCCTCGAAGATGGCGTCGGCCGCCATGGCGGCGGGAACGAAAATAATGCTGGTGTTGGCGCCGGTTTCGTCGACTGCATCCTGTATCCGGTTGAATACCGGGATCTTGTCTTCCCACATCTGCCCGCCTTTGCCGGGAGTGCATCCGGCAACCACAGTGGTGCCGTAATCCAGGCAGCCCCTGGCATGGAAGCTTCCCTCTCCGCCGGTGATGCCCTGTACCAGCAGTCTGGTGTTCTCATCAATAAGTATGCTCATTTGTCTCCTCTTAAGAAAGCTTGCCCGCAGCGGCGGCCACGGCCTTCTCCGCTGCTTGCTGGAATGTCTGGGCCCGGATAAGGTTCAGGCCGGATTCGTCCAGTATTTTCTCGCCTTCGGCGAGGTTGGTTCCCGCCAGCCGAACGACCACCGGAACCTTGATATCGATTTCCTTGAAGGCTTCGACAACCCCGCTGGCGATCACGTCAACCCGGGCCATCCCGCCGAATATGTTCACCAGAACGGCCTTTACCCCCGGGTCTGAGGTGAGGATGCGGAAAGCGTTGACCACCCGGGCCGGGTCGTTGATGGTGCCGATATCCAGGAAGTTAGCGGGATTCCCGCCGGCCAGCTTGAGGGTGTCCATGGTGGCCATGGCCATCCCGGCCCCGTTGACCAGGTTGGCGATATCCCCATCCAGCTTGATGTAATTTTCGATGCCCTTCGATTTGGCCTCGACTTCCAGTTTGTCTTCCTGGGTCTCGTCGTGCATCTCGGAGATATCTTTATGCCGGTAGAGGGCGTTGTCATCGATGTTGATCTTGGCATCGAGGGCCAGCAGCCGCTGGTCTTCGGTTACGACCAGCGGGTTGATTTCTACCAGTGAGCAGTCCTTTGTCTGGAAAAGCCGGCAGAGCCCGGAAATTAACGGGACGGCCTGCTTTACCAGCGCAGGGCTCAGGTTTAAACCGAAAGCTATCTTGCGAGCAACGAATGGCTGGAAGAAAACCATTCCCGGGTCTATGTGAGCAGTGATTATCTTTTCCGGGGTCTTGGCAGCCACTTCCTCGATATCCATGCCGCCTGCCTCACTGGCCATGATCATGGGCATGGCTGTGGCGGAGTCGATTATGATTGCCAGATATAGCTCCTTTTCGATATCCAGCGTTTCTTCCACCAGCAGCGAGTTGATGGGCACTCCTTCGGGTCCGGTCTGGTGGGTTACCAGGTTAGTGCCGAGCATCTCCCCGGCGACCTTGGTGGCGTCGTGGGAACCGGTGATCCTGACGCCTCCTGCCTTGCCTCTGCCACCGGCGTGTACCTGGGCTTTGAGGACTACTTTTTCGCCCAGTTCGGCAGCGATGGCCCCGGCCTCTCTTGCTTTGGTAGCCACTTTCCCTTTAGGAATGGGAACGCCGAATTCAGCGAATAGGCCCTTTGCCTGATATTCGTGAATCTTCACTTATACCTCCTTTCGAATCAGCGGAGGGGGTGGGATTCGAACCCACGGGATGCGATGCACCCAGCGGTTTTCAAGACCGCCGCACTAAGCCACTATGCGACCCCTCCCCCCGAATACAAATTGTACACCAAAAGCTCCTTCAAAGTCTAGTTGGAGCAAATATGGGTATCATGGGTAATTTTTTGAGCAGCTTTTTAAGCTGTCGATGTTTTTTGGGGCAGTTATTCCTCAGTCGAGAGGGTTATTAGCGTACCATTCCCATAAGGTGTTTCCCCAGATGAGGGTGACCATGAATCCAATGGCCAGGAATGGCCCGAAGGGGATAGCCTGTTTACGCCCTTTGCGCTTCATTATGAGTAAACCGATCGCAACGATGCCCCCGGTTAAGACACCAACAAAGAGACCCACAAAAATGTGCGGAAATCCCAGCGCCAGGCCCATTAAGGCAGCCATTTTAACATCTCCCAGCCCCATCCCTCCCCGTGAGAGCACGACGATCAGGAACAGGAGTGCGAATCCGACTGCGCTGCCCAGCAGGGCATTGTCGGTGACCGAGTCGATGTAATTTAGCTCATCTCGCAATGGTACGGTAGCCAGGGCAAATATGCAGGCGGGGTAAATCATTTTGTTGAGAATCAGCTGGGTGTTCAGGTCGATGACGAATATGGCAATGAGCAGGCATCCGTAGAGGGAGAAAATCCAGAATTCGTGGTCCCACCCATATCCCCACCACATCAGAGCAAGGGTAAGGCCGGCAGCCAGTTCCACCAGGGGAACCCTGAAAGAAATATGGGCACCGCAATAGCGGCAGCGTCCCCTCAAGTAGAGATAGCTTATGATGGGGACGAGATCTTTTGCTTTCAGGGGAGTGCCGCAATTATCGCAATGAGAGGGGGGTCTGAGGATGGATTTGCCCGCCGGCAGTCTATCGATGACAACGTTGAGAAAACTGCCGATTTCAGTTCCCAGAATAAAGAATATTATCGCCCACAGAATATCCATTTCTTGGGGCAATTATACTACATTGTGGATTGTTGTGCTAAAGGGCTTTCCTCAGCTCCCTGATCAGAGCTTTCATTTTTTCGAGTGAAGGGTCTTCCTCAATCAGCCTGATAATCTTACTGCCCACGATAATGCCGTCGGCAACGGCGGCCACTCGTCTGGCCTGCTCGGGGCTGGTTATCCCGAACCCGACACACAGCGGCTTGGGGGTTTTCCTCCTGACCCTGGTGACGAAGTCTTCCAGTTCCGGGGGCAACTCCGTGCCGGAACCGGTAACGCCGGTCAGCGAAACCAGATATATGAATCCGGTGGATCTGGCGGCCACTATATCGATGCGCTCGTCATCGCTGGTGGGGGCCAGCAGGTCGATCAGGTCGATCATATTTGCCCTGGCCGCCTGCTCCAGCTCAACCCCTTCCTCCGGAGGGAGATCAGGTATGATTAAACCATCGATACCGGCCTTGGCACACTGACGGCAGAAATCCTCGATCCCATAGTGAAGCACCGGATTGTAATATCCCATGAAAATCAGGGGGACCTCGATCTTCTCTCTCAGTTGATGAGCTATCTCGATGCATTTGGCGGGTGTGATACCATTTCGGAGCGCTTCGTAGCTCGATTTCTGGATGATCGGCCCGTCGGCGAGCGGATCGGAAAAGGGGATGCCCAGTTCTATGATATCGCATCCGCTTTCCACCAGTGCGGGAACAATTTCAAGTGTGGCCTCGATATGGGGATAACCAGCCGTCACATATCCGATCAGGGTCTTTCTGCTTTTATCTGAAAAGACTTTTTCTATCCTGTTCATAACTTTATTCCCATCGCCTCGGCGACTATATCCAAATCCTTGTCCCCCCGCCCGGAGAGGTTCACCACTACGATCCGGTCTGAGGGCAGCTCTTTTGCCAGTTGCGTGGCGTAATATAAGGCATGTGATGATTCCAGTGCGGGGATGATGCCCTCGATTTCCGAGAGCATGCGGAACCCTTCCAGGGCTTCCTCGTCGGTGGCGGCGGTATAGGTAGCTCGCCCGCTCTCTTGCAGGTAACTGTGCTCCGGCCCAACTCCGGGGTAGTCCAGACCCGCCGAGATGCTGTGTGTCGGACTCACCTGGCCGTGTTCGTCCTGCAGCAGGTATGAGCGTGCCCCGTGCAGCACGCCGTCGCTCCCCAGCAGGAGGGTGGCGCAGTGTTCCTGCCCCTCGAGGCCTCGCCCCGCCGCTTCAACCCCCACCATTTTGACCCCTTCATCTTCGAGGAAGGGATGGAATATCCCGATGGCATTGCTTCCTCCGCCGACGCAGGCCACAATGTAATCTGGTAGTCGATTATACTGGGAAAGCATCTGTTCCCTGGTCTCATTGCCGATAATCACCTGCAAATCCCTCACCAGCATGGGATAAGGGTGTGGCCCCACTATCGAGCCGAGCAGGTAGTGGGTGGTGCGAACGTTGGTTACCCAGTCGCGAATGGCCTCGTTGACGGCGTCTTTGAGGGTCCGGCTCCCGGAGGTTACGGGTCGTACCTCGGCCCCCAGCAGCTTCATGCGGAAGACGTTGGGCGATTGGCGGTGGATATCCTCTTCCCCCATGTAGACGATGCATTCGAGCCCCAGCAGGGCGCAGACGGTGGCGGCGGCCACGCCGTGCTGGCCGGCGCCCGTCTCGGCGATGATGCGCTCTTTGCCCATGCGCCGGGCCAGGAGCCCCTGCCCCAGGGCGTTGTTTATCTTGTGAGCGCCGGTGTGGGCCAGGTCCTCCCGCTTGAGCAGGATTTTAGCCCCGCCCATTTCCTGTGAGAGCCTTCTGGCATAGTAAAGCGGGGTGGGCCGGCCCACGTATTCGCGGCAGAGATCGTTGAATTCAGCCCAGAACTCGGGATCATGGCGAGCTTCCTCATAGGCCTCATCGAGTTCTTTTAAGGCCGGCATGAGGGTTTCCGGGACGAATTTGCCGCCCCAGAGCCCGAAGTGCCCCTGTTCATCCGGTAAATTTGTTTTTGAGTTCATTTTCTTTATGCCCCCGCTGAAATTTGGGGATTGTTTGCATCTTTTTTCAGTTGTCGGATTATCGGTTATGTGCTGTCGAGTATCGTTTAACTCGATTTTGCCGCATAAATAAAATCCTGCATTTTCCGATGGTCTTTTTTCCCCGGTTCCCTCTCGACCCCGCTGGCCACATCCACGGCATAAGGTTGAACTGCCCTGACAGCCGCGGCCACGTTATCCGGCGTGAGAGAGCCTGCCAGTATCACCCGCCCGTATTCCTTCATCCGGCTGGCGATCGGCCACAGCTTTTCCGGCGGGGTATCCGAGCCTTTTTGTTTATCTATGATAAAAGCGGCCACCCGATAGCGCCGGACCTCCTCAAGCGACGGCAGGGTTTCCGGGGTAAAGGTTTTAATGATCCTGGGGAAAAGTTCGGCGCAAAAGGCCTCATCCTCATCGTGATGAAGCTGAGCCAGGTCAAGTCCACAGGTGTCCATAATTGCTTTTACTTCCCCAAGTGGATGCCCCATGAAAACGCCGACTCTGGTCACGAACGGAGGCAGTTCGGATATGATCCTCTTAACCGTCTCCGGCGTCACCTGCCGGGGGCTGGGGGCGAAGATGAAACCCAGCGCATCGGCGCCGAATTCCACGGCGGCCAGCGCATCTTCCAGACTGGTGATTCCGCAAATTTTAACCTTTACTCGCATGTTCCCAGCAATTCCTTTATCTTTGCTGCCGGGTCAGAACTTTTGACCAGCACCTCCCCGACCAGTATAGCGTTTACCCCGGCTGTTTCAAGTATTTCAACGTCTTGCCGGGTGTGAATGCCACTTTCGCTGACTAAAATCTTATCTTTCGGAATTGATGAACCCAGTTCCAGCGTTGTCTCAAGGCTGATGCTGAAATCGGCCAGATTTCGATTGTTGATGCCGATGGCCGGAGGGTCAAGTTCCAGAACCCTCTCCAGTTCCTCGCGATTGTGCACCTCGATCAGGGGGGTCATTCCCAGTTCGTTTACCAACTGATAAAGCGGGGCCATCGCTTCGGCAGGGAGGGCGGCGGCAATCAGCAGCACCATGTCGGCGCCGATGGCCCTGGCTTCCCATACCTGGTAGGAATCGAAGGTAAAATCCTTGCGCAGAACAGGTACCTCAACGGCCTGCCGGACAGCTTCGAGATCGGCGGTACTGCCCTTGAAGTACTCCGTTT
>JAWOBB010000032.1:0-10571 GCA_046498265.1 Dehalococcoidia bacterium | reverse complement strand
GGTCTCGTCCATTTCTACTATGCCTTGCAAGAGGTCTCTTTGTTCGTGTTCATACATTGCTTTGCGAATCCGCATTGCCAATAACCAAGCAGTGTTCTTATTGACTTCCAGATCACGAGCTAATTGCCTAGCAGATATGCCCTTCTTGGCATTAAGTACAAGGGAGATGGCCAAGAACCATTTCTGCAAAGGCAAGTGAGTATGGTGGAAGATGGTACCTACAGTAACACTAAAGGTTGTGTTACAATTATTGCAATGATGCCGGTGTTCCTTTGGGGCAGGTGTAGTTTTATCGGATTTACAGTAAGGGCAAATAGGAGTGCCTTGCCAGCGTACCTTCTCTAAATGTTCAAGGCAATCATAGTCTGTGGGGAACTTATTGTAGATTGAGATGATGTTCATTTTCGTGCTACCTCCTGCTAAGACACAAGAAGTATAACACAGAAATTTTGATTTGTCAACTACCTTAAACTAAGACATTCCGTAATCAAAAACAGATTCAACATCCGTATTTCGTTCCCGAACGGACTGAGGGCTGATCGTATGGATGAGGAACTGATCGATCTGCTGAAAGAGGCCGGGACTTATAGGATCCATTACGCAGTGGAAACCGCCTCACCCAGACTCCAGAAACTCATCCGTAAAAACATGGATCTTAACAGGCTTGAGGAAATAGTGAATTATACTGCGGACAAAGGTATCATGACTTTCGGCGAATTCATGCTCGGGTTCCCAACAGAGACCGAGGAAGAGATGAAGGCTACGCTGGATTACGCTCTTCATTCAAGGTTCAATGCCGCCCATTTTTTCTATGTCAACCCTTATCCGGGTACTAAACTAAGCGAAAAGTACCTCAATATTGAGGGAAGAGAGCAGGCACTTGAGGAAATGGGTTACTTCAACCTGAAAATAAACCTCTCGGCGGTGCCCGACGAGACGCTGAGAGGTATTATGAGGGAATGCTACCGGCGATTCTATTTCTCCCCCTCGCGTATGTGGAGGGCGGCACATGTAGTGCCTCTCACCCTTAACGCAGCCTGGAGTTTGATGGCTATAACAGCCCTCGCTATTCGAGATAAAAAGACTTTCTGAATTAACAAATTTATTGTTATCTCAAGTTATATACTTGCTTTTTCCCCTGATTTCCGTATACCATTCCCTGCAGAGGTCTCATGAAAGTCCTGCTGATTCGACCCAACTCCAGAATGGCCACCATGTATATGCCTGTGGGAATGGGCTATATCGCTGATGCTGTTCGCAAGGCCGGGCATGAGGTATCGTTTTTAGATGCCCGATTGTTGCGGCTTCCCCCGCAAAAGGTGGCCGCGTATGCCAGGGATGTGGCCCCGGATATCATAGGGTTTTCCTGTCTCCATTTTGAAAAACAATCTTTGATTGAGGTGGCAAGAAATATCAGGCAGGTGTTGGGTCCTCTCCCTCTTGTATTGGGAGGGCCGCTGGTTTCAACTTCCGGTATTGAACTGGTGGATAAGGGTATTATTGATGTGGCGTTCATCGGTGAGGGGGAAAGAAGTTTCTGCAATTATCTCGAAGCGATGGAAAGCGGCCGGGCCGTCCATGATTTACCGGGTATAATTTATCTTCTGGATACCGGCGAGGTGCAATCGAATCCGCCGGGCCCGTTTATCGAGAATCTTGATGAATTGAGCGTTGCCTGGGACCTGATAGATATCAGAAGGTATTTTGGCTTCTTCTCCAGGTCCAGTATGGATATACTCGGGTCCGGTCGGTGCGGCACTCTTTTCACCAGTCGCGGATGTCCCTTCAGGTGTATCTACTGCCATAATATTTTCGGTAAAAAATTCCGGGCGCGTTCCCCTAAGTCGGTTCTTGACGAAATAGTAATGCTTAGGAGGGAATATGGGATTCAGCGGATAGAGATTGTCGATGATATCTTTAATCTCGATCTTGAGAGAGCCAAGGAAATCGCCCGCGGGATTATTGATCTCGATTTCAAGCTTGCCATCTCCTTCCCCAATGGACTGCGCGCCGATAGGATGGATGAAGAACTCGTCGATCTGTTGAAGGAAGCCGGGACCTACCGTTTGAATTATGCAGTGGAAACCGCTTCTCCACGACTGCAGAAAATGATTCGTAAGAATGTCGATCTTGAGAAGACCAGCCACATGATTTCCTATACTGCGGATAAAGGGATTATGACGCTTTGTTTTTTCATGCTGGGCTTTCCCACTGAAACGGAAGAGGAAATGAACATGACTGTTGATTATGCCCTGAATTCCAAATTGCATGGGGCTCAATTTTTCTACGTGAATCCTCACCCTGGTACGGAACTGGCCGAAAAGTATTACCCTGTCCCTCTGGAAGGTGATGCTGTTAATGATATGGGTTATTTTGACCTGAAAATAAACCTCTCGGAGGTGCCTGACGAGACGCTCAGGAGGATAATGAAGAGCGTATACAGGAGGTTTTATTTCTCCCCCTCTCGTATGTGGAGATTGTTTCGCATCGTACCCAAGAACCTGCGGACCTTGTGGAGCGTGGTTGTCGTTACCCAGCTCAGCCTTCGGGACAGGAGCGTTGTGTAACATCCTGGATTGGTCCGGGAGCCAAAGACAAGGGACGCATTTCACGTGTAATCATAGGCAGCCATGGCATTTCTATAAATATTTTTGCGATGAGTAAGGAAACCCAACCCCGGGATAAAAAGATACCTGCCTGGTTCTGCCAGCGGGAAAATATGGCACTCGTCTTTCTGGCGGGGGTGTTGCTGTTGCTGCATTTGATTGCCCTCTTTCAGGAAGACGAGCTTATTTATGATGAGAGTGCCAACGTGGCAGAGGCAAATTACGTCCTTTACGGAGACGAGATGGACCCTTTCTATATAGAATGGGGAGAGAGAAATGGATTCTTACTTGAAGATTATGAGGAAGTGAGTTTGCCCCACCATATGCCGCTGGGGAAACTCATACTGGCGGCGAGCATAGGTTTGATAGGGGATAATAATCTGGGGTGGCGGATTGGCCCCGTGCTGTTTGGAACAACCTCTATCATCATTTTCTATCTTATATGCCAAAAACTGAGTTCGCGAAGATGGTTCCCTCTGGTTGCTACCTTTATTTTCGCCTTTGAAAACTTATGTTTTGTCATGTCCGGGCTTGCTTTACAATATGTATATGGTGTTACCTTTTTGCTTCTGGCCTTCCTACTGTATCTCCATGGTAGACTTATACCGGCAGCGATTATTTTAGCACTCGGCGCTTTATGCAAAATAGTCGTTGCTTTTGGTGGCATTGTGATTGTTGTACACTGGCTTCTTGTCCGACGTGAGCCGACTCGCAATGCCCTCAAGTTCCTCATCATTGCACCTCTGGCTTTTGTGGCCTTGTTGCCCCTTTTTGATTATTGGGCAACAGGGCATCTGATTTACCCCTGGGACAGAATATATAATTACGTGGACCTGCATGCGGACCCTTCTCTATCGCAGGGCCCCGCTGCGTTCAGGAGCCTTTTCGGTGCCATGCTTCCCTGGGATTGGCTGATATCGCCGCAATCTTTCCGCATATGGAGGGACCCCTCGTATGAGATGACCGTAAACTGGCCCCTCTGGGGTTTGATTATTCCATTGATTCTTTATATGTCATTTGAAGCGGTACGGCAAAGGTGGCATTCACTGGCTGTATTTGCTCTGCTCTGGTTTGTCTGCGGTTACCTGCCATGGTTTATTATTTACTGGGGATTCGACCGGGTCTCTTATCCGTTCTATTTTTACCCGATTGTACCGGCTGTATGCCTGGCAGCGGGTTATGCCATATTTCAGATAGGGGCATTTGGATGGGAATGTAACCGCGCTGTGCTTAAATGGGGCGTAATAGCGCTGCCGTTTTGCTGGCTGGCGGCACATTTTGCCATGTTCTGGATGATGGCGCCTATCGTTTAGGGTAATGCCATTTTTAAATCTGGATCAGGCGGTATTATGTCATCCTGAGGGAGCGGAGGCGACCGAAGGATCTCCTGGCCCTACATGTCATTCTGAAGGAGCGGGAGCGACTGAAGAATCTTCTGGCGGGCAGGGATGAGATTCTTCGCTTCGCTCAGAATGACAGAAACAGAAAGGCTCAGAATGACAGAAACAGAAAGGCTCAGAATGCCAGACAAAAAGGGCTCAGAATGACAAAGAGGGCTCAAGATAACATGATTGTTTTGCGGCTCTTTATAATCAACTGGTATCAGGTTCCCGATTTGTGATAGGCTTAGAGAAATGAGGAAACTGGATTTCGGCTGTGGCAGCGGAGGCTACCCCGGTGGGGATGCGGTGCATCCCAGGGATCGGGGAAGCTGGCTGGAGAAGTACGGCGACCCAGATACCATAGCTATTGATATTGACCTTCGGGCAATCAGGGAGGCACGCCGCAGGACAGGGCGGGATGTTTCCTTTCTGCTGGCGGACGGTAAGAAACTGCCGTTTGTCGATAATTCACTTGATTATGTCCGTGAATGGGGTGTTTTGCATCACGTTGTCAATTATCTCGAGGCAATTGAAGAGATTGCCAGGGTATTGAAGGAGGGAGGGGAATTCGTTGCCTGTGAGACGGTTGATAATGACCCGATTTATTCATTTTGCCGGACGGTGGTGGGCAACTGGAAAGGTACACCAATAGAATCGAGGTTCAAATCCGAAGAGCTCCTCAAGGAAATCGAAAAGTATTTCAAATTCGAGCAAGTGGAGTTCTGGCATCGTCCCCTGGTAGTCGATATCCCGTCCTATTTCCTTGACCGGTATCCGGGTATGTTCATTGGCTTATATTGGCAATACTATGCAAGCCGGATGCTTTACAAGGTGCGGCTTCTGCCTCATTTTGCCCGGCATGTGGCTATCAGGGCAATTCGGAAATAGGCATCCCACCTCTGAGGGAAAGTAATTTGGGATGCTGTACCTGCCCTGCTTTTTAACTTTTGTTGATACTTGTTGCTACCGGCGAGGCAGGCCGGATGTCCCTGTTTTAATACAATCGAGTTTTGAGTCATTTAGTGAGTACATCTCTGGCATAATGAGTGACGGATAGCTTAAGAAAGTAAGGCAGGCTTACGGTGTTTATTCGGTAAAAGCCGACTAAAAAGCTGACGGCCAGCAGCAACCTGTATATTTTCCCCAGAGGAAGCTTTGCCATAAATGCTACCAAATGTCTTGGCAGGCGTAGCATGACCCCCGGTCCCATCAACTGTTGTAGATTGGCCATCTCACGCCCTGGGTTCAGCTTGTCGATTGTGCTTATAAACACCCAGTGGTCCCCGATTTCATTCAGGTAGGATGCTTCATCAATAAGCCCCTTGGAAACCGCATAATCGTATATTTCGGTTTCGGGGATCGGATGTAAAAAGGTGCATCGCACCAGGTCCGGTTTGATGCTCAAGTTCAGGTCATAAGTTTCGTACACCATATCCAGCGTTTCATCGGGAGCCCCGGCCATATTGAAGGTCTGGAACTTGAGGCCGTATTTCCTGAACAGATGGGCTGCCCGCTTGATATCTTCATCTGATACGTGCTTGCGGTAGGCATTTTTCCGGAAGTGTTCGTTTCCCGATTCAATCCCCATGCTCATCGTGTGGCAGTTGGCTTCTTTGAGCCGCCGGACCAGGTCCTCATCGACCAGATTGGCGGATGTCTGTGCCTGAAAGGGAATCCGTATCTCTTCGGCGTATCTTTTAAGTAAGTCGTTGATCCATTCCCGAGGAGGCAGGGAGAGCGTATCGTCTTCAAAATCTATCTGTTTGACATTTCGCTGCTTGATTTCCTTCAATTCTTCAATAACGTTTTCCACTGATCGTCTTCTGAATATTTTCCCTTTATTGCGGTACATCCGCTTAAAGGCGCTGTTGATACAGAAGGTGCAATCGTAGAGGCAGCCCCTTGAAGCCATCACCGCATAGTGATACATGACTCCTCCGTGTGAGGTGCGAAATACCGGGTATTTGTCGTAAATCGCCCTGTCCCAGAAAGGCAGTGAATCAAGGTCTTCTCGCAGCGGCCGCAATTCATTCTCATGTACCTGGCCATCCTTTTTCACCCAGAAGTTGGCGATTCCGGTGGTCTCGGCGCCGTTTTCAATGGCATTTACATAATCAAGTAATGCGTCTTCTCCCTCACCCCTGCAGACAGCATCCAGATATTCTTCCCGGAGCGTTAGCTCGGGAAGGTAGGTAGGATGAGGCCCTCCGCAGATGATCGGACCGGCAAATTGTTGCTTTAGTTTTGTTCCTGTTTCTCTCATCCAGATAGCTTCGTAAATGTTTATGGAAAAGGCAATGATATCGGGCTGGCTTGCAATAGTTGCCATGACAGAGTCCTTTTCCAGGCAGTCGATGACGACTTCGGTTTCGTGCCCGGCCGCTTTCAGCACCGCCGAAAGGGCCATGATGCTTGTTTTTGCAAATGTGTCTTTTTGAATAAAGACTACTTTCATTTTTGATTCCTGTCTGCTTGGATATTTTCTATGAGAAGTGAGATAAGCCGACGGTTTAAGTTTATATCCCAATTGTATAGGGGAAGTCAAATATAAACTGAAAATGGCTTGGAAATACCTTGCTGATGGGTAGGCAGTATGGATTTTTTGATTGCCGAATTCGAATACGGTGTTATACTGTAAATGTTAAAATCCCTGTTTATGTATAGCTGCCAAAATGCGATTACTTCTGATTCGCCCCGATTCTCCCCTGGTGGTAACCCCGCCGCCGGTGGGCCTTGGATACCTTGCGTATGCGGTGAAGAGCGCCCGCGGTGATGAGGTTCTCATTATCGACGGACGGCGCTTCCGCCTTTCCGAGGAAGCTGTCCTTGGCCGGGTTGCCCGGTTTGCCCCCGATGCGGTGGGCATAACTGCCATGACCTTTGAAGCCCCTCAGGCGGCTTCCCTTATCTCCCGGCTGAAGCGCAAATGGCCTGAAGTGCCGGTGATTCTGGGTGGGGCACATGCCACCGGATACGGGCCGGATTTGCTTGGGGTCATCGACGCCGATTTCCTGGTACTCGGCGAAGGGGAGGATACGCTCGTCGAACTCCTCGACGCCCTGGAAAAGGGGCTTGACCCCTCCACCGTTAAAGGCTTGGTGCGGAAGGCGCAAAACGGAGAGGTCATCTTCAACGACCCCCGTGAGGTGATCGAGGATACCTCTCGGATCGCGGTCGACTGGGAAGCCATCGAGCCTGAGAATTACTTCGGCCTGTGGACACGCAATGCCATGAACACTGTCGCCCGCGCCGGCCGCCGTTTGCCTGTCTTCACCAGCCGGGGATGTCCTTATGGCTGCGCCTACTGCCACCACATCTTCGGGCGCAAGTACCGCACCTTCGATATCGAGAGAATCGTCTCCGAGATGATCGACCTGCGCGACCGCTACCGCGTCCGGGAATTCGAGATCATCGACGATATCTTCAACCTCAATCTCGACCGTGCCAGAGAGGTAATGCAGCAGATAATCGACCGCAAACTCGGGTGCTGGCTCACCTTCACCAACGGCCTGCGCGCCGACCGCATGGACGAGGAGTTGCTCGACCTCATGGTCCGGGCCGGGACCTACCGCATCGACTACGCCATCGAGAGCGCCAGCCCCCGGATTCAGAAGCTGGTGCACAAGAACCTCGATCTGGACCGGGCGCGGGAGGTGGTCAACATGACCTCTGAGCGCCGCATCGTCACCGGGACTTATAATATGCTGGGCTTCCCGGGCGAGACCGCCGAAGAGATGGTGGCAACTATTGATTTTGCCACCTCGCTAAAAAACCACATCGCCAGCTTCTTCTATTTGATGCCCTTCCCCGGCACCGAGCTGGCCGAATCCTCCCCCGAAATAAAGGAAAGAGTCCGTAATTTGAACTTTGGCGATGCCTCCGGCATCGCCCTCAACCTCTCCGCCGTCCCCGATAACGTGCTCCGCAGCATGCGCCAGCACGCCTATCGGCGGTTTTATTCCTCTCCCCGGCGGGTGATGCGTGTACTGCGTGATGTGCCCCGTAACCCTCGCCTGGCCGCCTCGGCCCTGACCGCGCTCAGGCTTTCCTTCCGGGAGAATGTGAATTATTAAGGCAGGGGTCAGGGACCAGGGACCAGGGGTCAATAATTCCCCACCATGTCATTCTGAGCCACAGGCGAAAGAATCTCCTGTTGAACAGGGAGATCGCCACGTTGCCCAATAGGACGCCTCGCGATGACAGCTTTGCCCTGAAAGTCATTCCCACCATGTCATTCCCGCGGAGGCGGGAATCCGGGAGGAAGATGGGGAGGTGGATTCCGAGTTGGGAAGGCTTTGCCGCGATGTCATTGCCGGAAATCCTTTACTTGTTCCTGCGGTCTCCGTGGGAACAAGTAAACCAGCAAACTAAAAAGTCCACTTATGAAAAACATTTCATAAGCGAAAACATTTTTCGGGGTTGACATCATGGGGAAAACATAGTAGTATGAATGCTAAGTCCGTGAAATACGGGCCGAAAAATAAATACGAGCTTACCATTTTGCGAGCCGGCCTCCTTACTCGAGTTTCAAACAGCAGGGGGGGGGTGGAAGGTGAGATGGGTGGTGGCGCTTTCTCTCATACGTTTTGGGCCCCGCCCGGGTGTTGCGGGTTCGATAGCAGAGCCGGTAAAAGGCGAACATGATATTGTTGCGGGGTAGTGTCATTTGATCGGCAATTCCAGGCAGGTTCTGCCCGTGAAAAGGGCGGGGCGTGCCTGTTTTGTTATTTATAATGTAAGGGTTAAACGAATAATTGAGGAAAGGGGGTAAGTAGATGAATACAAAAGTGAGGTGGACGAAGTGGACGTTGAGCCTGGTGCTCACCCTGGCCATGGTCTCGTCTATGGCGGTGCCTTTCGGTACGGCCTTTGCCGACGATGCCCCGGCCATGGGCGGCAACAACTGGAATACGGAGGGTGCCGAATGGCAGATGTATGCCAGCGGCGGTTCCGGTGGCGGCAACCATGAGTACTGGACCTATCATGTCTACGGGCAGTCTTCCGAGACCACGGTAGGGCCCGGGATCGATGAATTCACGGGTTCCCAGTACGAGGAAACCGGCCAGGACCTCTATGATGGCAAGAGCATACTCAATACCGAGATGACCCGGACCAATTCCGGGTATGCCCAGGACACCTACAGTCCCATGGACGTTTACTGGGATCAGGACACAATCGATGCCATGGAGCGGTGGCAGCATTCTCATGCCTCAATTGGCGATGTCTATTCCCAGGTCTGGAAGATTAATTACTCCGGCTGGCCGACCGACCGCGACCTCAGCGGGGGCGAGACCTGGAGTTACAACGAGATCACCGACGCCATGTATGGCACGGCTGCAGATGAGGGTGATATCGACCGCGCCATCGATGTGTCAGTGGCCAGTACAGCGGAAACTGTCACTGTAAACGGGATGAGCTTCTCCTGCTATCAGGTGGACAGGTATCAGGACAACACCCCTTCCAATGTCTACTATGAGGACTATTGGGATGTGGACGGGGTGCTCTCCGCTCCGGTGAAGACCGTCGATTATGAGTCATTCGATAACAACAACACGGTGGAAATGACCTATTACGACTTCCCCGGTTCCCCGACGGCCTTCACCTGTGATTCGGGGGGAACCTCCAAGACCAGCTATCCGAATACTTCGGATACGCTCTATGTCAGCGGCCACTGGGTGACCCTGAACTCCAGCTATGACGATGACTGCCTGTACGATGTATGGGTCGGCCAGGGCGCGCCCTCTGCTGGGGCGACGCTTTCCACCTGGGGCTCGGATAGCGGGGTCAATGTAAATGTAGGGCCCCAGAGCGGGGCCAATGAGCCCGGTTCCTTCGAGCAGTCTGTGGATACCATGTCGAACCTGGGCATTACTGGCAATGGCTGGTATGTGGTGCTGGATGAAGGAGACGGCAAATACAATCTGGATGACCAGCAGTGGGAAGCCGACGGGCAGTCTTATTCTACTTCAGATACATCATCAAATTGTCCCAGCTGTTATGCACAAGGCACGACCTCTTATGATGATGCCCTCAGCAACAGCTTCGACGGGCCTACTGTCTGCACCAACCCGACGGTGACGACGAATGCGGCCAGCAGCGTGGGGTGTACCTCGGCGACCCTGAACGGTAACCTGACCGACATGGGCAGCGAGACCAGCGTGGATGTCAACTTCGAGTACGGTACCACCGACGGTGGCCCTTACCCGAACAAGGCCGGTACGCAAGCGCTGACGAGCACCGGTGCTTTCACCGATTCGGACGAGACTTTCAGTGAATGTACTACCTATTATTATAGGGCTATTGCTAAAAGCTGCGGGGCTGCCCAGTACGGAAGTCAGCAGTCCTTCACGACGGACGATTGCACGGCACCGAGTCCCGACCCGATGACGTTCGCCACCAACCCGTACTCGACGGGATGCAGCTCAATCGACATGACGGCCTCGACGGCCACGGATGCCTGCGGTGGAACGGTAATGTATTACTTCACCTGCACGGCAGGCGGCGGGAATGACAGCGGCTGGCAGTCGGGAACCTACTATCAAGATACGGGCCTGAGTGATTGTACGGAGTACACGTACACGGT
>JAWOBB010000018.1:0-8981 GCA_046498265.1 Dehalococcoidia bacterium | reverse complement strand
GGGGACTTCTCCACGCCGCTGACCCAGTCACTGGCCCTGTTGGCGCTGACGCGGACGCCGGGCGCCGAGGCATCCCCCGAAGCGGTTGCAGCTCTGGTCGACCAGGCCTGCGATGACGGCGGGTTCCCCTCGGAGTTCGCGCCCGAGACCTGCACCTCGTCGGTGGACACGACCGGCTTCGCCGTCCAGGCCCTCACCGCGGTCGGCGAGGACGGCGCCGCCTCAGCCGCCGTCTCCTGGCTGGCCAGCGGCCAGGCGGCTGATGGCAGCTTCGCCTCGCCGGACGGCACCAACACCAACTCCACGGGCCTGGCCGCCGTCGCCCTGTCGGTCGGCGGTGCGACGGACGCCGCATCCTCGGCCGGGCAGTGGATCGTCTCCCAGCAAGATGGGTGCGACAGCGACAGCCCGGGGGCGATCCCGTTCAACCAGCAGGACCGTGGGTCCGTCGAACTGGCGAGCGCCCAGGCGGTCGTCGGACTGGTCGGACGCAGCCTGGCCACACTCAGCAGCACCGGGGCGCGTGCCGAGGTTCCGACGCTGGCGTGCGAGCCCGAGCCGGAGCCGGAGCCCGAACCGGAGCCCGAGCCAGAGCCCGAACCGGAGCCCGAACCGGAGCCAGAACCCGAGCCCGAACCCGAGCCCGAGCCCGAACCCGAGCCCGAGCCCGAACCCGAGCCGGGTACCGACGAGGAGCAGGACACGGACGCGGAGGACTCCGATCAGGAGATCCCGCAGCCGACCTCGGTCGACTCGGGGCTGTCCCCCTCCCTGCCGACGAGCTACCTGCTCGTGCTGCTACTCGGCTTCATCCTGGTGGCAGGTGGGCTGACGGTCGGGCTCCACCAGCGACGCGAGCGACCATGAGGACCACGGTGAGGGGCGCGGGAGCCAGCCTGCTGCTGGCCGTGGCCAGCATGCTCGCGCTGGCCAGCCCCGCCCCAGCCAGCCCCGGATCCTGCGACGGGGTCTGGGTCGTGGTCGACGCCAGAGCCGCGGGTGGCGCACTGCAGACGCGTTGCGCCCCCGGCGACCCCTCCTCGGGCCTGGGCGCTCTGCAGCAGGCCGGGTTCTCCTCCACCTTCGCGCCACGCATCCCCGGCTTCGTGTGCACCATCGATGCCCGCCCGGATCCGTGCAACGGTGCTCCCGCCGATGCGTACTGGTCCTACTGGCACGCCGATGCCGGCGGCTCCTGGACCTACGCCACGACCGGCGCGGGCAGCCGTGACCCGGCGCCAGGCACCGTCGAGGGTTGGCGGTTCGGGGACGGCTCGACACCGCCCGGCACCGCGCCACCCGCCGCTACCCCGGCGCCGGTGCCAGAGCCGGAGCCGGAGCCAGAGCCGTCGGAAGTGTGGTGGCCAAGGCGAAAAAATTTGCCGATGAGGTTATCGTAGTTGACGATGGTTCGATCGATGACAGCGCGGAAGTAGCCGAAACCGCAGGAGCCGTAGTTCACAGTCACGGGAAAAACCGTGGCTATGGCGCTGCCATACGCAGCTGCCTGGAGCAGGGTCAGAAGCACGGAGCTGACATTCTGGTTACCATCGATGGTGACGGGCAGCATGACCCTCGCGTTATTGTTGAGCTTATAAAGCCGATAACGGAGGGGGAGGCCGATGTGGCTATCGGCTCCCGCTTTCTGAGCCAGAAGAGCAAAGCACCGTTCTACCGCCGAATCGGGCAGCGTACCCTGAACGTGGCAACGAACGTAGGTTCAGGGCATAAACTCAGTGATTCCCAGAGCGGCTGCCGGGCTTACTCCGCCGAAGCACTTAAAAGATTGAATCTCTCGGAGAGCGGCATGGCCGTCAGTTCCCAGATTCAGTTTGCCATCAAGGAAGCCGGTCTCCGGGTTGCCGAAGTGCCCATTGACGTTTCCTATGATGATAAATCCAAGCGAAGTCCGGTCGGGCATGGAATTAATGTATTGAGCAGAGTAGTGGTTTTGTTCATATTGAAGCGGCCTTTACTGGCCTTCGGGTTGCCGGGGGTAATCTTTTTCGTTGGCGGGTTTGTGCTCGGCCTGCGGGTAATTGATATATACAGTGACACCAACAACATCGCCGTCGGAACTGCCCTGATAGCTATACTGCTGGCAGCAGGAGGTTTCCTGACCCTGTTCGGAGCACTGATATTGCAGGCAATGAAGGAACTCCTGCGGGGAGAGTCCTCGCGGCTGGTGAGAAGAATTCGGGAGAAGGATTAGTTAACTTTGAAAAAAGTTTGTATGCTTGCCTCTGTGTTCTGGCCCATTTATCCGGGCTTCGGAGGACGGCACGCCTACGCCCTGGCAGGGAATATGGTGGAAGCCGGTTATGAAGTCAATGCAGTGGCGGCCTTTCCGATCGATCTCAGAAAGAGATGGAATTTCTTTTCCCAGAGGCCGGTTTCCAGAGAAAATCTGGATGGTATCAAGGTCTTTCGGGTGTTTACCCTCCTGCCTACCGGTATCGGGTTACTCCGCAAATTGTTCTTCTACCTTTCCTTCATGTTTATTTCGTTGATGGCCATACCCTTCATAAGGAAAGCCGATTTTGTCCTGGGTCTTCACCCGCCTCCGGCCTGGCTGATACTTCCCGGTTTTATATTCTCCCGTCTGCTCAGAGCCAAATATATAATCCGGGTAACCGACTTGTGGCCGGACGTAGTCTTTGAATTCAAAGTGGCAAACTGGCCGCCTTTGAAGCAAATGGTGATTTTGATGACCAGGCTGACCTATGGCCTGGCAGATAATATCATGGCTTTTACTCCGGAAATAAGGGATCGTATGCTGAATGCGGGTGTCCCGGAAGAAAAGGTTTCTCTGGTTGAGATGGCGGTCGATGCCAATACCTTCAGCCCTGCTACTGTTACGGATGAGGATGCCAGGACAATGAATCTTCCCGCACCTAAAGATAAGTTCGTCATTCTCTATTCCGGGGCCTTTGCTTTAACTTATGATTTTGCCACCCTGCTTAGAGCAGCCAAATCGCTGGAGGATGAGGAGATACTCTTTGTGCTCCTCGGAGACGGCGATGCCAGGGAGGAGATACTCTCTATTATCAAGGAAGAAAAGCTCCAGAATGTTCTGATGCCGGGGGCCGTCTCCAGGCCTGATGAAGTGGCCAGGTATATCAATTACAGCGATGTGTGCGTTATGCCTCTCAAACCGGAAATGCTCACCAGCACCATCACCCGTCCCTCCAAGATTTTCGAGTTCTGGGCTTGCGGAAAACCGGTCATAAGTTGTACAACAGGAGAAGTGGAGTCCCTTACCCGGGAGTCCGGGGCGGGGATAATCGTCGAACCGGGGGATGCCGAAGGTCTGGCGGCTGCCATCAGGCGGCTTTCTCAGGATTCACAATTAACCACGGAGATGGGAACTAAAGCAAGGGAATTCGTGGTGAGCCGGTTCTCTTATGATTCCCTGAAAGCGAGTTTGTCCAGTGCGTTTGATAAGATTAAATAATCAGGAAGGAGATTTGGAATGGATTACCTGAAAGAATACGCCGGGAAGACAATCCTGGTGACCGGCGGGGCGGGTTTGATCGGGAGTAACCTGGTGCGCCGGCTTATCGAGCTGGAAGCGAAGAAAATCCTGATTCTGGACAGCCTGGATTCGGCGGTGAAGTGGAATGTTCCCATTCACCCAAGCGTTGCCTTAATCGAAGGTGACGTGGCCGATGAAGTCTTACTTAAACGGGTGTTTTTTGACAGGCCGGATTATGTATTCCATCTGGCTGCCCATTTTGCCAACCAGAAAGCGGTTGACTATCCGGAAGAGAACCTCAGGGTCAATGCCCTGGGAACGCTCAAGCTGCTGGAGTATTCCCGGCTGGCGGACGTGAAACGACTCGTTTTCGCCTCCTCCGGCTGTTCGGCATACGGGAGCCGGGCACCGGTGCCGCTCAAAGAGGATTTCATCACCCTGCATCTGGATACGCCATACCAGATTCACAAACTGCTGGGAGAGCTGTATTGCAACTTCTTCCTCGATCACTGGGGACTGCCCACGGTGCGCCTTCGCCTTTTCAACGTCTACGGACCGGGCGGCCTGCCCGGCAAATACAAGAACGTCATCCCCAATTTCATGTACATGGCGCATTCGGGGAAACCGCTTACGGTGATGGGCACCGGCGAGGAAACGCGCGATTTCACATTTGTGAGGGATCTGATCGACGGCCTGTTGCGCGGCGGCGTCTTGAAGGAGGCGGTGGGTGAAGAGATGAATCTCGGTTCCGGAGTAGAGACCACCAGCATCGATCTGGCTAAAATGGTCAACGAGGTCTCCGGTAATCAGGCCGGGATCGAATACATCGAAAAGCGGGACTGGGACCATGGCAGCCGGCGACTGGCCTCTATCGATAAGGCCCGCCAGGTGATGGGCTACGATCCCCAAACCAAGCTGATCGACGGGCTCAAAAAGACCAATGAGTGGTTCGTGGAGAACAAAGACCGCATAATCTATCTGGAGACTTAGATTACTTTTCTCATGGCTCAATTGAAAGTATTAAAAGAAGAAGAGCTGAAAGAAAGCGTTGCCCTGTTCGTCGGCACCAGGCCGGGGATAATCAAATTCTCCCCCCTGATGAGAGAACTTCGGAGCAGAGGAAGGGATTTCTTCGTCATCCACACCGGCCAGCATTATTCTTATGACATGGATAAGATTTTCTTTGATGAGCTGGAACTGCCCGAGCCCAAATACAAGTTCCTGGATGTGGCCCGGAGCAGGACTCACGGCGGACAGACCGCCAGGATGCTCTCCCACTCGGAGAAAGCCTTAATCAAGGAGAAACCGAAGGTCGTTCTGGTCTGCGGCGATGCCAACACGAACCTGGCCGGTGCCCTGGCTGCCAGAAAGCTCCATATCAAAGTGGGACATGTGGAATCCGGACTGAGGAGTAATGACTGGAGGATGCCGGAGGAGCACAACCGGGTGATGATCGACCACATCTCCGAATTGCTCTTTGCACCTACTGAGGAAACTAAAAAACACCTCATCGAAGACAACGTTAAAGGGCAGATATTCGTTACCGGCAATACCATCGTCGATGCCGTTAAGCAGAATCTGGATATCGCCCGCCAGAAGAGCGACGTCCTCAACCGCCTCGGTCTGACTTCGAAGAAGTACCTCCTGCTCACTTTGCATCGGGAGGAGAATGTCGATTACAAGGAGAATCTGGGAAAAATCCTTGAGGGAATCGATCGGGTGAGCCGGGAATTCGATTATGAAATAATCTTCCCCGCCCACCCGAGGACGACGAAGAACCTGAAGTATTTCAAACTGGATTCCCTTGTTTCGAGGATTGACAAACTTCGCTTGGTTGAGCCGCAGGGGTATCTCGATTTCCTGATGCTGATGGGCAATGCCGCCATGGCGCTGACCGACAGCGGTGGTATCCAGGAAGAGAGCTGCATCCTGAAGGTGCCGTGTGTTACTCTGCGGCAGAGCACGGAACGCCCCGAGACAGTAGAGGCCGGGGCCAATTATGTGGCCGGAATCGAGCCTGAGAACATCCTCAAGGGTGTCAGGACCATGCTCAACAAACCTGCTAACTGGAAAAGCCCGTTTGGTGCCAATCCCAGCAAGAAGATTATAGACATAGTGGAAAAGACCCTTTCGGAATAATGAAACAGCTTGTCCAGAATTACCGCACCGGCGAACTGAAGCTCGTCGAGGTTCCCGCCCCTCAGGCGGGGGCAGGGGGGATGCTGGTACGAAACGTAAACTCCGTTGTCAGCGTGGGAACCGAGAAGCTGATGATGGAGTTTGCCGGCAAAAGCCTGCTCGGCAAAGCGCTGGCCCGGCCCGACCTGACGCGGCAGGTGATTGACTATGCCCGGAACGAAGGCCTGATGAAAGCCTATCAGCAGGCAACAAGCCGCCTGGATAACCTGACTCCACTTGGCTACAGCTCTGCCGGCATGGTGATGGAAGCGGGCGAAGGCATTGACGATTTCCAGGCGGGGGACCGGGTCGCCTGCTCCCGTGGCGGATTTGCCTCCCACGCTGAATTTATCCGGGTGCCCCGGAACCTCTGTGCCAGAATCCCAGATAACGTCGATTTCGAGAGCGCCGCTTTTACCACTGTGGGGGCGATATCGCTCCATGCCATCAGGCTCTGTCAGCTTGGGCCGGGCGATCGAATCGCTTTTATCGGGCTGGGATTGCTGGGATTGCTGGGAACCCAGATTGCTGCCGCTTCGGGCTACAGCGTTTTCGGGTTGGACAGCGATGGCCGGAAGGTCGAGCTGGCTGAACAGTTGGGGGCCGGCGGCACTGCTGTCGCCGGGAGAGACGATGTGGCCGGTCTGGCGGAGGGTTTCACCGGCGGTGCCGGATTCGATGCCGTGGTTATCCTGGCCAGCACATCGAGCAACGAGCCCCTGGAAACGGCCGCCCGCATCTGCCGGCCTAAAGGGAAGATCGTGGTGCCCGGGATGGTCAGGCTGGACGTTCCCCGGGAGACCTTTTATCAGAAGGAACTGAGCCTGACCGTATCGAAGGGATGGGGGCCGGGATTTGATGACCCTCTCTACGAGTTGAAAGGAGTGGATTATCCCCCCGATTATGTTCGATGGACCGAGCAGCGGAACATGGCGCAGTTCCTGGAGATGCTCAGTGAAGGCAGGATCCAGATAGCGCCGCTTATTAGCCACCGCTTTAAGATTGACGAAGCCGAAAGCGCTTACAAATCGATCATGGAGGATAAATCGGGCAGTTATATCGGAGTGCTCCTTGAGTATGACTCGAAGGCAGCCGAGCCTCCGGCCCGCAAGATTGAACTCAAAAAACAGCCGCAGGCCGGACAGCCTCAGGATAAGATCAGGGTGGGGCTGATCGGGGCCGGCCAGTTTGCCACCGGCACCATGCTGCCGATCATCAAAAAGATACCGGCGGTCCAGTTGAGGGGAATCGCTACCAATACCGGGGTAACGGGCAAACATGCCGGCAGCAAATTCGGCTTCGATTACTGCACCACCGACTACAGAGAGCTGCTCAACGATCCGGATATAAACTGTATCCTGATTGCCACCAGGCACGATCTTCATGCCGG
Organism: Dehalococcoidia bacterium; assembly: GCA_046498265.1. Classification (GTDB taxonomy): domain Bacteria; phylum Chloroflexota; class Dehalococcoidia; order SZUA-161; family SpSt-899; genus JBGLNL01. Next base: position 1,938 of record JAWOBB010000018.1, on the reverse strand, counting down.
GTTGGTAGTGGAAGCCCTTGAGAACAATAAAGATGTCTTCGTGGAAAAGCCGCTGGCATTATCGAGTGATGAATTGAGGGAAATAATCGGAGCCTGCGAAGCGAATCCGAAGCGGCTGATGGTGGGGTTCAACCGCAGGTTCTCGCCTTTCACTCGGAAAGCAAAGGAGCTGTTGGAGAACATCAACGAACCGCTGGTGATCAATTGCCGGGTGAATGCGGGTTCTCTGCCAAAAGACAGCTGGGTGCACGATCCTTCACAGGGTGGGGGGAGGATACTGGGGGAGATCTGCCATTTCGTCGATCTGGCCCAGTTTTTGAGCGGTTCTCTGCCGGCGAAGGTTAAGGCCGAATCCCTTCGCGATACCGGGGTTTACAATCCGGATGAGAACGTGGTGGTTACCATAACTATGAAGAACGGCTCGCTGGCTACTATAACCTATGTGGCCAATGGCGATAAATCCTTTCCCCGGGAAAGGGTGGAAATTTTCGGGGGCGGCTCAGCCTGCGTTATCGACAATTTCAAGTCGATGCTCTTTACCCGCGGGAGCAAGCGGAAGAAGATGCGCAAGTTCAATAAGGACAGTGGTCACGGTGCGGAATTCTCCGCCTTTTTCTCAGCGATACAAGGCAACCTGCAGATGCCTGTAGATTTTGAGGAATACGTCTATACTACCCTGGGAACTCTGGGAATCGAGCGCTCGCTTCGGGAGGGCAGGCCGGTCGATATTGACCCGGATAAGGATTTCAGTAATTTGAAATGAGCCTCAAACGCGAGATCGAGATTTTCGACAAGGTGGGAATCTCGGCTGATACGGGGGAAACCGATGTCTGGGACAGGGTGATATTCCCCAATACCATCCGGGCAAGAGAAATCGAATTGATCCTGAACTTGGCTGAGAAGGTGCAGCCGAGGCGAGTTCTTGATTTCGGCTGCGGTAGCGGGTGGGTCAGCCGGGCCCTGGCCGCCAGGGGATATCAGGTTACCGGAATCGATACCAGCGACTGGCTCATCAAGAGCGCCTGGAGGGCCTCGGCGGGGAAATCGCAGTTTACCGTTGGGGATTGCATGAACCTGCCGTTCGGCGATGGAAGCTTTGATCTGCTCGTTGGTATGGCGATACTCCACCATCTAGCCCCGGAGCGAGGTCTGGCCGAGTGCTATCGAGTCCTTACACCAGGCGGCTCACTGCTTCTTATGGAACCAAACAAATTCAACCCCCTGGCCGCGCTGGCCAGAAAGTTCATGCCGGTGGATACCCAGACTCCCGACGAGGAACCGTTTGCCCCCGGCGATTTGAAAGCGCAAATGAGGCAAGGGGGATGGCATATAAACAGGTTCGGGTATTTGTTCCCCTACAGTTTCGGACTGTCTCAACTGCTGCGGAAGACTAAAATGGATTGGTTCCTCTGGAAACCAGCCTGTATGCCGATTAAATTTTCAGAGATGGTGTTTGAAAGAATTCCATTGCTCAATAAACTCTGCTGGGTTATTGTAGTCGAGGCTGAGAAAGTTGATAATGGCTGAGCAGAACGAACAACACGGGATTACGGTTTTGAATGTGGTTCCGGATGAGCGATTCGGCGGTCCGCAGAACCGAGTTTTGCAGGTGGCGAAGAGGTTGAAGGAGAAGGGTATTGAAACAATCGTCGTGATACCTCGGGGGGATGAGACATTTGCCCATTTACTTGAGGATGCTGGTATCCCCTTTTTTCAACTAAGCAGTTTCAGGAGGCTTCCCAATCCGTCAAACTTACCGGGAATCGTTCTCTGGCTTTGTTATTTTCTGCCTTGCATGCATTCTATCTTTAGATTAATCCGAAAACAGGGCATTAACATAGTGCATGTGAATGGAGCATTGAATGTGCAGGTTTCTCTGGCGGCAAGGCTGGCAGGGGCAAAGCTGCTATGGCATCTGAATGATGTGCGCCGGTCGAT
>JAWOBB010000016.1:0-15104 GCA_046498265.1 Dehalococcoidia bacterium | reverse complement strand
TATATCGAAATCTATACCTGGAAAAAAGTCTTGATCTATAAACATGTCCTGTTTTGTGTGCTAGGCTAATGATAAGTCGCTTATAAAAATAACGCTGGCCGTTTTCCCCCCGAGCATCAGATTATCCCCCGCCGCTTCGAACGTCACTTCGATTCCCAGGTGCGCAAACAGCGTCTGGAGTATGCCTTTGGCGTAGAAGAAATCCAGCGGGCTGCTCTCGCCGAACCAGGATGGCCCGAATTGAGGACCGCCGATTACGCCGCAGAGCATAGTCGGCTCATCGGGTAACTCCCCTTCCCGCGGAAGGTATACCTTGCCAATCTCGAACAGCATGATGCCCCTGTCCTGGTGCCTTTCGTTGGCAGCGAAGGTGCTCAGCAACCCGCCCCTTAAGCCGGTTCTCAAAAATTCCTGTTCCCGGCTCAAGGGGTTGGCCATCCTTATCGGGGACATCGATTCCGTGTATCCGGGCTCATCGAGAATATCCTGGCTGGTCAGCGAGTAGTTGATGGTCTCCTGCATCCCGCAGCCGACCAGGATATCGCGAACCCTCTCCCGCAGCGAAGCGAACGGGGCCGGCTCATGATGGGGAATCTCGGAACTGAGAAGAGTTATGGGGATTTCCTCGTACCCGACGATGCGGGCCACCTCCTCTACCAGGTCTTCGGCGATACTCACATCGGTGCGCCAGTATGGCACCCTCACCAGCAGTTCCCCGTCCCCTTTTTCTTCACATTCGAACCCCAGGGCCTCCAGAGTAGCCTTGATGCGCTCGAGGCCGAAATCGATTCCCAGAACCTGGTGTGTCTTTTGCTGCGAAAGGAGAATGGGCGGATTTTCCTGTCGTCCGGGGTAGGCATCGACAATCCCGCCGGTAGCTTTTCCTCCCGCCAGTTCAACCATCAGTTGGATGGCGCGCCGGATGCCGTAGATGGGCAGTTCCGGGCTGAGACCTTTATCGAACCGGGAGGAAGCTTCGCTGATGAGGCCCAACCCCCGGGAGGTATGGCGGATGCTCACGTTGTTGAAATTGGCCGATTCCAGCATGATGGTACTGGTCTGTCCGGTAATCTCGCTCTCTTCACCACCCATCACCCCGGCCAGGGCCACGGGATGATCCGCATCGCAAATCAGCAGCGTGCTGGCGGAAAGCTCTCGCTCTTCCTCGTCGAGGGTGGTCATCCTCTCTCCCTCACGTCCCCGACGCACGATGATTTTCTGCCCCCCGATTTTCTCATAATCGAAGGCATGCAAAGGCTGCCCGTACTCGAGCATGACGAAATTGGTGATATCGACTATGTTGTTGATGGGCCGCATCCCCGCGGCGGTGAGCCTTTCCTGCATCCAGTCCGGGGACGGACCAATCTTAACGTCTTTAATTATTCCCCCGCAGTAACGGGGACAGAGGTCAGGGTCGTCTATTTCGATGGAAATCAAATCCCGGGTGGAGATATCCATTTCCTCGTATTCCACTTCGGGCAGGCGTACCATGGTTCTGGTCATGGCTGCTACCTCCCGGGCGATGCCGATCATATTGAGGCAGTCGGGTCGGTTGGGGGTGACCGAGATATCGAAGACGGTGTCGCCCATGATCTCGGCCAGCGGCCTGCCGGGGGCAACGGATTCATCAAGAACCAGTATCCCTTCGTGGCTGTCGGAGATGCCCAGTTCCTTTTCCGAACAGACCATCCCTTCCGAGCGGACCCCCCGAATCTTGGCCGGTTTGAGCTCGACATACTCGCCGCTGTGACCGTCGAAGAGCTTTGCCCCCACTTTGGCGAAGGCGATCTTCTGGCCCACGGCGATGTTGGGGGCCCCGCAGACCACGGTATGCTGCTCCTCACCCAGGCTGACGGTGGCAAGCTGAAGCCGGTCGGCGTTGGGGTGTTTTTCGATTCCAAGTATCTGGCCGACGAAGACGCTGTCCCATTGAGCGCCGATGACCTGAACGTCACTGGCCTCGAGCCCGATCATAGTCAGCTTCTCGGCCAGTTCCTGGGGGGGCAAATTGACATCAACGTAATCCTTCAGCCAATTGAGAGAGACTTTCATTTTTCTCTAAACTCCGCTACTCATTCCCAGTAATCGTACCCTTGGCGCCCGTCCGCTCCGGCCGGCGACCTGGCTTCGAGGTGCCTCATCACGAACTGGCCGCAGTTGCTGCCGATGCGGTTCTCCTCTACCTCCCCTATGCTCAGGATAACATCGTAGCCGGCGGTCTGAAGCGAATTGATGACTTCATAATCGTGATGCCCGTTATAGGCATCGATATATGAAACCATCTTGTTCTCAATCGCCCGGTGAGTTGGATTGATGGGCGTGACCTTGATGATGAACTTCTCCGGTGAGAAATGCTCCAGAAGCACTTCCGGTTCCAGCGGGGTTCCCTTAGCCAGGGCGAAGTTCAGTGTGATTTTCTTATCGCCCTCTTCATGAAAATCGTTGACGTAATCTTCGATTTGGGCAAAGGACCACTTTTTCACAGGGACGATCTTATCGCGCAGGCCCTCATCGGTGGTGTGAATCGAGAACTGAAGCTGGAAACGACCCGCCGAAAACTTTCGGCGCTTGAGGTCAAGGAGCCCGGCGAAGAAATCCCCGGTCCCGCCGGCGGGAGCGATGGTGGAAACCGAAGGTAAAAATCCCGGTATATCATAACGGTTCTCAATCTCATCAAGAACATCGATTACCGCCTGATTGAGGGCTGGCTCGCCCATCCTGGCAAACTGGATTTTAAATTTGTCCGAGGTTACATGCCCATCGGGGAATTTCAGGCCAATTAAATAATCGATCTGCTCGAACATCTGCTCGGCGGAAAGTCTGCCCTTATAGCCTCCCCCGGCATCGCACATCAGGCAGCCCACCGGGCACCCGAAAAGAACCGAGATAATCAGGACCCATTTTTTGTCCCTGGTCAGCGGCGGCTGGATCGATTCCACGAATTCCACCAGCTTTCCTTCTCCCATATCCGCGATATGAACGCTGGCTATATCCTCTTTGCCCGTAGCTTTTATAATCTGCATCAGTCGTTACCTTCTAACATTTGGCAAATTCTCATGGCCGCGCGAACACCATCGCCTATGGCTATCGTTGCCTGGCGATAGATATCGTTTTTGACATCGCCCACAAAGTAAAGCAATCCTTCATTTTCCAGCTTTTGAGTTCTTTTGCGCAACTGCCCCGAAAGGAAATCATCCTGCGGGTTTCTGCCAATAGCCAATATAACATAATCGGCCCCCAGTTCCCAATCCCCCCGGGAGTTTCCGCATTTGAGCTCGAGCCCTTCGCCGGAGCGCTGTATATCTGTAATTGAGGTGTCTTCATCATAGGTAATCCGTGATGATTGCTGCGCCCTTTCCCAGAGCAGGGGAAGGCATTTCGGTTTTGCCTTTCGGTTGAGGATGGTGATTTCGTTCTCCCTGCCGGCAAGGTTGAGGGCGTAATCGAAGGCCGCATCGCCCGCGCCGATGATAGCAATTCTTTGGCCTTTCAGCTCGACAAGCTGATAAACCTCATAGAAGACCCTTTCCGCGGCGTTTGCCGGAATTTCGAAGGTCGTAAATGGCCTGGGCCGGGTTCCCGAAGCGATTATCACAAATCGGGAGCCAAATTCCCGCCTTGAGGTTTTCAGGATAAAATTTTGATCGTAATCCACTTGGAGCACTTCCTCGAAGCTGACAGTAACTCCTGTGTGCTGCATCTGGGATTCGAATAGCCTGATCAGTTCGGGGCCGGAAATCCCCTGAGGAAAGCCGGGGTAGTTCTCCACCAGGTTGGCATTAACCAGCAGCCCTCCGACATGGTCCTTCTCCAGCAGGACGGGCTCGATCCCCCATCGCTTGAGCTGGATGGCGGCGGCAATCCCCCCCGGCCCCGCCCCTATAATGGTTACCTTTTCGGTCTGCATTTCAGTTATTCTAAAGATTTGATCATTTCGTCGATGAGCATGGGGACGGCGAAGCCGTGGGCCGAATTCCACAGAGTGGCCCGATGGAAGGGCTCGCTGTAGGTGGCGGTGCCGTCGATAGCCAGGAAAACCTCGAATCCCCGCACGAATGCCGCCCGGGCGGTGGTCTCGCAGCAGAGATGGGTCATCACCCCGCAGATTACCACCTGCGAGATTTGCTTTTCCCGGAGCATCTCTTCCAGATTGGTTCCATAGAATGCGTCGTACTGGTTTTTCTCCAGGACGATTCCCTGTGAGGAATCCAGTTCGGGAATGATCTCGCTTGAGGGACTTTCCGCGTCGATCAGGTCGCGCCACCATATCGACATCATGCCGGCATTGGCTTCGGTGTTCGTGTGGCGGGTGAAGACAATGGGCAGCCCTTTTTGAGAATAAGCGCCAATTAACTTTGCAATTCCGGGAATTATGGCAGGCGCCGAAGGTACGAAAGCGTGGGAATCTTCATTCAGAAAATAGCGCTGCATGTCGAGCACCAGCAGAGCCGAGCGTTGGGGTGATAGTTTCAGCGGATGCCGTTTCCTTAATTCCTCAATATCCTGAAGCATATCACGGGATTTTGCCTCGATTGATTCCGGACTGAAATAGCGTTCCTTTTTCATTCGATCTGCTCGATTGCCCGAATCATGCGCACCGCATCCCGCAGGGGTTCCGGCTCGTGTGTGCGGATATAAGAGGCTCCGTGCTGCCAGGCCCAGATTTCGGTGGTCAGCGTTCCAATTCCCCTTTGTTTGATCGGTCTGTCAAGCACCGCTCCGATGAACGATTTTCGAGATGCGGAAAGATACATATCGCAGCCGAATTTCCCCAGTTCCTCGAAATGGCGCAGCACCATCAGGCTGGGCTCGGGGCCGCCGCCTAAAAACAATCCCATGCCGGGGTCGATGATAATTTTCCCCTGAGGGATGCCGCTTTCACGCAGGAGCTTAATCTGGCCGGTAAAGAATTCATCCAGTTCGGACATGACCGTGGTGTGATCGCGCATAGTTCGATCTGCATGTGGGCCCTCGTTGCGGGCAAACATGATAACCACCGGAACATCTGTTTTTTTAATCACGGCGATAGCGGCTGGATCCCTCAAGCCGGTTACATCGTTGATCATGTCCACGCCGAGGGGAATTACCTGCTCCATGACCTCCGGTTTGTAGGTATCGATGGATATTTTGATCCCCTCCTCCTTGAGCGCTTTGATAACAGGAGTGAGCCGGTCGATTTCCTCCTTGGCCGATATCTTCTGCCCGTCCGGGTTGGAGGATTCGGCGCCGATATCCACCATGTCGGCGCCCCTGGCTATCAGCTCCCTGCCTTTGTCGATGGCGACTTGAGTATCCAGGAATTGATTACCATCCGAGAATGAATCGGGGGTTACATTGAGAATACCGACGATCGTCAACGGTTTTGGTGATATGGTCATAATTCGATTTTATCCGCAGTGCAGATACTCATCTACCAGTTTTCTTATTTCATCGCCCTTGAGATACAGCTTTTCGCTCAGCTCTTTATCATGATAACTCTGAAGCTGTTTGTGTAGCCCGTCGATCAAAACCGGGGAGAAGACCTCGTCCCTCTGGTAAATTGCCCGGTCCTTGATGAGATGTTCGGCCGATTCCCAGCACGAGGTGGGCAAAACGGGCAGTTCCTTCTGCATCATTTTCTCCTCGGCGGCGGAGAGGTGGGTATCGACATAAAGTTTATCGGCCAGCTCAAGGGCATCCGGTCTCTGCAGTCCGTACCGGGCGGCTACGGCGAGCCCTGCCAGAAGCAGATGAATGTTGGCCGAGCCATCGGCGCACCGGAACTCAACCGTCTGGCTCTGGGCGAAATCCGGGAACTCGCCGGTCTGGAGTGGATTGGCATCCCTGACCATGTCATTAGCCCCCAGCCACCCCAGCGGCACCCTTACCAGCGCCGAGCGGTTCTGGTCCCCCCAGCATATATTGGTGGGGGCTTCCTGGTTGGGACTCAGCCTCAGGTAGGAAACCGGGACCGTGTTGCCGAAAGCGGTCAGCGAAGGCGCCAGGCTGAGGTATCCGGCAATCAGCTTTTTACCGATATCCGTAAGCTGATTATTTCCCACCATCACGTTCTTTCCGGAATCGTCCACCAGCAGTGAGTGAATGTGGAGTCCGTTGCCGGCATGTCCCACCAGGATCTTGGGAGCGAAACTGACGGTGACCCCGTATTTGTAAGCTACGGTTCTGAGCGCCCAGCGGGCAACGACTATCTGGTCGGCGGCATCCTCGATGGGCACGGGGAGAAACTCAATCTCGTTCTGCTCCATCTCCTGTTCGCGGCCCCGGATGTTGCCCACTTCGGAGTGGCCGTATTTTATCCTGCCGCCCGCTTGAGCGATGGCGTTCATGGCTTCGAGCCGGAGGGCCTCGACCTTGGAGAAGGGTGAGGATTCGTGATAGCCCTTTTGTGCGGCGACCGGATAGAGAGGGTCGGTGCTGCGCAGCACGTAGTATTCCAGTTCTCCCATAGCGTGGAGGCTGAGCCCCGTTTCTTTTTTCAGGATATCGTGTGCTTTCTTGAGCGCGGCCTCGGGGGCACTGGGCAAGGGTTCGCTCTCCCTGGTGTAGTAGGAGCACAGGATATCTATGGCGGGAATTTCGGAAAACGGGTTCAGGAAAGCCGTCCTGAAGCGGGGGATAATGTAAAGGTCGCTGGAGCCGGAATCAATGTACGAAAAGAGGCTCGAGCCGTCGACTCGCTCGCCCGAAGAAAGCACCCGGTCCAGCTGATCCCGGCTGTTGATGGCGCAGTTGATGGTCTTCAGCCTGCCGTCGCCCCCCACGAACCGGTAATTGATGAATCTGACATCGTGATATTCGATGAATCTTATCAGATCCTCTTTGGTAAAGTCTTCCGGCAGCTTGTCCAGAAACTGCACTAATTTGTTGGGATGGAGTTCAATGAGCGGGTCCTTCATAATTCACCTGCCTTGTCTTTGTTCTGTTTCTTCCTGCGTTGCCTCATGAAAAAGAAGGCGAGGCCGAGGGCGACAATACCCGCAATGATAACGCCGATGATCCAGGCCGGGAAGCTGCCGTCATCTTCCGCGTTTGCCTCCTTTTCACAATCCTCGGGGCAGTTTTCATAAGTCTCGCCGATCGCACAAACCCCGTCACCACACTCGCCTTCGGTTAAGTCCAGATTCATCAGTTCGATGATTTCAACTTCCCGGCCGTCTTCAAGTATGCAAACCGCACAGGGGGGCATTCCATAGCCGCTGCATGTCTCCCAGTCATAAACGGTTTTCATTTCATACCCGTTTTGCGCGCAGTAGCTGTACTCCCGGGCGATCTGGCCCAGCACAAATTGCCAGGCATCCACTTTCCGGTTATCAGAGAGTATGCAATATCCTGCCTCTCCCTCGGGGGTAGTCTCAACGGTGTACTCGTATCCCATAGCTTCGCAATAGCAGGCTGCCGGATTCTTTCGAGCCATAGCCGTGCTGAAACCGGCAGCAGTCAGCAGTACTGCAAAAAGGGCGATGCTCCCAAGCCTCAGGCCTGTAATTATTCTCTTTCTCACCGCCATCTCCTATTTCTTTTTCACCCCTTCGACCCAATATGCCTGATCTACCAGGTCCTTGCGAGGGTGATCATACGGTATAACGCCATAGCCGTTTGTTCCGTACCCCGGTCCCCAGCTGTTCTTGATAATCCAGTAGCCAGCAGTGGTCCAGTCCCGAGCTACGGCCGTGTCGTTCCAGCCGACCACCATGAAAGCATGTCCCCAGTCATCGGAGGCTACGGCCAGCGGCCCATGACACAGGATGGCCCTTTTCACACTGCTTGAACTGCTTTTGACCTTGTGGAGATCCTTGATAGTCCATTTGTTACACTGGCTCGTATTCAATCCGGAAATGCTGCTGGGATTGGCACAGTAGCTGTTGGCATCCCAGCAGGTGCCATCGCAGTAATCGACCACATAATCACCCCCCGGGGTTTTCGGGGGCGTGCATTTCGCTTTGGCCTGCGACATGCAGTTGGCGGGGCAGCCGGTTTTGCTGGTGCACTTGCGGGTACAATTCCCGGATGTGTATGGAAAACATGTTTCATCCACGATAAAACCACCCTTGATTTTCCCCAGGGCTTTATTGTGCCAGCCTCCCTGAAAACAATCCCCGCCTCCAATTTTGCCGGAGAGCAGGTACTGCTCAGAGAGATCAATGGGAATCATGGCCCAGCTGTTTTGCTCCTGATTATACGTTGATTCCATGACGCCGGCGGCGGCGAACGCCCAGCAGGAGCCACATGCCGCCTGATTCTTCACCGGTGACAGCCAGTTTTCCCCTCTCCAGTTTCTCCAGTCAAAGGTAGCGGGAAGTGTTGGTTGCTGGCACGGCGAGCAGGGACCGCATACTCCCCCGCAATCCCAGTCGGTCTCATTGGCCCCTTTTAACCCGTCGTTGCAATCGCAGGCGTCTCCCTGTCCATCATTATCCGTATCCTTCTGGTCCGCGTTATAGTTGTTCGGGCAGTTATCACAGGCGTCCCCAACGCCGTCACCATCGGTATCCTTCTGGCCGGTATTCTTGATCTGGAGGCAGTTATCACAGATATCCCCATGCCCATCGTTGTCCGTATCCTTCTGGTCGGGATTGTACTTCGGGCAATTGTCGCAGCCATCACCGACGCCGTCGCCGTCGCCGTCCTTCTGGTGCGGATTATAGTTCTTCAGGCAGTTATCACACGCATCGCCAAATCCATCGCCATCGGTATCCTTCTGCAAACGAACCACCCCGATGGTATTGCCGGCCAGGTCTTTCTTGGAAACCGTTTTGTAAACCGGATTGTAGGTATTGGGGCAATTATCGCAGACATCGCCGACACCGTCGCCGTCGGTATCCTTCTGGTCCTTATTCTTGACATAGAGGCAATTGTCGCAGGCATCGCCAACGCCATCGCCATCGTACATGATCACGTGGAAGCACCCTGCAAGCGGGCCCAGACACTTTTTAACCACCCTGCACTCGCTGTCCTTCTGTTTGGGATTGTAAGTATTCGGACAGTTGTCGTCACAGTTCGTGGTATTGATACCGGGATCGGCCGGTCCGGTACAGGGCTTGTCGCCGCTGATGCCGCTTTTGTCCCCGTCGTTCAGAATCAGATCGCAATCCGGGTCCTCGGGGGTGACCACGCACACATCTTTAGAGACATCAGGAACGTACAGTGGAATTTGAATATCATCACCGATAACCGGATCGAAACCCGGTTTCACGAAGAAAAAGGTATCCTCATCTTCCTCTTCATCGAAGCCGCACGCGATGGGGACGCCCCACAGATACTCATAGCCCATTTCAAAGGCCTCTGGAGGAATCATGCAGTATATATCCTCCGCTATCTGCAACTCCAGAACGAAATCCGGTTTCGGGCAGTCCTCCGGGCAGGTCTGATAGGTTTCACCGTCAGCGCATTCCCCGTCGCCGCAGGAGGAGGCACACATGCCGCAGTCCTCAGGGCACGACCGGCAGGTTTCACCGAACTCACATTCCCCGTTGCCGCAAACCGGCTCACAGGGGCAATCCTGCGGACAGGACTGGCAATCTTCGCCCTCTTCGCAGATTCCATCTCCGCAAACGGGCCCGCAGGGCCCGCAGTCCTCAGGACATGACCGGCAGCTTTCTCCACAGGCTTCATCGCAGATCCCGTCCCCGCAAACAGTCTCGCCGGTACAGGTGCCGCATTCCCCGCAATCCTCCGGGCAGATTTCGCAGTCCTCCCCCTCTTCACATTCCCCGTTTCCACATACGGTCCGGGGACCGCACGCTTCCAGGGCCTCTTCCTCCGTCTCATGGGCAGTGCCGCCCTCGGCCTCACAGATGCTCGGGCTGGTCAGTTCAACGACGCCACCTGGCATGCAGCACCATATCTCCTCTTCCGGCGGTTCCCACTGCCCGCACGCTTCCAGGGCTTCCTCCTCCGTCTCGTAGGCAGTACCTCCCTCCGCCTCACAGATGCTCGGGCTGGTCAGTTCAACGACGCCACCCGGCATGCAGCACCAGATCTCCTCTTCCGGCGGTTCCCACTGCCCGCACGCTTCCAGGGCTTCCTCCTCGCTGGCAAAGAATTGTCCGCCCTCCTGCAGGCAACCATCTTCACTTGCGGGTTCCACCTGTCCGTTCAGGCAACACCAGCCATCACCCGGGGACGGTTCCTCGGTGGGTGAAGGGGTTGGTGAAGCCGTCGGCGTCGGCGTCGGCTGCGCCGACTCCGAGATATCCCAGAACTTATTGCCGGTGGTGGTCTTGCCTTCGATTGGGATGAGGTACTGAATCCAGTTAGGGGTTTTCACCTCTCCGCTGACAGTGGTAGCCCCTTGCGAGGTGTATCCAAAGGGGTCAGTCTCGCGAATATGGTAAAACTCAAATCCGCCGGGGGCTTCAAGTTCGTACCAGCCCTGCGAATCCGTGGTGGTGCTGGCGATAAACAGCCCGCTCTCCGGATAGGGGTTGTTCGCCCCGTAAACCTCAACGCTCACACCCTGAAGCGGATGGCTCTGGTCGCCGATCTGCCCTGCGTAGACCCGGCCGGAGAAATGGTAGTTGCCTTGCGCTGAAACACCCGTATCTGAAATTGGCACAAGCGATGAAAACAGCAGCGTGATGAAGAGCATCCCTGCCAGAGCCCGGACCACTTTGACCGGAATTCTCATACCCCTTCCCTCCTGATCGAAATTGTTCAAAACAACCTGGTCAGCGTTTCATCAGAATTGTTCCAGGAAGCGCAGATCATTGCTGTAGAAAAGCCGGATATCATCGATTCCGTATTTGAGCATGGGGATGCGCTCCAGGCCCAGGCCAAAGGCGAACCCGGTATAGATTTCAGGATCATAGTTCACCCGTCTCAGGACGTCGGGATGGACCATTCCGGCCCCCAGTATCTCAATCCATCCCTCGCCTTTGCATACCCGGCACCCTTTACCCTTGCAGATGAAACAGTCGATGGCTACCTCCACACCGGGCTCGACAAAGGGGAAATAATCGCAGCGGAAACGCACCCTGCGGTCCTCCCCGAAGAGCCGGCGGGCGAACTCATAAAGGGTTCCCTTGAGATCGGCCATGGTGATGCCCTTGTCTACCGCCAGCCCCTCGATCTGGTAGAACATCGACTCGTGCGTGGCATCGGTGGCTTCATAGCGGTAGACCTTTCCCGGCATGATAACCCGTATCGGCGGCTGGCGGCGCTCCATGAATCTTATCTGCATAGGGGAGGTGTGAGTGCGCATCAGCATCGGGCGCTCGCCGTTTTCGTTGGTGTAATCGACCCACAGGGTGTCCCACATATCGCGGGCCGGATGCCCTTTGGGAATGTTCAGGGCCTCGAAATTGTAGTAATCGGTTTCCACTTCAGGGCCCTCGACCACTTCGAATCCCATTGAGGTGAAAATCGCCGAGGTTTCGCGAAGTATCTGTGTGGTGGGATGAAGCCTGCCCAGCCGGACGGGCCTGCCGGGCAGGGTAACATCGATATGGTCTTCCTGGAGCCGTTTTTCCAGTTCCGATTTCTTCAGCGATTCCTGTTTGGCGCTGAAGCTTTCTTCCAGCAGCGATTTGACCCGGTTGGCCCCGGCACCGGCCCGGGGCCTTTGCTCGGCCGGCAATGAGGAGACTTGTCTCAACTGCTGAGTGAGGGAACCTTTCCTGCCAAGGTACTTGACGCGCCAGGCGTCCAGTTCCTTCAAATCGGCAACGCTTTCCAGTTCGCTCAACGCCTGGCTCTTGAGATCTTCCAGCGCCTCTAACATTCCTACTTCCTTCAGGTTGTATTATAGGTCAGGTAAAATATGAGGGTCAACAACAATGAAAAAGCCCCCTGGTCGGGGGCTTTTCGAGCTTGTTTCAAATGCTCTCCTATTCCGCCCCTCTGGCGGCCTCTACCAGGCTGCTAAATGCGGCAGGCTCGCGGACTGCCATATCAGCCAGCATCTTTCGGTTAATCTCTATCCCTGCCTGCTGGAGGCCGTGCATGAATTTGTTATAAGGCATCCCGTGCTGTCTGGTAGCGGCGTTGATGCGGGCAATCCAGAGCTGGCGCATATCCCTCTTACGTTCCCGGCGATGCCGGTAGGCATAGCTCAGGGAATGGAGCATTGACTCATGAGCCCGCCGGTAGAGCGAATGGCTGGTGGCCCGGTGACCTTTGGTGAGTTTGAGCACCTTTTTGTGCCGGTGCCGGGTGGTGGTTCCTCCTTTGACTCTTGGCATGATTTCTCCTTAGCGTAACCCTTTGGGTAACACGGCTTTAATGCGTCGCTGATCCGCATCTGACAAGACGAAATCCCGGGAATAGCTCCTTTTTGTTCGCTTGCTTTTTCTTCGGCGCAAGTGGCTTTTACCCATCTTGGAACGCATGATTTTCCCCGTTCCCGTGACGCGGAATCTCTTTTTCAATGACCTATTCGTCTTTAGTTTGGGCATTCTTTTCCCCTTTTGAAGGCTTACCGGGTGTAACTATCACGGTCATACTTCGTCCTTCCATCATTATCCCTCTCTCCACCTTGGCCTCATCTCCTAGAAGCTCAAGGGCATTTTCCAGGAGCTCTCTACCGAGGGCTGGATGCACGATCTCACGACCGCGAAACAGGACGATTATTTTGACCTTGGCCCCTTCCGCCAGGAGCCTTTTAGCTGCCTTTATTTTAAAATCGATATCGTGCTGCCCGATTTTCGGGCGCATTCGGACCTCTCTGAGGCCCGTTGATTTCTGACTTTTACTTGCCTGCCTTTCCTTTTTGGCCTGCTCATATTTGAACTTGCCATAGTTCAACAATCGGCATACGGGCGGATCTGCAGTTGGTGCTACTTCCACCAGATCAAAACCATGCTCCTGGGCTGTCTTGCGGGCGTCAGCCAGAGACATAACTCCGAACTGCTCCCCCGCATTCCCGATTAAACGTACCTCTCTGGCTCTGATAAACTCGTTTGCACGGTAGTTTTTTGTTGGTTGTTTTGCGGTAAACTTTTTAACTATTCCCCTACCACCTCTTTTTAGGATAGCACTGAATTATATACCATAAATGAACCGTGTAAGTCAAAGGCCCTGCGTGGACATTATAGCAGATTTGGCCCGCTCTTTGAATGCATCCAGCGGCTGGCTTTTCAGGTCCTCACCGTTCCTCAATCGTACTGACACCGTAGAATCCTGAACTTCGGCATCACCAATAATGAGCATGTAAGGAATCTTTGCCAGTTGTGCCGTTCTGATTTTGTGGTTCATTCTCTCGTTGCTGTCGTCGACCTCAACCCGCAGACCTCCCTGCACCAGTTCCCCGGCAACCCGCCGGGCGTAATCCACATGGCGGTCAGCTATGGGAATCAGTATCGCCTGGACCGGGGCCAGCCACACAGGGAAAGCACCAGCATAGTGTTCTATCAGAACCCCGAAGAACCGCTCCAGGCTGCCCAGCAGGGCCCGGTGTACCATATAAGGACGGTGCTCATTGCCGTCCTCCCCTATATAGTTCATATCGAACCGCTCGGGCAGGTTGAAATCGAACTGTATCGTCGAGCACTGCCAGGAGCGTCCCATGGCGTCCTTGATCTTGATATCGATCTTGGGGCCATAGAAAACGGCTTCCCCCTCCATGCGTTCGTAAGGAAGTCCTCTCGCTTCGATGGCTTTCACCAGCGAAACCTCGGCCTGAACCCACATCTGGTCACTTCCGGCATATTTTTCCGGTCTGGCGGGATCGCGCACACTCAATTCGATGTTGAACTCCTCAAAGCCGAACCCCTTGAGCATGTTCAGGCTGAAATCCAGCACCCTGAGTATTTCATCTTCGATCTGTTGAGGCGTGCAGAAGATATGGGCATCGTCCTGGGTAAAGCCTCGCACCCGGAGCAACCCGTGCAGGGTGCCGCTGCGCTCGTATCGATATACCGTTCCCAGCTCCGCCCAGCGCAGGGGAAGCTCCCGGTAGGAGCGCAACTGCGATTTGTAAATCATGATATGGAAGGGGCAGTTCATCGGTTTGATGTAGTAATCCTCCCCTTCGATGTCCATGGGCGAGTACATGCTGTCTTTGTAGAAATCGAGATGCCCGGAGGTTTCCCACAAATTAGCCCGCCCGATGTGCGGAGTGAAGACGATATCGTATCCGCCCTCATAATGCATCCGGCGCCAGTAATCCTCGATGAGCACGCGTATCCGCCCGCCCTTCGGATGCCAGTAAGCCAGCCCGGCCCCGGCTTGCTCGTGGAAGCTGATCAGGTCGAGTTGCCTGGTGAGCCGGCGGTGATCGCGGGCCTCGATCTCCTCGAGCCTTTTCAGGTATGCTTTGAGATCGTCTTTGTTCTCGAAGGCGGTCCCGTAAATCCTCTGCAGCATGGGCCGATTCTCATCGCCGCGCCAGTAGGCACCGGCGATGCTCAGCAGCTTGAAGGCTTTTATACCTCTCGTGCTCTCCAGATGAGGCCCTTTGCACAGGTCCACAAAGGAACCGTGCCGGTAGATGGAGATAGTCTCATCTTCCAGGGCGTTGATCAGTTCGATTTTGTAAGGCTGGGATTCAAACAGCTTCAGGGCTTCTTCCCTGGAAACCTCTTCCCTGATAAAAGTTGAGCCTGCTTTGATGGATTCCTTCATCCTCTCTTCGATCACCCCAAGGTCATCCGGGGTCAGGGTGCGGGGGAGATCGAAGTCGTAATAGAAACCGTCCCTGGTGGCCGGCCCGATCCCGAATTTGGCATCGGGAAAAAGCGCCTGCACCGCCTCTGCCATCACGTGGGCCGCCGAGTGGCGTATTGTTGCCAGAAGTTCGTGGTTGTTTTCTTTCTGCATGATTAGTTCGAATCGAGGGAATTCAAAGGCCCGACGTTTATTCTATAGGCAAAAGGGGAGGTTAGTCAAACTGAGGTATTTATCGTAATTTTTGAAGGCACGGTTGCACTTGAACAGGCAGTACGTGTCAAATCATTAATACCCCTGACCGAAGGTCAGTTCTTCCATCATATAAAAACCTAACCGAACGACCTTGAACTCTCTTATGGGGATCGATACTGGGAGTTCCCTTCTTTGCCTTGTAAGTATCGATCCCCATAAGAGAGTTCAAGGTCGTTCGGTTAGGTTTTTATATGATGGAAGAACTGACCTTCGGTCAGGGGTATTAATGATTTGACACGTACTGCCTG
>JAWOBB010000030.1:0-54760 GCA_046498265.1 Dehalococcoidia bacterium | reverse complement strand
CCTTGGGCGCTCAACAGAATAATCCGAGCTCTTTGCACCAGACGATGCGGGGTCGATCCCTTCCGCAACCATGATTCCAACTCTGCCTCAATTGTTTCATTTAACGGTATGTTTTGTGCTTTCCTTGCCATACTCAAAGTATAGCATAAAATGACTATTATGTCTACTAATTAAACGCACGGGACACTAGTCAGGTATACAAGGTAGTATAAGGTACGATCTTTTTCTGGATACAGGACCTTTACACATGCAGATCGAGCCCTACGGTGAGCACTTGGCAAACTTTGTTTCAAATGTGCTTGGTACAACTGTATCAAATAATCCTCGCGCTTATCGACGGACAAGTGAGAGATATCCGGGACCTCACCAAATATGGCCTTCATATGTTGTTCAAGTTCAGTTTTGGAATAAAAGCGCCGAATGAAATCGAACATAAAATTTATCAAGTATTCTGAATTGTTCCTTTGAAGTAGTGGCTTTAGAGTTTCTATTTCTGCTACACCTTTCCAACCAGTCGGGTCAATAAAGAAAAAAGCAAAAGAATCATCGTCACACCAACTAGAAATTTCAGGCCGTAACTGATAGAAATCGCCCTTCAATGCTGTAGTTTCTATTTCTGCCCATTCTTCACGAGACAAGAAGTCTACCAATTTTGAATGGGCCTTTGGGTCCTTTTCAATGAACAAAGCTCGAAAATGTACATCCTTCAAAAGTGATCTAAGCCTTTGTTTGCAGCTTTTCATGATTTCTAAAGAAATTGCAACCGAAGTATCATGCATATCTTTGCTTTTTTCTTGCCAGGGGCCAGAAAAGCAATCAACATAAGAAATTCGTTTTTCATGTTGACCAATTATCATGAATAATTTCACGAGGTATTGGTGTAAAAGAATATGTTTTATGAAAGATTGTTCTTTACCTTTGTAATCTTCTCGAATAATAGCCATTAGAATTCAATCCAAATAATAACTTTCATTATTTGCCATAATTCTACTCAAACCGTGCCAAGAGTGTCAAGTGGGGAGGCCTGTAGGATTGAAGGTGAAAAGAGGGCGCAGCTTCAAGCTGCGCCCTCTTTCTATTCTGTTTTTTAGAATAATTCAGGGAGGCTCGATTTCCCCGCTCGTTCTAAAATCTCTTAGAAAACGATCGCCGGCATGCCGAGATCACCGAGTTCTCGGATGCGCTCGCCGATCTCAGCAACTTCCCATCTCTTGCCGATATCTATGGAATTGGCAAGCTGCCATGACTGGAACAGTTCCAGCTTGCCACCCCTGATGGAGATGACATGCCCGGTTATATCCTGCGCTTCATCACTGGCCAGATAAACCACCAGCGGGGAGACGTTTTCGGGAGCCATCTCATCGAACTTGCCCTCTTCCGCCTCGGCGAACATGCCGCTGACGGCATCGGTGGCGGTGGTCATCCGGGTTCGGGCCATGGGGCAAACGGCATTGGCGGTCATGCCGTATTTTTCCATCTCACGAGCCCAGGTAATCGTCAGGCAGGCGATGCCCGCTTTGGCTGCTGAATAGTTTGGCTGCCCCGGGCTTCCGATGATCCCCGCATGGGAGACGGTGTTTATGATGCGTCCGTTAATCTGGTTGCCGGCCTTGGACTGATCCCTGATATAGGCCGTGAACCATCGGCCAGTATTGAATGTTCCTTTTAAGTGAACCTCTATAACGGGGTCCCATTCTTCCTCCGTCATTTTGAAGGTCATGCGGTCCCGCAGGAAACCGGCATTATTTACCAGTATGTCCAGTTTCCCGAAGGTGTTAATGGCAGTGTCGATTATGTTCTTGGCACCCTGGAAAGAAGCTACGCTGTCATAATTGGCCACCGCATCGCTGCCCAAATCCTTGATTTCCTTTACCGTTTCCTCGGCCGGGCCGGCGGCCTGTCCCGTGCCGTCCCACTCAACCCCTACATCGTTGACCACGATCTTGGCACCCTCTCTGGCCATTGCCAGGGCGTGACTTTTGCCCAGGCCCCTTCCTGAGCCGGTTACCACTGCTACTTTACCATCCAGAACTCCCATGATGATACCTCCTGATTTTAGATTAATATTTTAATTTTTGAACCAAATCAAGGAATTCAGGGAACAAATCGTCAAGAAAAGGGGCACGATTGCTGCCGATTTTGTCCTGTTTCCTTTATTTTCCCTGCAAACCGGTAAAAATTGTACACCAGAACTGAACCGAATGTCAATAAGTAGAGGGATATATTTAACTTTAGAGTGGTTGGGGGGAGAGGATACCAGATATCCTGGAGAACTAAACAGCTTGTTCAATCCGTCTGATTTGACGTATCCGGTTCTTTGGCTACCGGTATGGTAAAGGAGAAGGTGCTGCCTTTACCAACTTCGCTTTCAACCCAGATGGTGCCTCCGAACTGTTCCACGATTTGCTTGGAAATCGGCAGGCCCAGCCCGGTTCCCGTCGGCTTGCCCTGCTCACTGGTTATCTGGGAGAACTTGTCAAAAACAAGCTCCTGGTCCTGGGGGGCGAGGCCTATGCCAGTATCGGTGACGCTGACCTTGATCATGTCCGGTTCGGCTGGTGGGTTGGGGCTTTTGATAAGCTCTGATTTTATGGTGATGCGACCTTCTTCAGGGGTGAATTTAATGGCGTTATTGGCCAGGTTGGTTATTACCTGGGAAAGCCTGTCCTTATCAACCCAAATCAGCGGCAAATCGGGATCCGATTCAGCGGTGAGGGTAAGATTCGCATGGGCGGCAAGAGGTCCGATGACAGTTACCACCGAATCGATGATTTCGGGTAGGTTTGCCATTGTGTACTGCCACTGCATACGCCCGGATTCGATTTTAGAGATGTCGAGGAAATCGTTGAGCAGGCGGGTCAGCCTGTCGCTCTCATCGTTAATAATATTGAGGAATTCCTTTTGAGTATCCCGGTCGTCCTCGTAGGTGAGGAGAATCTCCGCAAAGCTTTTTATCGAGGCCAGCGGCGTCCGCAATTCATGTGAGACGGTGGAAAGGAAATTATCTTTGAGTTTGTCCATTTCCTGGAGTTTCTCATAGGCTTTTTCCAGTTCTTCAACGCGCCTTTCCAGCTCCGCGCGATACTGATCCAGCTGTTCCTCCACCTGTTTTCGCTCCGTGATATCCATATAACTCCCCAGGGCTGCCCTTCTCCCCTGGTATTCGATACTGGTTACCTTCTCATAGGCATGCTTGACATTGCCGTGTTTATCGATAACCTTGAACTCATAACCGGATTGGCTCTCGCCTTTGAGCATTTTAATTGCTTCCTGCCTGACCCGTTCTCTATCATCGGGGTGGACAATATCAATAGCGGTTCTCCCCAGTAGCTCTTCTTCTGTGAGATCGAGGTCCTGGAGGAACACGGGGTTTGCGAAACGGAAAACGCCGTCCTGAACGATATAGCTTCCTATTTGGGAATTGGTGACCAGCGTAGTGAAGAGCTCTTCGGCCTGCTTGCGTTCGGTAATATCACGTACCACGATCAGCATCCCCTCGGTCCCGGAGTCGCTTTTGATAATACTTGGGCTCACTTCCGTATAAACAGTGCTCCCGTCCTTGCGCTTTCCTTTCAGTTCCACGAGACTGGTTTCACCTGAGCTTATGACTTCGGGAAACTTGTGGGCGATTCTTTCCAGATCTTTGCCAAAGACATTCCCGAATTCCGTGAAGTTCCTGCCGATGACCTCCTCGGGCTCGTAGCCGAAAATATCCTTGAGCTGCCTGTTTACATCGAGTACTTTGCCTGTTTTGTCGATGTACATGATCTCGTCGTTTACGTTATCGAATATCTCTCTGAATTTCTCCTCGCTGGCCTTAATGGCTTCCTCTGCCTGCTCCCTTTCAGTAATGTCTCGGAAGTTCACTACGATTCCTTCAACGGCGGGATCATCAATAAGGTTTCTGGCAACGACTTCGAGGGTGTGCCAGGAACCATCTTTGTGATGGAGTCGGTATGTACCTGTGATTTGGGTGCCCGAATTTTGCATCAACTGTGCAAAATCAGCTTCAAGTCGCGTCTTGTCGTCAGGATGGATGAGATCGAATATGGTGCCGGCAGGTGGTTCCTCGCCTTCATATCCCAGTATCCGCTCGTTGACGGGCCCTTCGTAATCGATCGAGCCATCCGGCTTGACGACGGCAATTCCATCGGAAGATTTATCCAGCAAAGCGCGAAAACGTTCCTCGCTTTTCCTGACTGCTTCCTCTGCCTGTTTGCGTTCGGTGATATCCCTGGTTACGTTGATAAAAGCAGTGGGATTGCCTTCGCTGTCGCGCATCAGAGCCGCCGTTGCTTCCACTGGAATTTCGCTTCCGTCAGGCATTTTCAGGTTATACTCAACCAGGTGGATGGAACTCTCATTGGAAAGCGCATATTCCATGTCCTTGACGGCCCTTTCCCGATCCCTTTCGGCGATGAAATCCAGCCCTTTCCTTCCCTTCAAGTCCTCCAGGCTTTCCAGGCCGTGGCTTTTGAGCCCCGCCTGATTTGCATCTATGATGTTCCCTTCCAGGTCGGCGATGGTAATGCCGTCTTTGATGGTGTCGAATATAACGCGCAGCTTTTCTTGGGCCTGTCCAAGGGCCTCTGTTGCCCGCTTTTGTTCGGTGATGTCCCGGGCGATGACCTGGACGGCAAAGGTTTTACCGTTGGCATCTTTTACCGGATACATGCCTGAGGAGAACCAGAACTTGCCCACCGGCAGTTCAAATAAATCCTCATATTCCTTACTGGACTCTGTTCTGATAACCTCACGCAGCCTTTCCATGATGCCGTCAGCAAAGTTGGGGAAAAGGTCGTATATTGACTTGCCGATGAAATCCCCTGGCTCACCTTTAAGATTGCCGGCAGCCAGAGCGTTGATGGTCAGGATACGCCCGTTAC
The DNA here is from genome assembly GCA_046498265.1 of Dehalococcoidia bacterium. Lineage (GTDB taxonomy): Bacteria > Chloroflexota > Dehalococcoidia > SZUA-161 > SpSt-899 > JBGLNL01. The sequence continues at coordinate 49,874 of JAWOBB010000030.1, read as the reverse complement.
GGGCAAAGTATAGGATGGGAACGCCGGCGTTATCGATTAGATTGCGGTATTTCTCTTCGCTTTCGCGGAGCATCTGGTTGGTATTGAGAAGTTTTTTCTGGGTTTGTTTGAGCTCGATATTAGCCTGCTCGATTTCATAGAATTGCTTTTGAATCTCTTCGTTTTGAGACCTGATTCTGTTTTCCGCTTCTTCCCTTTCCTTTTCTAGTTCCAGATTGTGCATGGCAAAAGATATGTCACCGGCAATTTCCTCGAATAATTCCCTTTCTTCCTCGCTGGGAGATTCCAGGCCGACGCCCGAGACGCAGAAAACGCCAAAAACATTCCCGGCATGTTGTAACTGGATGGTCAAGGCTCCCCGATTTCCGCATATCTCTAGAAGGGGGCATTTTGAACAATATGAGCCGGGGTCATTCGTGGATACCGCTCCGGGTTGAGCCAGTGCCAGTTGAGCACACTGAGGCCACTGGCCCTGGTTGATTCCCTCAATTAGAGTAGAAAATGCTTCTCCAATACCTGCCTCGGCCCTGGTCATAACTTCGCCGTATTCGTTAGGAAAGACGATCCAGGCGGCACTGTACCCTTGAGCCTCTATCAGGGTATCGCAAACGTCTTGTATGAGGGTGTCTTGATCCTTTTCCCTGACGATGAGCTGGTTGACGTTTCTGATGGCGCGAAGGACGGTATTGAGATGCTCGGCCTTTTTTTCCGCTTCCTTGCGCAGGGTGATGTCACGTACAATCACAAAGATGCCTTCCGTTCTCCCGTCACGTTCAATGGCACCCGCGCTTACTCCTACGGATATGGGGTTTCCGTCTTTCTTTTTCAGTTCGATTTCGCTTTGCTGGATAACGTTTCCCTTCGTCGCTCGCTCGAAAACCTCAATCACGCGATCCAGATCCTTGTCAGGTATGAGCCCGATTTCAGCGAAGTTTTTTCCCAGGACCTCTTCGCGTTCATAGCCGAGTATCTCTGTGACTTTATCGTTAATGTCAATGACAATTCCGGCGGGGTCAAAGTAAACGATGACGTCGTTGGCGTTTTCGAAAATTGCCTGGAATTTGGTTTTGCTCTCCTGAAGTTCTTCCTGAGCCATTTTCCACTCATTGATATCCCGGAAGCGCAGAACGATCCCCTCGGTAGCCGGATCGGTAAGGACGTTTTTCCCGGCAAGCTCGAAGTAATGCCAGGAACTATCTCTATGCAGCAGTCGAAATTGTATCAGCTTTGCATAATCGAAACTTTCATTCTCCCCGCTCAGGAAGGTGGTTATCTGGCTGATATCATCGGGGTGAACCATATCCTTCAGTCTTTTGCCCACCACATCCTCAGGGTCATATCCCAGAACGTGGCTTACGGAAGGGCTGCAATAAGAGACGATATTTTCTCTATCCAGCATTACTATGACGTCCGAGGTTTCTTCCTCCAGTGCCGGGGCTACTTCCTCGAGGGAACTCGCTATTTCTTCCAGTCGCTTGCGCTCGGTGATGTCATGCATCACCACCATGTCGGCTTTGGTTCCTTCATAATCGAGGGAGTTGGCGGTCAATTCTACGAATCTTTGGGTGCCGTCGGGAGCGGACAAGTAGATTTCGGCAGGAGGGAGCGCTTTTACAGTACTTCCTTCCTCGAGCTTTTTCAGCCTTTTTTTGAGGATTTGCTGGGCTTCTTTGGGGAGGAACTCTGCTTTAAGGGCGTTTTCCCCTTTGATGTCTTTTTGCTTGAGTTCCAGCAGTTGTTCCAGGGCGGAAGTGACGTGCAAAATGACGCCGTTGGAATCTATGATTAGAGCGGGGTCTGGTATGGCATTGAAAACAGCTATGACAGGGCTTTCGGCTTTACTCTTCTTTTTTGCCATAATATCTGGAACCGCTCTGGAAATTTCGAAAGGAGCAGTGAAAGTGGAATTATTTATGGGACAGGGTCAGTTAAACGGTTTCTCCCAGCAGTTCTTTGACCTTTTGCACAACCGTTTGCGGGCTGAAAGGCTTAGTGATATATTCGTCAGCGCCTGCAGCCAGACCTCTTGCCCTGTCCGCTTCCTGGCTCTTTGCACTTAATACTACAATATTAATGTCCTGCAGTCCAGAGTTCCCCTTCACTTCGGCGCATACCTCATAGCCGTTTTTACGAGGCATCATTATATCCAGAAGGATTACTCCGGGGGCCGTCTCTTTAACTTTTTCCATGGCCTCTTCCCCATCCTGGGCAATATCGAATTCGTAGCCTTCCTTTTGCAGCACGTAACCGAGCGACTTGATAAGATTGGGGTCGTCGTCAACTATAAGCACCTTTTTTCTGAGCATATTACACCTCCGCTCCCAATTGACACTTTGATTTGCCCCATAGTTTTAGTGTGTACAATATATACCACCAAAAAGTACGTCATGTCAAGCATGGTGAAGGTGAGCGAGGACGCGGCCGGCCTTTTTCAGGTTAATCTTCCTTGGCTATCCGGAGGAGTGTTATTGACCGGTGAGACCAAATGGGATATGATTAGAGTAAAACGAAATATACGGGTATCCGAAATATCTAATTAAGGGTAAGATTATGGAAGATGAAAAAGAGAAGCTGGTTCAGCAGCTTCTGGATATAATTGAGGAATTCTTCACTCTTCTGGCCCCTAACCTTTCTCTCGATCGGCTGTCGTCGGATATTACCGTAGCCCAGCTAAGAGTGCTGCTTGGGTTGGGAACCCTTGGGCCCAGCTCGATGAGCTCCCTGGCGGCCGCTGCCGGCATTGTCCCTTCAACAGCTACCGGTATTGTCGATAACCTGGTAGGAAAAGGTCTGGTATTGAGAGACCCCGACCCGGAGGATCGCCGACGTGTGATTTGTAAGCTTTCTCCCGAAGGAGAAGAAGTCATAAATAACGTGTGGACATGGGGCAGAGCTCAAATCGGGAATCTCCTGGAGAAATTGACTGTGTCTCAGCTTCGGGCCAGTTGCGAAGGGGGGAAAGCTCTCCTGGCCAGCACGAAATGATAATTGTCGTTCGTATACTCCACTTCAATCCTGATATATGAGCCATTTTCCCAAGCTTGATAAATGTCTATAAAGAATATCCCGTTGTTACTGGCTCGTTTTATTGAGCGCCGTTCCTGGTGGCTTATCATAGTAGCCGTCATAATTACTGCCGTTCTTGTCCCCGGCCTTACCCAGCTAAAGCAGGAAACCGGCATGAATACCATGCTGTCTCCTGACAAGGAGGTCTTCCAGGATACCCATTTTTACTATGAGAGATTTGGCAGCGAATCGAATGCCATACTCCTGGAAGGAGACCTTGAAGACATCTTCTCCACCGAAACCCTCCTTCTTCTGGATGAGATGGAACGAGAACTGCTGGATTCCCATGAGAATGAGATTCATTCCCTGGTTGGCCCGGTAAGCGTTTTGAAGCTGGCTGCCGAGGAAGCCGGGAAGATGGGATTCTCCTTTGAGTGGGATGATCCGCAATTTGTAAACAACGTACTTCACTATCAGGGCGGCGGGTTAGATTCAATCGATGAGGGTGCTATCAGTCCCCAGATGGCGCCCCTTATACCCGATGAATCCCACGTGCTCATTAATGTTCGTCCGGTGGAGGGGTTAACCCATGAGGAACATCTGGCCATCGTCAGGGATATCGAGCGATTTTTTGAACAATCCCGGGAGCAGGGACAGCTCCAGAATATCGATGCTTCCGTGATAGCTGACGTGGAGATTATGGAGACCATCAGCAATGCGATGACCAGCGACCTTAAATTCCTGCTGGGATTATCAATGGGGGTGATGGCAGCAATCCTTCTGCTCATGTTCCGAGTGCGATGGAATCTCCTTTCCCTTGTCATGGTGGGGCTGGCGGCAGCATGGACTTTCGGCGCCATGGGCTATGCCGGGGTTCCACTCTCGATGTCCAGCATGGCGGTTCTTCCTATACTCATCGGTATCGGAATTGACTATTCTATCCAGTTCCATAATCGATATCAGGAGGAGGTCTCAGCGACTAAATCCGTGCCCCGGTCAATTATCTCGTCGATTAAGGTGATGGTGCCCGTGGTTGTGATTGCCCTGATTGCCACCATCATTGGGTTTATAACCCTTTTCATCTCCGAGGTGCCTATGGTTCAGGATTTCGGCATGAACCTGGCAATCGGGGTGGTAGTTGCTTTTATTGTTGCCCTGGGTCTGCTTCACAGCATACTTAATATTGCTGATAGAAGAATTCCGGTGACGAAAGCGGGGAAATCGTCAGAAGCAGCTATCCTTTTGTTTGAAAGGCTCCTGGCGGCGTCGGCAAAATTTTCGCTCAAGCACCCGGCGCCGATCCTGATACTGGCGATGATAGTGGCAGTGGCGGGAGGGGTGGCCGATAACTGGCTGCCTACGAAGGTCGATCATGAAGAGCTGATGCCTCAGAATTCGCAAACACTCAAAGATATGCGTTATCTGCGGGAGGTTACCGGTTATTCAGGAGAGTTGCATTTTCTGGTTACGACTGATGATATCCTTGACCCTGCCGTGATTGAATGGATGAACGACTATCAGGATAGGATGATGCTCCAGTATCCTGAGGAAATAAAGCGTGTTGACAGCCCTGCTACGATTATCACCGGCAGAAACGAGCCCTCGGAGGAAGCAGGGCCGATCCCCCCGACCCGAAGCGAGATCGAAGGTATCGTTGCCAGCACACCTGAAATGTATGTCGATGAAGTCATGGCGGATACACAGATTGCCAGCCTTTCGATAGGCCTTAAGCACATGGAAGTGGACGAGATTCATGAACTGGCGGAGGATTTGATTGAGTCGGCTGACCCGCCCCCGGAGTTGAATGTAAGTATTGCTCCGGCAGGAAATCTGGCGCTGATTACCGAAGCTGTTGATGCCATGATGGGCCGCAGAACCCTGATGAATGCGATTTGTCTCGGTGCGATATTTGCCGTGTTGTTCCTGGTTTATCGCCGGTTCACTCGGGTCCTTTTTGCCATCATCCCCGTGGGTATGGTACTGGGATGGAGCTCATTTACCCTCTTTGCGATGGGAATCCCCCTTACCATGATGACGGCGGTACTGGGGGTGCTGGTAATTGGCATTGGGACCGAGTTCATTGTACTGTTGCTGGGACGGTATGAGGAAGAGAAAAGGCAGCGAGGATTATTCCCCCATGATGCCATGATAATAGCTATTTCCCGCACGGGGCGGGCCATCGTTACTACAGCACTGACCACCCTGGGAGGATTTGGTGTTCTTATCGCTTCCGATTTCGTCCTGATTCATGATTTCGGGATCGCCACCACGATCAGCCTGGCTCTGTGTCTATTCGCATCGATGGTGGTAATGCCTCCTCTGGTGGTATGGTGGGATACCCGCGTGGCGAAGAGATTGCCGAAGGAAATTGCGGATCGGGTTTAAAAGGCTTTTAAAGCTATCGACTCCCGGTCTCTCAGTCCTTCCCCTTTCTTAATTCCTCATACAGCTTCGCCTGTTCGATCGCCACACCGATTTGATCGCCTATTGAACTTAATATCTGAACATCCTCTTCCTTAAAGACACGCGGTAGACGGCTGGCAACGTTTAACACGCCCAGGACCTTTCTTTTCGCCCGGACAGGAACGCTGACGAAGGCTCCCAGTCCTTCCGTCGTTATAAGGTCAAATTTAGCTGCTCGCGGGTCAGTAGAGATATCCTCCAAAAGCATAGGCTCACCTGTCTCAACGACTTTACCGGCAATCCCCGCTCCGACACTCAGGCGCATCTTGCTGGCATATGCCTCGGAAAGGCCGTAAGTGGCTCGATAAGAAAGCGTCTGGCCCTCATCGTCGAGAAGCAGTATCCCTCCGATAGCACTATCGACGATGCTCAGTGAAGTGCTCAGCGCTATCCGCAAGATGATATCCAGATCATATAATCCGCTTACCGCGGAAGCAATCTGAATCAGCGAGGCCATCCGGCGATTGTCTCTCATGATGCGCTCTTCCAGCAATTTTTTGTCTGTGATATCCATATAGCTTCCCACCGCTGCCCGTCTCTCCTCATGATAGTGAAGAGGAGCCACCCTCTCCATAATCCACCTTACTTCCCCATCTTTCCTTACAGACCGATATTCATATGGAGAGCTCTCTTCACCTTTAAGCCTTCTTATGGCTTTAGCTCTTACCATCTCCCTGTCGTCCGGGTGCACGATTTCCAGGGAATATTTCCCGATCAATTCATCTTCCGTATATCCGGTGTATTCCATGAACTGCGGGTTGACATACTGGAATCTGCCATCCCGGACAACATATATCCCTGTCTGAGCACTTGCCAGGATAGCCTCGGCCAGTTTATCGGTTATTTCAAATGCACTCATATCTTCTCCTGTCCTCTCCAGGAATGATCCCCTTTTACACTTTCCACTTGAGAAATTGGTGGCATCATACTATCACCATCAAGGAGCATAGTCAATCATTGCCCTGCAGGGATTTTGGGGGACATCTCTCGAGTGCTGTCCTAACCCGATGATGGTTCATCTCTCTAGTGGCCGATGGTTATCGTATAACAACTGCCTCATCATATCAAGGGGGGATGTCGCTTTTATTCCGAATATCTGCGGAACATCAGGGTCCCGAAGGCCACGCCGGCAATCGCCCAGGCTGAAAGCACCGCCAGCGATTTCCATAAGTCGTCCCAGATATACCCTTCCAGGACCAGGCTCCTGACGGCTACGACGGTGTAATCGACCGGATTGAACTGCCTTACCGTATCCAGCCATCCGGGAAGCGCCTCCCCCGGCATCATGGCCGATGAGAGAAACACGGTGGGCAGCGCCACGAAGTTGGTCACCGCCATGAGGGTTTCCACTCTTCCCAGGAGGAGGGCCAGGCCGTTGGACAGGCCGGCATACCCCAGACCGAGGAGGATGACGAAGCCAAGCGAGGCCAGTATGCCTGGAGCTCCAGTCTCGACCTCCAGGCCCTCGGTATAAATATCAACCAGATAGATTGCGGCCAGGAAGATGATGACTGCCTGAAAGAGGAGTACCACAATCGAAGAGAGCATCCGGCTGAGGACCACCGACATGCGGCTGGCAGGGGTGGCCAGTATCTTGGTCAGTATTCCCATATCCATATCCCGCAGCATGGCAAATCCGGAGAAGGCGGTACCGAATATCACCGTCATCACCACCACGCCCGGGGCAAAGAACTGTAGATAGGTAACATCCCCCAGTTCCCTGATCTGCGGCATATCCTCCAGCCGGTTGAAGACCTGGGTAAAAAGGAGCAGCCAGATCATCGGCTGAATGATGTTCACGATGATGAATATCTTCATCCGGTACTGGGTCTTCAGGTGCCTTACCATCTGGTACCAGGTATCGCTCAAAATATTCATGCGTTTACCGTTTCAGCCGCTTATGATGTATTTGATGGGGAGTGCTGGCTTTGCCCTCTTCGGTGCGCATGGTTCGCCCGGTGTATTTGAGAAAGACATCGTCCAGGGTTGGTTTGGAGACCGAGATCGTATTGATTAGAATATTCGATTCGTCCAGCAGCCGCATGATGGCGGGGGCGGCAGTTTCGCCATTGTCAACATAGACGGCCAGTTCGCCGTTCGTAGCCTCGGTGCGGAGAACAAAATCTGTACCGGCCAGAATTGCCTCGGTTCGCTCGGTAAAATCCTCGTTTGCCCCCGGTCCAAATGAAAGTGTGACCACATCTCCCCTCACTGATTGCTTGAGTTCGGCGGGGGTACCGATCCGGATGATTTTCCCCAGGTCGATGATGGCCACCCGGTCGGCCAGTTGATCGGCTTCCTCCATGTAATGGGTGGTGAGGAAGATGGTGATGCCCAGGTTGCTGGCCAGCGTGCGAATGTATTCCCAGATGTGAACCCGGGTCTGCGGGTCCAGCCCCACCGTCGGCTCATCCAGGAAGATAACTTTCGGCTGGTGGATGAGCCCCATGGCGATATCGAGCCGCTTGCGCATTCCCCCGGAATAGGTGAGGACCAGCTTATCGGCAAATTCGACCAGTTCCACCATCTCGAAAAGGCTTTTCACCCTTTCCCTGATGGTTTTCTTATCGAGGCGGTAAAGATGCCCGTAAAGCGAGAGATTCTCCCTGCCCGTCTGGTATTCGTCCACGCCGACATCCTGGGCTACGTACCCGATGTTGCGCCGGACTTTGCCCGGGTTCCTGACCACGTCCAGACCGGCGACAGTGGCTCGTCCGGAGGTAGGGCGGGTAAGGGTGTTGAGCATCTTGATGGTAGTGGTCTTGCCGGCGCCGTTGGGCCCCAGAAAGCCGAATATTTCCCCCTCTTCAACGGCAAAGTCAATACCATCTACAGCGCGTACCCCGCCGGGGTAGATTTTGGTCAATCCTTCGGTTTCTATAATGTGCATTGTCTCAATTCAATTCACCTCTTATTCAGAGGCTCCTTAATCATCGCAACCATTGCAGGCCCTGTTTTTCGGCATGTCTGTCAACGAACACCACCAGCGAGGGCAGTACCAGCAGGCTGGCTGCCAGGGCGAAGAAAACGTTGGTCATGGTCACGATGCCGAAGTCCACCAGGATGGGGAAATCCCGGGCAATCAGAAGGGCGGCGAATCCGCCGATGGTGGTGAACGCCGAGACACTCACCGCCCGGCCGATCTTGGTCATGGCGGTGGCCATCGCTTCTGCCGGGTTCTCGCCCTTCCCCCGTTCCTCGTAATAGCGCATCATCAGCAGGATGGTGAATTCCACCCCGATTCCCATGATCAGGGCCCCCAGGGTTGCCGTAAGGGGGGTGAACTCAATCCCCAGAACATACATGGACAGCGCCGACCAGCCGACGATCATCAGGATGGGCAATGTTGCCAGGATGGCCCGGATTAACCGGAAACGGAAGAGAAGCAGGAGCCCGCCGAAAATCAATCCCACGCCGATCATGGTCATCTGGTTGCGGCCGCTGGTGATGGCATCGAGGACCTTCAGCGCCAGCACCGGCATGCCGGTCAGGGCAACGCTCACCTCTTTCGGGGGATTGGACTCGGCGATATCCGCCTTCAGCTTATTTATCAACCGCTTAGCCTGTTCGTCGTCGATATCCCCCACATCGATTATCATGTTGCAGGCCGCTAGATCGTCGCTGATGAGGTTCTTACTGATGGTGGGATCCAGGCTGCCTTCGACGATTTGCTCTACCTGCGTTCGATCTGCGGGGATGTTCCCGCCGCTGGCCTGAGCCACCATATCGGCGATGCTTCGGGCATCGGTCACGAATTCCGATCCCCCGTTTTCCAGGATGCGTTGTTCCAGATCGAGCATCCACTGCAGCGTGGCCGGCTCCAGCGTTCCCGGTGAGCCGTTATCCTTCGCCTCTATGAGGATGTTTAGAGACGCTTTCCTCTGGGCCACCTCCCGGACCTTATTGAGGGTTTTCACCGCCGGCAGGTCCTGGGAGATGAACATGGTTTCGTCGGTGACGGTGTCGATTCTTGAATCGACTGCTATGCCTCCTATTGCTAGCGCTATTGCAATCGGGATGATAATAAAAGGATTTTTGATGATCCGGGGAGCCAGATATTGGAGGCTTCGTTCCACAAATCCGGTTTGCTCTGTCTGCGGCTCGGGCTTATTTTGTTTGTGCTTTGCCCGACTCTTTTTGGTCCGATCATGCCAGTAAAGGGATGCCAGCAGCGGGAACATGGCCACCACGTAGGCCGCAATCACTCCGATGATCAGCATCAAACCGAAATCTTTAATCATGGGGACGGGCGAAAACTGCAGGGCCACGAAACCAAGGCAGCCGGCAATCAGGGCGATCCCCACCGCCGGACCGATGTGGGTGATCGACTCGATGATAGCCCGGGCCGTCGTCTGACCGCGCCAGGCTTCCTCGTCGTAGCGGTTGTGGAACTGGATACCGTAATCGATTCCCAGCCCGATGAGAACGGGGAACACGGCCATGGAAATCATCGTCAGCGGAACACTGAGTATTCCCATCAGCCCGAAGGTGTAGATGGTCCCCACGATCACCACCCCCAGAGGCAGCCATCGCCAGGCAAAGAATCCCCGGACCTTAAAGATGAGGGCCAGGATGATGAAAAGCAGGGCGATGGAAACCAGGACCATCTGCCCCAGTGATTCCATCATCATGTCCTCAACCTGGCTCATCAGGGCCGGTTCGCCGGTGACCGTGGCGGTAACCTCGGCGGAGAAACCGGCTTTATCCACCTCTTTTTCTGCGGCTGAGACGAGGTCTTTAAGGATTTCGAAATCCAGTTCAGCTTCCAGCACTATAGCGACTAAGGCATACTGCTCGCCGGGTAGTACCTGCCGGAAGTGTTCGGCGATAGCTCCGGTCACCGGGTCTTTGACCAGTTCCAGTCTCTCTGATTCATCGAGAGGGATTTGGGGGGTGCCGTTTTGCTGCGCCGCTGCCTGCTTTATATATACGGCCGGGCTGGTAACCGCAATGACCTCGGGGTATTTCGACTGGTCTCCCATGGCATCCTCAACGTGCTCCATGGCTGTTAGATTGTCCAGGCTGAGCAAATGCGAGAGGTTATCTCCCTCGATCATCACCATGATGATGTCACTGCCGAAATCCTGATTAAAACGGGTATAATCCTGAAATTCCCGGGTATCCGTGGAAATCATGGTTTCGGTGCCCATCTCAATGTCGATATCTGAGGAGACCATGCCGGAGGCAAAGAAGGATGCCACGAGCAGGGCCAGGGCTATCGTAACCACCAGCCAGTACCTTTTTTCGATGACGTCCCCTAACTTCTCAAATATTCTTTTCATTCTGATATATCTCCGATCGGCTCAGTTTCATCACGCTGTTCTGTATCTGCTTCAACGAGGCCGCAATGCGGCTCAACTCCTCATCGTTCAAAGAGGAAAGCCATATCTTGGTATTGTCCTCTACACCTCTTTTGAATTCCTCGACGGTTTTAGAGCCTTTCGGGGTGAGGACAATGTTGCTCTTTCTGCGGTCGTTTTTGTCCGGGTGCCTTTCTACCATTTCCAGGTTGATGAGTTCGTCGATCAAGCGGGTCATCTGTGATTTTGAGATCAGCAGCATATCCGCAATTTCAGCCATATGCAGCGTCTTTTCATCGTATAGCAGATTTAAGATTTCGAGGTGGTGACGGGTAATACCTTCTGCAACGTTTTCGATAACTTTTCTGAAGATATTCCGGTGAAGCCCTCGATGGAATTTGGGCATCTGGGCGAGAGTGTCAAGGACGTCGTCAATTGGTTTATTCGGCATGGTAAGAAGGTTTGGTTTTTAGTACGCAATGTAGATAGTTCACAACATGAACCATTTTATCAGCGGATTACTATGCTGTCAATCCTTTTAAATTTTGGAAGGGACTTTAGCGCTCCGGTTCTTCCAGGCTGGCAGCTACCTTGCCGGAGAGGGTAATCAGGATGGTTTGTTCCTCGGGTGTCAGGCAGCTGAGCACTGCCCTGACGTTGCGGACCATGCTGTCTTCGATCATCTCGAGTAGTTGCTGTCCGCTTTCGGTCAGGCCCAGCCTGACAACTCGGCGATCGTCCGGATCGTCTAATCTCTGAGCATAGCCGTTATCTACCCACCAGTTGGCCATTCGGGTTGCTGTGGAAAGGGGGACCCCCAGCGCTTCGCTTATTTCCCCCATAGTGGGGTTCCTTTTGGCATAGAGGATGTTGCCCATACGGTGGAAGTTAGCGGGGTCGACCCTTTCCTTGAGCTCAAAGGTGATGGGTTCGTTACTTCCCTTATTGGAATCGGGAAGGGAGGCGCTGGTAATCTTGCTCATCACCTCTTTGAGGTGTCCCACAAACTGGATTATATGCTGGTCTGTGGAATGCTCGTTTGGGGGGTGGGAATATTTTTTATTTGCCATTTTATGTCTTTTTGAAATATTTTCACAACGAAAATATATCAAAAGGGCGCCAAACTGTCAAGCGCAGCAGTCTGCCCGAAAAGTCCCATACTTGTCATTCTGAACACCTCGGCTTCGCTCAGTATAAATTCCGTGAAGACTATTTGTAGCTAAAGACCTGAGATTCTTCGGTATAAATTCCTCAGAATGACCTTTTACATTTCAGGGCAGCCTTTTACACAAATGGCCTTTCTCTCCACCAGGGATAAAAATCCGGCATGTCCACACTTGGCTTCATTGTAAACTGCGGGGGCCTTTTTTCGAGGAAGGAGCGGATTCCCTCAGCGGTGTCCTCGCGCTGGCCGGTCCAGTACATGCATTGGGAATCGATCCTGTGGGCTTCCATAGGGTGATCCGAGCCGGCCATTTTCCACAAAAGTTGCCGGGCCAGCGCAACGGAAACGGGGGATGTGTTTTGGGCAATTTCCAGCGCCAGTTCACGGGCTCTGGAAAGCAGTTTTTCATCTGGCAGGGCCTCGCTTACCAGTCCCCCTCCCAGTGCTTCCTGAGCGGAGAATACCCGGCCTGTAAGGACCCATTCCATGGCCTGACTCATGCCCACGATCCTGGGGAGGAACCAGCTGCTGCATGCCTCCGGTACCACGCCGCGCCGGGTGAATACGAATCCGAATTTAGCGTTCTCTGAAGCCAGGCGAATATCCATGGGCAGGGTCATGGTGATGCCCACTCCCACTGCCGAGCCGTTGATGGCGGCGATAACCGGTTTCTTCATATCGTAAATCTTCAGGGAAACCAGCCCGCCGTTATCCCGATGAGTATCGATGGTGTCTTCACTATCCCGTTTCCCATAATTGAAGGTCTCTTCACCACGTCCAAAATCTGCCCCTGCGCAGAAAGCCTTCCCGGTTCCGGTGACGATCACTACAAGTACGTCATCGTCGTCGTCGGCTCGGCCAAAGGCATCGATGAGTTCCTCCCGCATTCGGGGAGTGAAGGTATTCATCTGCTCCGGGCGGTTGAGGGTTATGGTGCCAATCCGGTCGGAAACCTCGTATTTTATGTGCGTGTAATCCATCGTTTACCTCCCCCCAAGTAATCCTACCCGCTCCCTTCGGCGCATGCAAGTTCAGGGGATATAGTCAATCGCCCTCATTTTGGCGTATGATATTACAGTAGCAGATCGAAACCGGGGGCGCGCTTGTTTATCATCCTTTACGGCGAAGACGATTTCACCATCAGGGAATCGCTGAAGCAGATCAAGTCCGAATGTGGCGAAACAGGGATGGGAGAAGCTGATACCGCCTCGCTTGACGGAAGCAAAGTCACTCCTGATGAGCTGACTGCTGTCTGCAATACCATCTCCTTTCTGGCCCCTAAGCGGATAGTGATCGTCGAGGGATTGCTGGGCAGCTTTGAGGCTAAGGGTAAACGAGGCAAGGGAAAAGGGAAAACCCCTGAACTGAAACAGTGGGAATTTATGGCCAAAATGCCCATCCCTGACAGCACTGTGCTGGTATTGCTGGATGGGAAACTTACCAAAACCAACCCCCTGCTTAAGAAGCTGGCCCCCGTTGCTGAGGTGAGGGAATGTTCCCCGCTGGACATTAAAGGCAAAAAATTGCCGGGCTGGATTGGCTCCCGGGTTAAGGCCTCAGGCAGCGAGATTACTGCCAGAGCGACGGGGCTTCTTATCAGTCTCATCGGGAATGACCTGTGGGTACTTGCAAACGAGATCGACAAGCTTTGCCTGTACGCCGCAGGCAGGCGGATTGAGGAGGCTGATGTGAATTTGCTGGTCAGCTATGCCCGGGAAGAAAATGTATTTCACCTGGTTGATGCCATTATCCAGCGGCGTAAGGAGGAGGCTTTAAAGATGCTGCATCAGCATTTCGTCGAGGGCAAGCCCCCCGCCTATCTGCTTTTCATGATCACCAGCGAGTTTCGCCTGTTGCTTCAGGCCAGGGATCTCAGTTCCCGGCGCATGCCGATAAAGGATATAGCGGCTAAAATAGGGGAGCCGAAGGAATGGAAGGTGGAAAAAATGCTGCGGCAGGCCCAGGGTTATTCAATTCCACGCATGGAACGAGCTTATCGCAAGCTGCTGGAGACGGACCTCGCTATTAAGACCGGCTTGATGGAAGGGGAGACGGCTCTTGATTTGCTGGTTGCCGACCTGTGTCAGAAGTAGTTGCTAATTAGTGGTTCACGATGATTTCCTATTAAGTTTTCCTATTGACAGCAAATCCTCAAATAAGTATACTTGCTCCTATAATTTCGATAGTATTGTATTCCCCTGCAAAATATAGAGAGGAGGGTTCCCAAAATGGCCACCAAGATTCTAATTGAGCGCAAAGTAAAGGCGGATCGCCTGGCTGATTTCCTTGAGCTTTCACTACAACTCAGAGCTATGGCCATGAGACATTCGGGCTATATCTCTGGAGAAACTCTCGCCTCTACCGAAGATGAAAGCAGGCGGCTGATTATCAGTACCTGGCACAGCCCGGGTGACTGGAAAGAGTGGGAGAACGATCCGGAAAGACAGAAAATTGTCAAGCAGATGGAAAACTTTCTGGAGGAGAAACCGATAGTAAGGACTTTTACGGAAATATGGCCGCCCGGCATCTAGCCGTAATTTGTGCAGCTTAAACGAAACCCTGGTTGTGTCCTTTTTTGATACTGGCGGTTCTCCATACCGGCTGCTGGCGAATCTCTTTGTATTGCACTCTTCCCCATGGCTTAATTGAGAACCACAATGAAAACGGGATATGAGGATTCATGCCCTCTCGTTTTTGCGCTTGAGGCAGATATGATAAAATGAAAGTGTTCTACTGAGAGGTGTTCTGAGATGAATTATGGTGAAGCTCTCGAAAAGGCTCTGGCGGATTTCGGAGGATTGCGACCTTTCGTGGCCGCGTCGAAGAGCGGCACTGATTTTGCTGATGATAGGTTCATTATCCCCTTTTTTAACCGTAAGTTCAGGCTAAGCTATCCAGACGGAGAAATTGAGGAAGTGGATGGGGAAGAAGGGTATCCCGAGTGGCTGCCCATTCTTCTCATGCACTACCTGAGCCAGGCTGACGGCACCGCCGTGGCTGATACCTGGATTACCTACCGTCAGTTACCGGGAGCAAACTTATCCGAGCAGCGATTTATGGGTATGTGCATCAATCCGTTGAAGCGCGCCTTCGGCGAGGATATCGAAGGCTTCAAGCGTGGTGCACTTGCTCTCGGTGGTGAGGGGATGAATCGCTCCGGCGATGCGGCTTTCCGCTTCCGGGCTCTTCCCAAAGTACCCATGGCCTGCATCCTTTATCTGGGTGATGATGAGGTTGCCCCCGCAATCAGTGTCCTTTTCGATGCCTCCGCACCGGCTTATCTGCCCACCGAAGATCTTTCTCTCCTGGGAACTTACCTTAACGGGATGCAGAAGTATCGAATTTCGGCACAAGAGAAGTAATTTCTTAATCGGCCCGTTCCATGGCTTGCGTTTACCGCTTTGGCTGAAATTTGACAGGGTGGTTCAAGGTGTCGTTTTTGCAAGCTACGGCCGTCTTACCTTGTGTTAAGCAACCCCTTTTAGCCTCATCCTGTTGTTGTTATTTTATCGGGGGAAGCTTATGCCCATAACTATATACCCTGCTCCGGGGAGCATGGGATATAGACTTCTACTTGTAGCGCTCTCTGTTTATCTCGAGTGCCGTCCACATTAGTTCATGATGGCTGCGATTTTCATTCTCTTTCCACATGATGTAAGCTATAATCCGGTGAAATCTTTGAAAGTGAGAAAGGTTTTTGAACTGGATTGATTCGGCTATACTCGCCGCTCTCGTTCTGGCGGCGGTCAATGTTATTGACAGCCATCTGATTACCAGGAGGATGCCGGGCCTTCTGGCGTTCCTTTTCCCTGTTGGCATCATGGCTATCCTGTATGGTCTCATAATTATCGTATCGACCCCAATTCCCGAAGAGGCCGAAACCAGTCATTTCCTCTATGCTGTCGGCTCAAGTTTTATTCGGTCTCTGTCAGTGGGGTCTTTTTTATATGCCATGAAGAAGGCCGAGGTTTCGCGCGTTATGCCCGTAGTCAATACCCACCCTGTGTATGTAGCTGTTATGGCTTTCGTGCTGCTCGATGAAAGCCTGGCGGGACTGGAATGGTTTGCCATACTTATCACCGTTGCCGGAGCCGTGCTTATTTCTGTCAGATGGGGTGAGGGGAGCATCAGTTTTAATCTCAATCGATATGCGGCTTTGCCGTTCCTGTCGGCTCTATGCCTGGCCGGTGCCAATCTGACCAGCAAATATGCGCTCGAAGGCATAAGTTCCTGGAACATGTACGCTGTTGGCTCACTCGTGTGGGGGAGCGTCTGTGTGGCTTTTTCGGCTCGCCCGAAAATTCTGGCACAATTACCCCGGCTCGAGCGCAGGGGCTCGACCTTATCGATACTTTTTATCAATGAAACACTGGCTGCCGTGGCGATAGCTCTCCTGTTCTGGTCGATTGAGAGAGGGCCGGTGTCGCTGGTTTCCACTATTGCCGGAGCGCAACCGGTTTTCGTATTCTTTTACGCGATGATGCTCAGTCGCATCTCGGGGGGAGCGTTGCTCGAGGAGCGAATGGCCAAAAAGAAGATGGCATCCAGGTTCTTTGCAATTGCTCTTATATTCGGGGGAGTAACGATCATCCACCTGTTTTGAAAGCAGGCCCATGCTATTCCAGATGAGTGATCTCCGTCGAAGGCATATCCATGATATCTACAGTGATTCCTGCCTCTTCAAACAGCTGGACGAAGGAATCATCGGCATATTTGCGGAAGCTGACGAATCGTTTAATTCGGGCATTTACCAGCATTTTGGCACAGAGGATACACGGTGTATGGGTACAATATAAGGTGGCCCCTTCCAGGCTCACCCCGTGCAGCGATGCCTGGATGATAACGTTTTGCTCGGCATGGATTGCCCGGCATACTTCGTGGCGGGTTCCGGAGAGGATTTCCATCTCATCGCGCAGGCAGCCCAGTTCCAGGCAGTCCTTCAAACCCGCCGGAGCGCCATTGTAACCGGTGGACAGGATGTGCTTGTCGCGAACCGCCACCGCTCCGATGTGGTGCCGCAGGCAGGTCGAGCGCTCGGCTACTACGGAGGCGATTTTGAGGAAATATTCATCGACGCTGAGGCGTTGCCCTTGTGACATTATCCAGGTCCGTTATTAATTGTTCCGTTTTAGACCGAAGCTCTTCGATCGATATATGTTCATTAATCAGGGTATAATCGGCTATGGCGATGGGGCCGCCTTTCTGGAGGTGTTCGATTTCGTTGTAGTCGCGGGCCGAGGAATCCTCCGGGTTAAGGGGCCTGACCTCTCTGTGCGGCAGCCGTTGCTGCCTGGTTTTGGGTGAGGCGTAGACAGCTATGACGATAAGATCGTTTCCGTAGTGCTGTTTGAGAATTTTGTACTCATCCCAGGAATAAAGGCCGTCTATAACTACCTTGGAATCTTTAAGGGCCAATTCGATTTTAGGGCGATTTAGCTCGGCATAGGCTGCCATATCACCTTTTCTTAATTCTTCGCGGATCCTGCGCTCGTTTGCCTCGTTCAATTCCAATCCACGTTTGCGGATCTCTTCGTCAGTGATATCTCCGAATCGTATACGGGCATAACCTTTCTGTTCGAAGATGCGGGTGACCTCCGATTTCCCGGAGCCGTTCATCCCGACGATTGCCACTACTTTTGCCATTTAGGCCATATTATAGCAATGAATCGAGCTGATAGAAAGGCTTCCCGCCGATATCGGCGGGAAGCCTTCTTTCTTCTGGATTATGCATAGAGCGAGGAATGACAGATTATTTCTTACTCGGCTTCACTCCCTTCTTCAGGGCATCCACCACCTTGAAGGCTCCCTCAGCGGCTCCCGAGGTTCCTACCAGGCCACGAGACTGGTTACCATCGCCAACACACCACATATTCTTGATGGGGGTTTCCCGCGGCATCTGGTAGGGTGCGGCCTGCCAGCTCCGACCGTAGTTCAGATTGTCGTCACAATTGCGCGCCTCGATGCTTATCACCTTGGCCACATTGTCGAACCGCGGATAGAGGTCGTGCAGATCGGCCATGCACTGGCGAATCTCCTCCTCCGGTTCCATAGGGACGAGGGTTGACTTTGGCATGCCCACAAAATGATACAGGAAGGTATCTTTCGGGGCCAGTTCCGGGCAGGTGTTGGTCAGCGGTACGGCGCACATGATGCGGCGCATGCCTGAAACCAGTTCCATGCCGTGCTCACCGCCGGCCATGGCCAGTTTTTCATTGCTGGCTACGTGCATCATGACCGTAGGGATTGGACGAAGCTTGACCCGCATGTCCCTGAGGTAATCTTCCGTATAGTCAACCTGGTCGGCCAGCCGGGCGGTAAGGGTTGGCCCGCAATTACTGATGACGGCGTCGCATTCGATTTCAACTTCCTCCCCCCCCTCTTTTTTGCAGACGACGCTGACCGCCTTCTTGTCTTTGATGTTGATTTTGGTGACCGGACTGCCCAGCCAGATATCGCTCTTCCCGTTCCTGATGTAGCCGGCCAGCATTTCCATGTTATGCCGGTTGCCCTGCGGCGAGAGACCTATATCATTCATACCCTTCATGGTGGCCATGAACTGGAAGTATTCGGAAGCCGGAATCTCGTAGGAGTGGGCTACAACCCAGCCGACGGCCAGCGAATCGAACAGGCCGTGGGCTATGGGATCGTCCGTATATTGCATCAGCCATTCTTTGATGGTGAGGCCGCCAATCCCTTTGGGGTCCATGACCGCTTTGCCGAACATGCCGGAAAGCTTCTTGGCTCCCACCTCTTTGACCAGTCCGGCCCCGATATTTCTGGCTTTTCCCGAGGCTCCCCCGGCCCGGTTGCAGATATCGAAGAGGGCCGTCACCCGGTTCTCCATCGGAACCGGGAATTCTTCTCCCTGAACGTTGTAGTACACTTCCTGGGCGTCTCGAAGCTCCATTTCCAGCCCGACTTCCTTGAATACCTTCGGCACCCAGCCGGAATAGTGGATTACGCAGGCGCCGGTAAGACACTTGCAGCCTTCGACTTCAAAAGTGGAATAGCGCCCTCCTACCTGCCCCAGGCTTTCCAGGACCAGTGTTTTGTACCCGTTCTTTACCGCCAGCGCGGCGGAGCTCATCCCCCCCATTCCCGCGCCGATGACTACCAGGTCATATTTTTCTGCCATTTTTCCCTCCCTGATTTTTTAATGTTTAAAAACTGCCTATAGCGGCAGACTCTTCAGCCTTTCCAGTACTCTGATGGTCTCGTTTATTTCAGCTTTAGTGAGCGGTTTTGCCCAGTTGAACTGCCAATCATTAAAATCTACCATGCATTTTTCCCAAACCTTCCTGCCTTTGGCGGTAATATTGAGAAGGGTAGTTCGTCCGTCCTCCGGTGAGGAGGAGATTTTAATGAAGCCCAGGGTTTTCAGCTTCTTGACGATCTTGGAGAGATTCGATTTCTCAATCAGTAGGCCTCCTACCAGTTGCTTCTGGTTGATGGGGCCCCGCTCTATGATTTCGCTCAAGACCACGAACTGCTGCTGAGTCAATCCGTATTGTCCTGTTATCCGATCACCGTTGCGGTGCAGAGCGCTGCCCAGGCGTAGCAGGTCCTTGACTATAACGGGAGCATTTTTGGTGGCGTCCTGCATAGTTAGTTTCCCCGGAAACTATTATAGGTTAATTTAGTTGCCGTGTCAACTATCTGGATTCAGTAGTCAGCATTCGGTTATCAGCAGAGGCGGGAGAATGTATTCACCATTATTTGCCGGAGGTGTTGTCATAATTACATAACAAAGTCTATCAGACACCGGGCATCTTGAGCCCGCGCATCTTGCCGGAGCTCATCTGCTTCATCATCTTCTGCATTTGCTTGAACTGGTTGAGCAACTGGTTGATATCCTGCGGGGTTGTGCCGCTCCCTCTGGCAATCCGCCTCTTGCGGCTGCCATCGATTATCTCTGGATTCTGCCTTTCGTACGGGGTCATGGAGAGAACGATGGCCTCGATTTTCTTGAGTTGCCCCTCATCTATGGAGGCGTTGGCGGGCATGTTCTTGGTTAATTTGCCCATACCCGGGATCATATCTATGAGCTGAGAAAGAGAGCCCATCTTTTTGATCTGCTGAAGCTGGTCGAGGAAGTCCTCCAGGTTGAACTTGGCCTTGCGGACCTTTTTTTCCAGCTCCATCGCCTTTTTAGCATCGAAGCTTTCCTGGGCCTTTTCGATGAGGGTGAGCATATCACCCATGCCCAGTATCCGTGAGGCCATACGGTCGGGATAGAACGGCTCGATGGCGTCGGCTTTTTCTCCAATGCCGACGAATTTAATCGGCACGCCGGTCACCTGCGTCAGCGAAAGGGCCGCCCCGCCCCGGGCATCGCCGTCCATTTTGGTCAGGATAACTCCGGTAAGGCCGACTTTTGCGTTGAATTCCTCGGAGATCTTCACCGCTTCCTGTCCGGTCATGGCATCGGCGATGAGCAGTACTTCGGTGGGGGAGAGCGCTTTTTTGACCCTCTCCAGTTCATTCATCAGTTCCTCATCTATGTGCAACCTGCCGGCCGTATCCAGAATGAGGGCCGTGGCATCTATTTCACTGGAACGCTTCAGGGCCTGTCTGCAGATATCCTCTACATTTTTGGTTTTCTCATCGCTGTATACCGGGATGTCAAGCTGTTTGCCGAGGGTTTCGAGCTGAGCAACCGCCGCAGGGCGATAGGGGTCGGCGGCCACCATGAGAGGCTTCTGTCCGCCCCGGCGCAGATGCAGCGCCAGCTTGGAGGCGGTGGTGGTTTTGCCGGCTCCCTGCAGCCCGACCAGCATGATTACCGTGGGGGGCGCATCGGCCCGAGCCAGCTTCTTCTGGTCGCTGCCCAGCATGGAGACGAGTTCCTCGTTGACGATCTTGATTACCTGCTGGCCCGGCGTAAGGCTCTCCAGGACCTCTTTGCCTAAAGCGCGTTCGCGGACACTGGCAATGAATCCCTTGGCTACCTTGAAATTGACGTCGGCTTCCAGCAGCGCTACGCGCACTTCCCTTAGCGCCTCGTCGACGTCTTTTTCGGAAAGCTTGCCCTTGCCGGTCAGTTTACTGAGGACGGTATTAAGTCTGTCTGATAGTGAATCGAACATTTCTATTTAGAATCCAGGAGTCAGAATTTAGAATTCAGGAGTGGGGGGACAACTGACAACCGAGAACCATTTTAACCGAGCCTGTCCGGGTAATCAAGATAAGAGAGCTTTTGCGAGGCATCAATACCTGTAGTTTTTGAGGAGATGAATGGCGAATTTTTGACTGTCGGTACCGGGAGAATGAAAGTTCAGAGAAGGAATGATGCTCCAGGCAGGGGCCTGCTTTATTTTAAAGCCGGGGAAATGACATATTACTTGCTGGGAGACTTTCGAGGATGTAGAATAACCTTTATGATTAATTACGGGGTCGTGGCTGCCCGGAGATATTATGAGTTCCATTAGAGTGGTATTAGTACATCGAAAAGAACTGGTTCGAGAGGGGTTATCTCGTATCCTGGCTGAGCAGCCGGGGATTGAAACAGCGGGTTTATGTGAGGGAGGTGCTGAAGGGCTTCGAATGATTCGTCAGGTGGATCCGGATGTTATTATCGCCCATACGGACGTTGCCGATTTTGACCTCACGCTTGAGGCGGGGCAGTATTTTGCAGAGAGACTTCCCAATACTCGCATTATCCTTCTCACCGATTCCACAGAAGAACGTGCTCTGTTTCTGGCACTGAGGCTGGGAGCCCGAGCTTATCTTTCCGATGACATCAGCATCGAGAAGCTTATCGATGCTATTTGGCGCATTTATGAGGGCGAGGTGATTATATCAGCGCCTCTGGCGAGGAAACTGCTCCAGGAATTTTCAGGGAAGGATGATGTCAGGTTTGAACCTCAACTTAAGGACCATGACACCGAGCTTACGAAGCGAGAAGTTGAAGTCCTTCATCTGGTTGCGGAAGGCAGAACGAACCGGGAGATAGCTGATACCCTGTTCATTACTGAAAACACAGCTAAAGTCCACATGCGAAATATCATGGACAAGTTGCACGTGCGCAACCGTCAACAGGCTGTTCGTTTAGCTACCCGGAAGGGGATAGTTTCGTTCAAATCACCGAAGGATACAGATCCGGAGACCGAGCCCGATAATTCGGAGTGATTCAGTCTCGCTTGACTGAGTGGAAACCCCGTCTTTTATGATCGAATCGCTCGATAACCTTGCAGTGGATATCTCCTCAGGACTTGGGGCTGGCACTTTCTCTGAAATGGAGCATTACCTTTCTGTTTTCAGAGTGGTGGCAATAGTTGTGGGTATCCTGGGGCTCTTGCTGGCAGCCGGCAGCATGTTTCAGCGGAAAAGATGAGTATGCTTCAGGGATGAATGTGACCAATCGGGTTTTCGGAACTTTTTGACTGGCGGTATCGTCTTTAAAGTACCTTGCAGGAGGTGGGTTGATTTTACAATATCCTATTGCAGTGATAAAATACAACCAAATCCAAATGAAGGAGTTTCCCCATGCTTTTGCTTAGAGAGAAATCGCTCCCGATTGTAAGTTTACTGCTGATAATTTCACTCTTTTTAATAATTGTAAGTGCATTAGTTTTGGCCGTTGAACCTGCGGGGGCGGATGTGGCCTCGGCGCGGATATCTCCCGATTACAAGATTTCCCCTAAACCGGAGGGCGAAAAACCGGATGATGGACTGATTACGGGTATCATTGCCGGTGTGGATTACGAAATAGAGTTCACTCTTGATATCGCGAAAGGGATGGAAGGGAAGAACCTCGTTCTGTCAACCCAGATGGAAAGGAGTGGCGATCGTTGCTGGGAACTGGAGACGAGGGATTATGAGGGAGTGGATACGGGCAGCTGGCAACCCGGTCAGCATAGCATTTCTTTCAATGCGGTGGCGGGAACTCCAACATTCAAGCTGACGGGATATGTGCCCGGGGATATGGTGGCTACCCAGTTGCTGAACCCCGTATCGGGGACGATAACTTTGCATCGACCGGGGACCCTGGCCCTGTTGAGTCTTTCGCTGGAATCCGGTGAGGTACTGCAGAGCATAGACGCTGAAGCTGTTGATGACGCAATTATCCGATATAACGACAAGAAAGACGATAGAAGCGAGGCGCTCGGCGAGAATTCGGATCTGGCCGAGGAGATAGAGGAACTGGCCGAGATGGGCTATATGGAGCAGGCTACGGCCCTGCTTGATACGCTTCCAGATGCCGGATGGGAGTCGGATTCCGGGGCGTCGAGCACCATTCTTTACATAGTTGCTGCCGTTCTGGCAGTGATCGCTGTACTGGCCATTGTTTTCCTGTTGCGCATCCGCGGTACGATGGAATTTATGAAGCAGCGTGCCAGTGATCAGGCCGACAAGCTTGATATAGTCGAATCAAGGATCCATAAATTGGGTGAAAAGAGTCTTACCGGCGATGTAGCCCAGATCAGGGATATCCTTAAAGAAATGGGCAGGAGGTGAGAAGCATGCGCCCCGAGACGATAAAAAGGAATTTTGCCCCCCAGTTTGTTGGGATTGGCGGGACAGGTTGCGATATAATCTCTTCCATTATGGAAAACCGCGATTTGCTCCTCCCTCTTTTGAGGATCGAAGGAATAAAGATTTCCTGTCTGGCACTGGATGTAGCCAATGCCCAGATTGATCGATTGGTGAAGACCTATAATGATCTTCTGGCAGACCTCAAGGATCGCAATATCCCTAAAGAGAGAATCGCCCTCAGTGCCAAGTCGGTAAAGTTTCCCACTCCCGAATCAATGTTCGATTTCATTGGCCAGTATCCGGACCATCTGAAAAAAGAGGGAGTCCCTACCCCTCCTAACTACAAACCCTGGCTTTCTTCAGCTGTGGAAATACCCCCGTTAGCCGGAGGGGTAGGCAGGAAGCGTGCCCTCGCTAAGGGGATTTACGGATTGAATTATTACCTCTTGAGGCTTGCCAGTGATGTTATAGATGCTTTCCGGGAGCAGGTCGTTTCCTCTACTCTTCAGCCTATCATCTTCGTCATATATGGCATGGGTGGTGGTTCCGGTAGTGGAATGGCTCCCGACTTTGCCCGTCACCTGCGCCACCATGTCGGCAGTGGTACACCGATAATCGGACTTTGCATATCGCCATGTCCGGGAGACGATCCTCCCGCTAAAGGAGCCTCCGCTTATTCCTCGCTGCTCGAACACAGCGTATTGATTAACAGGGCCAGTAATGAGCTGATAAAGCAGAAATTTGGGCCCTCTTATGAGGATCCCTATAATGCCTTTTTCATCATGCCCCTTGGACCTGCGTTCGGACAGGGCAAGGGACTTCTTTATGCCCACGAGATAATCGATGATGCTATTGGTGATGTACTGATTAAATGCCTCAATTTCGACCCCGCTGACCTCCTTTCCAGTGTGGGAACGAACATAGATGCAGAAGGGAAATGGGTCCACACTATTTCCACTATCAAAATCTCTTATCCTGTCCAGGAGCATATAGATTCGATCAAAGTTTACCTGGAGCGGCTGGACAAAATGCGTGCTCTAATGGCAGAGAAGAAGGAAATTTTTGGCGGGGCCGGTGTCACCGAAACTCAAGGGGTTTGCCGGCTTTTGAACGAATGCCGGGATGAACTTATCAAAGTTTACCGAAAGTGGCTCATCCGCCGCGGAAAGTACGATGTGGAGAAGTTCGAAGAAAGCGTGAACAACCTCATTTATGAGGATCGTTCTATAGATACCGATTTCGGGGTTTACCTCAAGGGTATCCATACGCCTGTAAAGCGGTTGATGGACGAACTTTATTATTCAGTTAGAGCCATTGGGCTGGATGCTGTCGAAGGCACCATTGAGGCCAGGATCCAGAAGATTCTGACTGCATTTAATGACTTGATACAGGACCTGCCTTCCAGGCACCTTGAACTTGAGAACATGGTAAAGGAGGAGATGAGCGGCTTACCGGATGATCTTGCAACTGCGCAACTGACGCCGAGACAGACCCAGATCGTGCGCGACGTTATCGAACTTTCCGACCTGCTCCATTATTACCTGGTCAGTTTGAGGGCTTATCTGGAAGCACGAAAGATGGCGGAAAAGCTGCATCGTCTTCTCGAGGCATCGGACGAATCTGAAGAGCAGCAGAAGGACATGGGAATAATACGGCGGATAACCAACCTGGAACTGGTAGTGCTTTATTCGCTCCTTTCCTCAATGTTCAGCCCGCTGAGCACCGAACTCAAGAACATGGATGAATATCTGAGTAACTGCCGTCGAATCAAGCGGGTCCTTATTGAGGAGGAAAAAACCGGCGATGAGCTCTGTGATCAGGTGGAAGAGCAGCGCATTTCGGCCAGAAATGAGTCTAACCGCATCGAAGAACAGCTGGCAAAGATCAAGCCTATCATATCGCCTCCGGGCCGGAAGAAACTTCTCCGGTCGAATTTAGCGGATATCCAGCAACGCATGAGGCGAATCGATGAAGATGTTGAAGAACATCGGATAGAAGTGAATGCAATACGTGGAAAGATCAAAGAATATACCAGTATCGAGAAGAAATTCGAGGTTAACTCGGATTACCGCAAGCTGGTACCTGAAATCGTGGAGATGACGGACAGGTATTATGAGATGCTGAACAGCCTGTCCCGAGACAGGGGGTTCTATGATAGAACTGCGGAACTTACGGAAATCGAGCAGCTTCAGATAATGCAACGTATCCTGAAGGGAGAAGAGGCTGCCTTGAGCCGGGAAAGCATTCTGCATGAGATTATAGACCGGGAGCATCTAAACAAGTATCTGGTAAGTGTAATGGGGCTGTTCAAGTCCCCCGATACGCTTGGACTTACCCGGGATTATAAAACCGAGTTCCTGTGGTTCACGGCCGTAGCACCGCCGGGAATATGGAACAAGGATATGGAACAGGACCTTACTTCAGCACTATCCGGTTACGTGGAAAAGGATGTTGCTCGAAGTGTATATATAAGGCAGGTTCCTTCGGACGATCCATGGACAATCCGGTTTCTGCTGGTTGCCGCCAATGCCCGACCTCAGCATTTGTGTTCCTATCTGGATATGAAGCACCTTTATGAGGCATCCTCTCTGGGGGAAAGAAATCTGGCTCATTCCTTCCTGCTGGAACAGGGTGTCCTCATTGAGGACGATGATCCCACCCAGCTGGCCCTTTCGTTAAATCTCTTCGATAACAGGGCCGGGGAAAACAAAGGTGACGAGGAAGGGGAGAAGGAAGGAACCCAGAAGAGCTAGACACAGGCCCGCTTATATTGCGATAATAATATTATTCCCTGATCTGGGCGGTGGCTCAGAGTGGATGCTATGCAAGATCCGACCGAGCTCCAAGAACAAAGCGCTCAACTTCGCAGGATCTTGTTGCGCATACTTGAACCCCTTTTCATTCTGATAGCCTGCCTGCTTTTGTTCCTGACCATCCCCTATTTTCCCTATGCACTCTCAGTGATTTTCAGCATTGTGATAGCGGGCTTTGCTTTCAAGATGCGCACGGCGGCTGTTGTGCTGATGTTTGCCCTCGCTATGCCGGGATATATATACCAGGGAGAGTTTCCCTGGCTTGTGCTGGGAATTGCGGGAGGTACCCTGTTCATCGTTTCCGCAACCTGTATTGGTGCTCCCGGCACCGCCCTGGGGGTTGCCAGCGGGGCCGTGGCTGCCATGCTTATGTTCACTCCGGCCTATTTCCTCTCAATTCCGCTGGTCATTGGTGTAGCCCTTTTCCGTACCAGGGGAATCAAAGTGGGTGTTACTGAAGCCATTCTGGTTTTTCTGGCTTTTTATCTGCCTTTCATTGTGCCGGCGGATCGAGTGATAGATCCTACCAGCGGAATGGCACCTTTGTTCGGGCAGGTGGATTTTGCCTCCAAATCCCCCGTTCCTGTGGTAGAACTCTCCGAGATGTTCGATCAACTGAAGGACAGCATAAGCGGGCATGATAACATATTCTTCGATAATATAGGGATTTACTGGCCCATTGAGGGAAGCGGACGTCTTCTGGGCTTCATTCTGCTTTTCAGTCTTATCGGTTCCATCTTCGTGGCTTTCTTTGCCCTTTCCATGATTGAATGGTTCCGCCAGCGCATAGAGGAGTACAAATACTTCAATTGGATGGCTCCCACCATAGCGCTTCTGGCTGCCAATCTGGCGTTTTTACTTCCCATCATGCTGCTGAAGACATCTTTCATTTACGAGGTTGATTTAGGGCCCCTTACCATCTTTGGATTTCTGGTGGCTACCGTAGCTATCGGTAATGGCGGCTCGGCTATTGATTACTGGCTCACTCGCCACGAGCGACTCCTTGATCTTCGCTCCCGGCTGGACAGAATCATGGCTGAACTTGAAGAGACGAAAGCCGAAACGAAAAAGCAGATCAATGATGTAAAGAGCGTTTGTCCGACGATTGACCTTTTTGCAGAGGAATCCGTCTTGGTGCAATGCGAACAGGAGATGGCGTTCATCTCGGCCAACATCGAAATAATGGATACCGAAACAATGAACGAAAAGCTGGGGCTCCTTTCCCGTCTGAATGAGTCCATTTTTGATGCCCGGCATCAAATAAGCGGCAAGCTTCTCGTTTATATCGATGATACCCGGCACAGTTATCGTGATCTCATGAGTCAGGCCCTCCAATATGGTTTTGTTTTTGACAAGGGTGTCATAGGGCATTTTTCCAAGCAGCATTTCCCCGATGAGGAGGCGGCTCTGGAAGAACAAAGTAAACTGAATGACAAATTCGAGGAAGTTTCCCATATTTTAATCACATCGGGTACGGATATCGGACAGATTGTTAAAGAGGAAGTAGACAGTGAATTTGTCAATATCAGCATGGATGTTGCTCAGAACCTTTTCATGGCTGGTAGCTATCCTGAGGCAATTGAGGCAGCTTTAAGTTCCATGGCGACTGCGGAACGCTTGGTCAATGGCGCAACTTCCGATCTGGCAAGTGAGCTTGATGCCACTATCAAGAGGTTGCAGGAGATGATCAGAAACTCCCTGGTGCCCGCTATCGAGGCAACCAATGACCCTAACCTGGCAAGCAGTTTAAATGCGGAGTTTGTCAAGCTGGAAAAACTGCGGTTTCCTGCCCAGCCTGGGAGGAAACTGGTCGATCGTCTGCAAGTGGTGAAAGCGACCCGGGAGTTGTTCCAGTGGACCAATAACGTGATCGAGCAATTGTTCAGGAAGATCAATGCTCTGGAAGAAGAGGTTGATTCCATGGTGCCCTCCGGATACAGCTGGGGTAAAAGTGATTTCGTTCCTCCGGATACGCGTGAACTGGCAGAGATACGGAATATAAAACCGGGGAGAACAACGCTTGATGACAGCATGGAGGCTATCAAAATAGCTATTCAGGTGATAGAGGAAGAAGCAACTATAATCAAGCACCATATGGAAGTGCGCGAATTCGTCATCAACTACCCTAACATTGAATATTTACTGGATGAAAAGATGAAAATCCAGGGAACTGTAAATCTGGACGAGTTGCCGGTCAGGGAAAATTATGCCATGCGTTACCTCCAGCTTTATGCAATGAAACACTATCGCCGTGTCACGTTCGATTCAAAGAGCGGTGTCCTGAGCTATCGGGAAGACTAGATTCCCTTAATCGATTTTATCAGGAAGAAGAATGGCAGTCTTTTCTTGGATAGGAGATATATTATTCGGGCCCCGTATCCTGGCAAGTGTGAGGGATGTGGAATGGCATGGAAGGGTATGGGGAGAGATGACCGTTTCCAGGGGTGAGGTTTGCATTTTTGAAAAGCGGACGGTCTTCCTGTTCCGTGAGGATACAGAGATGGGCCTGCAGATACCCATGGTTCTAATTGCCTCTGATGAAATCGATGCCGAAAAGAGGATGATTATTAACTGGATCGATAAGGATGACAATCCTTTCGAAGAGGTCATTAACTTCAAGAATCAGGGCGACGCCGGGGTAATTGCTGCTGCCATAGGGAAGGCCCTCAAGGAACTGGGTGAGGAAAGCAAACGGGCCCAACTGGAGAGAGCCGAAAGAATGCAGCGGCAGAAAGAGGAAAGGGAACGGCAGAAGGAATCCCAAAGGGTCCAGGAAGAGAGAGAACTGGTATGGAAGACCGTAGGGCATATCTGGGGAGCAGTGCTTGAACTTAACCGGCTTATGCTGGCCCTCCCCGGAGAGGATTGGAAAACCATCGAAAGTTCCTGGAAAAAGATGCAAAATATCGCGGACAAAACGGTGCTGGATTTGTCGCTGGGTATAAATTCCTTTATGCCGGCGCTGGAAAGCAGGTCTGCAGACGAAATGTACAAAGATACCTTGAGCTTTATTGAGCTGCTGGGGGATTCCATAAAGGCGATACAGATTGCCAGGGTCGAAGAAGAGGATTTGGCCCGTAAGTATGAGAGTTTCCCTCAATGGCGGCATGTGCCCTATTTCCTGATCTTTGCGCTCGTTTACGCTGAAACGATACTCAGTTATAAGGCGAGCGACAATGATACCGTGGTGGGAAACATTGCCCTGCTCAGGCGGCTTGCCCCTGTCATGCAGGAGGAATTCGGTATGAAGCTGGAAGAATCCATAAACCTTTTTGCGGCCGGGCTGGAAACGGGAGATTCGAGTCAGGTAAAGGCCACTGGAGAGGTTCTCGAAAATTATATAACCGAAGCTGTTGAAGGGAAAGAAACGCCTCATGATGAATAGGGAAGTACCGGAAACCATACTCTGTCCGAACGGACATGAGAACGCTCCGGAAAATCTGGAGTGTAGCGAGTGTGGCTTACCGCTTATAGACTGGGAGGAGGCCGTGAGTTCGCTTCTTGGTCGCCTGGCGGAGAAGGCCGGCTTTATCGTGCCGCATATCGGTGGCAGTTTTATTGGGGTGGGAACAGCGGGAGGCGAGATAGTAACCAACCTGGGCAATTTCTTTGGCGAGGATATGCCGGGGGTCTCCTTCCTGACCGTGGACTCAATGGCGGGCTCCGGTGCAGAGACAGGGGGGCGTCTCACTGCCACCGGGATAAGGTTTTACCAGCATGCAATCGGTGATACCGCGATTGGCGGGAATATATATTGCGGACTGGGGGAGAGGGCTGCTTCACAGGACGACCAACTGGAATCTTATCTGCATATGAGTGGAATCAGAAGCGAGGATAGCAGTCAGGCAGTGTTTGTCACTGCTGCCGGAGGAGGGGGAACCGGGAGTGGGGTGGGACCGGCGATGATTCATCTCTGCAGGTTATGCAATCAGGATGTCTCCACAGTAGCCTTGTTTATTCTCCCATCCAGTAGCGAAGCTGACCACTCGCACCTTAATGCCTTTTATGGCGTTTCCCGGGTGCTTGTTGCCGGTGGCCAGCCGAATGCTGACATGGCGCTTCTGCTGAACTACGATAAATTGAGGCGCATCAGGGGGGTGGGTCGCTCGGGGAAAGAGTTCAAGGCCGATGAACTGGTAAGTTACCTGTTATGGTTATTCCACCTGGATTTGCATAATTCCGGGATTATCCGCATGTGCAGGTTAAGCAAGGGGAGTAAAATTCAGGTCTTTGTTCCCTGTGTTGCTATAGGCAGGAGCATAGAGATTTTCGGCAATCTGGGGAATATTCTGGAGAGTGCTGCCGCTTATCCCCTTGCGGAAATCGATTTCAGCAGTATTATGTCCTCATACTTACTGGTCAGAATACCCAGGGCGATTGCTCATGACTTTCCGGACGAAGTAATAACCGAAGAATTCGAGGCATGGAACAGTAAACATATACCAAATGTGAGTTCCACTTTAGTCCAGGTTCTTCACACTGACGAGCGATCTGACAGGATTGATGTTTGCATCCTGCTTGGTGGTGCCGATGTCGGGGAAATTCTCAAGAGCACCATCTCGGGTTACCGGCGATTCAAATCGTCCCTGAGAGGATCGGCCCAGTGGGAAGAGTACGGGCTCTCCGAAGGTGCTATCAATGAAGCTGAGCAGGTGATAGCAGGGTATGACGAGCTCATGGAAGAGTTAAGGCAGAGTAAGTCTGAGGAGGGTTAAACCTTTACATTCCTCCGGCAGCCTGGCGGACATCTTTGTCGGGGTCGTCGGCGGCGATTTGGGCAAGAACATTGCGGTCTTCCAGGCGGTTAACGACTGCCCACCGAACTTCGCTGTCAGGGTCTGTTCTAGCTATTTGGGCAAGCGTGGCCTGATCCTCCAGGCGGTTCGCTGCCGACAGGCGAATCCAGCTGCTGGAATTGGTCCTGGCAATTTTAGCAAGCGTGACCTGGTCCTGGATGTTCCCTACTGCAGCCAGGCGTAAATACAAATCAGGGTCGTTTTTTACAATCTCGGTAAGTACTGATTGATCCTTCAGCCGGGACATGGCGGCCCGGCGCACATCGCTGTTGGAATCGTTCAGAGCGATGTCGGCGAGTGTGGCCTCATCCTCTAAGCGTCCCACTGCCTCCAGCCGGCTATCGGTATCAGGGTCTGCCCTGGCGGTTTCAGCAAGTGCCGTCTGGTCTTCTTCCATGCGTATCCTGGCGACCTTCCGTACATTGCTGTCGGGGGCGCTCTCGGCTATCTCTGCGAGTATAGCCTCATCCTCTATTCTCCCCATTGCCACTTTACGGACATCATTGTCGGAAGTATTCTTGGCAACTTGAGCGAGTAAAGTCTGGTCCTTCAGGCGCTCCACCGCTGCCAGGCGCACCCGGCTGTCAGGATCGGAGCTGGCAATAGTGGAAAGTGTTGTTTGATCTTCCAGCTTTTTAACTATTTTAAACCGGACATCGCTTTCAGAAGTGCTTGTGGCGACTCTGGCCAGTATATTCTGATCTTTCAAGCCGTTCAATGCCTTAAGCCGAACGTTGCCGTCGATATCATTTGTGGCGATATCGGCGAGGATGTTTTCATCTTCCAGGTGCCCGACCACTTCCATACGGATGTTGCTGTCAGGGTCGGACCTGGCGATCTCGGCCAGCAGGGACGGGTCATTTATACGTTTCACCGCTTCCAGATGTACACGGCTGCTGGAGTCATTTTTTGCGATTTCAGCGAGCACTGCCTGATCCTCTAAATGCCCCACTGCCGCCAGGCGCATCTGGCTGCTGGAATCGCTCCTGGCAATTTCGGCAATTAGTCCTTGGTCCCTGGTGCGGATCATCGCTGCCTTGCGGACATTGAGATCGGAATCTGACCTGGCGATTTTGCCGAGTACTGCCTGGTTATCCAGCCGCTCCACTGCCGCCACGCGTACATGGGCATCAGGGTCGGACCTGGCGATCCCGGCAAGCGCTGCCTGATCCTGAAGGTTTTCCACTGCACTCAGGCGTACGCGGCTATCGGAGTGTTTGAATTTGGGTTTGAATAAATCAAAGAGTGCCATGGGCTTTTACCCTTTGAGCAATCTCGTTTCGTAGCACAAATGATTTCCTGTGCATTGATATACTACAATATATAGATAAGAACGTCAATTCGGGCAAACTGCCAGATTTTAGTCATTTATTGGCCCGTCCCGCCAGTAGTTACCCGATGGTCGAGAGCCCGGCCTTCGGGGCCAGAAGGGCTCGCCTTTCAGGAACTTGTAAAATATCACCACAACGAGCCCGAAAATGAATCCCCCAATGTGGGCCCAGTATGCTACTCCCCCGCTCTGGGCGCTTGGCCCCAGCGTCCCCAGGCCCCCCACAAACTGCAAAAGGATCCAGAATCCCAGCAGGTATATGGCCCGAATTCGAACAAAGGTGATAAAAATAAAAACAATCGCTGTGCCTATTCTGCTGTAAGGGAAGAGCAGAAGATAAGCTCCCAGTATTCCGGCAATAGCGCCGCTGGCGCCGATGGTGGGAATTTCGGAATGTGTATCGGTAATCACCTGGAGCATGCTGGCGGCGATGCCTGCCGCTAAATAGAAGAGAAGATATCGGAAATGCCCGAACCGGTCTTCAACATTATCCCCGAAAACCCACAGGAAAAGCATATTGAACAGGAAATGCATCCAGTCGCCGTGCACGAACATGGAGGTGAATATGGTTGCCCAGGTTGGAACGGGAGACTCGATATCTACCTGTTCAGTCCCCGTCGAAAGAACCTCGTAGCTGATTCCGTGGAACAGCTCGTTGGGGATGAGCCCGAACTGATAGAAGAAAGCATCCCTGGACATGCCCCCGAGCGTAAGTTCGTAGATGAAAACGGCGGCACAGGCAACAATCAGGCCTATGTTCACGAAAGGGAAGCTGGAACGTTTGAGGTCGCTGTCAGTAATCGGAAACATGGGAATTCAACTCCGGCCATAAGCCTCCGGGCAGTGCCATTGCAATCGGGCTTCTGATTTTATTATACTTTATATTTGTGAGCATATTTTGTCAAAAATCCTCGCTGGCATAACAACCTGATGACAAACTGGACGGAACAGGAGTCAAAATATTTCATGCCTGTTTTCAAGCGGCAGCCGATAGTGCTTGTCCGTGGTGAAGGTGTCTGGGTATGGGATGAGGCAGGCAGAAAGTATCTGGATTTTGTAGGGGGCTGGGCGGTCAACGCCCTGGGGCATTGCCATCCTGCCATCGTGGAGGCGCTGAAAACCCAGGCCGGCGAACTCATCCAGGTTTCCAATCAGTTCTACACCATTCCCCAGTTACAACTGGCCGAGCTCCTGATTCAAAACAGCTGTATGGACCGGGTCTTTTTCAGCAACAGCGGTGCGGAAGCCAATGAGGGTGCCTTCAAACTGGCGCGCAAATACGGCCGTCTCCATCGCCATGAAGCTTATGAGATCATCACGGTCTCAGGATCTTTCCATGGCCGTACCATGGCCGGCATTGCCGCCACCGGCCAGCACAAATTCCAGGACCCGTTTGTGCCGCTTCCCAATGGATTTGTCAACGTGGAATACAACAGCATCGAAGCTATAAAGTCGGCCACTAACAATATGACCTGCGCAGTGATGCTGGAGCCGATCCAGGGTGAGAGCGGGGTGAATATGCCGGATGAGAACTACTTCAGGGAAGTCCGGAAGTGGTGCGACGAGAACGATTTGCTCCTGATTCTGGATGAAATACAGACCGGAGTAGGGAGAACCGGAACACTGTTTGCCTATGAGCAGCTTGACATTGAGCCGGATATCATGACCCTGGCCAAAGGCCTCGGCGGGGGGGTGCCCATCGGGGCGATACTGGTCAAGGAGCATGCCTCGGTTTTCGAGCCGGGAGACCACGGGTCGACCTTCGGTGGCAATCCGCTGGTCTGCGCCGCCGGGCATGCCGCGCTTAAGTATATTCTTGAAAATGGCATTCCTGAGCATGTGAAGAAAGTCGGCGGGTACCTGTTAGGCAAACTCGATGAGATGAAAGAGGCTTTCGACCTTATCACCGAGGTGAGGGGAAGGGGATTTCTGTGCGCCGTGCAGTTCGACCGGGAAATCTCTGCCGATGTGGTCAAGGCCTGCAACGAGCAGGGACTCTTGACCAACGCGGTCAAACCGAATGCCATTCGCCTCATGCCCCCGCTGATTACTACTAGAGACGAGGTGGATCAGGCCATCGCCATTTTAGAGGATGTTCTCAAGCAATGGAAATAATACCGGCCATCGACCTGCGCGGCGGCAAATGCGTCCGATTGTACCAGGGTGACTACTCACAGGAGACGGTTTTTTCTGAAGATCCGGTTTCCATGGCCTTTCGCTGGAAGGAGGCCGGAGCCGGCAGGCTTCACCTGGTGGACCTCGATGGCGCCGCCGAAGGCGAACCCCGCAATGCTTCGGTGATTGGCCAGATAGCCCGGCAGGTTCAACTGCCGGTTCAGACAGGGGGCGGGATTCGTTCCCTCGAAACGATGGAGAACCTGCAGGAAATGGGTGTAGACCGATTGATCCTGGGAACGGTGGCCCTGGAAGAACCCGAACTGGTGAGCCGGGCGTGTCTCAGGTTCGGGGAGAGGATTATAGTCAGCATCGATGCCAGGGACGGTTATGTCAGGGGCCGGGGATGGATCGAAGAGGGGAGCTTAACGGTCGAGGAAGTTATCCGGCAAATGGAGTCCAAGGGAGTCAAAAGATTTATCTTCACCGATATCTCCCGGGACGGTACCCTGACCGAGCCCAGTTTTGCCGAGATTGCCAGGTTCAAATCCCTGACCCAAACCCCGGTGATTGCCGCCGGAGGGATAGCCTCAATCGAGCATCTCAAAAGGCTTGCTGAAACCGGCGTCGAGGGGGCCATCGTGGGCCGGGCCATCTACACCGGCGATATCGACTTGAAAGAGGCGCTGGAGGCAGTCGGGGATCAGGAAACGGAGAAGGGGAGAACGGGGGAATCGGAGAATGGGGGAAGGGGGGATCTGACAGCTGAGAGCTGATAAAGACATGGAGAAATCGTAATGGTTAAGTTCGATGAAAAAGGGTTGATTCCTGCCATAATTCAGGATGCAAACACCGGCCAGGTGCTGATGATGGCATATATGAACGAAGAGTCCCTGGAGAGGACGAAATCCAGCGGTCAGGCCTGGTTCTGGAGCCGCAGCCGGCAGGAACTGTGGCATAAAGGGGCCACCTCCGGCAACTTTATCAACGTCAAGGAGATTTTTATCGACTGCGATGTGGATACCATCCTCATAACCGCCGAACCCGTGGGCCCGGTATGCCATACCGGAAATTACTCCTGTTTCTACCGCAAGCTGGACGACTCCGTGCAGCCGGAATAAGGGGAATCAGGCGCTCTCCTCTTCCGGTTCCAGCACCGATTTCAGGGCTTCGATGCCCACCTCGACCATTTCATCATCCGGCTGGCGGGTGGTCAGCGATTGAAGCCACATACCGGGGCGGATGATAGCCCGTACCAGCAGGTTATCCATGCGGTCGGCGGCGAACTGGATTATCTCGTAACCTACCGCGGCGATGACGGGGAGAAGGGCGAGCCGGATGAGGATGCGAAGCCATATTTCCTGCCTTCCGGTGAAGGCGAAAACGAGGACGGCGATCAGCAGCACGATGAGCAAAAATCCCGTCCCGCAACGGGTATGGGCGGTGCTGTATTTCTGCACCGCCGCCGGCTCCAGGGGTTCTCCCGCTTCGTAGGCGTTGACGGTTTTGTGCTCGGCCCCGTGGTAGGCAAAGACCCGGCGGATATCCGGCAGCAGCGACATACAGGCCATGTAAATGATGAGGATGAGCACCCTGATTAAGCCGTCGGCCAGGTTGCTGACTATCGCCGAATCGACGACCTCGTCCACCCCGTAGTGGGTGATGAACATGGGCAGCAGCACGAAAAGCACGATCCCGAAGGCTAATCCGAAGACTACAGGAATCCAGATGATGATTGGCTTTGGTTCCTCCTCCAGTTCCTCCTCCACGGCGACGTTGGCGGAGAACATGAGTGCCTTTATGCCCAGTACCACCGTCTCGATAAGGGCAAAAAATCCCCGCACGAAGGGTATCTTGCGGGGACGCCCGGAGTAAATCGGGTTCAGCGGATCGGTGCGGGAGACGATCTCCCCGTCGGCTTTGCGCACGGCCGTGGAGGCCCTTTTAGGGCCGCGCATCATCACCCCTTCGAGGACGGCCTGTCCGCCATAGTGGAATCTCTTTGGCAAATTAATCTCCTAATCGAAAAGGAGGGGGTGCCCTGACCCCCTCCTTGTACACTTAAATAAAGGGAAATAAGCCGCTTTAGTCGGACGACGGCAACGGCCTTGGTTCCTGCAGCTCCATTGCCTGGCCGCAGCATTCCAGGTCGCCCTCGCCTGCCTTGGTGATCAGCACCTCGGTGTTGCATACATTACATCGATATCTTTTACCCAGTTGAGTTGCCATTTGAAACTACCCCCTGTTACTTCTGTTGCATCTCCTGTCCGCAGCACTTGATGGTGCCGTCTCCCCCGCGAGTGCACATTACTTCGGCACCGCACTTGGGGCACTGGTATCGCTTGCCTGCCGTGTTTGCCATAGTTGCTTTACCCCTTACAAATATTTCAAGGAGTATTATATATCATCTTTTGGCAGGCAGTCAACGCGGACTGCAGCCTGATATGTCAACCCGGCCTCCGAGCCGGAATCCAGTGGCAGGGTGATGGGGGCGTGTCCTCCCTCCCTTGAGGGAGGGACTAGAGGGAGGGTGAAATGCCTGTCAGTCTCCCCTTCCCCCCTTCTCCGTTCTCCCGTTACTTAGTTCTTCTAACTGCTTGATTCTGTCTTCTGCTCCCCGTTTTCCCTTCTTAATTCTTAAATTCTATATTTGCCAGTCTGTACATGGAATAGAATTTATGTTATAATGTATGACAAATGCAGTACATTGGGGGCAAACATGGCTAACAAATCTGCTAATGTATCGGTAAGGATTGATCCTGAAGTCAAACATAACGCGGAGCAAATCTTCAAAGAGCTTGGTTTAACTACCTCACAGGCTATTGCGCTGTTTTACCGGCAGGTCGATATTCAACATGGGCTTCCCTTCGAAGTGAAGATTCCAAACAGGGCAACCTTGAAAGCAATAAAAGATGCCGAAGCGAAAAGGAATCTGCAGAGTTTCGACGATGTGGAAGCGCTCTTTGATGATCTGGAGAATTGATGCGAACTCTGAGCCGGACCTCGCAATTCAAAAAAGACGCTAAACGTAATAAGAGGCGAGGTAAAAACCCGGAGAAGCTCAAGGAAGTGGTTGAACGTTTATTAAGGGGGGAGGAGCTTGAATCAGGGTATAAAGATCATGTTCTCCAGGGTCAATACGCAACTCTTCGTGAATGTCACATCGAGCCGGATTGGCTTCTCCTCTATAAGGTGTCTGAGAAGGAGCTTATTCTTATTCGTACCGGGACACACGCAGATTTGTTTGAATAATCATTCATTTCCCCTGACTCCTGATCCCTGTCCTTAGTCTTTAGTCTTTAGTTCCCCCTTTCTCCGATTCTCCCGATCCCCGATCCCTGACCCCAGTTTTCAGTTGTCGGCTATCAGCTTTCTTGTTCCTACGGTCCTCCGTGGGAACAGATTTCCCGTTCTCCGGTTCACCGACCCCTGCCCCCTGATCCCTGATCCCCGACCCCAGTTTTCAGTTGTCGGCTATCAGCTTTCTTGTTCCCACGGTCCTCCGTGGGGACAAATTTCCCGTTCTCCGGTTCACCGACCCCTGATCCCTGCCCCCTGATCCCCGACCCCAGTTTTCAGTCTCTCCCTTTGTCAAAGGGAGATTAAGAGGGATTTTTCAAAACCGACAAAATTTGTGACAGACAGTTGTCGCAACCATGTGGTTTTATACTCTTGCGCATTATGCTGGAGGGGAGACAATTTTAGCAGGGATTTGGTATAATCCGACCAAGCCTTCTCATAACACATAGCTAAAACGTAAGCTGTTTCGAGCGTAACTTGCTCTTGTCTAAACACTTGAATCAAGGTGGGATGATGTGGAAGTAATTGAAACCGCGGCTGTCAATTCCGTTTCAACACCAACCACTTAGGGAATCTCTCTTCCCATCGTATGTATGAAAGGAATACCAACAAATGGGTATAAACGAACCGCTCGCTCATATCTCCGAGGATGGAACAAGGTATCATTTACTTTACGACCATCTGAAAGGAACCGCCGAGAAGGCGGCGGAATTTGCTGCCGAATTCGGCTGTGCCGAGTGGGACAATTTGGGATTTGAATAGAGCAATGCTCATATTCGATAGGGAGGCCATAAGCTCATGACCAATATTAAATCAAATTACCTTGCACATAGCGCAAATGAATATGGTACAACCGACCTACTTAAAGTACATCTCCAGGATGTGGCAAATCGAGCTTCAGAATATGCAGCAACTTTTGGGGCATCCCATGAAGCGTATGCAGCAGGACTCTTACATGATCTTGGCAAGTATGGCGATCTATTCAGGAAGAGACTTGAGGGTAAAGTAAGTGGTATTGATCACTGGTCGGCCGGAGCATGGGAAGCCCTCAATAAATACCAGCAACAGGGGATTGCCATATCTCTGGCAATACAAGGACATCATATTGGCCTTCAGCAATTATCTGTAGATGCTATAAAGGGCTTGAATCCTCAAAAGCTGCAGGAATACCATTCTTTGGGATTGCAGCTTTCAAATCCTAATACGAAAGAGCTACTGCAAAGGCTCGAATCCGAAGGCTTAAAGCTACCTGCCGGATACCAATCTGTTTATCCGGGTCTAAAAGAAGCCTTTGAACAAAAGCA
This sequence comes from Dehalococcoidia bacterium, assembly GCA_046498265.1. GTDB lineage: Bacteria > Chloroflexota > Dehalococcoidia > SZUA-161 > SpSt-899 > JBGLNL01. The sequence goes on along the minus strand of JAWOBB010000030.1, from coordinate 10,807 downwards.
AACTGCCTCTGCCATGCTGGATGTCAGGATGCTATTCTCCACTTTAGTGGACGCTGATTTTATTGAAACTGAAGCTCATTTTCAGGGAAATCCTGATGGTAGTAGAAACTATCGTGAAAAAGGCCCTTCATTGAGGGCCCAACAGGCTTTATCGCACCTTCAGACATACTTGAAAGAACTGGCAGTCGGTTCTGAAGCAACTTCGCATGTGAATCAACTTCGCACCGATTTATTGCAGGCTTGTTTGGAAGCGGGAAAATCGGAACAAGGGATTTACACCCTTACGGCACCAACAGGAACGGGAAAGACTTTTAGTATGCTGTCTTTTGCTTTAGAACACGCCATGAAACATGAGCTTGAAAGAATAATTATGGTAATTCCCTACCTGAGTATTATTGAGCAGACTGTTAGCGAATATCGAAAAGCTTTCAAATCATGCCCTGGTTCAGAGAGTATGCAATTCATCTTAGAGAATCACAGCCTTGCAGGCACACGATCCAATGATGAGGATGATAAAGGAAGAGAAATAGACATGGAGAATGAATCGCGCCGAATGACACAATTACTGGCCCAGAACTGGGATGCGCCTATTGTTGTCACCACCAGCGTTCAATTGCTTGAGTCACTGTTTGCCAATCGTACCTCAGCATGTCGTAAACTGCATCGACTGGCAAAAAGTATCATCCTTTTTGACGAAGTCCAAACGCTTCCAGTACCGCTTGCCATTCCTACGCTGGCCACACTATCACGCCTGACAGAACGGTACGGATCAACAGTGGTGTTTTCCACAGCAACACAACCTGCATTCGAACATCTGAACAACCACGTAAAGGAATACTGCAATGGAGGTTGGGATGCATCTGAAATTGTACCTCCAAGACTTAAGCTCTTCAACCGGGCCAGACGCACTCATGTAGAATGGCCTGAAAACCTCGAACATACCATAGCCTGGACTGAGCTGGCCGAACAGATTTCCCAACACAAAGAGAAGCAAGTTCTTTGCATTGTAAACCTCAAAGCACATGCGCTCCTATTGCATGAGAAACTGGAGGAACTCGGCATCGAAGGTCTCTTTCATCTTTCCACCAACATGTGTCCGGCTCATCGGCATAATGCCCTTGAGCAAATACGGCTGCGGCTGAAAAACAAACAGCCTTGCTACCTCATATCCACGCAGTGTATTGAGGCGGGGGTAGATGTGGATTTTCCGGTTGTCTATCGGGCATTTGGCCCACTTGATGCAATTGCCCAGGCCGCCGGACGCTGCAACCGCAATGGTTACGCCGAAACAGGCATGGTTCACGTTTTTCTACCGGAAGAGGAGAAGTATCCCGATAGCGCATATGGGCAAGCCGCTGGTATCACCCGTATTCTCCTGCAAAAACATGGTGTGGACGCTATGGATATCCACGATACTTCACTCTTTACTGAATATTACCGTGAGCTTTATGACCTGATGCGGCCGGAGAATCAGAAAAAGGAACTTGCTGAAGCTATTGAAAGACAGGATTTCGTTGAGGTTTCCAGACTGTATCGCGTTATTGCTCAAAATGCCATCAATGTCCTTGTTCCCTACGATACTGTAACTTTTGGTGAACTTGAACTTCAGGTTCATGAGACCGGATTAAATGGTAAATGGATATCCAGAGCCCGGCCGCATACAATAGGATTATTCAGGCCAAAACACCATGATCCTGTCAGTTCATACCTTGTTCAGGTCCCTATCGTAGGTAAAGGTAATTATTCTGATGAGTGGTACATCTATCAAAAAGCTGAACACTACGACCCGATAAAAGGACTCATTTTACCCACTTCTATGGAGCTTATGATCGGTTAGAATTGAAGCAAATGAATTGCCATAATTCAAGGTCGAAGGAGGTGTCATATATATATGAACGAACTTGTAGGTTGGAGTTGACTAGCAAAATTGACAAAAGGAGGTTAAATGAGACCGAAAGATCAGGTGCTTGATGTCTGGGGCGATTTCGCCTGTTTCACCAGACCGGAACTTAAGGTGGAGCGCTTCAGCTATCCGGTCATTACACCATCGGCAGCGCGCGGTATCTATGATGCCATATACTGTAAACCCAACAAAGACCCGTCAAAGGCTGAATTTCGCTGGCAGGTAACCATGATAGAAATCCTGGCGCCACCGCAATACATTGCCCTGCGGCGCAATGAAGTAAAAGACAAGGCATCTGTAAATGCTGTAGCAGGCTGGATGAAAGGAAAACAGCCGGAGCCTCTCTGGGCTGATGGCACCACTGATGTGCTGGGAACGGATCAGAAAGGGCGCACGCAGCGGCAGACGATGGCGTTAAAAGAAGTGCGTTATCGATTGCATGCCGAGGTTCGGCCCTGGCCCGGTTTTGAGGACCGCATACAGGGAATTGAAAGTTGTTTTCGACGGCGTGCAGCTACCGGTAAATGTATATATCAGCCATATTTTGGCTGCCGTGAGTTCCCGGCCTATTTTGAGTTGGTCGAGCCGGAAGCGCAGCCGGTAGAGCGGGTGCGGTTTGGAAGGGATATTGGCTGGATGCTCTACGATGTCTTCGATCTTTCCCAACCGGGAACCTGTGATGACCATCCGTGTATAAGCCTGTTTGCGGCAAGTATCGATGACGGGATTCTTAAAGTACCCGATTATGAAAGCGAAGCGGTACTCAAAGGGATAAGGGGGGTAAGCTGATGCTGGATGTGCTTGTCAAGTATGCGCAGGAGCACTCAAAATCGGAGATAGAACCCGGGTTTAGCCCCAAAGACATTCGCTGGGCGATTGTTTGTGATGAAGGAGGGCGATTCCTAGATGTTATTGAACTCGGCGATACAAACCAGAAGAACAATCCGGGACAGACGTTTCTTAAATGCCCGGAGATGGATAGGGGGGCGTTGCAGGGTGGCGGCAAATGCCACTTTCTCGTTGAAACCGCAGAGGTCGTGGCCTTGCACTTCAGTAAAAAGACTCTGGATGAACCGAAAACAAAAGTGAAGTTAGATATAAAGCATACGTATTTCCTGCAACTACTGAATGAGTCGAAAGAAACCATGCCGGAACTAGCACATTTGGCCGAGAAATTAGCCAATCCGGATACAGTTGAAGCAATACGTTCCCGATTGGAAGCGGTCAAGGCGAAGCCTACTGATAAAGTGACTTTCAAAGTGGGGAACATCTTTCCCGTAGATTCAGAAACCTGGCATGACTGGTGGCGTGCTTTCCGAGCAAAACAGGGGGATATTAAAACCCAAAAAACCGCTGGGAAATCCAGTAGGAGCAAGGGGCAGTCAAAATTGGCAATGCGTTGTTTCGTTACGGGCGAGTTGGTTGAACCGGTTGCCACCGCATTAAAGATTGAAGGACTATCCGGTGTCGGCGGTCTGCCAGCCGGTGATGCCTTGATTTGTTTTGATAAAGAAGCCTTCCGTTCATACGGGTTGGAGCAGTCTACCAATGCGTCCGTCTCGGAACAGTCAACGGCATCCTATCGAGCCGCCCTTAATGACCTTATCAAAACAAATGGTCAGCGTTTGGCCGGCGCTAAGGTTGTTCACTGGTTTAAAGGGAAGGATGTGCTTGAAGAAGAAGACCCTATGTCATGGCTGGTAGAAGGCGCCGGACAGCAGGAAATGAATGCCCAGCATCAGGCTGGAAAACTACTTCAGAGCATCCGTGCCGGCAGTCGCCCCGACCTGGAGAACAACTACTTCTATGCGCTCACTCTGTCAGGGGCGGCGGGTCGTGTGATGGTGCGTGATTGGATGGAAGGACAGTTTGAAGAGCTGGTCGGGAACGTTCATAAGTGGTTCAATGATCTTGATATTGTCCGTCGTGATGGCGGCCACACCGCCCCATCCCCAAAGTTTTTTGCTGTACTCAGCGCTACCGTCCGCGACCCGGCTGACCTGCCTGCGCCCTTTGTAACCAAGATGTGGCGTGTTGCAATTCGCGGTGAGCCAATCCCTCAAACCGCTCTGGCTCGTGCCGTAGAGCGGGCACGAGTCGCTGTAATGAAAGATGAAGTATTCAATCATGCCCGTATGGGGCTTATCAAAGCGTACCACCTTAGAAAAGGTATGAAAGGAGGAAACCAGAATATGGGGACAGATTTGAAGCCATACTTAAACGAGGAACACCCGCATCCGGCTTACCACTGCGGACGGCTTATGGCCGTAATGGCAGACTTGCAGTATGCCGCACTGGGGAATGTTGGAGCAGGTGTGGTCCAGCGTTACTATGCGGCTGCCAGTAGTACACCTGCTTTGGTGCTGGGTAGACTGACACGCACCAGTCAGTTCCATTTGAACAAACTGGATCCGGGGCTGGCCTATTGGTACGAGAGTAAAATCGCCAATATCTGGGGCCACATTAAAGACGGTATTCCGGGAACATTGAGCCTGGAAGAACAGAGCCTTTTTGCCTTAGGTTATTATCAGCAGATTGCCGATAGGCGAGCAAAACAAACTGACAAGGTTAAAAATCAACCACAACAGGAGGATAACAATGAATAACCCCATCACAAACCGCTACGAGTTTCTGTGTCTGTTCGATTGCGAGAACGGCAACCCCAATGGCGACCCGGATGCCGGTAATGCACCGCGCATCGATCCCCAGGATATGCATGGACTGGTTTCTGATGTTGCCCTGAAGCGAAGGGTAAGAAACTATGTTCAAATGAAAAAAGAAAATCAGATACCCAATGCCATTTTTGTTGAACATGCAACCAATCTCAATCGCCCTATCGTTCGAGCACATGAAGAAACCGAAGGTGGACTTGGATCACCCGAAAAAGGCGCCGGCAAAAATAAGGTTGGATTGGCCCGCGAATGGATGTGTAAGCACTTCTATGATGTCCGTACTTTTGGTGCAGTGATGAGTACTGGACCCAATGCAGGGCAAGTGCGAGGTCCGGTGCAGTTTTCTTTCGCTCGTTCCCTCGATGCCGTCCTGCCTCTCGATATCTCCATAACACGCATGGCTGTCGCGGAAAACGTAAAGGGAGCAAAATCAAGTGAGGATTACGCGAAATGGGAATCTGAGCAACCAGAAGATTCGCTCCGCACTATGGGTCGCAAAGCCTTAATTCCTTACGGCTTATACGCTGCGAAGGGATTCATCAGTGCTCATTTGGCAGAGGGAACCGGTTTTTCTGAAGACGACTTGGACTTGTTCTGGGAAGCTTTGTGTGGCATGTACGAACATGACCGCTCGACGAGCAAAGGCCTTATATCGGTCCGGGAACCCATTTTTATTTTCCAGCATGTTGGGACTGATAGCGATGAGAAGCAGCGAGTCCAACAAGCCAAACTGGGCTGCGCACCCGCACACAAGCTGTTTGATTTGGTAGATATTAAGAAAAATGACGGGATCGATGCGCCTCGGGCCTTTTCGGATTACCAAATTGTTTTTCATAAGAGCCGGTTGCCGAAGGGAGTACGAGCAGGCTTCATTGTCCCTGGTGATGGGGGAAAAGCAGATATCCAGTGGAACGAGCCACCAGCCCCAATCATCGTTCAGTAGAGGCTAAGTTGACGGTGTACGAAGAAGACGAACTACTGCCAGTATCGGCCCTCCAGCACTTACTTTTTTGCGAACGCAGGGCATCGTTGGTTTATATCGAGCGGCTTTGGGAAGAAAACGTCTTTACAACTGAAGGCACCATATTGCATGAGCGTGCCCACGAGGCTGAAACCGAAGTTCGCGGTGATCTCCGTATTGCACGAGGGCTTAGTTTGCGTTCCATTAGCTTCGGATTAGTGGGGAAAGCTGATGTGGTGGAATTTAATCGCATGCCGGAGGGAGAAACGGGTGTGCCGCTTGAGGATGTGGCCGGTTTGTGGCAACCCATGCCGGTGGAATATAAACGCGGCACGCTTCGCAAAGAAGAAGGCTACGAAATCCAACTTTGTGCTCAAGCCTTTTGTTTGGAGGAAATGCTGAATACGCACATATCATCTGGCGCAATTTATTACGGTAAAACAAGACGCCGTCTGGAAATACCATTCGATACAAGACTAAGAAAAGAAACAGAAATGGCCATCCTGCGCTTGCGTGAGCTTATTGATTCTGGTAGAACTCCTCAGGCAGTATATTCAAAGAAATGCGAAAGTTGTTCCCTTATCGAGCTGTGTTTGCCAAAAACAACAGGAAAGAAAGCAAGCGTCGAGAAATATTTGCAGAAGATGGTAGCAAATCCCCCTTAATCCCCCTTTGACTAAAGGGGGAAGGAGAACGGGTGCCTTTGACTAAAGGGGGAGGTATCAGAAATCTCCCTTTGATAAAGAGCCTGCCCTGAGCGCAGTCGAAGGGGAGACGCAAGAGGGATTGTCTAAAACCATCTCCCTTTGATAAGGGGAGACGCAAGAGGGATTGTACTAAAAAGGGAGACAAGAGGGATTGCCTAACCAAACAGAGGTATTTACCATGCTTCAGTACAACAAAGAACTCAAAGAGCGCGCCCAACAGCTTCAAATAATATGACCGAAGCGGAAAGAGTGTTCTGGTCAAAAGTAAGAATGAGGCAATTACATAGTCTTCAGTTCTATCGGCAGAAAATCATAGGTGATTATATCGTCGATTTCTATTGTCCAAGGGCAGGATTAGTAATCGAGATTGATGGAAGTCAACATTTTGCGGATGATGGAATCAAGAATGACAGGATTCGAGATGAGTTTATGCAGTCGCTGGGATTGAAGGTGGTAAGGTTTAATAACCGAGAAGTACTAATGAACATTGAAGGTGTTTTACAAAGGGTGGATGATTATTGTAGGCAAATCCCCCTCAGTCCCCCTTTGACTAAAGGGGGAAGTATCAGAAATCTCCCTTTGATAAAGGGAGATTAAGAGGGATTATCTTGAAACATCTACTGAATTCACTTTACGTCACCACTCAGGGCGCTTACCTGGCCAAGGAAGGCGAAACCGTGCTCGTGCGTGTGGAAGGCGATACTAGAATGAGTCTGCCGATTCACACACTGGGGAGCATCGTCTGTTTCGGGCAGGTATCCTGTAGCCCGTATCTCATGGGGCTATGCGCCGACCGGAACGTTTCCATCTCTTTCCTGACCGAACGAGGCAGATTCCTGGCGAGGGTTCAGGGGCCGGTTTCCGGCAATGTCCTGCTGCGGCGGGAGCAATACCGCCGGGCCGATGATCCCGAAGCGTCTGCTAAAATCGCCCGCTCATTTGTCATTGCCAAGATCAGTAATTGCCGGACGGTCCTGCAACGCGCTGCTCGGGATCGGCCGGAAGACGAGTCGGCCCGCAAGCTTTCCGAAGCAGTGGAGCGCCTGGCCCAGCATTTAAAGGAACTGGAGACACCGGTTTCACTCGATACCGCCCGCGGTAAGGAGGGAGACGCGGCTCGACGGTATTTTGAGGTTTTCGATCATCTGATCACGGCTCAGAAGGAGGATTTCTTCTTTCGTGAACGATCGCGCCGTCCGCCGCTGGATAATATGAACGCACTGCTATCTTTCCTCTACACCTTGCTCGCTCACGATGTGAGCGCCGCCCTCGAATGCGTCGGGCTCGATCCGGCGGTCGGCTACCTGCATCGAGATCGTCCGGGAAGGCCGGGGCTGGCCCTGGACCTGATGGAGGAGTTTCGGCCATATCTGGCAGATCGGCTGGCCCTTTCGCTCGTCAATCTCCAGCAAGTCAAGGGAAAGGGGTTCCGCAAGACGGAGACCGGGGCAGTGCTCATGGATGACGAGACCCGAAAGGAGGTACTGGTCGCCTACCAGAAGCGCAAGCAGGAGGAAATCCAGCATCCGTTCTCAGGCGAACGAATAGCGATAGGGCTTCTCCCGCATGTTCAAGCCTTGCTCCTGGCGCGCTACCTGCGCGGCGATCTGGATGGTTATCCGCCGTTTCTATGGCGATAACCAAACCTCTCCCTTTGGGAAAGGGAGATAGAGAGGGATTTAACCCCCCTTGCACCTTAACAACTGAATAAGAAATCAATCCACAAGAAAGGGTTTATACTATGATGGTTCTGATAACTTATGATGTCAGCACCGAATCGGAAGGCGGAAAGAAAAGGCTCCGGCACGTGGCTAAGATATGCAAGAATTACGGTCAGCGGGTACAGAAGTCTGTCTTTGAATGCCTGATCGATTCGGCTCAATGGGCGAAAATGAGGCAGCGGCTCATAGATACGATCAATATAGAGGATGATAGCTTAAGGTTCTATTTCCTGGGCAAAAACTGGAGGGGGCGGGTGGAGCATATTGGAGCCAATCCCGGATACGATCCGGAAGGCCCTCTGGTGGTGTGAATCTGGCGCGGAACTTAAGCGAACATGGATACAGGAAGGAGGTCAGCGAGCTTTGGGATTGATGATTTTATATTTGAAGGTTTGCTGTTGGCACAGGCGAAATTTGGAGTGATTTATAGCTAAAAATACGGTCGCCCCTCGCGTAGGGGCGTGGATTGAAACCGGACTTTGTGGCGGCGATTCCCCATGTACCGCGGTCGCCCCTCGCGTAGGGGCGTGGATTGAAACCAAAACTGAGTGCTACCCCGCGATAACCGGCACCGTCGCCCCTCGCGTAGGGGCGTGGATTGAAACGCAAAATCCCTTGAGCATCAGGAGTAATCTTTGCCGGTCGCCCCTCGCGTAGGGGCGTGGATTGAAACAATGAATCGTCGTGAGCCTTAGCCACGAAGCTAGTCGCCCCTCGCGTAGGGGCGTGGATTGAAACATAATCTCCGCTTGTCTCATTTCCCTCTCTCCTTGTCGCCCCTCGCGTAGGGGCGTGGATTGAAACACGGTGATAGGCGGGGCTTACCTCAGTGATGATAGTCGCCCCTCGCGTAGGGGCGTGGATTGAAACAATGTTAAACTTCCGCAAAAGTTCTGACATTGAAGTCGCCCCTCGCGTAGGGGCGTGGATTGAAACCAACTAGGCGTAGCATCCGAGCCGGCATTTCGCCAGTCGCCCCTCGCGTAGGGGCGTGGATTGAAACTTATGTATAATCCCCACACGCCCCACATTTTATAGTCGCCCCTCGCGTAGGGGCGTGGATTGAAACCAGATAGATGGGTACAGTTACATTCATCGGGGTCGCCCCTCGCGTAGGGGCGTGGATTGAAACAGGAAGACGCGGAACTCAGAGGAAAGGCCGAATTGGTCGCCCCTCGCGTAGGGGCGTGGATTGAAACTCATCTCCTAGTAAAATCTTGCCTACACCCGACGTCGCCCCTCGCGTAGGGGCGTGGATTGAAACTTTGAGGACTCAAAAATTCGATTGGAAATTTGAAGTCGCCCCTCGCGTAGGGGCGTGGATTGAAACGTCCTGGGGTGATATTTATTTTCTACAGGAGTCCGAGGTCGCCCCTCGCGTAGGGGCGTGGATTGAAACGAAACCTCGGGATTGAATTACTACTGCTATACGTCGCCCCTCGCGTAGGGGCGTGGATTGAAACCTGCCATTTCGCAGCGTCTCTTTTCGGTGCCGGGTCGCCCCTCGCGTAGGGGCGTGGATTGAAACATGGCGGCCGGGCAACAACTGGCGCTGCGAAAATGTCGCCCCTCGCGTAGGGGCGTGGATTGAAACAGAGTTGAGCTGATGAGCCCCCCCTGGGTAGTGTGGTCGCCCCTCGCGTAGGGGCGTGGATTGAAACCGGATATCCCCGGGGCCTGACTGACTGATGCGCAGTCGCCCCTCGCGTAGGGGCGTGGATTGAAACCGCCGTTGGGATAGCACGATTATAGGAGGCAAAAAGTCGCCCCTCGCGTAGGGGCGTGGATTGAAACCCACTGCCAGTGCTTCTCTCAGTACCGATAGCAGTCGCCCCTCGCGTAGGGGCGTGGATTGAAACAGTATGCTGATAGACCTCAAGAGGAAGACCGGTGTCGCCCCTCGCGTAGGGGCGTGGATTGAAACGATGGGATCACCTATCAGGCAATAGGTACGGATAGGTCGCCCCTCGCGTAGGGGCGTGGATTGAAACCAAAAAGGAAGTTATCGGGGATATCCCCCAAAAAGTCGCCCCTCGCGTAGGGGCGTGGATTGAAACAATCCTTACGAACCATAAAGACTCAACCGTCTTTGTCGCCCCTCGCGTAGGGGCGTGGATTGAAACTGTGAAGAAACACAAACTCTCCCTTGAATGGACGTCGCCCCTCGCGTAGGGGCGTGGATTGAAACTGGCGTAGTGGCTTCGAACATTGCCTACAAAGCGGTCGCCCCTCGCGTAGGGGCGTGGATTGAAACCGAGGTAGACCACCCGGAGGCGCTTTATACCGTGTCGCCCCTCGCGTAGGGGCGTGGATTGAAACGAGCCACGAGAGCCACATCAACAAATGGCAATGGTCGCCCCTCGCGTAGGGGCGTGGATTGAAACTGAGCGGCTAAAGCCGAATAAGCTGATAGTCTCAGTCGCCCCTCGCGTAGGGGCGTGGATTGAAACTTTAAAGGCCATGAATCAGCCTACTTCATCGATGTCGCCCCTCGCGTAGGGGCGTGGATTGAAACACGAAATCAATGCGACAGATATTACTGCGATGACGTCGCCCCTCGCGTAGGGGCGTGGATTGAAACTTTCGGGGTGGAGCCCTGACGCCAGGAGACGAGGTCGCCCCTCGCGTAGGGGCGTGGATTGAAACCGACTCTGAGGCTCCCAATGAATGCACTCCGAGGTCGCCCCTCGCGTAGGGGCGTGGATTGAAACTGATTCCTTCTGTATTGTCTGCCATTTCCTTCCTTGTCGCCCCTCGCGTAGGGGCGTGGATTGAAACCGACTCTGAGGCTCCCAATGAATGCACTCCGAGGTCGCCCCTCGCGTAGGGGCGTGGATTGAAAC
>JAWOBB010000019.1:0-6004 GCA_046498265.1 Dehalococcoidia bacterium | reverse complement strand
CTCTATCGAGGTGTATTTACCAGCGTGAAAGAATTACAGGTTGAGTTGCGTCGGTATATCAAAGCGCATAATGCTGAATCTGCAAAACCCTTTGTCTGGACTAAAAACGCTCAAACCATAATAGATGCCGTTGATAGACTAAAGAAGAAAAAGGTGGTTTACTCTACGAATTAATCAAACGGGACACTAGTGCCTCGAGCTCTACGTCAGCGGCACGGAGGCGGGTAACTTTTCCTTCAGCATCTACGATCACCCCCTGGCTGTTGGGGTCGGCCGAGCCGTCTTTTTGTCTTATCTGGTAATACATCACCTCGGAGCCGTCATTCAGCTGAAGGGCAAACCAGTCCCAGCCTGTCTGGTTTTCCCCGAGTGAGCTGGTTCCCCATTCCCGGTCCAGCCAGGCGGTCCCGCTTACAGAATGCTCAACTCCCCCGACCGTGATGGTGCCGCCGGCCGCCAGCCTGGTTATGGAGTAATAATAGGAGGCGTTTCCTGCCTGCTGGCTTTTTCGACTGAGCCCTTGCTCGCCCTGGAGCACGACATCCTTCAACGGCTCCACGGTCAGGGAAAGAGCGGTCTCGTCTGAAGCGGCACTCAGGTACCAGGGGAATTCATTGCCGGTACGGCTGGTCATCTCCCAGTCCTCGATCCAGACACGCAACGGGTCCAGTTCCGCCCCCGCCAGACCCACCGCCCCGCGGCTGAACCGCTCGAAGCCATGAAATTCCTTTTCCCCTGCATCGGTAATGGCGAAGTGGGCCATATAGACCTGCCGGGTGGCCCAGTCCGATTCCCTTTCCATCTGGTCCGGACTGACGGCGATGCGGAAGAAGGTCAGCTGGAAGCCGTACCTGTTCCCTTCCTCATCGTTCAGGTTTCCGGTGAAATACCACCATTCATTACGGAAGTCCGGGTGAGGGCCGTGGTCGGCCGGGAAGTGGAACTGGCGGACTGTATCGACCCGCTCGAATCCTTCGGCGGGCTCACCCCCCAGGGCGGTGCCCACATCGATGGGCCTGACCTCAATCCCGTTTTGCGACGATCCTCCGCATCCGGTCAGCATGAGCAGAATAAGCAAAAGAACAAACAGCGTCCGCATGATCATTCCTCCCTGAGCGCCTCCGCCGGGGAAGTCCTTGCCATCCGCCAGGCAGGGTAGATGCCGGCCAGCAGCGCGGCGGCTGTTGCCACCAGCATGGCCTCACCCAGCACCTCCCAGGGGATCGATGTCCGCATGCTCCAGCCGAAGGAGCGGGTGTTGATTACCTCTATGAGCACCAGGGACATTACCAGTCCGAGCGGCACGGACAGTATTCCGGCTATCAGTCCCATCAGCCCGGTCTGGCCGGCCACCGATGCCCACAGCTGGCCCGGGGTCACCCCGGTGGCTCGCAGTACCGCCAGTTCCCTGGTTCGCTCCAGCTGGAGGGCCATCATGGCGCTGAGCACCCCCACGAAGGCCACGATGACCGCCAGCATCCGCAGCACGTTGGTGATGGTGAAAGTCCGGTCGAAAACCTCCATGGACAGCTCCCGTATCTCGCCGGCCGGCCTGACGATCACATTAGGGATCTGGTCCATGGCGGCCCTTACCTCCCCGATGAGCTCATCGGGCGAACCGCGGGCCGAGGCATCGAGCCCCACCGAGGAGATGCCGAAATCGCCCCAGTGCGATTGATAGGGATCGAGGTGAATCATGACCATGCCCCGGTCGGTGCTGTAATCGTAGAATATGCCGCCTATGGTGAAGTCCCGGTACCCGTTTCGGGTCAGCAGCTCTATCTCGTCGTCGACGGATACGTCGTGCTGGTAGGCATATGGCTCGGAGACCAGGATTATCTCCCCCGAGGTGAAATCGGGCCAGAGGGAATCGGGGTCTCCCTTTTTCAGGCTGTAATCGCGGAAGGTTTCCTCGGGAGGCTGGATTGCCAGTACCCGGGCGGGCCCGTCCCCTGATTCCACCTCGACGACGCGCCGCAGAGTGATCCTGTCCACGTTCGGTATCTCTTGGAGGATGCCGGGCACGTCAGGGGGCAAAGTGCCGTCGACGCGGCTGGCTATGGGATGGGGGGCGGTCACGTAGACATCGCTCTGCAGCGTCTGGCTTATCCACTCGTTCACCGTGACCCGGAAGCTGCCGATCATTACCCCGGTCCCGATAGTGGCCGATACCGCCACGGCGAGGGCGGCGATGGCTATGCCGGTCCGGCTAAGCGCGGTGGTAACTCCACGGGCCGACATCCGCCCCAGGATGCTTCCGAAGAGGCCCGTGATGCGGCTGCCCAGCCAGGAGAACAGCAGTATTGGAACGGGAGTGGCCAGGCTGAATCCCAGGATGAGCAGGAACAGGGCGATGAACCCGATGATGACGCTCTTGCTGGGGATGGCGAGTATTCCCCAGGCGGCGAATCCGACCGCCGCTCCGAATACGAACAGCCACGGAACCAGGACATGAGCGCGGCGCTCGATGACCGAGCGCCGCTGGGCGGTGCGCGGTGGAGACAGGGCGGCTTCCAGGGCGGGCGGTATGGCTGAAACTAAGGCCGCACCGATACCGAGTAACAGACCCTTGATGAAGGGCATGGGGGAGACCAGCAGGTCCTTTACCTGGAGAACGAAATAGAAATCGTTGATGGTTTTGGTAACCAGATTTATCAACCCCTGGGCGAGCAGGTAGCCGAAAACCAGTCCCAGCACCGTGCCGATGAGGCCGATAACGAATGCCTCCAGCAGGATTTGGGAGAAGACCTGCCGGCGGGTTGCCCCCAGCACCCGCAGGGTCCCGATAAGATTGCGTCTCTGCAGGACCGAAAAGGTCATGGTGTTGTAGATGAGGAACATACCCACCACCAGGGCCAGGAAACTCATGGCGGTGAGGTTGATTTCGAAGGCGCGGGTCATCTGGGAGGTGGCGTCGTTGCGGCTTTCAGCGTTGATTACCTCCAGCCCCGCCGGCAGCCAGCTCTCCAGCGCCGGCAGGACGGCGTCCGGGTTCTCCAGGATCAGGTCTATGTGGTCCAGTCGCCCGGTTTTATTGAGTATATCCTGGGCCGTGGAGATATCGGCGATTATCACGCCGTCGAGGGCCACCCCCTCCCTCCCCTCGGCCTCGAGGAGCCCGATGACTTTGGCCGGGACGAGCTGGCCGGGATATTCCAGGATAAGTTCGTCCTCCGGGGAGATGTTCAGCCGTTCGGCGGTGACCTGAGACATCAGGATGGTATTCGGTTCCGCCAGGAGCCTTAAGGTGTTCTCCCGGGTTGTTCCGGCCAGGTTCTGGCGAAATCCCATCTCGGCGAAGGGGTCGAGACCCAGGAGATTGAGGGTCTCCCCTTCGGCCTCGACGTACCCTTCAACGACCGGGGCACTGCTGCGGAGTTTGAAATCGCGGCGCAGTTCGGTGTATATCGATTCGTCGAATCCGTTGGGCCCGCCGATTATCTGGTGGGTGGTTTCGCCGGCAATGTTCTCGACCGAGAGCTCGAAGGCGCGGCTGGAGCTCTCGTTGGTCAGGTCTACGGCAACGACAACGGCTACGCCCAGGGCCACGCCCAGGATAAGCAGGGCCAGCAGCCAGGGGTGGCGGAACAGATTTCTCCATGAGGCACGCGCCAGCAGGGATCTCACCGGGCAGCTCCATTCCCCCCTTCGGTAAGTCGCCCCTCTTTGAGGGTCAGGACCCGGTCAGCGATGGCGGCGGCCTCGGGGCTGTGGGTCACTATTATGAGGGTTTTGCCCTCTTTGCGGATTAGCCCATCCATTATTCCCAGAATCTGCCGGCTGGTCTCGGCATCGACGTTGCCGGTGGGCTCGTCGGCAAGTATCAGCAGGGGTTCGTGGACCAGGGCCCTGACCATGGCCACCCGCTGCTGCTCCCCGCCGGAGAGGCGGTCGGGATAGGTTTCGAGCCGGTCCTGAAGTCCCACTTCCTCGAGGAGGGAAAAGGCCTTTTCGGTATCCTTCTGGTTGTTCAGCTGCAGCGGCAGCAGGACGTTCTCGATGACGGTGAGAGTCGGTATCAGGTTGAAGAACTGGTATATGAAGCCGATGTTTTTGCGCCGGAACAGGGTGCGGTCGCGTTCGCTGAGGCGGGTGATGTCGTGTCCGTCGATCCGGATATCTCCCGAGGTGGGGACATCTATTCCGCTTATCAGGTTCAGGAGGGTCGATTTGCCGGTGCCGCTGCGGCCCAGCAGCGCCACCCGTTCGCCGCGGCCGAAATCGGCATCGAGCTGCCCGAGCACCTTCCGGGTTCGGTCCCCTTCCTGGTAATTTTTGGTAAGGCCGCGGAGGGAAATAAGCGGCTCGTTTTGGTATTTCTTTTCGTTCATAGCGGCTCCATGAGCGGGCTGCATAGTTCATGGTATCCTGTTTTGTGGCTGGCTGTAAATACCGATCCCGTTAGAAATTCTAGATATGAGGTAGTGAGAGTGGCGCCCTTTACATTATCGGGCGTTTGCGGCTAAAATATAGGGTGCTGCAAGCGGGAGTAGCTCAGTGGTAGAGCTCTTGCCTTCCAAGCAAGATGTCGAGGGTTCGAGTCCCTTCTCCCGCTCCACAAATAGGAGTATAAATTTCTAAACATCTTGCAGGGGCTAAAGAAATAAGATAAGGTAGAAGCTGTTCTGAACAACTTGCACCGGGTGGGCTCCCCAAAAACATCATGGTGCAGAATGGAACATGGGAATGGTTACTAGAGGGTTTCAAGCTAGAATTAGAGGTCAATGTCAAACCGGTAACCATCGATTACTACTACGGTCGCCTGAAAGTATTCATTGACTGGGCGAAGAATTCTGGACAAGCGACATCCCCCGACTCAGTAACAAAACGAGACATTCAGGCTTTCCTTCATTGGCTTGTTACCGCTGAATTGTCGATTTCTTGTGGAAATGGTGCCGGAAGGGTAAGCCGGGAGCGCTCTCGATGGCCGTATTATCGGGCCCTCAAACGTTTCTTCGGATGGGCCGTTTCTGAGGGATATCTCGAGCGCAACCCTATGGATGGGGTTGTGCTTAAACAACCTCCAACACCTGCTGTCGAGCCTTATCAGCCGGAACATCTGAATCGTATGCTAAAGGTACTCGACGAAGATTGGCGCAATGCTATGACGCCTAGACAAAAAATGCTTGCTGCCAGGGATCGGGCCATACTCTACCTGTTTTTAGAAAGCGGACTTCGATTAGAAGAACTGTCGAATTTGTGCCTTGCTAATATCGATCTCAATAAGCAGAGAATTATGATTCTACATGGGAAAATGGACAAGAGCAGGATGGTAGGTTTTGGCTTACAGACTAAAAAGGCTCTCTGGCGGTATATTGGGCTAAGGTTACCCACGGGGGAAACAGACGGTCTTTGGCTAACAGAAGAGGGGCATCCTATGACCAAACAAGGGGTTCAACAAGTAATTCGCCGACTGAAGGAAGATGCTGGACTTAAACATTTGAAAGGGACGGTTCACAAGCTGCGACATACCTTTGCCACTACTTATTTGCGCCATACTCGTGATATGAAAGGTTGCCGACTTCTTCTGGGCCACTCAACTTTGGCTATGACCGAAAGGTATACCCAATTCGTCGAAGTTGAGGACGCGCTAAAGGCATACGATGGTAAAGGGCCTTTAGACTGGATGCAAGGTGGTTAGAAGGGACATAAGCCACATTTACCGGGGAATACTTTCCGCAGGGCGATAATCTCCAGTTCGTCCTCTATTTTGTCACGGAGTTCGGCAAGTTTATCTTGCTCTTCTCTGATCTGCTGGGTACCCTCTTTGAGTTTGCTCAATAGTTCTTCTTGCCGTGGTTCTGCCTGGAAATCGGAGAAAAAGGATCGAGCCTCCTCCAATGCTTTTCTATCATTAGCGGCAGCTATAACTGTATCTCGGTACTTAAGAACCAGACTTCCATCATCCCCGCCCTTCTGTATTATAAGTTCACTTGTGATGGTGCCTTCCCGGTTACCTGCAAGAAGAAGGATTTGTCCCATCAATATCTTCGGGAAAAACGGG
>JAWOBB010000074.1:0-13921 GCA_046498265.1 Dehalococcoidia bacterium | reverse complement strand
ACAGGAAGACAGATGGGTAATTGTAAAGGTGCAGAACCTATTGAAAGATTTGGTCCAGGCAATGGACGAGGTCAAGGAAGAGGTAGAGGAAGAAGAGATGCCTAGACCCAGATGTCGAAGAAGGATAAGGGGAAGACCTGCATCAAATTACTTCAAACCAGCAGGAGTAAGAATGAATACTCTGGAAGAAGTAATCTTAACTAAAGAAGAATTTGAAGCTGTAAGACTTCATGACTATAATCAATTAAGTCAGAAGGAATGCGCTGACAATATGCAAGTCTCCCAACCTACCTTTTACAGAATAATTTCCTCAGCAAGAAAAAAAATCTCAAAATCTATTGTTGAAGGAAAAGCTCTTAAAATAGAGTAATCAATTTAAATAAGATTTTATTAACTGCTATATGAAACTAGGAGATTTAGTAATGCTGGATTCTGAAACACCTATCTTGGGAATATGGGCAGGACAAGACAAAACAAGAATATTTATTGATGATGCAGTATATTTTCATAAAGATAAATTAGAAATTGTTAAAGCAGTTTATACTTTAAAAAAAAGAGTGGATTTTATTCATACAAATCCTTTAACTATGTATGCTTGCTTGCAAAAAAAAGAACTTGATAAATACAAAGTAATGGTGACAAAATATTTTACTCAGCTTTCTTAAAATAAACATAAATCATAGCAGCACATGCACCTAAGAAATCTGCAATTAAATCCAAAGAAGTATTAACATACCCACCAACTCCATTTCTTGGAGCAATAATTGTAGCAATATATTCAATAATTTCATTAAAAGCTCCTGCTCCCAAACCAGCAAAAATAAGAACTAAAGCAACAATCCACCATTCTCCTTTAGGCTTAAGCATATAATAAAACATATCATGCCGTCAACCGTGGCGCTGGAGAGGCCTACATTAAGGACCGTCTCCATCATGCCGGGCATCGACTTGCGCGCCCCGCTGCGCACCGAGACCAGGAGAGGGTTTTCAGGATCGCCGAATTTGCGCCCGATGGCTTTTTCCACCTCCTGCATCGCAGCCCGGACCTCTTCTATGACTTCATCGGTAAGCTGACCTCCGGATTCGAAATATTCCGTGCAGGTTTCGGTAGTGATGATGAATCCCGGGGGCACGGGTATTCCCAGACCACTCATCTCGGCCAGGTTGGCTCCTTTGCCCCCCAGCAAATTGGCCATCGCGGCGTTTCCTTCGGAGAAGGGATATACCCATTTCTTACCTGTTTGCATATTTCGAAGCCCTCCTGCTTGAAGCTTTTTTAAGAGACCATCCGTGCTGCTGTTTTGGCGGATATCAAATTTAATTTCTTCTATCTGGCCAGGCTGCTGTAAGCTCCCATGCCTGCATACTTTGCTTTGTTCCCCAGTTCCTCCTCGATTCGCAGGAGCCGGTTATATTTGGCTACTCGCTCGGATCGACAGGGAGCACCGGTTTTGATCTGGCCGGTACTCAACCCGACACAGAAATCACTAATGGTGGTATCCTCGGTTTCACCGGAACGGTGGCTGACCACGGATGTCCAGCCCGCCTTGCCGGCTGTATCAATAGCGGCTCGCGTCTCGGTCAGGGTGCCAATCTGGTTCAGTTTAATCAGAACGGAATTGCTGGCTTTTTGTTCGATGCCTTTGGATATTCTTTCGATGTTGGTGACGTAAAGGTCGTCGCCCACTATTTGTACTTTCTGGCCGATTTTTTCCGTTATTATTTGCCATCCTGCCCAGTCATCTTCAGCCAGACCGTCTTCTATGCTGATGATGGGGAAATCGGAGACAAGCTGGACGTAGTAGTCGACCATCTCAGCGCTGGATAGTTTACGGCCTTCTTTGGCCAGATCGTATTTGCCGTCGACAAAGAATTCGCTGGAGGCGGGGTCGAGGGCGATGAAACAATCCTTGCCGGGCTGATAGCCGGCAGCTTCTATGGCATCCACGATCACTTGTACAGCTTCCCTGTTGGAAGGGAGCGTGGGGGCAAAGCCGCCTTCGTCACCTACTGCTGTGACTAGCCCCTTGCCCTTGAGCAGTCCTTTAAGCGACTGGTAAATTTCCGCACCCATTCGCAAAGCTGCTGAAAAACGGTCAACCCCGGCTGGCACGATCATGAATTCCTGCAGGTCAACTGAATCGGCGGCATGTTTGCCGCCGTTGAGAATATTCATCATTGGTACAGGCAGAAGGCAGGCATTGTCACCACCCAGATAACGGTACAAAGGCATCTGGTTATAAGCGGCGGCAGCGTAGGCTGTGGCCAGCGAAACCCCAAGTATGGCATTGGCCCCAAGATTTGATTTTGTGGGGGTGCTGTCAATCACCAGCATGGTGCGATCTATTTCCCCCTGCTCAGATGCATCCATGCCTATGAGTACGGGAGCAATTTTTTCATTCACATTAGCCACTGCTTTCAGGACCCCTTTTCCCCCGAAACGGTTTTTGTCGCCATCGCGCAGCTCAAGCGCCTCATGACTGCCGGTGCTGGCGCCGGAGGGAACAGCTGCCCGTCCCCTTATTCCATTTTCTAATATAACATCCACTTCGATGGTCGGGTTCCCACGGGAATCAAGAATTTCTCTGGCTTTGATATTTTCTATTTTCATTTCGTTCACCCCCCTTAAATTTCATCGTTTGAGTATGGCCTTAAGAGCCTTTTCCACGGCCTCTTTGGCATTCCCGGCGATTACGATCTCTTTTTTTGCTTTGCCCTCTTTTGAAAGTTCCCAGGTATGCAATCCGATCACCGGTATACCGTTTTTTAGGGCATGCCCTATCTCGGAAAGGGTACCGAATTCACCATCGATGGCGATGACTGCCTGGGCTGACTTGATGATGACCACATTGCGCATTTCCCCCATTCCGGTAACGATGGGAATCCCCACATATGGATTGGCATCCGCCGCACTTTTACCGGGCAGGATGCCGATTGTCTGCCCACCCGCTTCATGAGCCCCTTTACAGGCTGCTTCCATCACCCCGCCGAGCCCCCCACAGATCAATATTGCGCCATTTTGTGCCAGTTCACGGCCAACTTCTTCAGCCAGTCCGGCCATCCTCTTCGAGCATTTCCCTCCCCCGATTATGGCGATGATCATGGCTCCATCCTATTGCGTTAAGAAATCCGTAACCAGTCGGTTGAATTCCCCGGCCCTCTGTTTCTGGGGCGCATGCCAGCACCTGCTGAAGATGTGAAGCCGGGAGTTCTTCATTCTCGCATGAGCCTGATGGGCCAGGCTGGCCGGTATATATCCATCCCACCCTCCCCATAATATCAGAGTCGGGACCCTGATTTCATGCAGCCTGTCCATGTATATTTCCATGGGCTCCCCTTCGTTGCCTCCTGTCATCAATGAATGGAATACGTGGTTCCCCTTTATTCGGGCGATGAGGGTAAAAATGGGGAAAAGCAATCTGCCCGGAAAACCGAGCTTATCGCTTAAGCCGGCGGTATCAACGAGAACGAGCTTATTTACTTTCTCAGGATGTTTGAGGGTAAAATCCAGAGCGATTCCTCCTCCCAGTGAATGTCCTATGAAACTGACTTGCTCAAGATTGAGTTTCGCCAGTAAATCTTCAAAGAAAGTGTTAAGGAACTTAAAGCTGTAATTTATTCTGGGCTTGTCGCTTTTCCCATACCCTGCCAGGTCCGGCACGTAAACCCGGTGGTTTTGAGCCAGCGGCTCCAGATTATCTTTCCATTCCACATCACCTGCCATAGCACCGAGCCCATGAATCAACACCAACGGCGGACCTTCGCCACCTACCAGATAATGTGTGTTGATGTCACTGACCGTGACCCATTTGCTTTCGAAGCGCATTTGTTCCGGGTCTCAATATCTATTTGGCTCTGGGATGGGAACTCTCGTAAACCCGGCGGACATGCTCGCTGGTGAGATGGGTGTAAATCTGGGTGGTGGCTATGTTGGCATGTCCCAAAAACTCCTGGAGTTCCCGCAAATTCATTTTGCCGCTTTGCAGCAGGTGGGTAGCCACGCTGTGGCGAAGGGTGTGGGGGGTGATTTCCTTTCCGATTCCAACGGCTTTGGCATAACCTTTGAGAATGCCCCAGAAACCCTGGCGAGTGAGCCGCTGTCCCCTTCGATTTACGAACAGAGCCGATTCATGTTTATTGGTAATAAGAGGCCGAGCTTCTTCCATGTATAATTTGAGGCTTTTGAGAGCCTGTTCGTGGAAGGGAATTATTCGTTCCTTGGAACCTTTGCCCAGGCAACGAACGTAACCGTCATCAAGGTTTACATCATTTATATTCAATGAGATCAGTTCAGTTACCCGCATACCGGTAGCATAGAGCATTTCCAGCATGGCCTTGTCTCGTTTGGATTCTGGAGTGGATTGATTGGCGGGCTGGGAGAGCAGTTTTTCCACCTGTGATATGGAGAGTATCGTGGGCAGGGACTGACCGACTTTAACACCGGCCAGATTTTCGGTAGGGTCCTCTTTGAGGATGTTTTCCTGCACCAGAAAACCGAAGAAAGATTTAATAGCTGCGGTCTTTCGGCCGATGGTTGCCGGAGAATACTTCCGTTCTTTCATCTCCAGTAAGTAATTGAGGAGCATGTCACGGTCAACCGAGGCCCAGTTAGCGGGCACCCCTTTTTGAGCTAAATTTGTATCGATAAAATTAATGAACTGACGCAGATCATTCCTGTAAGCTGATAGAGTATTGGGAGAAAAGCCTTTTTCAACGGAGATGAAATCCAGAAAATTATCGATAGCCTCTTTCATTGACGTTCTCCTCAAGTAGTGGAATACCCGTTCTCCTTAAATGTAGCCGATAATGGGTGACTGCATTGTAGCATGGGAGAGATTTATTGTAAAGCAAAAACAAGTTAAAAAAAGCAGCCTGTTTGACAGCCATATTCAATACCTATATCATCGGTGGCAGGAATTTATTCCGGGAAAGAGAGGATGTAATCATGGATTTTGAGACTATTATTCTCACCAGGGAAAATCATATTGCCACCCTCACTTTGAACCGTCCGGAGAAGAAAAATGCCATTAACAGTGTGATGGAACGGGAACTGGCAGCGGCTCTGGAAGATATAGGCAGGGACCCTGATGTCCGGGTGATGGTTTTGAAAGGGGCAGGCGAAAAAGTTTTCTGCAGCGGCGGGGATATCAGCGACACCGGCCCCGAACGCATGGGCAGCACGGCACAGGAAATCAGTACAGCATTGCGCAATTTATATCGGGATGTCATGCTTCCCCTTTATGAGTTGGAAATTCCCACTATTGCATCAGTGCAGGGAGCAGCCAGCTCATGGGGATTTGACCTGATTCTTGCCTGCGACTTGAGGGTGGGAACGGAAAACGCTCGATTCAATGAAGGATTTGCGAGGGTGGGACTCACCCCGGCCACGGGGGGAGTCTGGCTTCTTCCTCGAGTTGTGGGACTGCCCAAAGCAGCCGAACTCATTTTCACTGCCGAGATGGTTCATGCCAGAGAGGCGGAGCGGTTTGGTATCCTCAACCGGGTTGTTACCACGAAAGAACTGGAAAAAGAAACGATGGAGCTGGCTACCAGGATCGCCCAGATGCCTCCACTGGCAATCAGGCTTTCCAAGCTGCAACTCCGTCGAGGATTGCAAACTGACTTCTCAGCGGCGCTCGACCTGGCGGCTCAATGCCAGGGACTCTGTATTACCTCTGAAGATTCCAGAGAGGCCATTGCTGCCATGATGGAGAAGAGGGAAGCTCAATTTAAGGGGAAATAATTTCCAGTTGCAGGGGCTTATTGCTCAAGATATATTCAAACGTCTGTCTCGAAATGTCGTAGCGAGGTTTCCTCCCTAAATCAAAAGTTTTCATTAAGGCAGGTTCTCGGCCCCTCAATTACATCTTCACAATTGCCTTTGCCGGACACGCAAGCAGGCATTTGAAACAGCCCTTACAGGGGGCAGGCGTAGTTTCAGGTGGCTCGTGTGGAGCAGTTTGATAAAGTATCTTCAGTTCGCACTCTTTGGCTGCCAGGCAGACGCCGTCGGGACATAATTCGGGATCGCACTTGTTATAATTTACATAAGCCTTTTGTTTTGCCATGCGGGATTCCTCTTGCTCGATACTGTCACTTTTAATCCCCATTATTTAGGGTATCATACCTCTTCTCTCAGGCAAACTTCTTGCAACCCATGACACGGGCAGCAGCAAAAAGTTATAATATAATATTAAATTGTTTTTCCAAAGCAAGCAGACGTGAAAATCGAAGAAGTGGCTCAAAAGACATACCGCCTGGAACCTGTGGTAGCCGGGACGGAAATTATATTTGCGGTGTATCTTATCGATGAGAATGGAGGCGTCCTTATCGAACCGGGGCCCGCCAGCGCCGCTCCTTTGATTCAGGAAGGGATGACCCGGCTGGGGATGAAAGAGCTTTCATGGATTATCCCTACTCACATTCACATGGATCACGGCGGGGGAGCCGGGTTGCTGGTGAAAATGTTCCCTCAGGCAAGCGTAATAGCTCATCCGATGAGCGCCGGTCATCTTGTCGACCCCTCCCGTTTGATTCAGAGTACCAGGGTAACCTATGGCGAGAGCTTTGAGAGCATTTATGGCCCGATTCTCCCTGTGCCGGAGTCGAGGATAAAAATATTTGCCGACAGGGAAATCCTCTCTGTTGGGGAGAGGGAACTGGAGATTATTTATGCTCCCGGCCATGCTCCTCACCACATTGCCGTTTTCGATCATAAAACCGGAGGCCTTTTCTGCGGGGAGGCACTGGGTATGGCCACCGCTGATCCCCTTCCCTCCCCCGCCGCTCCCGGATTCGATATGGATGCCTGCCTGCAAACAATGGAGAAGCTGAGGTCCCTGGGCCCGAAACTCCTGTTCTATTCGCATGGAGGGGTGGAAGCGAACCCTGATGGACGCATTTCCCGGGTTATGGAAAACACCCGTTTGTATGGCGACTTGATTCTGGAATCTCTCAGGAAAAAGGAGAACCGGGAAACGATCAGCCGCAAGGTCCTTGAATATGCCTCTGCCCAGTTCTCCGCCAAATGGGGAGAGGATATGATCATGGTTTGGGTGAGCGGCATGGTGGATGGCTGCACTATTTACTTCAAAAACAGGGGACTGGCATGAGCAAGCCGATCCAGCATTTAAAACAATCGATAAGGGATGGCAAACACTGGTATTACGCTCTGCTCGAAACTATAGGTCTGTGGACTGTGGCTGAGGAGGATTTCAACGGGCGCCGTTATCGTTACCTTATCGGGGGAGAGGCTTTCGACTGGCTGCTTCTGGCAGAACGTTTATGCCTTGAGCTTGATGGGATGATTCCGGAAGAAGAGCGGTTTGCCCTGCTGTTTGGCAGCCCTCCCATCGAGGTCCCTCCGAAAAAGTTCAAGGAACTTATCGGGAATGCGAAATACCGTGCCTTACTTAATTATTTTTACGGGATTACCGTGGAACAGGCCCTCCAGCTTGCCATTGAGATGGAAATCGATAAAGAGGAACATTCCCGGCTTCAAAGTCACGACTCCCGTGACAAGGCATTCCAGCGGATATATGGCTCAACGGAAGCGGAGTTGCTTGACCGTTTTCAGCGTGAAAAGCATTACCCCAGGAGGGATGATATCACTTTAAGAGATCTCGATGAGTTTACTTACTGGCTCTTCAAGTACCGGTTCGACAAATCCGATAGTGCCCGCGTTGCCAGCGATACCAAGAAGGCCCTGAAATTGCTGGAGGACTGGCAGATATTGCCTACCGGCCCGGCTGAGCCCTAAGCAGGGTATTTGTCATCCGGGAATAAGTTCGCTATAATGGTCTCAACTTAGTGCGAAGTGAGTTTATCTGACTGAAGGAAAGCGGTTCCATGTTACTGGCAATCGATATTGGCAACACCACCATAGATATCGGGGTCTTTAAAGATGAGGATTTATTCACCCACTGGAACGTGGCCACCGACGTTCAAAAATCATCGGATGAATATGCCGTTATCCTGTTGAGCCTGTTTCAGCAGCAGGGCCTGCAATTGGCGGATATCGAGGAAGTGGTTATCTGCAGTGTAAGTCCTCCGCTGGTACCCATCTTGCGGGAGGTTTGCCAGCGTTATTTGAATACCTCGCCGCTCGTGGTGGAGGCGGGCGTAAAAACAGGGGTGAGTATTCTCATGGATAACCCCCGGGAAGTCGGGCCGGACCGGATAGTCAATGCCGTGGGTGGCCATTATCTTTACGGTGGGCCTCTCATCGTTATCGACATGGGTACTGCCACCACCTTCGATGTGGTTTCGGAAAAAGGCGATTACCTTGGAGGGGCGATAGCTCCCGGCATAAAGGTCGCCGCCGAGTCACTCTTTCAGCGAACGGCCAAACTACCTCTGGTGGAGCTGGCTCGCCCCAAACAGGTTATCGGCAGGGACACCATCTCTGCCATGCAGTCGGGATTTATCTTTGGTTATGTAGGTCTCATAGAAGGAATAATATCCCGAATCCATAACGAACAGGGGGTGACTTCCAAGGTGATTGCAACCGGAGGGTATGCCGATATCCTGGCAAAGGAAACGAAGGTCATCGAAGTCGTCGATCCCTATTTGACTTTGATCGGGCTCAGGGTTATTTATGAACGCAATATGGGGAAGAAATATGTTTGAAGAGAAATGTATCGTTCTGGGAGTGACGGGGAGTATCTCGGCCTGCAAAGCTGTTGACCTTGCCAGTAAGCTCACGCAGGCCGGGGTGGCAGTCGACGTGATCATGACCGAATCGGCTACCCGATTCGTAACCCCCCTCTCTTTCCAGAGCATCACCCATCGGCTGGTTTATACCGATATGTGGGCTCCGGTTACCGAGTTAAATATCAAGCACGTCTCGCTGGCGGAACGGGCGGATGCCATTGTGATAGCTCCGGCCACCGCCGACACTATTGCCCATATTGCCAACGGATTTGCCGATGATCTGCTGCAGTGCACCGTCCTTTCCGCCAGTGCTCCCATCATTATCGCCCCGGCAATGGATGTGGGAATGTACCAGGACGAAGCCACGCAGGAGAACCTGGCCAAACTGGAATCTCGCCACTATACCATTGTGGGGCCCGCCAGCGGGTGGCTGGCTTCGGGACTCGAGGGACCGGGCAGGCTGGTGGAAGTGCCCGAGCTCCTGGCGGCGATCTACCGGGTTCTGGGGCAGTCGGGCGACCTGGCCGGTAAACGAATCGTGGTGACGGCCGGGGGAACTCAGGAGCCCATCGATCCGGTGCGCTATATCGGTAACTATTCGTCGGGGAAGATGGGAGCGGCCATTGCCGAAGCGGCCCGGGACAGGGGAGCATCAGTCACCCTAATTAACGCCTCGGTCAGTGTTCATCCTCCCCTGGGAGTGGAGATTGTAAGGGTCCGGACGGCGCAGGAAATGCGCCGGGCCGTGCTGGAAAGGACGAGCGATGCCGATGCCTTGATTATGGCCGCTGCTGTGGCCGATTATTGTCCCTCGGAAAGCTCCGGGGAGAAGATCAAGCGCCAGGACGAGTGCCTTACACTGGAATTGACAAAAACCTCGGATATCATCGGGGAGGTTTCGAGCAGGCTGCTCAAGGTCGGGTTCGCTGCCGAAAGCGGAAACCTGCTGGAGAATGCCAGGGGCAAGCTGGAAGCGAAGGGGCTGGACCTCATCGTTGCCAACGATATTACCGAAGCTGGCAGCGGCTTCGGCGCTGATACCAACAAGGTGACCATCATCGATAAGAACGGAACTCAGGATGACCTGCCACTGATGCCCAAATCCGAATTAGCCCACCTGATTCTGGATCGCGTCTGTGGGCTTCTGGAATGAACCCGCAATAAATTCAAGCTCTGGGCTCATCCTTTCGAGGCAGTTATTTGAAGCCGATCTACACCGAAATAATAATCGATTCTCCCGCGAAAACGGTTTGGGGTATCATCACCGACCCGGACCGCTACCCGGAATGGAACCCGTTTGTTCCCCGGATTACCTTGAAGAGCAGCGAAGTAATTGTTGGTACGGAATTTGACCTGGATTGCCGGATGACCGATTCCCAGCTATTAAAAAATGAACATGAAGTTGTTCTGGAAATAAATCCGGATGAATTCATATTCCGCATGGGGACGTCACGGACGAGGGGCAGGCCCGGCATTGTGAGCAACCGCTGCCAGATTTGTCAGCCTGTAAATGAGAACAGGGTAAAATACATCAATTACGAAGAGTTTCGGGGACCTCTTTCCCTGATTGTTTACCTGCTTTATTCCCGGAAGCTCAAGAAGGCGTTTGTAAAACACAACCTGGCGCTTAAAGCCCGGGCCGAAAGCATATCATCCTGTGGTGTATGAGCCGGTACCTACAGCAATAAGCTCTTCATTCTCATTGTGCAGGGACATGCGTACGACCGCCACCTTGTTTCCCATACGCAATATCGATGCCGATGCTTTGAACATCTCTCCCCTGCCCGGCTGCAGGTAGTCTATCCTCATGTCGATTGAGCCAATCCTGGCCACCCTTTTGGCCAGTTTCTCCACGGGTTCCCCTTTGGAATCCTTGATTGCCTTCAGCCAGACGGCATGCCCGCCCACGGCATCCAGCATGGAGGCGATGACCCCTCCGTGCAGCGTTCGATAGAGCAGATTTCCCACGAAATCGTCTCTCATCTGGAAAGTAAGGATGGGAGTATCCAGGTCAGGCGATTCGACGGCGTGTTCGAGGAATTTCCCGAAAGACGGTTTTTCCTGAAATATCGGTCCGAAATAATCGACTACTGCTTTGAAGTTCGCGTTATCAAGTATGGTCGTCATTGGCGCTCCCGTTTTTAAGGTTCTCTAACTTTCATTATAATATAAAGCCACATGCCCGGAAACGGGCGGCCTTTTTTGGGGAAAAACCCCACATGTCATTCCTGCCTCGCATCAAGTGCGGGATAATATACCCGGGTCACTATTTTTGTCTTTGATTGCACAGGTTACATTTTCAACCGAGGAAACATTCTTGCACATAAAAATTCTGTCCTCCTTACTGATTAATACCGAATTCGACATATTGTTGTCTTCGCTGTTTTCCTGTATAGTGGAGCCAGTGACCTAATAAAAGGTTTCCAGTTCTATCAGTAACCCCCTTAGAGTTTCCATCGGGGGAGATTCCTCCAGGGCAAGGTTCCTACACCGTATTGGATGACCCAAGTTCGGTTCACGAATTGCAATATTAGGAGGTTATCCAATGTTTTATACCACAAATGTCAGCTCTTCCTGTTTGGGGCTTATGTTGATATTTCTCCTGGAACCAGTGTGCGGCTTCAGTTACAATGCTATACCAGACTGAGGCTGCTATATCTCATAGGGCATAAATAGAGCGCAAGCAAGCGCCGAACTTTAAGAAATAAGGAGAATTTGTGAATTTCACACAGTTTAAACTGGACTCGCGCCTGATGGAGGGTATCCGACGTGCGGGTTACATTACACCGACACCAATTCAAGCTGAGGCCATCGGACCCGCTTTGGCCGGAGGCGACCTGATAGGCACCGCTCAAACCGGTACTGGTAAGACGGCGGCCTTTGTTTTACCCATTTTACATAAACTGCTCAATGGGCCGCGTAATTACACCCGGGCACTCATTATTACCCCGACCCGCGAACTGGCGGAGCAGACCCATCAGGCGATTCGTTCTCTGGGGGCAGGAACAGGAATCCGCAGCGCGACAATCTATGGAGGTGTAGCCGCAGGACCTCAGATCAAGGCCTTGCGCGACGGTGTGCAAATCATTGTGGCCTGCCCGGGACGTTTGCTGGACCATATCGATCACAGGCATGTTCGGCTCAATGGAGTGGAAATGCTGGTGTTGGATGAGGCTGACCGCATGCTGGATATGGGCTTCCTGCCGGATGTGCGACGCATTGTCAGCCACATTCCATCAAAGAGGCAGACAATGTTATTCTCCGCCACATTCCCACCGGAGATCGAGCAACTGGCGGCTCAGACACTATGTCATCCGCAGCGTATAGCAATCGGACTCATCCGTCCGGCAAAAACAGTCACGCATGCGTTATTTCCTGTTGTGCAACACTTGAAAACACGTCTATTGTTGATGCTATTGAGAGAGACCAGCACTGACTCAGTCCTGATATTTACTCGAACCAAGCATCGTACCAAGCAATTGGCAGAGCAGATAGAGAAGGCGGGTTACACCGTGACCAGCCTGCATGGGAATCGCTCCCAGTGGCAGCGGCAGTCTGCGCTTAATGGTTTCAGGGGTGGCATGTATCAGGTTATGGTAGCCACTGATATCGCTGCTCGTGGCCTGGACGTGGATGGTATCTCACATGTTATTAATTACGATATGCCTAATACCGCCGATGCCTATATTCATCGCATCGGACGCACGGGTCGTGCCGATCGGACTGGTAATGCCTTCACGCTCATCACCCCCGAGGATAACGCCATGGTAAGAAATCTGGAGAATATATTAGGGCATTCGCTCGTGCGGCAGACACTGACTGGATTCGACTACACACCACAAGCATCATCCAAGCAGGTTCCAGGAAGGAGAGGTAAACCTGGCACCCAGACAATTTATAGCGGGAAACCTGGAGGTCTTCTGCAGCTCGATTCAGTCAAGGAAGGATCGCTGTCTATGAGAAGGAAACGTATGTCCAAATGAAGGGGGATAATAGGTTGAAACGTCGTATCGAATTTGAAATCGGCCAACAGTACACAAACAGAAAGGGAATATACGAAGTTCTCGATGTGGATGGGGATGCGATGCATATTCGGTGGGATAGTGGGGAAGAGAGCGCCACCTCTGTAACCATGCAGAGCCGAATACTGACTAATATGGAGCGAGAGTTGGATTATCCAGGTCTGAACCTTTCTGAGTCTCCACCTAAAAATAGCAAGACGACCCACAGCTATCGGATTTAATGGCTTATTGTTAAACGCAATACAGCGGCACAAATTGCGTTTCCCATAGCCAGTTGCGGGAAACTGGGCAAGCTATCAACATTCCATCCAAAGGTTACGCACCAAACTGACGGGACGTCTCGTATAACAATCTAGTAGTTTGTTGATTATCAGGGCCCCAAAATGCTGAACAAGCAGATTTACGCGATCACTCAAGATCGTCCAATGGGCTTAATACACCATGACCACCCTGTTTCAGGACATGAGTATAAACCATAGTGGTCGAAACGTCCTTGTGCCCCAGCAGCGACTGAATGGTCCTGATATCGGTGCCCCGCTCCAGAAGGTGGGTAGCAAAGCTATGGCGAAACGTATGGGCGCTGATTTGCTTGGTCAGCCCCACACGCCTGGCGGCAGCTTTTATGGCCTTGTTCACCACGCTGGGATCGACATGATGTCTACGAGCCTTCCCGGACCTTGGATCGATGGAGAGGTTTCGCGATGGAAACACGTACTGCCATCCCCATTCCTTCGCCGCACCGAGGTTCTTCCGGGCCAGTGCATAAGGCAAATATACCTCACCATGTCCTTCGGCCAGATCGTCCTCATGAAGGGCTTTCACTTTGATGAGGTGATTTTCCAGAAGTGGTACGATGGAAGCAGGGAAAGTGGTAAAACGATCCTTGGCGCCCTTCCCGGAACGAACTGTCAGCTGCTTCATGTCATAGTCGATATCCTTGACTCTTAACCTCACCGCCTCCATAATGCGAAGGCCGCTTCCGTACATAAGCTTTACGATGAGCTGCGGTGTCCCGTCGATATGGGCAATCATCCGGCTGACTTCTTTTCGGGTCAATACGGTGGGCACATTGACCTTTCTCCCGGCGCGTACAGCATTAATTTCTCCTTCCAGGGGTGTTTTCAATACCTGTTTGTAGAGGAATACCAGGGCGTTCATGGCCTGGTTCTGAGTACTGGGAGCCACGTTTTCTTCAAGAGCCAGATATGTCAGGAACTGCTCGACTTTCTTTTCTCCATCGACAAAAT
>JAWOBB010000060.1:0-29326 GCA_046498265.1 Dehalococcoidia bacterium | reverse complement strand
CGGAATCGATTTAAATGAAAATGTGCCTACATTCGATAAATACTATTAATGCAAGACGCGACCAATTGTTTTGCAGGACGAACTGTGGTTAACCCGCAATGTAAGGTGGTTAGAGGGACAGGATCCCCGTGTTGAGGAGAAGAGATGGCTGTAGGTCGCATATCGGGTCCACTCTTAAAGTCTAATCTCATTCGTAATGGGATTGATTTGGCTTTTGAGACGGATCTTCTATATCTAGATGTTAACAATCAGCGTATCGGTCTGATCCAATCAGCATCTGTCCGCTTTGTCAAAGTCCGGCCCGGCGACTGTTCAGGCCTGCCCCTATCATCTTCAAGGGAAGTGGTTTCTACGTAACGGATTACAACGGCAAATCACCCGGCGTATCAGAAAACGGCTTGGTGGAATCGGATAAACTTGAGACCACCAGAACGCCCTCCTCCAAAAAGGAGCCCGAAACAACCTCAAACGCGGATGAATAATGCAAGCACTCCTGCAACGCGTTTCGAAAGCCTCGGTTAAAGTTGATGAGAAAACCGTCGGACGGATAGGGCAGGGGCTGGTAACTTTTATTGGAGTCGGCCCGGAAGACGTGGAGGAAGATGCCGCTTACCTGGCCGATAAGATTGCCGGATTGCGCATATTCTCCGACGAAGAAGGTAAGCTGAACCTCTCGTTGCAGGATATTGGCGGTGAAGTCCTGGTTGTAAGCCAGTTCACTTTGATGGCGACGACCCGCAAGGGGCGTCGGCCCAGTTTCAATCAGGCCGCGCCACCGGAAATGGCAGAACCCCTGGTTGAAAAATTCTCCGGGTTCATTCGCCAGGCCGGGGTTCAGGTCGAGACCGGACAATTCCAGGCCCACATGATGGTAGAAATCCACAACGACGGCCCCGTGACCATATCAATCGATAGCCAGGATCGATTTAAACCCCGAAAATAAATCCTCGCCTTCGAAAAACGATTTATTGCTTGCAACAAAGCAGTAGACATGATATTATTAATAATGAAAACCATTTGCAATAAAATTTGGCAATCTTTGCAGGAATAAATCAATGGCCACAAAATCAATCGGGCAACGAATGACCTCACAGCGGAAGCTGTTGCTGGATATCATCCGCCATGCCAAAGGACACCTCGATGCAGATGAAATCTACCGTCTGTCCAGGGAAAAGGATGCCCATATCAGTCTTTCCACAGTTTATCGGAACTTGAATTTGCTGAAGGAAGCCGGCCTGGTGCTGGAGCGACATTTGGGGGAAGACCACCATTATTACGAGTTAAACGTCCGCCCCATGCATCACCACCTGGTTTGTGTGGAATGTGGTGAGGTTTTCGAGTTTAAATGCGAGTTCACCGAACAAATGAAGCGTGAGGTGGAGAAAACCAGTCACTTCCGCATAACCGGTGTCGAAGTCGAAATGCGTGGCTACTGTCCTAAGTGTCAGGAGAAGATGCTAAATGGGTGAAAAGAAATATCTCACTGTAGCTCAAATGAAAGTAGGGCAGAGTGGACAGGTGACGGAAATCGGCGGAGGCCGTGGCATGAAACGGCTGGAAGCGATGGGAATGCGTCCCGGCAAGCAAATCACCAAACTCAGCGGGATGTTCGGGCGGGGGCCGGTGACCGTTCAGATCGGGGGAGGTCAACTGGCTATCGGGTTCGGCATGGCCAGGAAGATTATCGTTGAGGTAAAATAAGCATGAAGATACTCCTGGTGGGTAACCCCAACGTGGGTAAGAGCGCCTTTTTCTCCCGGCTCACCGGAGTCAGAGTCATCGCCTCCAATTATCCCGGAACCACTGTCAGCTTCAGTAAGGGCTATCTCAAGATCGGGGAGGAGGCGGCAGAGGTTATCGATGTTCCGGGGGCATATACCCTGGAACCCACCAGTAAAGCCGAGGAGGTCGCCACTCGCATGGTCGAGGAAGGCGACCTCCTTATTAATGTCCTCGATGCCACCAACCTGGAACGCAATCTGTTCCTCACCCTCCAGCTGATGGAAAAAGGCATCCCCATGCTCATCGCCCTCAACATGTGGGACGATACCAAACACCGGGGGATTCACATCGATGTCAAGAAGCTGGAGGAAATGCTGGGTATACCGGTGGTGCCCACTGTGGCGGTCAGCGGGGAAGGGATGAAGGAACTCGTCGGACGCTTCCCTGAGGCAACAGCTCCTTCGCCTTCCGGTCGGAGCCACCCCGAAATGTGGGCCGAGGTTGGACGAATCGTAGAGGAGGTCCAGACGGTGACTCACCGTCACCACACCTGGCTCGAACGTTTGAGCGACGCCTCCCTCAAGCCGATTACCGGAATTCCCATCGCGGCGGCAGTCCTTCTAGCTTCGTTCGTTATTGTCCGATTCATCGGTGAAGGGCTGATTGGATATGTTTTCGAACCACTGTTCGAAGAGTTATGGAAGCCGCTGATGATGGACCTGAGCGATGCCCTGGGTGGAAGCGGATTCTGGCACGATGTCCTGGTGGGCGAACTGATCGAGGGAGAGCTGGACCTTGTCGAATCCTTCGGGATGCTGACTACCGGAATCTTTATTCCTTTCGGGGCAGTCTTGCCTTACGTTATCGCCTTCTATCTTGTCCTGGGCTTCCTGGAGGACTTTGGCTACCTGCCGCGTATGGCGGTCCTGCTTGATAACCTGCTTCACCGAATGGGAATACATGGCTATTCCATCATTCCCACGCTGCTTGGCCTGGGGTGTAATGTTCCCGGCATCCTGGCCACGCGCATCCTGGAAAGCAAGCGGGAGAGGTTTATCGTAGCTACCCTGATTTCCATTGCGGTCCCGTGTGCTGCTTTGCAGGCAATGGTGATCGGGCTGGTGGGTGACGAGGGGATTCAATATGTGGCCATCGTCTACGGAACGCTGGCAATCGTCTGGATTCTCACAGGTATAATCCTGAACAAAATAATCAGGGGATTTACCCCGGAGCTTCTACTGGAGATACCACCGTACCGATTGCCGTCCCCGATGACCGTTGCCTCCAAGTTATGGATGCGCATAACAGGGTTTCTCAAGGAAGCGGTACCGGTATTGCTGGCGGGAATTTTTGTCATCACCGTCCTTTATGCACTGGATGTATTCGAACATATCGCCGATTTTACCAAACCGGTGGTCAGCGGCCTCTTCGGCCTGCCGGATGAAGCCGTCGGGGCATTGATAATCGGATTTTTGCGTAAGGATATGGCCATCGGGATGCTGGGAGGATTGGACCTGAGTGCTTCTCAACTGGTGGTGGGAAGTGTGGTACTGGCCATGTTCTTCCCCTGTATCGCCAGCTTCGTGGTTCTGGCAAGAGAACTGGGGTTTAAAGGGCTCATTGGTTCGATCATTGTCATGCTGGTTGTCACCGTAGCTGTGGGCAGCCTGCTGAACCTGATAATGTGAGCCGGGAAAGAGGTGGGCTCAAGGTATGAATTCCGTATTGTCTACAAGCCAGTATTCTGCTATACTTTATAAGTTTGCTGAACACCCCCTTCCCTTTGGCTCCATCGTCTAGGGGACTAGGACAACGGCCTTTCAAGCCGTAAACAGGGATTCGAATTCCCTTGGAGCCACCACCCCTGATGCAGGAAATACATTATCGCTGTTACCTTGTCCATCGTGACTATTCCAGCATTTGCACCGCTCATATTCAGTCAGGTGCTCCTGCCCGAAGACGAATCAACCTCTATCTCACATGCCAATTTTCCTTCTGAATAAACGAGCCTTGAACCACCAGTAAGTATTATTCATAATGGAGGTAAAATCTATTTTGAGGATAAAGGAGTAACTTATGCAACAATACGATTTAAAAGACAAAGTCTCAGTAATAACTGGTGGCGGATCGGGTATTGGAAAGGCCATTGCCAGGCGGTTTGCCGCTGAAGGTTCACAGGTGGTGCTTGCCGGTAGAACAGCCAACAAGCTGGCAAGAGCAGTTAATGATATAGGCGGCACTGCATCGTACCGTGTATGCGATGTCACAGATGAAGACCAGGTCAAAGATCTTTTTATGGACCTTCAAACTGTCGATGTTCTTGTGTTGTGCGCCGGGCATGCTCTGCGTGGAGAGATATGGACGACATCCATTGATATGGTACGTGATCTCTTTAATGTTCGTTTCTTCGGGACGTACATGCCGATATCATATGCGATCCCGAAAATGCCCCCGGGGAGTTCCATCGTCTGTATGGCCGGCATGGCAGACAGAGTACAATTCTCAACCTATACAGCCGGAGCAGCCGTAGACGGAGCTATAACCGCTCTAGTTCACAACCTGGGCAGTGTGGGCCTGACGAAAGAAAAGGGCATCCGGGTCAATGCCGTATCGCCGGGATATGTGCAAGGTACAGGTATCGAGGTCAGAAACTTGACACCTGAGCGAGCGGAATATAATGCAAAGCTGTTCCCGGTATATCTGGACAAACTTGCAATCTCAAGAATGGCAGAACCGGAAGAGATCGCGGAAGCAGCCCATTTCGTTGTGACTCAACCCTACCTTACCGGAAAGATCATCGAAATGGACGGAGGTGCTGGCTCCGGCACCTGCATGACGAAATGGGAATTGGCCGTTGCAGAGAAATGACAACTTTGGTGGAAACGAGCTGCATATGTTCGGTAGACAATGGTTTTCCGGCGCCGGTAATTCCTAACTAAAGATTTACAGAATCACTCCTGCTGGCAATGGCGGCAGAAAGTGGTAATCCGGCGGTTGGTCTGAACCTGGACCAGTTGCTGCCCGCATGACGGACACGGCTGGCCGCCGCGGCGGTGAACCTTCAGGAAATCCCGTAGCTCTACCGATATATCATCCTCGATCCTGCCTTCGAGCATTTCGACAGCCGCAACTAAAACTGATTTCACACCATGATACAGTTTTGAGATTTCCTCGTCGGAAAGGCTGGTTTGCGGCCAGAAGGGGTAAATCCCGGCTTCGAAGAGGATCTCATCGGCGTAGGCGTTGCCTATCCCCGTTATAAACTTGTCGTTCAGAAGAATGTTCTTGATCTGCCCGGAATGCCGTTTGAGCCGCTGGCGGAAAACCTCGAGGGTAAGCTCCTCATCGAGCGCATCCGGGCCCATCTCTTTCCAGCGGGGAATAACAGACAGAGCCCTCTTTTCAACAAGGTAAACCCTGCCCATCAGCTTGCTGTCGAGATAGCGCAGTTGCATGCCGTTATCCAGTTGAAAAATCAGGCAGGTTCTTTGTCTGAGGTTTTCCTGCGTCCGGCAATACTGAAGCCGCCCCACCAGCATCAGGTGAAGTGCCATGATATGACCGCTGCCCAAGTGAAACAACAGGAATTTCCCCCGCCGCTCAATATGCGAGAACGTGTTGCCGGTGAGCGCGGACTTAAATTCATCCGGGGTCGGCTGGCGAATAATCAGAGGCTGAAGCACATCGACCTGCTCAATCCTCGCTCCGCCAATTTGCGAGCTGAGGACCAATCTAATGGCTTCGAGATCAGGTAATTCCGGCATCGGATATGATTTTACCACAGGTTGTTCTGCGCCCGCTATTTGCATGCTAAAATAAAACGATGACCGAGACCATCAACCTGATCGTCGAGGAAACCGGCGGGCGGCTGGACAAATACATCGCCGAACATACCGAGCTTTCGCGTGCTCACATTCAGCAGCTTATCCGCGAAGGCAATGTGCTCATAGGCGGGATGAAGGCGCGGCCCAGTCGAGGAATCACCGTAAATGAGAAGATCAGCATCACAGTTCCAGCGCCGGCGCCGGTCGCCATTGAAGCGGAAGACATTCCCCTAAATATAATCTACGAAGACAGCGACCTGCTGGTAATCGATAAGCCTGCCGGGATGACCGTTCACCCGGCAGCCGGGAACTGGTCGGGAACTCTGGTCAATGCCATCATGGCTCATTGCCCGGACCTGAGCGGAATCAGGGGAACACTGCGTCCGGGGATCGTTCATCGCCTCGATAAAGACACCTCCGGGCTGCTGGTTGCCGCCAAGAACGATGCGGCCCAGCTCAGCCTGTCGGCGCAGATTAAGAACCGCCAGATAGAAAAGGGCTACAAAACCCTGGTTTTCGGCCATCTGGAACCGGCGGAGGGAGCGATCGAGGCCCCAATCGGACGCCATCCCAAAAATCGCAAGAAGATGGCCATTATCTCCAATGGCAGGGAGGCCCGCACTTTTTACAAAGTGCTCGAATATGTTGAAGACTGCACCCTGCTCGAAGTCCATCCGGAAACGGGGAGGACCCATCAGATAAGAGTGCACTTTTCCTCCATCGGATTTCCGGTAGTGGGAGATGTGGTTTACGGTGGGAAATCTAAGCTGCTCCTAAGGCAATTTTTGCATGCTCACCGGCTGGGGTTCCGTTTGCCTTCAAGTGATGAGTATCGCATATTCGAATCCGAACTTCCGGCCGACTTGGAACAGGTCCTGAACAGCCTCTCTTGATGGCTGGGGCCAAGTTGCCCGCAAACACTCTCTATGCTATATTAGCCCTTGGTGGTAAGGGTGGAGGAAAGTGAATGTGCTTTACATAATATATACCTCGCAAAAGCAAGGAGTACACCATGTCTGACGAACTAGTCCTCTACGAGAAATCCGAGCAGATTGTCACCATCACTTTTAACGACCCTAAGGGTTTCCATTCAATGAGTCCCGATCTCTTCTTGGCCTTCAGCGAAGCGCTGATGCGGTTCCGCGACGATGAAGAAGCCTTGGTTGGGATCGTTACCGGAGCAGGCAAGCGCGCCTTCTGCGCCGGGGCCGATGTCAAGGAAATGATTCCGGCATTGAGGGACCGCGGTTACGTCCTGCCGCCGTTGATCACCCGGGGCTTGAGCATCATGAAGCCGATAATCGCCGCCGTCAACGGGCTGGCCCTTGGTGGCGGGCTGGAAATAGCCATGGCCTGCGATATGCGTATCGCCGCCGACAGCGCCAAATTTGGACAACCGGAGGTGAACCTGGGGATCATGGCCGGGTGGGGCGGCACCCAGCGTCTGCCTCGGCTGGTGGGCCCCGGCAAAGCGGCGGAGATCCTTATGATGGGCGAGAACATCGATGCCGAGGAGGCGTTGCGCATCGGGCTGGTGAACAAAATCGTTCCCTTAGACGACCTCCTCCCCACGGCCAGAGAGTGGGCACAGAAAATCTGCCGGAAGGGCCCGCTCGGCGTTCGGGCCACCAAGGAAGCCATCCTGCGGGGATTGAACATGGACCTGGAGGACGGGCTCTACATGGAGAAGGCCCTGTTCGACGGCATACTCACCACTGAGGATTCGTTCGAGGGCATCGCCGCTTTCACCGAAAAGCGACAGCCCCAGTATAAGCAGAAATAATCGACCGCAGGGGCGGGTTTAAGGGCAGGTTTGAAACCTGCCCCTACGCAGTTGAATAAGGAGGAACAATGGAAATCAAGAAAGTAGGTGTGGTAGGTTGCGGGCAGATGGGTGGGGGTATTGCCCAGGTATGCGCTGAAGCGGGATACGAGACGGTTACCCGCGAAATCAACGAAGAACTCCTGGAAAAGGGGATGAATGTTATTAGGGCCAACTGGGAAAAGAACGTATCCAAGGGAAGAATGAGCAAAGAGGATCAAAAAGCGGCGCTGGAACGGCTTGCGGGCACCATCAAAATGGAGGATTTTTCGGGGTGCGACCTGGTAATCGAGGCTGCCATCGAGCAGATGGAGCTTAAAAAATCGATTTTCGCCGAGCTGGATGAAATCACCTCGGCACACGCTATCCTGGCCACCAACACTTCCTGCCTTTCCATTATCGAGATGGCCGCAGCGACCAAAAGGCCCGAACAGGTAATGGGTATTCACTTTTTCAATCCAGTACCGGCCATGAAGCTGGTGGAGGTGATCCAGACCATCAGCACCGGTCCTGAGACCATGGAAACCGGCTGCCGGTTTGGCGAGTCTCTGGGCAAACAGGTGGTCCGGGCCAAGGACAGCCCCGGATTCATCGTCAACCTGCTGCTGATTCCATTCCTGCTGGATGCCATCCGTGCTTACGAAAAGGGACTGGCCACCAGGGAAGATATTGATGCCGGGGTGAAGCTGGGACTAAACCACCCGATGGGGCCGTTAACCCTTACGGACCTGGTGGGGCTGGATACGACCTATCATATCGCCTGTGCCATGTACGAGGAAACCGCCGATCCCAAGTATGCGCCGCCGGTCCTGCTCAAGCAGATGGTCACCGCCGGCTGGATGGGCCGAAAATCGGGTAAGGGTTTCTACAATTACTAAGTTTAATATATCGTCTCTGTGATCTCCGCGCCTCTGTGGCTGAAACTCTTATTATATGAAAGGAAAGATATGGATAATCAAGACGTGGTAATTGTCAGCGGGGCCCGCACTGCCGTGGGGGCTTTCGGCGGGGCTCTGCGAGATGTCCCTGCCATCGATCTGGGAAGCCTGGTTATCCGCGAAGCGATGGAAAGGGCCGGGCTGAGGCCCGTAATCTCGCCAGCATGGACGGAGTGCAGCCCGGATGCACTAAAAGGGGAGACACCGGAACTGGAAACCAAATACGCCAACTGGAATGATTCCCTGACCCCCGTCCAGGTGGATGAAGTCATCATGGGAAACGTGCTGCAGGGTGGGCAGGGACAGAATCCGGGCCGGCAGGCGAGCATTTACGCCGGCATCCCCAAGGAGACGCCGGTCATCACGGTCAACAAGGTTTGCGCTTCGGGGATGAAGGCCATCGCCCTGGGTGCCCAGGCGATTAAATCTGGGGATGCCGATATCGTTGTTGCCGGGGGGATGGAGGCGATGAGCGGCGCGCCATACGTGCTGCCCAAGGCGAGGTGGGGCTATCGGATGGATGTGAGCAGCAAAGGGGACATGTTTGACCTGATGGTTCTCGACGGCCTGTGGGAGATCTTCTACGGCTATCACATGGGAAATACGGCGGAGAACATCGCCGAAAAGTACTCAATCAGCCGGGAGGAACAGGATGAAATCGGCTTTCTGAGCCATGAGCGGGCCCTGACGGCAATCCGCAACGGGGTGTTCAAGGATGAGATCGTGCCGCTGACCATACCCCAGAAAAAGGGCGAGCCGAAGATGGTCGATACCGATGAGCGCCCCATGGAGACCTCGCTGGAGAAGATGGCCAAGCTGGGGCCGGCCTTCCGCAAAGGCGGAACGGTGACTGCCGGCAATGCCTCGGGCATCAACGATGCCGCCGCCGCCGTGGTGCTCATGACGAGGGAGCGGGCACAGGAGTTGGGACTTGAGCCGTTCGTGAGCATCAAATCCTATTCCGCCGCTGGCATCGATCCAGCGTACATGGGGCTGGGACCGATTCCCGCAACCAGAAAAGCCTTGAACAAAGCCGGGCTTACCATTAAAGACATGGGATTGCTCGAGATCAACGAAGCCTTTGCCTCCCAGGCGATTGCCTGCATGCGAGAGCTTGACATAACAAATAGGGAAACGAATCTGAACGGCAGCGGCATCTCAATTGGCCACCCGATCGGGGCCAGCGGAGCCCGAATGGTTGTCACCGCCATGTACAACATGCAAGCCAACGACCTCAAATATGGATTGACGACCATGTGCATCGGTGGGGGACAGGGGATGGCGATGATCCTGAAGAGATGATTTATTTCAGGTATGTAGGGGCGAATTTCAAACCCGCCCCTATTTTAATCAATCAGGTGCCGCGTTTCTCGTAGTCCTTGCAATGCTTGGCATTGGGACGCTCCGGATTGTGGCAGGCACCCCGCCAGTCCCACTTACAGGTATCACACAGGATTTCATCCTGAATTCCGAAAAAGTCCTTGATCTTCTGCTTCAATGCTCTCAGAAATCCCATTTTAAAACCTTGAACCTCTCGCTTTTTACCAGAATTTAGGCAATTCTATATCGAACTTCTTTTCCGCCTCGGCAACGGCCACCCTGAAGGCCTCGCGCTGCAGCGGCTGGAGCGGGCCCATTTTGGCAAAATCCATGGGGTTTTTTATGAAGCGAACTTTGCCGGCCTTGACCTGCTCGCCGAAATCGCAGCTCTCGTCGCCCAGCATCCGGATACCCAGGTCATAAGAATCGTACTCGATTATGGCGTTGCCCTCGCCCTCGAAAAAGTACAAAGTGCCATCGTCGGCATATCCATAACTGAAATAGCCCTTACCGCCGGGTGCGTCCGGCACCCGCTCGGTAAAGGTACAGCCGGGCAATCCGGCCTCGACGAACCTGTCTTTGTAATGCTCATTTAAGTAATCGCACCAGACCTGGTGCCAGTAATCATAAGCCTCAACCGGGGTGTCGGCAGGATTTTCAATTTTTCGGGTCATTTTCTACTCCCTGTTTTTGTTGTGTTTTGTGGGTCGCACTATAATTGTTATGTTAAACTAAAGAGCGGGCTAATTGGTTGACATAATAAATTTTCCGCAGATCGGGTGTTTTCTTGATTTCAAATGTCAGCCTGAATTCTTACGGGAAAAAACTGCTATAACTGATATATCGGGGGTTCTTCGCTTGGCGCAGAATGGCATCAATTACTTTTCTGGTGGAGACGGGGGAGAGTCGAACTCCCCGTCCAGAGGAAACCCGCCCGGGATATCCTACAAGCTTAGCCGGCTTTTTATCTCACCTGAAAGCCCTCAACCGGCAAAGTGCTTAACAGGTCAGGCGATAAAGCTTAGGCAATCCCTATCGCCATGAGGATTGCAGCACCCCGGCATTTCGTCGCCCAGACCCACCCGTCGGGGAAAGGCGGGAATGAACGTGGCCTAAGTTAAATTAGGCCGCTACTAATTGGCGTTCGCCAGTTATCTTGGTTCCACCGTTTAACGAGTTGATGGAATCTCGGCCTGCAATCCCGAACGCTGACTTCCCCTGTCGAAGCCTCTCGTCCCCATATTGTCGGTTATCCGGTTTGATGGTTAGCCGGTTTTATGTTTGGTCATCAATTAGCAGCTTTAGATATGACCCAACTGACCAACCAGCCAGACAACCAATAAACCATTTAACTGTTAAGGTGCTATCGCTTGGTCGACTTGACCGCTTTTTCCATCTCACGATCCGTCTGGCGCTGAATCATGGACCTGCGCTTATCGTGCAGTTTCTTTCCTTTAGCAATCCCTAATTCTATTTTAGCACGTCCGCCCTTAAGATACATTTTGAGCGGGACCAGAGTCAATCCCTTGCGTTCTACAGCGGCGCTAAGTGAGCTGATTTCCTTTTTGTGAAGTAACAGCTTGCGCGGCCTGGTCGGTTCGTGGTTGTAGCGATTTCCCTCTTTATATGGGGCAATATGGGAATTCATCAGCCAGAGCTCACCGTTTTGAGGACGAGCATAGGCATCGCGTATATTGACCCGGCCTGAGCGGATCGACTTGATTTCCGTGCCGGTAAGCACCATTCCCGCCTCAAAAGATTCCTCTATCAGGTAATCGTGGAAGGCTTTGCGGTTGTTGGTGACGACCTTATCACCCTTCATGCAGGTTCTCCCAGCTAATATTATGTCAAGTCCAATGATTCCTTACCAGCCTTCATGACTCGAGCAAGTTTGACAGCACGGTTCACCACCATAGTAGTAGTACTCAATCCCCATTCATCCTGGCGAACATGCAATTTCTCCTCCGGATCAAACTCCCCTGTTCCATGCAAACTCGAGACGGTCGCTGCCCCAAAGGGTGACATATGTGCTCCACAGGGCAAGATATCCAGCATCAGGAAGGCCCCGGCCAGGCTCATTAGAGCCGTCTCCACGCCGGCATTCCGGCCCCAGGTTACGGCAAAGGCAGCCCCTACTTTATCGGCAAGGCAGTTCTTATACACGCTGCCGAACTCGATACAGCGAATCCGGTCCACAAAATTCGCCAGAGGTCCGGTCATACGACCAAGATAAACGGGGGTTGCCAGAAACAGAATATCAGCATCCATCACCGGTTTGAAAAGAGCATCCATGTCATCACTCAAACTGCAAAACCTGTCTTCCCTCTGCCTGGAAAGGCACCAGTTGCAATGAATACAATCCTCGATTTTCTTCTCAGCCAGTGTCACCAGCTGCGTTTCGGCCCCTTCTTTGCTCGCCAATTGCAACGCGTATTTGAGTAATTCCTCCGTGTTCCCTCCACGAACAAGGCTTCCACAAATTCCAAGCACCTTCATTTCAATTTTCCCATTTCCCCTTTTTCATAACAGATAACAGATGCCGCCACCATGCCAGCCGTTTCGGCTCGTAGAATTCGCTTTCCTAAGGTAACAGGAATTATACCGTGTTTTCGGGCAAGTTCAATTTCATCTATGGTAAAACCACCTTCCGGGCCAATAAAAATATTCAGTTGATTTATATTCCCTGCCTTTTTTAAGGCAGTCCCGATGCCCATTTCCGGCTCATCTTCCCAGGGCAACAAAGATATCCCGGTAGCCTGTTCACAGGCCTGGGAGAAGTCAGCCAGCGGATCCACAGCGGGTATGCGTCCTCTTCCTGATTGTTCCGCTGCTTCTCTAACAATCTTTTGCCAGCGAGCTTGTCGAAACTTTCCAGGATCGCGAGCGACGGAGCGCTGGCAGACAATCGGGACAAATCTTTTCACGCCAATTTCGGTGCCCTTCTGCAAAACAATATCCAATTTCCCCCTCTTGAGCAATGCCTGATAGCAAGTTATTTCCACCTCAGGTTCACCGCTGCACAGACGTTTTTCCACAATTTCACCATTCACGAGATTTCTCTTTATGTCAACTATACGGGTAAGGTATTCATATCCGCTGTCATCGAGTAAGACGATCTCCTCCCCGTACTTGACTCTGAGCACGTCTCTCAGGTGATGGGCCTGCTCTTCGGCAATTACAACTCCACTTTGACCAATCCATTCAGGGGGAATAAAAAGACGATGCATTGTGGCTTCCGATACGCACAAAAACAGAAATTAGAGAGACCAATTGTTCCTCACCATCTGCTAAAGGAATCCTTCACCCTATTGAAGATTCCCTTATTCTCATCGGGCAGAACAGCGGGTTCCATTATCTCGGCTAACTTGCGGAAAAGCTGTTTCTGTTCTTTGTCAAGGTGAATTGGGCTGACTACATGCACTATTATTATTTCATCACCACGCCCTGACCTGCGAAGATGGGCAGCTCCCTTTCCTTTGAGTTGAATTGTCCGCCCGTTTTGAACTCCTGGAGGGATTTTTATCGTTTGATAACCATCCAGCGTGGGAACATCCACTTCACCACCCAGTGAAGCTTGAGGGAAATTCAATGGCAGATCATAGATAACATCCGCCCCATCTCGATAGAAAGATTCGTGGGGAATTACCGACAAACTGACCAGTAAATTCCCCGGCGGGCCACCCCCAAATCCCCTGTTGCCTTCTCCAGAGACACGGATGGTATTGCCGTCATCCACGCCACCGGGTATTGTGATTGCTATATTGCGC
The DNA here is from genome assembly GCA_046498265.1 of Dehalococcoidia bacterium. Lineage (GTDB taxonomy): Bacteria > Chloroflexota > Dehalococcoidia > SZUA-161 > SpSt-899 > JBGLNL01. The sequence goes on along the minus strand of JAWOBB010000060.1, from coordinate 15,933 downwards.
TTCAGCTTTTCTCTACCGCTACCTTTGCACTGTTTACATGGGTTGTTAATTATGGTGCCCCTGCCACCACACTGCGGGCAGGTAGTTATATTAGTAAAATGCCCGAAGATGCCCTGTTGTGTACGGCGAACCTCACCCATTCCGCCGCAGTTGGGGCACTTTTCCGGATTCGATCCTGGTTCACTGCCCGCACCGTGACAGACCGAGCAGGGCTCATCACGTTCGACTTCCAGATCTCTTTCGCAACCGAAAGCTGCTTCCCCAAAAGTAATTTCAACTTGGATGTGCAGATCGCTTCCTCGCTCGGCAGTAGTGCGCCTCCTGCGGGTAGTTCCACCAAAGAACGCATCGAAAATATCGCCAAATCCACCAAAGTCAAATCCATCGAATCCGCGAGCAAATCCTCCATCAATACCGGCATGCCCGAAACGATCATAATTGGCTCGCTTCTGGAGATCGCTCAGCACCTCATATGCTTCGTTGATTTCCTTAAACTTCGTCTCAGCATCCGCATTATTGTTGCGATCCGGATGATACTGAAAGGCCAGTTTCCGATAGGCTTTCTTAATCTCCTCGTCGGTAGACTGGCGGTTTATTCCCAGAATTTCGTAATAGTCGCGTTTTTCCACCATTGTCCATTTCCCAATATAGCCTAACCTTTAATTATAGCTCTTCTAATAATATGGAACAAGGGAGTTGACACATGAAATGAATAAAGCTGAGATGGAGACAAAATTGATTTTTTATAACCGCGAGACTGGCTTTAAATTCAGCGACTGCTCTCAGATGGGGAGAGAATGTTTGCCGCAGTCTCAAAAAGTTGAGTTAGGCCACCTGATTTTACCAGATACTCATTTGCGCCCAGGGAAAAGGCCTTCATTCTCTCCCCAGCTACTTCAACGCCGGTCAGCACGATTATGGGAATCCTGGATGTCTCCGGCCGGGATTTCAGGGCTTTGATGACTTGGTGCCCGTCCAGTTTCGGCATCATTATGTCAAGGATAATAAGGTCCGGGGGATTCTGTTCTATTACCTTCAGCGCTTCTTCGCCATCATGGGCAACCGAGGTGGAATAGCCTCTTTGTTGCAACTCGAAGTCTATTGACTTGACCAGGTGCTCATCATCATCAACTACCAGAATGCTGCCTTGCGGATCACGAAGTAAACGGGTCACTTTTTCCAGGATAGCATCTCCACCAAATGGTTTGGTCACATAGTCGCTTGCCCCCACACTGAGGGCTTGTTGCTTATCTTCCATGACCGAAACCATAATAATGGGGATGTTCCGGGTCTCTGGATCAGATTTAAGTTCGGAAGCCACCTGAAAACCATCGAGGTCAGGCATGACTACATCCATTGTTATCAGGTCGGGATGATGCTTCTTGACCAGTGCTATAGCTTCCTTCCCATTCGAAGCTTCAATTACCTGATATCCCTTCATAGTAAGTTCATACCTCAAAAAACGGCGTATGTTGGTCTCGTCATCGACCACCAGAATTGTATCGCCGACTTTCTTACCTTCAACTTTTACCTTTTCTGTTTCTTCTTTCGTTAAATCAGGAATCGTGCCATCCTCGCCTGCAGTTTTCAGCATCACCGGCAATGAAAAGGAAAAGGTACTCCCCTCCCCGATATCACTTTCAACCCAGATCTCTCCATTATAATGTTCTATTATCTCTTTACAGATCGGCAGCCCCAGCCCCGTTCCCGTTGGCTTATCCCGCAAAGTATCGCCCACCTGAGTAAATTTCTCAAAAATCAATTCCTGATCTTCAGGGGCTATGCCTCGGCCTTCATCGGTAACGCTGACCTGCACTTTCTCAGGAATATTTCCCTCTGCCCCGGCCTTAATCGTCTCCGCTTTTATTAAGACCTTTCCCCCTGGCGGGGAAAACTTGATAGCGTTACTGATAAGATTGGTCATCACCTGAATTAATCGATCTCTATCTCCCCACACCTTAGGCAAACCCTGAACCTTGTCCACATCGATGCTGAGATTCATTCGAGACGAGATAGCTTCGGCGGTGTTTACCGAGGTATTGATGACCTCGGTCATATCGACCAAAGTGGTTTCCCACTGCAATTGCCCCGATTCGATTTTGGCAAGGTCCAGTGTATCATTAATCAGCCGTGTCAACCTGTCACTTTCGTCATTGATAATCTGCAGGAATTCCCTCTGGGTTTCCGCATCACTTTCATAGGTGAGCAATATCTCGGCGAAGCTCTTAATCGATGTCAGCGGAGTCCTGAGTTCATGGGAAACGGTGGAAAGAAAAGCATCTTTCATCCGATCCAGTTCCTTCAGCTTTTCGTAGGCAATCTGAAGTTCGGTCAGGCGCTGCTCCAATTCTGCAGAGTACTGGTTCAGCCTTTCCTCCATCCCCTTGCGTGCGGTGATATCCCGGACAATTATCAGTAAGCCCTTGATTTTGTTTCTTTTCTTAATTGCGCTCAGACTTGCCTCGATGAAGACCTTTTTGCCATTCTTGTGGGTTCCTTCAAATTCAGCTAAACCGGTTCCCTTTTTTGATTTCATGGCTTTGGCAAACTGCTCAGCCACTTCCGTCTGATGGTCTGGCAGGAAGAAACCGAGTTCGGCGAAATTCTTCCCAATAACTTCATCCTGGGTGTAGCCAAATATATTTTCGACTTTCTTATTCACATTGATGACTATGCCATTGGGGTCCAGATAAATGATCTCGTCGTTGGCGTTCTCGAATATTTCTTTAAACCGGTCTTCGCTTTCTTTGAGCACTTCCTCCGCCATGGCACGCTCGTTTTCCAGCTCGATGCCCTGCAGGGCAAAAGCGATATCCCCCGCCACCTCCTCGAACAGAGCCCTTTCCTCCTCTAATACATGGTGCCCGATGGCCCTGCCAACACAGAGCACACCGTAAACCCGTCCCGCATATTCCAATCTCACAGACAGGAAGCTGGTGGCATTGCATGAACCTGCCAGCAGGCACTCGGCACACTGAGCAAAGTTACTTTCAATCACTACTGGTGCCATCTGTTGCAGTGCTTTCCGGGCACATACAGGCCAATCACCTTTACTAATTTGATTTTCTATATCAAGGAAGCGCTCCCCCAGCCCGGATTCGGCAGCAGCCTCAAATTGCTCGGAACTGTCCATCAGAGCAATCCAGGCACTTTTGTAGCCTTTGGTTTCGATGAGTATCTCACATGCCTTTTGTATCATCTGGTCACGGTCTTCCTCCCTGATGATGAGCTCGTTGATGTTGCGGATAGCCCGCAACACAGCATTGAGATGTTCAATCCGATCTTCTGTAACTTTGAGCTCAGTTATGTCAGAGGCAATGACCTGAACGCCAAAGATATTGTCCTCCGAATCCACAACTGGCTGCATATTGGACAGCAACCAGCGCTCCCCGGATGAAAGGGTCACCGGTTCTTTAAACTCTGCCCCTTTTCCTTTTTCAAATACCTCGTGCAGCCTTTTGATAAATTGTGCTGCTTTTTCAGGGATCAGTTCATGGATAGATTTACCTATCAAGTCATCGGCTTCGCTATCAAGATAGCTGGCAGCTATCTTGTTTGCCAACAGGATGCAGCCTTCCCGATCGAAATAAACGATCGGCGTTCCGGTGCTTTCGAAGAGGGCACGATACTTGGCTTCACTTTCTTTTACCGTGTTCTCAGCCTGCTTGCGCACTTCTATATCGTAGAAATTCAGCACGATCCCTCCGATCGTGGGGTCGCCCAACATGTTGGTTCCGGTCATCTCCACATATCTAAAGGTCCCGTCATTGCGTAACAGGCGGGTCTCCAGGGTTGCGGTAAAGCCGGGAATTTTGGTGCCCTCACTTAAGAGATCTCTTATAAAGTCAAGATCATCGGGATGAACGAAGTCCAGGCCGTTTGCTCCGATGAGCTTCTCCGCCGGATATCCGCCTATCCTTTCCAGAGAGGGGCTGACGTAGCGGATGGTCGTATCCTCATTCAGCACCACAATCATGTCGGGGGCATTTTCGATGAGCAGGCGAAAGTACCTTTCGCGCTCCTTCAGAGCGTTTTCAGTTTTTTTGCGAACATCGATATCGCGGAAATTCAACACAACCCCTTCTATTATAGGGTCATCCAGGAGATTGGCGCCGGTCAGCTCAAAGTACTTATAAGAACCGTCTCGGTAACGCAGACGAATCTCCAGGGTTGTGGTAAAGCCGGGGATTTTCTTGCCTTCGTCAAGCAATTCGGCTGCATGTTGCCTATCATCGGGATGGACGAAATCCAGCGCATTTGTCCCGACCAGTTCACCGATTGCATATCCGGCTATTTTCTCAATTGACGGACTGCCATATCTGATCGTTATATCCTCATTCAGTACCACGAACATGTCAGGGGCATTTTCGATGAGCAGGCGAAAGTACCTTTCGCTGCGCTGCAGCGCTTCCTCAGTCTTCTTACGTTCGGTAATATCCCGGTAAACTGCGGTGACCCCGGAAGGATTGCCATCCCGGTCTTTTAACAAGGTAGCCACTGCCTCCACCGCGAAAGTTTCTCCTTTCTGATTGCAAACCGTAAATTCCACCGGTCCGGCCCGCCCGGTATCCATAACCGTGCTCAGAGCTTCAAATATTGCGGATTGCTCGCTTTGGGCCACAAATCCAAAGGCACTTTGGCCAATGATTTCGTCGCTGCTGTCGAATCCACCCATCTTCAGAGTGGCTTCGTTGACGTCGATGGCATTTCCCTCCAGATCGACAATTACGATACCATCCTCGATCGAGTCGAACATGAAGCTGAGTTCAGATTCCCGCTTTCTCAACTCCTCGCTGGCTAGTTCGCGTTGAGCATATTCCTCGGCTAAATCAAGCGCCGTAGAAATATGACGTGCCAGATTCCTGATTGAGGGGATAATCGGTTCGACCATCTTTTCAGAGGTGATAATCAGGATGCCTATGATTTTCCCCTGACGGTAAATCGGGGTCAGTATTGAAGATTCATCCGCCAGCCCCCCAAGGGTATCAAGAAGGGATGACTTCAAGGGTTCCTCGAAGAGGCCTCCGATAATATCCCTGCCTGTTGCCAGAATTGTTTCCCCATCCTTGGCAACCTTGTTGAAGAAAGCGGCATCTTGCAGGTCTATCCGGTACTGCCGCAGCATCGCCGCAGCTACCCGTTCCATAGACTGCAACATGGCAGGAGGTAGCGAGGTTCCTTCGATCGTCAGGGCCCGACCGCCTCCGGTCAGCAGCAGAATTGTGGAAGTATAGCCCTCGATTTGCGAAAACTGGTCAGTTACAATCCTGAAAATCTCGGATTCTTTCTGTCGGCCATGTATCTTGGTGGAAACCGATTCAGTAAATCGAATGGTTTCGATGAGGTCATACAGTGGGCCACCCGTCGGTTCCGTCACCGCCATCACCGATTCTCCTTACCATCTTGTGAATTGCACCTGTTAATCGACTCGATAATTAATTCTTCAATATCGCGTTTACCTTTTCAACGATGAAGCCGGGGCTGAAAGGTTTGGTGATGAAATCATCGGCTCCCATGGACATCCCCTTCTCCCGATCGACCTCCTGCCCTTTTGCCGTCAGCATTATAATATAAATATCCCTCAGGACAGGGTCCTCCCGTATCTCCTGGCAGACCTCATAACCGTTCTTCTTTGGCATCATTATGTCAAGTAATATTAACTGGGGCTTTGAATTCTGGGCTTTGTTTATGGCCTCCTCGCCGTTTGAGGCCACTTCAACATCATATCCCTCCCTGCGCAAGATAAATGCCACAGAACGGGTAAGATTAGCTTCATCATCGACTACTAATACTTTCTTGTTGTTCATCTACTCCTCTTAGGCTTTAGTTTAATAATAGAAGTGATTCTAAATATATATCAATCATGTGTTCCGTGTCAATTACTGTTCAATGGGCCAAGTTCATATTTATCTTGATGTAAAGCATCCTGCAATTGAACCGGTGAAAACAAATGACGATTGACTATGTATGCAAAAGGAAGGCGAGGTAAGCCTCGCCTTCCTTTTCAAAACGCTTAAGTAACAACCTCACTATAACCCTTTGATTTTTTCAGTAAATTCGGCAACTCTGGCATCAAACTGTTCGAGGTCAAGCCCCGAGACGTAATAGATTTCAAGTCGGTCCGCCATCCCCATCTCCGCAAGCAGTCTTCTGGCTTCGTCGACTCGTCTTTGTCCCCAGTATTCTCCTTCCTGATAGGCGCATTCATTGCCAGGACAGCCGATAGCCAGCACGCCGTCGGCCCCATACTCAAAGGCACGCATCAGGTCGATAGCACTCAACTTGGCCAGGCAGGGAATTCCGACCAGTGCTTTGCCAACGTGTTTTTCCTTCATCATCTGGCGCAGATTGGTGATATCATAGGCATCGAAATCGCAATATATCACCGCAATCGTCGGCCCGCCGTTGCGGCCTTTAGCCTCGTCGATGGCGACTTTCAGACGCGATTGAATCTCAGCTACCCCCAGCATGCCGAATCCGATGGCCTTACCCGGGCAGGCCGGGAAGCAAATGCCGCATCCCTGGCACTGTTCAACTCGAATATCGATGCGGCCGGATTCGGTAATCACCGGCACGTCATAAGGACAGACCCGCAGGCAATTCAGACAGAAGGCACATTTATCACGAATCCACTCCGCCCCGGCCCCGCAGCTCATGCAGCGGCGCGCCTCACACACAGCTTCCTCGGGCGTAAAACCGGTCTCGATGGGAGTGAAATTATCGCTCCTTTCCTTAACGGGCAGCAGATGCAGTTCCTGGCGAGGCTGGGATTTGACCTGAGAGTATGTGCTCTCTTCCAGTTCCGGCAAACACTCTATCGGGGCTTCCTCAGCAATCGGCTCGTCTTTCAGCCAGGCCAGCACTGCCCTGGCTGCTCTCCTGGCATGAACCATGGCCTCCACCGCGGGCCCTGGCCCTTTGGCTACCTCTCCTCCGGAGAAAACACCTTTCCGACTGGTCATGAAAGTTTGGCGGTCAATTATGAGCTGGCCCCTTTCGTTGAGCTCGATATTCATATCCTTCAGATAGTCAATAATAGCCCCCTGGCCAATGGAAAAGATGACGGTGTCGCCTTCGGCGACGCTCAGGTTTGCATCGTTGTAGCAGGGATTGAATCTGCCCTGCTCATCAAAGACCGCAGTACATTCCCGGCACTCGAGTCCGGTGATCTGATCCCGGTCGTTGACCAGCACCGCATTGGGCCCCCACCCCAGGTGCTCCATGATGACGCCCTCTTCCTGGGCCTCATCTATTTCCCAGGGAGAAGCCGGCATTTCATGACGCTTCTCCAGACAGACGATGCGCACCTGCCCGGCCCCCTCCCGGACGGCGGTGCGGGCCACGTCCATGGCCACGTCCCCGGAACCGATTACAATAACATTGGCTCCCGGGCGAATCATCGTCTCGCCCAATCGAGCGGCCCTCAGGAAGGGAATGGCCATGAGGACATCTTTGTGGTCCTTGTTGGGAATGGGAAGCGCCCGGCTGTCGGGTAGGCCGAGGGCCAGTATCACAGCGTGGTAGCCCTCATTCTCCAGTTGATCGATGGTCAATCCTTTGCCCAGTTCCACCCCCGGTTTGAACTGGACTCCCATGGCCGCTATGGCATCGACGTCCTTTCTAATCTTCTCCACCGGCAGGCGGTAAGAGGGCACGCCCCAGCGCACCATCCCCCCGAAATCCTCAGAGCGCTCGAACACGGTTACCTCGCAACCAGCCAGCGCCAGATCGTGGGCGGCGGTCAGACCGGCCGGCCCGGAGCCGATAACGGCGACTTTCTTCCCGATCGGCGGCGCACATGGTTTGGCGGCATAGGGATTGGGGGCGTTTTCAATAACATATCGTTTCAGCCCGCGAATAGATAAGGCACTTTCCACCTGTTTGCGGCGGCACTCGTTTTCGCAGGGATGGGCACAGATCATTCCCAATATTGACGGCAGGGGATTGTCCTGCCGAATCAGCTCCGCCGCCTCATCCAGCCTGCCCTGGACAGTGAGCGCAATATATCCCCGCACGTCCTGATGCAAAGGACAGGTGTACTGGCAGGGAGGCATTAATTGAACTTCGGAACTAGCTTTTGTTTCCATTAACTGTGTCATGAATATCAATCCTCATTTATAGTCCGGCAGCGGCCAGGATATCCGGCACAACCCCTTCGCGACCGATCGCCATAATGTGTACTCCGTCACAGATTTGCTCATCCTTGAGCTGCCTGATCATCCGCCCGGCGATCTCGATTCCCTTCTGGACAGCCTTGCCTTTCTCTGCTGTCTTCAACTCCTCGATCAATTCTTCGGGCACCACGATGCCCGGCACGTTGGCATTCATATACCTGGCCATACCGGCACCGGTAAGCAGCACTATTCCCGCCAGGATCTTGACGTTGCTGTCGACTTTGCGGGCATACTCCATGAACTTCTTGAAATTATCGATATCGTAAATGGCCTGGGTTTGAACGAATTCAATCCCCGCCTTGACTTTCTTCTCATATTTAATGAGCTGCGGCTCGATGGGATTGGCCTCCGGGGTAACGATGGCTCCGCAGCAGAATTTGGCCGGTGCGTTTAGCTCATTGCCACCGATATCCACCCCCTGCTCCAGCATCCGCACCATCTGGACCAGTTGAACCGAATCAAGGTCAAATACCGGCTTGGCATCGAGATGGTCACCCACGCTGATGTAATCGCCGGTCAGGCACAGGACATTATCGATGCCCAGAATATTGGCACCCAGCAAGTCCGATTCCAGTTGCATGCGATTGCGATCTCGACAGGTCATCTGGAGGATGGGCTCACCGCCCTTCTGCTTGATTATGGCACAGGTTGCCAGCGAAGCTATGCGCATCACCGAACTCTGATTGTCGGTGGAATTGATACCATCGACCTTGTCTTTGATCAGATCGATGTGCTCAAGTGTTTCCGTGATATCGGTCCCTTTGGGAGGGCCGACCTCGGCGGTGATGACGAATTTACCCGAATTGAGTGCTTCTTTGAATTTAGGCATGTCCTTCCTCCATCCGGGCATGCTGATAAGCAGGATTGACCTGGGTTATGGGATTGACATGCAGGCCGAATTTCTTGGGAGGGAATATCTGGCGGATGTTATCCAGTTTGCCCTGTTTTTCCAGACGCCGGTAAATCAGGGTCCAGGCGCAGTCTTTATTCGGATCGACTTCGCACTTGCCGTTATTTGTGCCGCCGCAGGGCCCGTTCACCAGACCTTTGGGACAAATGGCAATGGGGCAAATCCCGCCGGTTTCGCCCAATATACAGTTGCCGCACATCATGCAGCGTTCCAGCCAGACCCCTTCGGCTTCGTTGGTCCCGATGAAACGCGTGTTCAAGCCGGGATAAACAGGAATCTCTTCAATCAGGTCCGAGAGCAACTGAACCCCCACGCCGCAGGCAGTGGAGACAACTGCATCGCACTGACGGGCTTTATCCAGCACCGGTTCCATATATTCCCGGTCGCATTGCCGGGTGACGGTTTCCTCGATTACCTCGATATCTCTTCCCTCGCGCATGGCATCCAGTCGCAATTGACTTGCCAGCAGCTCTACTTCCTTCTCTCCGCCGGCCATGCAAACCGCCACACAAGTGCCGCAGCCCATGACCATGATTTTTTTATGGCCTTTGACCATTTCCTTGATTTCGGCGAAGGGTTTCCTTTCCGCTACGATCATACAAGCATCTCCTTTTTCTTAACGGGATTGGGCCCGAGCCTTCTGGCCACTTCGGTCATCTCGTCAGCCGCCTGGGCAAACAGCGGTGCATCCGAAGCGCCGATGTTGAACATCTTCAACCTTTCCGGCTCGATGCCGACCTCCTCCAGTAACCGCTGGACGTACCTCACCACCCTTTTTGCTTTGAGATTTCCTTCCAGGAAATGGCAATCGCCTTCCTCTCACCCGCCGACCATCACGGCGTCGGCCCCGTCCTCGAAAGCCCTCAACAGGATGATAGGCTCAACCTTACCCGTGCACATGAGCTTCACTACCCGAACGTTCGGCGAATACTCCAGCCGCATCGAACCGGCCAGGTCGGCCGCCGAATAGGTACAATAGTGGCAACAGAAAGCCAGCACCTTTGGTTCGTAGTCCTCAGTCATGTTTTACACTCCCTCTCAGCTTAAGCTGCACACAGGGCGGCACTCTTGGCCATCACCTGTGCGTCCTTGTAATTCTGCAGGCTGATGGCTTTTCGGGGGCAAACGCTGGCACAGATACCGCAACCCTGGCAGGCTGCGGGCTCGATGACCATCGCCCCTCTCGGGCCATACTGCGGCACGCCGAAAGGACAGGCCCGGACGCATGTCAAACAGGCAACACACTTATCCTCATCTACAACCGCCACGACCCCTCCCGTCATCAGATACGGCTGGGAGAGTACCGTCATCGCCCGGGAGACAGCCCCCTGAGCCTGAGCTATCGATTCCGAAAGGAATTTAGGAGAGTGAGCCAGTCCAGCCAGATACATTCCTTCATTAACGAAATCCAGGGGCCTCAATTTCATATGCGCTTCCATGTAAAAGCCGTCCTGGTTTAGCGGCAGCTTCAACTTGGTGGCGAATGACGAGACATCTTCCTGAGGCCTTATACCAGCACTGAGCACGGCGCGATCAGCATCGATTAACAAGTCGGTCCCCAGGACCGAATCGAAAACCTTTACCTTCAATTTGCCGCTCTCTTCGGTTACTTCAGGTTTCCTGTCTTCGTCATATCTTATAAAGGTTACACCCTTTTCCCTTGCCTCGAGGTATTTGAGCTCCTTCATGGCATAGGTGCGCATATCCCGATAGAGGATGTATATTTCGCAGTCGGGATTAATCTCTTTCAGCCTGATGGCGTTTTTCACCGCATGGCTGCAGCAAACCCGGCTGCAGTAATCGTGCTCCGGCTCCCGTGAGCCAACACACTGGATCATAACCACCGAATTCAGGCTGGCAGCATCATCCTGACTGCAGGCAAGCTGCTCCTCGAGTTCAAGCTGGGTCATCACTTTGTCGGATTGCCCGTAGAGATATTCGACTGGTTTATATTGGACACCACCCGTGGCCAGAATCACGATGCCGTGGTCTATGCCGATCTCTTTGCCGTCGGCGGTCTGGATGGTGCTGTGGTAATTGCCGATATATCCTGACGATTCCCTGATTTCGGCCCCGGTGTATACGGTCAGCCGTTCCTCCTGGGCTACTCGCTCCTTCAGCGAAGCCAGCAAAGCCTGTGGGTCGGACCCTTCCACCGTTTGATACAGATGCCTGGCATTACCTCCCAGCTCAGCTTCTCTCTCCACCAGCACGGCGTCAAATCCCTGGGAAGCCAGGCCCAGCGCGGCGGTCAATCCGCTCACACCCCCACCTACCACCAGTCCCGTGCGATTCAGGGGCGCTTTCGACTGGTGCAATGGCTCAAGGGTGGCAGCACGCATGACAGCCATCCTCACCAGGTCTTTGGCCTTTTCGGTAGCGGCATCGGCATGAGTGGCATGCACCCAGGAGCACTGATCGCGGATATTGGCCATCTCAAAGAGGAATTTATTCAGCCCAGCCTCGCGGCAGGTATCCTGAAAGAGCGGCTCATGCGTTCGCGGGCTGCAGGATGCCACCACAACCCGATTGAGTCCATGCTCTTTAATCATATCGATGATTTTGGTCTGGGTATCGGTCGAACAGGTATACAGGAACTCTTCAGCATGAACCACATGAGGCAGGGTTTTGGCATATTCGGCCACCGAGGGAACATTGACCACCCGGGCGATGTTCGTGCCGCAGCGGCAAACGAAGACCCCTATCCGGGGCTCCTGCTGGCTAACGTCCGTTTCGGGCGGGTACTCCTTCTCCACTACCATCGTGCCGCGGGCTTCGGTGATCTCTCGTGAGGCCAGGAATGCAGCACTGCTGGCATTCATAACGGACTCGGGGATATCCATGGGAGCACCGAATGCCCCGGAGACGCAAACCCCGGATTTCGAGGTAAGATTTGGTAAAAGTTCATCTATCTGGCAAAAACCGTATTTATCGGTACTTATAGACAGGGCTCCGGCAAGTTCCCCGGAGCTCGTCGAAGGTTCCAGCCCGACGGAGAGCACCACCATATCGAACTCTTCCTGCTGCCTGTTGCCATCCTCTCCCTGGTAATCGACCAGCAGATTCCTGCTCTGCTGCAGTTCCTTCACCATGGAGGGAATCCCTCGGACATATCTGACACCGGTATTGTCACGCGCCGATTCATAGTAGCGCTCAAAGCCCTTGCCGAAGGCCCTCATATCGTTATAGAAAATGGTCGGCTGGATGCTGGCATCATGCTCTTTGGCGATGACCGCCTGCTTGGTGGCATACATGCAGCATACCGAGGAACAGTATTCGCGATTGCAGGTTGCGTCTCTGGAGCCGACGCATTGAAACCAGGCTATCTTGACCGGGTGCCGGGCATCGGAGGGCCGCAGCACCGCACCCTGAAACGGGCCGGAGGCGGAAAGGATACGTTCGAACTCCAGGCTGGTGACCACATTCGGCATTCGCCCGTAACCGTATTCCCCCTTGGCGATGGTGGGGTCGAACGGTTTGAATCCGGGGGCCACGATGACGGAACCGACGTCTATCTCGATATCCTCATCCTGCTGGTCATAATTTATGGCCCCCACCGGGCAGACCACTTCACAGGTGCCGCACTCGCCGGCCTGCAGATGGACACAATACTCCGGGTCAATCCGGGGAACATTGGGGATGGCCTGCGGATAGGGAACATAGATGGCACCCCGCTGGGCAAGTCCCTCGTCGAACTCCGAAGGGATAGGGATTGGCTTGTTGACACTGATTTCTTCGAGGTTGATGGCGCCGGTGGGGCACACGAAGGCACAGGCCCCGCAGGTTCGGCAGATATCCGCCTGCTCCTTGAACGGCAGCTCCACCCGCCGCTCCACCCCCCTGCCGGCAAAGGTGATGGCACTGACCCCCATACGTTCGGCACACATTCTCACGCACAGACCGCACAAAATGCAGTTGTCATCGCTTATCACTCTCAGACGGGAGGTATCCACCCCGTATTCTCTGGCCAGGTTCTGCATCAGGGGCACGTTGGGGCACCTGGCCAGCAGCATTTCGATGATGGTCTTGCGTATATCGAATATCTTGGGCGAATCCGTGGTTACAATCAATCCCTCTTCGACAGGATAGGTACAGGAAGTAACCAGCTTGGTTCTGTTCCCGCTGGTTACCTCTACCACGCACAGGCGGCAGCCTCCATATGGGGGCAGCGCTTCGTGGTAGCATAGCGTGGGGATGCTGATGCCGACCGCTCGAGCCGCCTCGAGAACCGTAGCATTCTCTTCCACAGATACCGGTTTGCCATCGATTTGAAGATTAACAGTGCTCACTGTATCCCTCACTTGGCCCTCTGGACCGCCCGTTCCTCGAGCGGGGGCGGTGCCGGGACCGGGCCCGAAACCTTGATTATAGCCCCGAAACGTTCCGGACACATATCAAAGCAGGTGCCGCACTTGGTGCATTTCTCCTGATCGATCACATGAATCTGGCCCTTTTCCCCGATGATCGCTCCCACCGGGCAGTTTCTTGAGCAAATCATGCAGGCCTGACATTTGGCCGGATCGATGTAGTATGAGAAAAGCGCCTTGCAAACGCCGGCCGGACAGCGCTTTTCCTTAAGATGCGCTTCATATTCGTCGCGGAAATACTGCAGTGTAGTCAGAACGGGATTGGGGGCGGTCTGCCCCAGGGCACAAAGGGAGGCCGACTTGGTCACCGAGGCGATGGCCTCCAGTAATTCCAGATCACCTTCCTGGCCCCTGCCTTCGCACAAATCGGTCAGTATTCCCAGCATCTGGGTGATGCCTTCCCGGCAGGGGGTACACTTGCCGCAGGACTCGTCCTTGAGGAAATCGAGGAAATAGCGGGCCACGTCGACCATGCAGGTGTCCTCGTCCAGCACGATCATGCCGCCCGAGCCCATCATGGCACCCAGCCTGGTCAGTTCATCAAAATCCACCGGGCTGTCGATGAGGCTTTCCGGGATACATCCGCCGGAGGGGCCTCCGGTCTGTACCGCCTTGAATTTCTTGTTGCCGGGGATTCCACCACCAATCTTGAAGACGATGTCTCTGATGGAAGTGCCCATCGGCACCTCCACCAGCCCTGTGTTGTTGACCTTACCCACCAGGGAGAATATCTTGGTCCCCTTGCTGCCCTCGGTGCCGATCGATGAGTACCATTCGGCACCTCTGTCAATAATCACCGGCACGTTGGCCCAGGTTTCCACGTTGTTCAAGACACTGGGTTTGTCCCAGACACCTTTAATCACGGTATGAATGTGCTTGGGCCGCGGCTCCCCTACCTCGCCTTCGATGGCGGTCATCAAGGCACTCGATTCCCCGGAGACGAACGCCCCGGCGCCTCGATGCACCGTAACGTGGAAATTGAACCCGGAACCAAGTATATCGGTGCCCAGCAGCCCGTACTCTTCGGCCTGCCTGATGGCAATCCCCACGTTCTCCACCGCCAGCGGATACTCGGCACGAACGTATATGAATCCTTCGTGGGCCCCCACGGCATAAGCCCCCAGTGCCAATCCTTCCAGGACGCTGTGGGGATTACCCTCCAGGACCGCGCGGTCCATAAAGGCTCCCGGGTCGCCCTCATCGGCATTCACGATAACATATTTGGTATCTTCATCCAGATGGGCCGCCTCGGCCCATTTACGCCCTGTGGGGAACCCGCCCCCGCCCCGGCCCCGCAGCCCGGACCTGGTAACCTCGTCGAGCACCTGCTGAGGACTCATCCCGGTAAGGGCCTTGGCCAGGGCCGAGTAGCCGCCCAGCGCCAGGTAATCATCGATTCGGCGGGGGTCGACATTGGCATTTTGGCTCATCAGCAGCCGCTCCTGGTTGCTGTAGAAGGGTATGGCCGTTTCCTGACTAATCCTTTCACCTGTCTGGGGGTAAAGGTACAGGAGACGTTCTATTACTTTATTATTAAGGATCGTCTCGGAGATGATTTCCCCCACGTCCTCGGCGGTTACCTGCAGGTAGCAGATATCGTCGGGGTGGATGGTGACCACGGTGCCGCGCTCACAGAAACCGGGGCATCCGGTCTCCATGATCTCGACCTTGCCTTCCAGCCCCTGTTTGCCGATCTCTTCCTTGAATGCCGCGATGACTTTGTCGGCCCCGATGGCCAGGCAGCCGGTACCGGCGCATATGTTTATGGAACGCCTGTTGGGATCCCTTCTGGCCAGTATATCTTCCCTGAGCTTTTCCAGTTCGGGGCCTGATTTAACCGGTATCATGGTTTTACTCCTGCCACTTTCCTACTCATATACTTCCAGTATGCCGGGAATATCCTTTCCCGAGAGCTTGCCGTGGGCCTCTCCGTCAACCGTTATCACCGGTCCCAGCGCACAGCAGCCCAGGCAGTTCACTCGCTCCACGGTGTAGCGCATGTCCGGGGTGGTCTGGCCGGCAGAGATGCCGGTCACTTCCTGGACCTTTTCCAGGATCCTGGGCCCGCCCCTGACATGGCAGGCGGTTCCCAGGCACACATTGACCACGTGCCTGCCGCGCGGCTCAAGGCTGAATAAGGTGTAAAATGTGGCGATACGGTAAGCACGGCTCACAGGGATTTGCAGTCTCTCGCATACCCGGATTATCGCTTCTCTGGGCAGCCAGTTGTACTCGGTCTGGACATCCTGCAATATCTGAATGAGCATGTTATCCCGGCTTCCATAGCTATCGACGATTTTATCTACCATTTCAAGCGACACGTCCATTTTTAACCTCTCCGCTCCCGCTCTTTATCAAAATAAGGCTGATACCTGACCGGGCAGTTGCTGGTGCAGGTTCCGCAGCCGGTGCAAATCGATTCGTCAACATACCGGGCACGTTTGCGTACAGTGACCTTGAAGTTGCCCGGTTTTCCTTCGAT
>JAWOBB010000053.1:0-25110 GCA_046498265.1 Dehalococcoidia bacterium | reverse complement strand
GGAGAACATGACGCCGATGGAAGCTGCTCGGAAAATCATGGCTATCGTGAGGCTGTCGGCGATGAATAAGAAGCGGAAGACCTTTTCGCTCGATGATCATGTCGTGGAATACCTCAAGCGGGACGAGATCAATGCGAGCGGGCTGGTGAACCGCCTGGTCATCATGTACATGCGCGGGGAGGTGGACCTCTGATGTATTGGTGGTGTCACCACTGCGGTGTCTGGCGGATGGACACCTATGTCCGCATCGACCCTCGTACCCGAGCTCCGCAGTGTCATTACTGCAACAACTACCTACGTGAGCGGCTCTCTGATAGTGAGTACAAGCAGCTCCTGAAACAGCACGCCCTCGAGGTGCCCCCACCAGGTGAGCTTCAATGATTGAGTACCACGAGGACAAGAGTCGCGGCGGCGGGACCGTGCGCACGGTGGCGTGCCCGTTCTGCGGAGCTGCGATCGGCGGAAGACACGGGACAGACCTGCCATACCACCTGCGCAGCGAATGTGAAGCAAAGCCATGAATCAAGCATATCAGGAGTTCTTTAATCGCGCGGGGTGGATCACGCTGGCGCTGGCAGTGGGTCTGCAGATGGGTCTCATGATAGGCGCTGAGACGACGCCTGTGCAGCTGCTGTCTGATGTCCGCACGCCAGGCCTCGTCGGCCCCAGCGTCGGCGTGACGCCGCTGTATCGCCTGTGGTGGGAGGGTGCCACCGCGCTGTCGTTGGCAGGGCTGGCGTTCCTCCTGCTCGCGCGGAAGGATGCCTTGCTCGAGCTGGCCGATTAGCTCCGATAACCGACGAGTATCTCCCCGCCTGTCGTCTCCCACTCGATCGCGCGATCGATGATGTCGAAGCCAGCTGCATTCAGATGGTGCAGCGCGAGCTCTGCATCGACGCCCATGGTGGGGTGTGTCTCGTAGAAGACCGTCTGGACGCTCTCGGGCAGCATATCGATGACCTGCAGGCCGTTGCCCTCGAGGTCGATCTCTGCGGCGGTGACGCCCTCGAAGCGATCGAGGTGGACCGCATGGACGTGGATGGGCTTGTCGGCATCTGTGGGCTGGCCCACCCAGCCCTGATACACACTCACGTTCTGGACATCGTTGATGCTGATGTGCTCGAGCAACCGATCGATGACCTCGCGGTCCGCCTCGACAGCCGTGACGTGCTGGACGCCCTGTGCGGCTGTGAGCGCCGTCACGCCGGTGCCGCCCCTCAATTTTTGCTCCGGGCACGCCGGTAATACTACTGACCTTCTCAATCGGGTAATCCCTGATGCGTTCCACCAGCTCATCGAATCCATAACACCATTTCTGCACAAAATCCTTATCCCACAGATTTTCATCGATAATGACTCTGATCATTCCCAGCAGAAGGGCTGCATCCGTACCTACCCTGGGCTGCAGCCAGATATCGGCTTCCCTGGCCGGCGGGGTATCCCTGGGATCAACCACGATCAGTTTCATTCCCAGGTACTTGCGCATGCTGGTGATGCCGCGCCACAAGTGAGGGACCGACGAGGCAGGATTGGTACCC
Source organism: Dehalococcoidia bacterium (assembly GCA_046498265.1). Taxonomy (GTDB): domain Bacteria; phylum Chloroflexota; class Dehalococcoidia; order SZUA-161; family SpSt-899; genus JBGLNL01. The sequence continues at coordinate 23,572 of JAWOBB010000053.1, read as the reverse complement.
AGCAGCATAATGCATTTCGTTTCCGGTCGGATGTACGGGATATAGATCATGGCCCCCGACATCATATGGCTGAGCACCATGCCGATACCGCAGCTCGGCGGGCCCAGGTAATTCGGTGTCCCGAACAGGTTCTGGAAACGCAAACGATACTCATCGGCGCCGTTCTGTTCCCCGCTGCTCTCGATGGCCAGCGATTCCGGCCCGTAAGCTTCCCGAATGCTGCCGATCTTTTCTGCTATCTCATCGAGTGCCTGCTGCCATGATATTTGCTCCCACTGATTTGCGCCTCGTTCCCCGACCCTCTTTAACGGATAATTAAGCCGGTTCGGATGGTAGATCAAATCCCTGGCAGCATGAGACCGGGGGCAGGAAGCTACCGCCCGTCTCCAGCTCTCCGCCGTTATGGAATCGAGCTTCTTTGCCACGTCCGGCCCGATGAATTCCCCATCCCGAACTATTACGTTATACCGGCAGTGGCTGGAACACAGCCCACACACGATCCTTTTCAATTCTTCAGTCATTTCGGCACCTCACCGTAAAATAGACCAGGCTGTTCCCCTGGAAAATCGCTGCCCGCTGCTTTTGCGGCCTAACTGTTTTCAGTTATTCTGTCGCCCTGATATGAACCTGTCAATGAAAGATGGATATATGGTACCAAATGCCAATCGACCCTGTCCATTGATCACTTTTTGCCCGTTCGGAACAGGCAGGCGGCTCGGATTCTCGCTTTCCTGCTGGCAATATGCATTTGTCGGGTTAATGCGCCGGCAGATTTTCCTTATCCACTCTCCCTGTTGCCCGTCTGGCGAAGGGGGTTGGGCTGTATTTGCGCAGTTACCCTCATTTTTGTATAGTGAAGATGAGTACTGCAAACTTATGGAGGAAGAGTATACCTTTTGATTTCGATACCCCGATCGACAGGAGCGGCACCGCCAGCCTGAAATGGGACAAATACCGGGGCCGTGATATCATCCCCATGTGGGTGGCCGATATGGATTTCCCCGCACCGCCCGCCGTGCTCGAAGCGCTGCACAGCAGGGTCGACCACGGCGTTTTCGGCTATACCTTTGCCCCTGATGAACTTGCCGAAACGGTGGTCTCTGTGCTCCGGCATGACTACGGATGGGAGATTGAATCCGACTGGATCGTGTGGCTGCCCGGTCTGGTGACCGGGCTCAACGTGACCTGCCGCACGCTTGGGGATGACGGCGACGATGTGCTCACCACCGTGCCGATCTACCCTCCCTTTCTCACTGCTCCCAGACACTCCCGGCGCAATCTGCTCACGGTGCCGCTGATAGATTCCGGCGGCCGGTGGGAATTCGATTTTGACCGGCTGGAAGGATCTATTACTCCCCGAACCCGCCTGTTCATCCTATGCAACCCTCACAATCCGGCGGGCCGTGTTTTCACTCGGGAAGAACTGAATACCTTGAGCGAGATTTGCCGGCGCCACGACGTTACCATCTGCTCGGATGAGATTCACTGTGGGCTGGTCCTTGACCGGGACAAGGGGCACATCCCCACCGCGGCGCTTTCACCCGAGATAGCCGAGCGCACCATTACCCTGATGGCCCCGTCCAAGACCTTCAACATCCCCGGGCTGGGCTGTTCCTTTGCCGTTATCCCCGATTCACAGTTGCGAAAAGGTTTCCGGCAGGCTGCGGCCGGGATCGTGCCGTTTGTAAACACGCTGGGCTATACGGCTGCCCTGGCCGCCTATCGTAACGGGGCTGCGTGGCTCGAGGCTCTACTGGATTATCTGCGCACAAATCGCGATATGGTGGAGAGCTCCATCTCGGGGATGCGGGGGCTTTCTATGAATCACGTGGAAGCCACTTACCTGGCCTGGATCGATACGCGAGAACTGGGGCTCGAGGAACCGGCGAAATTCTTCGAGGATGCCGGAGTGGGGCTCTCCGACGGGATGCAATTCGATGGACCGGGGTTTTTGAGGCTCAACTTCGGCTGCCCGAAGGTCACGCTCGAGAGAGCCCTTGGCAGGATGAGAAATGCCCTCTCAAGCCTGTGACAGTGATGGGTGCCGATCCCGCTGAATCGGCCCGAAGACTTCGTCAGATTGTTGTTCTGGTAAAATCGCAGGAAAGTCAGGCCCGGGAATGAATCCTGCCCACTCTCGATTTCCGTAGTTGAGTAACTACTGGAGTGTGATTGCCAGTTTGCCTTCCGCTTCATTCACCGGGAAAGCGGGCACGTTCTTTCTGGCAAAACCGGAAAGGATGTTCCCCTGATAATCGTAACTTGACCCGCCCAGGCTGCAGCATTGTACCTGGTCGGCCCCGGGTACCGGGTCTAGCCGCCTGCCCATGTGGGTGCACTTGTTGCGCAGGGCATGGTACTGCCCGTCGTTGCCTTTAAATACCAGAACCCCGTATGGCAGCCCCTTTTTCTCCAGCCTGATGGCCCCGTTTTCACCCCCAAGCTCGGCGGCGCGGGCCAGATCCACGGCCACTTCCCCGCCCTCATATTGCCAGCAGCCGTCGTCCGCCGGCGGATTGGTGGCGCAGATACCCAGGATACGCTGAAATATGTTCCGCTTCACACCCGGCTTGGCCATGTCACACCTCCTCAATTGATTGTCACTATCCTACAACAATCATCAGATTGCGTCAACTTTTTTCGGACTCCTGCGCGGCTGTGTGTCGCTGACGAGGATATTCCCTTACCTGCGGCTCCTGCGCTATAATAGAGGGGCGATGACAGAGAAATACAATCCCCCCGAAATCGAGCGGAAATGGCAGGAGAGGTGGGAGGACGACCGCCTGTATGCGGTGAGCGAGGATGATGAGCGCCCCAAATTCTATGCCCTGACCATGTTTCCCTATACCTCCGGCGACCTGCACATCGGGCACTGGTTCGCCCTGGCCCCTTCCGACGTTCATGCCAGGTTCAGGCGGATGGAGGGCTATAACGTGCTCCACCCCATCGGCTTCGATGCCTTCGGGCTTCCCGCCGAGAATGCCGCCATCAAGCAGAACATCCACCCCTACAAGTGGACGATGGACAACGTTGATAACATGCGCCGCCAGCTCTGTACCATCGGGGCTGTCTACGACTGGGACCGCGAGGTAATCACCTGCCTGCCGGAGTATTACCAGTGGACCCAGTGGCTCTTTCTGAAGTTTTACGAAGCCGACCTGGCCTACCGGGCGAATGCCCCAGCCAACTGGTGCCCGAGATGTCAGACCGTGCTGGCCAACGAGCAGGTTCACGACGGTAAATGCGAGCGGTGCGATACGCCGGTCGTGCGCCGGGACATGGAGCAATGGTTCTTCCGCATCCTCAAATACGCCGATGAGCTGATGCAGCATGAGGGGCTGGACTGGCCGGAACGGGTCAAGATCATGCAGCGCAACTGGGTGGGCCGGAGCGAGGGTGCCGAGATATCGTTCGATATCTCGGAATACGGACTTCAGGAGGAAGAGATACGGGTATTCACCACCCGGCCGGATACCACCTTCGGGGTCACCTTTATGGTGCTGGCCCCGGAGCATCCGCTGGTGGAAAAACTCACCACTTCCGAATGCCGGGAGCAGGTTGAGGAATACGTCGACTGGTGCCGGAAGCAATCGGATATCGAGAGGCTTTCCACCGAACGAGAGAAAACCGGCGTCTTCACCGGTGCCTATGCCACCAATAAATTGAACGGGGAGAGGGTACCCATCTGGATTACCGACTATGTCCTGTTCAGCTATGGGACCGGCGCGGTGATGGCGGTGCCCGCTCACGATCAGCGCGACTTCGAGATGGCCAGGAAGTTCGGCATGGATATCCGGGTGGTCATCGCTCCGCCCGGATACGACGGGGAGGAATTTACCGAGGCCTGGGAAGAAGCCGGCACCATGATGAATTCGGCCCAGTTCGACGGCATGCCCAGTGAGGAGGGGAAAAGGGCTATCGTCGACTGGATGGAGCAGGAGGGCTTTGGCAAAGCAGCTATCAGCTATCGACTGCGAGACTGGCTCATCTCCCGGCAGAGGTACTGGGGGGCGCCCATTCCTATAGTTTTCTGTGAGAAGTGCGGTGAGGTGCCGGTGCCGGAGAACGAGCTGCCCGTGCTGCTTCCCGAGGATGCCGAGTTCAAGCCGACGGGGGAATCCCCGCTCAAATACCATGAGGATTTCGTCAATACCACCTGCCCGAAATGCGGCGGCCCGGCGCGTCGTGAGACCGATACCATGGACACCTTCATGTGCTCCAACTGGTACTTCTTGCGCTATACCAGCCCTGAATACACCGAGGGGGCTTTCGACCCGGAAAGGGTCAGCTACTGGATGCCGGTTGACCTCTACACCGGCGGCGTGGAACACGCCGTCATGCACCTCTTTTATGCCCGTTTCTTCATCAAGGCCCTGCGCGATATGGGGCTGATTGATTTCGGCGAACCGTTCCTCAGGTTGTTCAATCAGGGAACCATCATCCTCAACCAGCAGAAGATGAGTAAATCGCGGGGCAACGTGGTCAATCCCGACGACCTGGTCGGCCGCTACGGTGCCGATGCGGTGCGTGCCTACCTGATGTTCATCGGGCCGTGGGAGCAGGGTGGTGAGTGGAACGACAACGGACTGGTGGGCCTCTTCCGCTGGCTCAACCGGATATGGAGCCTGGTGCTGGAAGAGGGAACCGGCGCGCAGCCCTTGACGCCGGAACAGGAGAAGGAGCTGCGCCACCAGATGCACAAGACCATCAAGAAAGCGCACGATGACCTGGAGGGGCTGCAATTCAACACCATGCTGGCTGCCCTGATGGAGTTTACCAACTTCCTGGGTAAACTCAAGGAAACCGGTAAGGTAAAGGGTGAAACTGCCTGGGAGGAGGCCGTCGGAGCCCTCATGCTGATGCTGGCACCCACCGCCCCTCACTTGGCCGAGGAATTATGGGAGCGGACGGGGCATGCTTACAGTATCCACAATCAGTCTTTCCCTGCCTGGCAGGAGGAACTGGTGGCCGCCGATGAGATTACCCTGGTAATACAGGTCAACGGGAAGGTGCGTGATAAACTGACCGTCCCCGCTTCCATCGGAGAAAAGGAGGCCGGTGAGATGGCATTGAGCCGGGAGAAAATCAAGGCTCAACTGGACAACCGCTCGGTCAAGAAAATCATCTATGTGCCGGGAAAACTGGTCAATATTGTGGTAAAATAATAGGACAATTTGTAAAAGGACTGAGAAATGCGTTCCGATCTTATCAGCAGAATCGAAAAGGCCAATCGCTATGCCGGAGAAAAAGGCCGGATCAAGTTCCGCAGCCTGACCGTGGACTTCGAGGGGACCCATAAAACCCATCTCACCAGCATGATTGATGGGGAGTGGACCTGTACCTGCCCCTTCTTTGCTAAATGGGGAACCTGCTCTCACACGATGGCGATGCAGAAAATCCTGGGAGAGATGCTCCCGGACGAAGCCCGGTCCGTTTTCGATTGACGAATAGAGTGAGCTTCAAGGCAGCCCTTCGGGGGTGCTGCCCGTGAGCCCTGCGAATCCGCGGGGCTTTTTTATTCCTCGAATCCCCTGAACACGAGGCAGGCGTTCTGGCCCCCGAATCCGAATCCGTTGGAAAGCACCGTTCTTACCTCCGCTTTCCGTGCCTCGCTGGGAACGTAATCCAGGTCGCATTCCGGGTCGGGGGTCTCAAGATTGATCGTTGGGTGAATGATCCCCTCATTGATGGTTTTGACGCAGGCCACCGCTTCGACTCCCCCCGTACCTCCCAGCAGATGCCCGGTCATCGATTTGGTGGAGCTGATAGGAACCTTGTAGGCATAGTTGCCGAAGACCTTCTTTATGGCGGCGGTTTCGGCGGCATCGTTGAGCGGCGTCGAGGTACCGTGGGCGTTGATGTAATCGATATCGCCGGGGGTGATTCCCGCATCCTCGATGGCCCAGCGCATGGCCCGCGCTGCCCCGTCGACATCTATGGCCACCGGGTGATAGGCATCGGCGGATATCCCGAATCCGATTATCTCGGCCAGGATCCGGGCTCCCCGCCCCAGGGCATGCTCCAGGCTTTCCAGAATAAGTATTCCCGAGCCCTCCGAGGGAACGAACCCGTCCCGGTTGGCATCGAAGGGACGGCTGGACTTGGTTGGCTCCTCATTATGGCTGGATAAGGCTTTCATGACGGCAAAGCCGGCAATCCCGATAGGCGTAATCCCCGCCTCGGTGCCCCCGGCCACCATGACGTCCATATACCCTCGCCGGATCACCTCGGCGGCTTCCCCGGTTGCCTGGGTACTGGCGGCACAGGCGGTGGAAACGGTGGAAGTGTAGCCTTTCAGTCCCAGGGCGATGCTGACCTGGCCGGCAGCCAGGTTGGTGAGGATCTTGGGCATGAAGAACGGGTTGACCCGCATTCCGCCTCTGGTAGCTACCGTCCGGCAGCCTTCCTCGATGTCGGGTAGTCCCCCGATGCCGTTTCCCAGGTAAATGCCCATCCTTTCGGGGTCCTCCTGTTCGCGGTCCATCCCGGAATCGGCCATCGCCATTTTGGAGGCGGCCACGGCCAGATGGGTAAAGCGGGACATGTGGCGGGCCTCTTTTTTGTCCACGTAATCGAGGGGATTAAAACCTTTGACCTCTCCGGAGACCCGGCAGGAGAGGTCGGAGACGTCGCAGCAGCTGGTCAGGCCGATTCCCGACCTGCCCTCGATCAATCCCTGCCAGAATTCCTCCACGTTGTTGCCCACGGGGTTAACGGTCCCCAGGCCGGTTACCACTACTCGATTTCTGCCTCTTGCATCCTTCATTTAAGGCTCCTTTAGTTAAGTAATCAGTTTTCAGGTGTCAGTTTTCAGTTCCCCGCCCGCCTCCTCGAATCAGCCACAGAGGCACGGAGGGCGCAGAGAATTTGACAGTTTTTTTATCCTTTCTCTTCTACCTTCTCACTCCTGACCCCTGATCCCTGACCCCTGACTTCTGACCCCTGACCCCTGCTCCGGGTATCGTTCCCCCGCAAATCCCTTCACCGCTTCGATGACCTCGGCCACCAGGAACAGCGAGCCGGCCGCACAGATAAGGTCGTCCGCTTTGGCTTCCGATAGCGCCTGCTCAACCGCCTCCGGCACATTGCGGGTTGCCTGTGCCTGAGTGCCGTGGCGGGCAAATTCCGCCGCCAGTTCCCCGGCATCGGTGGCCCGGGGGTGTTCGGAGGCCGTGGTGATAACCGTATCGAAGAAGGGGGCCAGCGCTGCCACTATCGCCCCCGAGTTTTTATCCGCCGAGGTCCCGATGATTAGAATCGCCCGGTCGAACTCGAAATAGCTTTTCAGGGAGTTTATCAGCTTTTGTGCCGAGTCTCCGTTGTGAGCCCCGTCGGCAACGAACAGGGGTTTTTCCTGAAGGATTTCCAGCCGCCCGCTCCAGCGGGTGGCTGCCAGCCCGGAGATGATGTGTGCTTTGCCTATGCCGGCAGCCTCCAGGGCTGCCACCGCTGCGGCCGCATTTTCAAGCTGATGCTCGCCCAGCAGCGGGATGGTCAATTCGTATTCATCCCGGGCTCCCTTTACTCTCAGCGACTGCTTTCCCCGATTTGAACCGGTACTTTGCCAGGTGACGTTCCTGCCCACCGATATAAGACGGGCATTCTGCCGGGCACAGACCTCCCCGATTACCCTTTCCGCATCCGGCACTTGTGGGGCACTGACCACCGTGGTGCCCGGTTTGACGATCCCCGCCTTCTCGCCGGCTATCTGCTCGATAGTGTTGCCGAGGACGGCGGTGTGGTCCAGGCTGATGGAAGTCAGAATGCAGACCTCGGGTAAAGTTACGTTGGTGGCATCGAGCCGCCCTCCCAGTCCCGTCTCCAGAACCTGAAAATCCGCCCTCGATTTTTCGAAATGGCAGAAGGCCAGGGCAGTCAGGATTTCGAAGGTGCTCAGCTCGCCGTACTCGCCCCGGTTGGTGGCTTCAACGTGCGGATTCATTTCCGAGACGATATCGGCGAATTCCTGCTCGGTGATGAGTTTGCCGTTGACCTGGATGCGCTCCCTCATGGTATGCAGGTGGGGGGAGGTGTAGAGTCCAGTGCAAAAGCCCGCCGTGCCGAGTGCCGAGCCGATCATGGCCGCCGTGCTCCCTTTCCCTTTTGAGCCGGCGATGTGGATGGTCCTTCGATTGAGGTGGGGCGAGCCCAGCCGCTCGAGCAGTTCCTCCATCCGACGCAGGTCCCAGCGTTCGGCGTATCCCGCCCCGGGCCAGCGCTCGAAATCGGCGAAGCTGAGAACGTAATCGAGGGCTTTTCGATAGTCCATTTTTGAACTTGAGTTATTATAGCACAACACCTGCCGGATAAATATAACCGCCACTTGCGGGGCGGCCCTGATGTGGCTTATACTTAATTCACCATGAAAAATAAGGATTTCCTTTCGATTGCCGATGTTGATTCCAGTGAATTGCAGCGCATTCTGGACAGTGCGCTCCAGATGAAGAGAGGCGGGTCGGGGCAGGAGCTTGCCGGAAAGGTGCTGGGCATGATATTCGAGAAACCGTCGCTGCGCACACGCGTCAGCTTTGAGGTGGGCATGTACCAGCTTGGGGGGCATGCCATTTACATCTCCAGGGATGAGATCGGGCTGGGCAAGAGGGAACCCATATCTGATGCGGCGCGCGTGTTGAGCCGCTATTTTGATTTGCTCATGGCGCGCACCTTTTCTCACAGCACTGTGGAGGCCCTGGCTGAGCATGCCACCGTGCCGGTGATAAACGGGCTTTCCGACCTGGAGCACCCCTGCCAGGCCGTCGGCGACATGTTGACGATCTACGAAAAGAAAGGGAAGCTGGAGGGATTGACGGTCGGTTATATCGGCGACGGGAACAATGTGGCGGCCAGCCTGTTTCTGGCCTGTGCGCTGACAGGGGTGGAATTCAGGATCGCTTCTCCGAAGGGATATGGGATTCCCGATGATATTCTGAATCTCGGGAGCAGGCTCGGTGCCCCCGATATTATGCGCTCCCACAGCCCTGAGGAAGTCGCTGGGGGGGCCGATGTAATATATACCGACGTCTGGGTCAGCATGGGCCAGGAGAGCCAGATGGAGCAGCGTCGTAAAGATTTTGCCGGGTATCAGGTAACCCCCGGACTCCTTTCCAGAGCCAAAGAGGATGCCATACTCATGCATCCCATGCCTGTCCATCACGGGGAGGAGTTTGCACCCGGTCTCATCGACAGCCCGCAGTCGATGCTCATCGACCAGGCAGAAAATCGCCTCCATGCCCAGAAGGCGATCATGGCCGAACTGATGGCGGAGGCTGACTGGTAGCCGGTAGTGGCACGAAATGGGCGCCTCAACTATTGAGATAAAAGTCCGTGGATATCACGTCGACCTTTACGGCCACGTCAACAACAGCCGATACCTTGAATTCCTGGAGGAAGCCCGCTGGCAGTTCGCCGACGGGCATCTCGATCTGGTCCAGTGGCAGGAGGAGGGGATCGGCTTTTCCATCGTCAACATCAACATCAACTACCGCAAGCCGGCTTTTATGGGGGACGTGCTTAAGATCCATACTCATCTGGCCAAGCTGGGCAGGGCCAGCGGCACTATCCACCATCAGATCGTTCACAATGAAACGGGCGATACCGTCGCCGATGCCGATGTTACCTTCGTGATGGTGGACAGCCGGACCAACAAAGCGGTGCCGATGAAGGGCGAAATCCGCCAGATGTTCGAGAAGCTGGGCGGAATGGATTTGGCCGGTTAGTCAACCGGCTGCCGGATTTATTGAACTTGAATCACTTGACGGGAGGTTTACATCTGGGCATTGCTTTCCCCTTCATAATTGTTCCATCAAGTGTTGAATTATTGTTAGATCAATGAGTATTTCCTCTTTCTTAGCTTTTGATAGTTGTTTCACTCTGCTTTCAATTTTCAGTGCTTCGCTTTTTGAGCCAATGTGTTGTTGAAATACAAGATGTAAAGGGCCTCTGCCCCGAAGGTACTTTGAACACTTTGGGCTATTGTCCTGATGTTCATCAAATCTCCTAGCTACATCCTTCGCAATACCTGTGTAAAGACTGTTATCCGAACATCGGACCATGTAAAGGCTCCATCCAGGCATACTGATTTAGTCTTCCATTTCCCTTCTATACTGGCTTAGTTCCTTCTTTTTTCCGTTTCCGTTTCTCTTTTAGTGTGAACTTGGCCTCTTTTTGGGTTTCTTTTTTGCTCTTATCTTTCTTTCCTTTATCTCCCATTCCATTTCTCCTATTACAACTCTGTTGATCATTGATAGTAGTGCTTGGGCAACATTATAGCACAAGTACATTGGCTCCGTTTGCAGCCAATGTCAATGCAGCTGCCATTTCATATTATTTATAAGGGATATGGGGATATTTCCATGTGCCTGCCTGGCACATGGAAAATTATGGAATTAGTGTAAACCTCCCTGTTTTAGTACCAGTCTAAATTAGCGAAAAGGTCAAAAAAAAAGTGACCTTTATTGAATTCCAATATATTAACACTGGATATTAATAACGCCATGTGTTAATATAGGGGTCAGGATGATAAGGTCCTTTGCCTGCAAAGAGACGGAAAAGATATTTAATCGTAATGCGTCGGCAAAGTTGCCGGCGAGCATCCAAAAGACGGCTTTAAGGCGACTCTTTGTATTACACTCAGCGCCCAAATTGGGAGACCTTGCCGGAAATCCTGGAAACCACCTTGAAGAACTGCATGGAGATCGAAAAGGGCAACACAGCATTCGCATCAATGACCGGTGGCGACTTTGTTTTATTTGGGATGGAACCGATGCCCGTAAGGTGGAGATCGTTGATTATCATTAGGAGAAAGGAATATGACGAAAAAGGAACTACCGCCGATTCATCCCGGAGAGGTTCTCAGGGAAGACTTTATGGAGCCGCTCGGGCTGACACCTTATCGAGTGGCAAAGGATATTGGTGTGCCCCAGCCACGCATCTATGATCTGGTGCGCGAGCGTCGAGCGATAAGCGCAGATACTGCCCTCCGCCTCGGTGAGTATTTCGGGGTGACCCCCCAGTTTTGGATGAACCTCCAGGCAAAATACGACCTTGATAAGGCTGAGGATATGAGTGGGGATGCGGTAAAGGAAGAAGTGAAGGTACTGACATTGCCTCGCTAGGGGCTTACACATTCTTCAGGGGAATTTACCTTATGAACCGGAGAAAACGGGAATCGAACGAAATCCCAGGCAGGGGAATTTGTCAGAAATAAAATGGTCGGGGAGAGAGGATTTGAACCTCCGACCTCCGCCTGGCGATATTGACAATATACTATCTTTTCTGTTATAATCAGGCAAAACATTTAGAAAGGATAGCACATGAATACTACAACCGTTAAAACTCTAAGGGCCGTCAACTATTGCCGGGTTTCCACCACAAAGCAGACCGGCGAACGTCATTCCTCATTGGAAACACAGCAAAGCCGATTCCGGGAATATTGCGTCGAACATGATCTTATTCCAGTCGGTGAATTCATCGATGTTGCATCCGGGCGAAAGAGTGACAGAAAAGAATATCAGCGTATGGTAGAATTTGTTCAAAGCGGTGGGGCCGATGTTATCGTTACTCAATTCCTGGACAGGCTCGGAAGGAAACCGAGCGAAATCGTACCGAGATTCTATCAACTGAAAGACAAGAGTGTTGAGGTACAATGTACAGATGAAGACGTCCGCGAGGAATTGATATTCCTTCTAAGGGCCGGGATAGCGGGGGAAGAAAGTAAGAAAAACTCGATTCGTGTGAGAGCATATATGGCAAAGTCAGTATCAAAAGGGGTCCATGCTGCGCGTCCACCTTACGGATTGCGGAAGCGTAAGGCCATCGAAGACGATAAATTGGTTACAGCCTGGGAGCTGGACCCGGCTGAAGCGCCTATCGTGCGTGAAATGTACCGTATGGCAACCGTTCACAATTTAGGGTACAAATCGATATCAGATAGACTTGCCGAAATGGGGTATCTGGCCAGAAACGGCAAACCATTTGCCACGTACACTATTCAGCAAATACTCACTAATCCGGCGATGAAGGGAACGCTGATATGGGGCAAACGTCCGCGAAAGGGCAATCCACCTTCGGAACTGGTTGAAGTTCCTGATTTCTTTCCCGCGATACTCAATCAACAAGAATGGGATGCACTTCAGGAAAGGCTCGAAATCAACCGGGAAAGCTCGAAAGGGCGCGCCCGTAGTTCTGATTACCTTTTGAGCGGAATCGCCAAATGTGGTCATTGTGGCGGGCCGCTGGTAGGGAAAAAAGGCGGTAAGTATCGGCGATACTATTGCGGTCGGACTCTCAAGGCTAAAGCATTATGCGGTGTATCGAATGGCCACTCAGCAACGAAGCTGGAAAAAGTCATCCTGGATGAACTGGGCCGCTTCACCGATCCGGCGAAAGTCCGCGAAATGGTGAACCAGAATCAAACTGAAAAGGATTCGAAAACCAGCCGGGAAGCACGGAAAAAGGAACTGGTATCGACTGAAAAACGTATTGCACATCTAGAAGGATCGCTACTCAAAGACTTTGAGCGCCTGGATAACGGACTTATCAACGATACCGAATTCAGGCTGATAAATGAGGCCAGGCGTGCCGAGCTATCTCAGCTTCAAGCAAAACAAGCGGACCTTTCAAAGGCTATCGAGGAAACTTCCGAATGTGAAGCACTCACCGAAAAGGTTCCCCACGAGATACGAAGTTTCTTTGAGGACTTCCAAACGCTGGATATCCGACAGCAAAAAGCACGGCTTCAGAGTATTGTCAAGGCAATCTACGTTTGGAATGACAATCGAATAGAGATTGAATTTCGATAAAATAAAAAGGTGGCCCGGAGTGCGGTAACACTCCGATGCATGTAGAATGAATAAAGAAAAGCACCATGTAAAATATAATCCACCCGGCACAAAACCGGTAAGGGTTGGATACCATCCTAACCGGCCCAACATTCCCTTTGATTTGGGTGGTTGGGATGAACTTCATATTATAGCTCTTATTCATGTTATTTCACTGGAAGATAGCCAGCCAGCATACGGCGGCATTTCTGGTAAGAACGCATGGCTTAAGGTTGTCGAAGTGATCAAGGGAGCTATTGAAACAAATTTAAATCCTGAGAAACTTGATGGTTTGAAACAATTACTAAAAGACACTCAATCCAATGAAACCATCGATCAAGAACAGGTAGACGAGTGTATTCAGCGATTTCTCCCCTGTTTTTACCATGAATCGATAACAAACAAACAAAATAATTACTACCTTGTAGGGATGAAACTACTATTTGATTATGTCAGGGACATGCGACATGAATACGCAACAAATCACTATGAAGTCATCCGCCAGTTTGTCCAAACATGGTTGAAGGGTTCAAAGAAAGCAATTGATTTTGTGATAATGCTTGCAATCGCTGAGGTATTAGAAATCAATTTTATCCTTTTAGATAAGGCGCGTGAAGATTACCAGAATACACAGCGCTCAACTAATCGTCATAATAAAAGGTATAAGGTAATTCGGGATTTTCTGGATAAATATGGACGAAAACAGCTTGATTGGGCGGAATTATTAGTGCGTGCTAAGGTGTGGGTGAATGCTTATATTGTTCATGATAATGAGATAACCGCTATTAGGGAACAATATAATAAATACCCTTCCAATCCACGAATTCAATCTGGCCAACTCACTAGAGCTGATAGTTATGTCTTAGAGTGGTACAAAAAGTTCAAGGTCTTTAATGATGCACTTTTGTAACCATTCATAAAAACGTTCACAAAACCACCCCATACCCACTTCTTCATTAGTTCCTCTAACATCGAAGCATGGATATTATTTGCTTCGATGAAACACTCTCAACCGGCACAAAATACAAAGTTGCCAGAATAGCTAAAGGCCTTCGGCAAATTGATCTTGCGGTCATGGCTGATCAATGGCTGAAGGTCCAGCCGATGCCGTGGAAGCTTTACAAGATTGGAATCAACGACGTTGTAAAGCTGGAATCTGGCCGTAAACTCCACTGGATCAAAATGAAAGCGTTTTGCCATGTGTTGGGAATCCTCTGGGAGGATGCAACCGATGGATAAACCTGAATACACAATTGCCTTCAGAAACGAACCTTCACCCGAAACATTAGAAAAGTTAAATCGACTTCGGGCCGATGCCGTTCTGGCCAGGGCCAAAGAAGCTCAGCAAGAGCCCGTGGAGGTGGCACAATGACCACAATCAGTAATGACATTCTAGCCGAGCGGCACTTAAACGAGCTCCATGTTGAATCCGGGATAACGATCGATGTTATCCTGGAACGTGGCTATCAGACGATTTGGGGGAAACAACCCCTGGAAAAAGCAGGGTTCAACAAGAACCAGCGCCGAGCCCCTGGGTATCTACTACCGGGGATAGGCGTTGACGGACAGCCGATTCACCCACAATACAAACCCGACAACCCGCGCATGAATTCCTCTGAGAAAAACCCGAAACCGGTGAAATATGAAACCCCTGCGGATACCGGATTACGCCTCAATACACACCCGCGCTGCGTACCGGATTTAGGGAATCCTGAAATTCCCTTGATTATCACCGAGGGGACCAAAAAGGTCGATGCGTGTGTCACGCACGGATTATGTGCTATTGGGATAAACGGAGTGTTCGGATACAAGGGCCGGAACGAATACGGCGCGCCGACCTTCCTGGCCGACTGGAATTATGTGGCGTTGAAGGGCCGGAACGTATATCTGGCATTCGACAGCGATATCGTGACCAAACCGCAGGTCAACCGGGCCCTGGAGATCCTTATGGGCCTTTTGACGAATAAAGGGGCCCAAGTCCAGATTATCATCCTGCCGGATCCGGATGGCGGCGGAAAAACAGGCGTCGATGATTATCTGTCTGCCGGCCATACCAAAGATGAGTTGCTGGCGCTGGCCGTCAAAGATATACCGGGCGTCGATGATGAGCACGCGCCACTCGATAACACTTACTACGGCATCCACGAGGGGCAGTACTACCGGGTAGCGATAAAGAACGGTGCCAAATTCAAAGTTCCGCTGTGCAATTTTGCGGCATTCATCACTGATGAAGAGATACTTGATGATGGTGTGGATATACAGCGGCGGTATACAGTCGATGGGGAACTGGCAAACGGCCGAGTCCTGCCGACTGCCGTGGTCCCTGCCCATGAATTTCATACCATGAACTGGACACATGACGCCTGGGGCGCATCTGCGATTATCTACGCGGGAAACTCAAATAAAGATCACGTCCGCACGATTATGCAAATCAATCGCAACGGGCACCAGCCCCGGCACATCTACGGGCATCTGGGCTGGCGTGAGCATGATGGGGAACGGGTGTACCTCACGCCGCATGGCGCGATCGGTACGGATAAACAGGTAATTGTGGATCTGGGCCACTTCGCGGAATCCGGTTACAGCCTGCCGTTTGATAATGAGGTTCCTGTAGAGCAGGCAGTACAGGCCAGCCTGGAGTTTTTAGAGCTCGGCCCGCCCGAGACGATGATGCCGATCTGGGCTATGCAGTACCTGGCCCCATTGACCGAGATCCTCAACCCGGCGTTTGTGCTCTGGTACCTGGGGCATACCGGGTCGTTTAAGAGTGTGATCACATCCCTGGCGCTCTGCCATTACGGCGATTTCACCCACCTGGCACTGCCCTTAAGCTGGGGGCACGGCTCCACCGCTAAAGGGCTTTCCCGGTCCCTGGCGATATTAAAGGATTACCCTACCGTCGTTGATGACTGGGCCCCAGCGCCCAGCACGCAGGAGCAGCGGCGGTTGGAACAAAAGGCCGAGGATGTCATCAGGTCGATCGGCAACCGTGCCGTCAGCACGAAACTGAGGGCTGATTCGAAGTTCCAGAAATCCTATTCCCCCAGGGGTGTGGTGATATCATCCGGGGAACAACTACCGGCCGGGGAGAGCCTGGCCAGCCGGATATTCGTGGCGGACATCGAGCGGCCGGATATCAACACGAGTTTGCTTTCCGTCGCCCAGGGAGAGTCCTACAAATACAAGTACGCAACTGCCGATTATACCAGTTGGTTGAAGGACAACTGGGATCGCTGGGCCGGGGATCTGCCGGCGCGGTACATCGATTGCCGCGACCGGGTGACGCAGGACGACGCGCACGCACGCCTGCCGGCGGCCGTCGCCTGTTTGTTTGTGGGGGCTGATGTGGCGTTCACCTGGATGCTGGAGCGGGGATATATCACAGATAGCCAGCGGAATGATTACCGGTCCAGTTTCTGGGATGTGTTGACAATGCTGGCAGCCAGGCACGCGCTGATCGTGAATCAAGAGCGGCCGGCGCGGCGATTCCTGGAAGCGTTTCGCGGGTTGGATTCCCAGGGCCGGTTGATATTCATCGACCGGGATTATGCGGATATTGAGGAAGCGGAAAGAAAGATTGGCCCGAATGAGTCCTTTGGTGGTTGGGCTGATGAGGATAATCTCTATCTGATTCCGAGTGTGATTTATAAGGAAGTGGTGGAATATTTCCGGGGGACCACACCGCTGACGATTAAAGCCCCGGAGATTTGGAAAGATCTTCGGCGGCTGGGATTATTGGGAGACACTGTGAGCGATCCCAATAGGGCCGGTCAGGCGAAGTTAAGGGTGGGATCGGGGGGATCATCAATGAAGTGGGTAATACCACTTAAACGGTCTGCCTGCCTGGAAAACTAAATTTTATAGGTAATTGTATGAAATTTTTTGGGAACATGGGAACAGAACGAAAGTACTTACGATTGAGAATTAATAACTCAAACATATACTTTGTTCCCAATCTGTTCCCAATAATAATAATTTATAAGATTGAGTTGTTCCCAATCTGTTCCCAATCTTGTTCCCAATGTTCCCAAGAAAAAATAGTGTTGTTCCCAAAAACTTCCAAAGCTATTTTAGCTTCCCTGTTCCCAATGTTCCCAAAAAAACATATACCTTCACAAAAAAGTGGGTAGAGAGGAAAGTTAAATGCAACTAGTTGCAATAAAAAATGGAAAGCGGCGAAGAAGACAACTCGATGTTGAAAAGGAAAGGGCGAAACAACACTTAAAAACATGCACAGCTTCGCCTCCGGTGCATGCACCGGAGGCGAACGGGGACGCAAGGGATAAAGTCGGCCAGCAATTAGGGAGCGGGGGGCAATCGGATGATATCCCAACATGCTCGAAATGCGGCGCGGGGATCCGGCCATGGCAACCATTTAATTTCCTGGGATGTCAGCGCCCGTATTGTCGAAAATGCGCGGCCGAGGTCTTGATACCGCATACAAGAGAAGTTATAAAGGTTGTTACATGATGATTACATCAACTAAAATCTGAAAAAGCGCGTCAAGGCGAATCTGTGTCGTATTAGCTTTGAAAGCACGTGAAATTGGCGCTGGGCCACGCCTGGATGAAACAATCCAGGCGGCGGCGGTCGATCCAGTGCCATATTAAATAATTGGAGGTAGAAATGAGTTTAGAATTAGCAATTCTTGATTTAGATTGGAAGGCACCGATAACTCGTGACGATATAGGTGTAATACTCAATAATGATGAGTTTATATTACCTTTGTTGAATGATGAAACGAAAAAAAGGACCCGGGCATCAGCTGCGAAATTTCTTGAGTTATTAGTTAGTAGTAACGAATACTACTTCAACTACGAGGGCCGGAGTAATGATGATAGGTTGGACGACGGTATACTTTATACGGTCGAGGACGCCTATCATAGCTTATTCGGTTACGAGATAGGATATTGTGACGCTCTTATCGATAATAAGAACGATTGCTCGTAATAGCGGAACGCTAAAACACACGGTGATGAAATGAACGGCGGCGATGGTTTTTTCCTGGGATGCGGAAATGTTGAACTCGTGGAAGGTGAGCCGATCAATCTGGTTTACCTTCCACAGTACGAGCTCTATTCTCTGGATTTGCCTATAACCTGGGAGTGTCTAACGAGTGATGAGAGACGGAAACGACGCCGATAAGGTGTTACCGAAGGAAGTATCTTGAGCTACTTACACTATCACTACACTTGCTTAATTGACGGTATGGCAACGGCAACGGTAACATATTTTTATATAATAATATTATGCTCCAGGGGAAACGCCTAAATTTTGTGCACTCGAACGTAAATCAAAAGTTGTTCGAAGCTAAAGGACCAGGGTACTTATGCCGATTTGCCGGGTATATTGCCCAAAAATCAGGCAAATACGATTAAAAAAAGGGGATGGTAAGGGCTAATCCGATTGTTCGTTGTCATACTATCACCGTACTTGTTGCTGCTGTGCTATTGCTATGCTATTACAAAGGGGTGATTAATGAAACAAGTTGTTGTTAGACAAGTCCCAATTATACCGCGATATGGATTTTCTGATATCTCGCGGGTTGCAACCCAGGTGTTCACTGAGGCCGGCCTAAACTATTTACTTGGCAATGTTCCGGAAGCAATTCGGTATCTTAATTCATGCAAAGAATATCAGTCGGATGGGACTGTCAGAAAGCTCTCCAAATCAGAAATTGCAAGGCGTCTTGGTATTCATCGGAACACGCTATACTATTATCTGAAAGGGAAGCCTTGTCGAAGATTACGTACTCAAATTTTTCTCCATTTGTGGGTCCGATTGGCCGAAGAAAATCAACAAAAGTGAGGATTTTATTATGTTAGATCAAATGTGTCCTACACTCGAGATGGATATTGATAAGTTGAATTCCCGGTTGCTTGTACTGGACTTTGGTCATCAGCCGGAAGTGAAAGTGATTCTCTTTTGGTTGGATCGCAATGAAGTCTTTGATCCGGTAAACGATCTATTGCCTCCGAAAGAACATCATTGCCACAATTTGATAGTAGCGTGGGATTATTACAACATCTTCGTTTCGCTCGGCAATCTGCACGGTATTCACGCCTATTCAATCGGGGTCCAGCATCCTAAGTGTCCTATCATATATTGCATTGCTTCCGCCTGGGAAAAGTGTTTAGAGCGGATGCCTGGTTTTGCCAGCGAGCAGGAAATCCCGCCTGGTCATACTTCCTTAGAGTATGATTGGAGAAGCGCGTTCGGGGAATGTCGATAACAAGCCCTGCCTTTTGTTCTTGGTTTGGGAAATAGGTCCTGGTTAGTCGGCCAGGGCTTATTTCATTTTCTGAGCGGAGAATTGCGGACCATTTACAGCTTCCAAAAACGGACCTACGGCGTTTATTGGCCCACAATTCCAAGATTTTTCAGTTTTTCTTTTCCTACCCAAAACTTATTGAAACTCTGTGTTACAATAGGATGACATAGATTGTTGAGGGGGATGAGATGGTGTTCGGGATAATTATGGCGATCACAGGAATAGCAGGACTCATTCTATTTGGTATCGCAGGCATTCCGTACTTGGCGATCATACTCGGTGCTCTACCGGTAGGATTGGGACTGTGGCGATTCAAACAGTTACACGACCTCAAAACCAATCGAGAGTGACAACATGGCAGCGATAGCAATAGGAGTTGGAGCGGTTGTGGCTTACTTGATCGTGTTGTTCTCAGCCAGGGCGAAATCATTCCTTTGGAAACACGCGTGGAAAATTGGCTTAATCGGCCTGATCGGTGGGGTGATTCTGCGATTTCTGGCCCCATAATCTACCAATCGACGGGATCCGGTGACGGCAGAAATGCCTAGAGGATCCGGAAAAAGTTTGGTCGGGGCGGCCAAATTCGAACTGCTGACCTCTGCGTAAAAGAAAAGACAGTCGTTAATAAAAGCCTCAGCGTTTATTCACCGGAAATGAGAGATCGATATTTGCAGGAGATGCGGGACTTTCAGGAAGTAGTCAGAAGTCTGAAATACCCTACCACTGCTTACTTTACGATGAAGGAACTTGTATCGGCGATTGAGGAAGTAATGAAATCACGGAGCCAGCAACCGGACGATTGCCCCTCCGACGAAGCCAATGATTCCTATTTTCCCGGCATGACGCCAAATGAATTCTTGCATTTTCGTTGCACCAATCGTATCATCCACAAAAATATCCATAAAGGGGGGAGTGACCTGCCTCCGCTGACTTCCGGCTCCCGAATCCTTCGGCTTACATTCATTCAGCTACAATAATTAAGATGGGTGTCAGCTTAAATATCTAATATACAGGCAACTAAATCTCATTACCCGATCACTCAAATAATTCCTCTTCACGTATGAGGTATTTCGCCATGTAGTCTTTCGATATTCTCGTAAGTACATTATCTATATCGACCAGCTTTTCCTTAAGATCATTTGCGCTTTTAACGATTTCTTGAATCAATCCTTGAATGGCATCGTCATTTTCAAGCTTATCAATAAATCTGTGGCCATCCCGTACCCAGAATTTTGATAACTCCACTAGTGCTTGGTTCCTACCCGTATTCTCTATTATCTGATAATACGTATCTTGTGGCATTACTAATTTGCAAAAAGCCAAATATGCACAATGTTCTTTTACAAGATCAACGAAATCTGAAAAACGTTCAGGAGGAATTTCCAACTCTGCAATGAGGGCTTTCTTATGTGTACCAACATATTGGTACACCTCATTTTTGATATCGGATGACGCAATGGCAATAGCCATATCACGCATTTTCGACCAAAGTTTATCAGCTTCTTCATCATAACTCGCGATTAGCTTTCCAATGTTGCTATGTTTTGTAATCAGGTATTCATAATGACTCAAATAATCGTTTTGCGAGATATCTTCGCCGATATTATAACCATACCAAGGTAAATAGTATTCACTACCCACTTTTAGTACATCAAGGCCTTCATTGGCTACTTGATTTTGTTTTATTTGCTCTTCATCTGGCCTATTCCAATTGATGTTTCTTTCGGAATAAATATCGATAAGCCCTCTTATTCTATCTTTTAGTGGATTTATCCCCAATTTGATTAAACCCACAATATAGGGGCGACCATATTGCAGGTTCGTAGTCTTAAGCATCTCTGAGTTATCTGCTCGCATCTTTGCAGTTTCCTTGACAGATGACCAAGTTATCAAAACGAGAGTAAGAGTGATAAAAATCTGAGTGCCTTCGAATGTAGATAATGTATCAAAACCAATACCAACAGCAATGGTAACCACAAGAAATAACCATCCCCATAATACCCGTTGCTTCCACCACACTAATTGTTCATTACTCATGTCAAAACATCGCTCATAATGGATTTTCTCTAGCCTCTATTCAATCTCCACTTGTCCAGTCAACCCCAGATCCTCGAGAATCTGTTTCAGGTCAGCGGTGAAGGCTCTCTCCTGTTGCCCATCTACGTTTACAGAGAAATCAACCCCGATTCGTAAGTCCGAGCCGCTTCGGAGCTTGGGTAGAATTTTTGAACCCAGTCTGTTCCACATTTCATAAGGAACTTCACCACGAATATGAAACGTCTTGATAAGAGCTGGTTGCTCAATTCCTCCCTCCGGCTCTGATCCGGGGACATCTCCAGTTTCTCCAAGTGGTAGTGGCTCCGGTTGAGGCGTTTCCCCTTCCTCGCTACCACCCAAAACTGGTTTCGGTGGGGTCTTCAGTTCTTGGGCCTTCGCTTTTAGCAGAAGGAATACACTGGATTCAAACGTAACGTCTGCCGGATCCACATACTCACTAAATAGCACACGCTCGTAACCGCCATCTTTCTTCTGCCCAGAGGCCAGACCGAATTCCCCCCGAGACACAAATTCAACGATCTTCTCCCTTAATACCTTATCCGGATCCAACAGGCGTGTCAGTGATCCATTTAGAAAACTCTGACGGAGGCTTGCCACAGGCCAGGCCCCAGAATCTTTCAACGATGGAGGCCAGTTTCGTTCGATATACCCGGCACCTACAGACTCGTTAAGCAAAGCCTGAGATTTCAATGCTGTAATCACTCGGCCGCAAAGCGTCTCGTTACCGCTTGAATGACCCGCTCCAAGATCAATGGTTTTCAACCCACTCTTCTCCTGGCTATCGGTGATGACAACAAAACGATAGCCTCCCCAGACTTCATCCTTGGCTGCCTCTTCGGCATCAGATACCTTCGATTGAAGCTCCGCTTTATCTGTTTTGTCGAAGTCGCCGCCGAGTGTTCCCTCGGCAACTTCTTTGGATACCCGTTTCCAGGCAAGCCACATTTCAACCTTATCACGCAGTTCTCTACCGGGTTTCTTAATACACCACACTAGCGAACCTGGATAAAGCCGCGGCGATTTCCCTCGTTGTGTTGACCATTCTGAAATCTGTTGCTGTAATGTTCCTTTACCAGTCCATTCGGATTCCGGATCAATCACAACCAATGTGAGCTTTGGTGTGTCCTGAACAGCGGAACCATCCTCAGGAAAGTAATTAATTGGAATAGTTGCACCTTTATCGAATTCCTTCTGGATCAGTATCCGCTTAGCTGGCTTGATTTCGGAGTCTTCATCAAGCGATGCCCGGCGGTCGCTGACGACCTTTTTCATGGTTGGCTGGTGACTGATTTTAAAACCATCTGATCCTATACGCCGGATAAAAAATGATTTGCCCTCTAACGTCAATGCGGCTGTGTCTACTGATGTTGTGTCTATATCCGGCTCTCCGAGGGCGAATCTCAACTCTGGAAGGTGCGCCATCTTATCGATTTGCCCCCCAGATGATTCGAAAAGAATTGTGGTCCCAACACGGCGATGAATATTTTTCAATGAACCTTTGGTATCTGCATCAAGCGCTCGGGCATGAGAATGTTCCCCGGATATATCTGAATCCATCGCAGCTACCAGGCGTGATTCTCCAAGCTGCCCGATCACAACGCTCCGAAACTCCGGTACGTCCAATGGAGCAGAACCGAGGGTTATCAGCGGCTCTTTGCGAGCTTCAGTGAATCCGGTGCGATAGGCCCAGGATATCCATTGTGCCAGCATGGCCAGTGTACCGCGTGTCTGTTGATATTGTGAAAGCGCCTGCCACTTTCGCTGGAATACCGAAAGCGTTGCCGGATGAAACGGATAGCATACTTCAAATCGATTGCGCAGATACTCTTTTGCTTTGCTCTCTGTGGCGGCGCTATCAACTGCTGTCCATTCTGAGGGCAATTGAGCACGACGTTCAAAACACCAGTCTGAGTAAGCCTTGGCTACGTTTTTCCTAACTTTGGTACTACCTATTTCTTCAAAAAGTCGGCGGCGCACTACCTCACTGATCTCAGTCTCATCATTGGCAATCAAGTCTTTGGCCACACGGCGCACTACCTTGGTGATTTTGTCCTGCCACTGCATATCCCAGTCAGTCATCTCAACCTGACTGCGAGGTAGACTTATAACCGCTGCGCCATACTTAGTTCCGGTTGTGGCCACCGTCAGGTTCTGAATAAAGGAATGAAACTGGTCAGCCATACCGCGATGACGATTCAGGAAATTGAGCACCTCGTCGAATAACAGAAGCACCGGCCCATTTGCCGCTTGAAATACACGGTCAAGTGCTTCTGTGCCAGGAGGCGTGGTCTTTGCCGCAGCCCCAAGTATTTCCACACCTTTATCTCCTGCAATCTGGCGGGCTATATCGATCCACGGTGTCTCACGTCCTTCTTGTGGATCCCATGCATTACCAACAAAGGCAGCAACTCGGGCCTCCGGCATG
>JAWOBB010000028.1:0-52736 GCA_046498265.1 Dehalococcoidia bacterium | reverse complement strand
GATTCATATTGGGGAACGTTATCCGCATCAACCGGGGTCTGCACATCTATAAGGATAATATCAACATTTTCAAGTGCAGGATAATCGTCCGTTACCCTGAATCGGCCCGCCTCGACTACGCTCTGCAGCATTTCAGGCAATTCCGGCTCGCTGCCACCGATGGGGCATTTGCCTTCGTTAAGCCAGTCAATCTTCCAGCCGGAACGGGTTGATCTCCGTTGAATCCCGGTTACCTCATATCCGGCATCGGCCAGCATTGCTGCCATCGGGATCCCTACATATCCCATGCCGATTACGGCAATCTTTTCATTCTTCATAGGCGAATGTTAATAATCAATTAATAATAACCAATCACCAAGGTGCAAACATCAAATAATAACCAAGGGTCAGGGTTCCCCGCATCTTCCCTTCTGTCTTCTGCTTGTGTCATTTGTTTGTATCTTGCATCTTGGTTATTGTCTCTTTCCCCTTGTTTCTTGTATCTTGTTGCTTGGAATTTGTAACTTTTCTGTTGTCTGTATCTTGTTTCTTGGTTATTGTATCTTTTGATCTATTTTCCTCGCCGGATTCCCTGCCACAATCGTTCCCGGCACCACATCCCTGGTCACCACAGCCCCGGAACCTATCACCGCCTTTTCTCCAACAGTGATACCGGGCAGAATGGTAGAATTGGCTCCAACCCTGGCGCCATTTTTGATGGTAGGGCCTTCAAGTTCAGCCCCATATTCCATGTATTTATCATTGGTAGTAACCGAGCAGGGCCCCATAAACACGTTATCCTCAATCACGGTGTTCATAGTAACATAAACATTCGTCTGTATGCTTACGTTATTGCCGATTGAGCAGTGCCCGTCAATTACCGAATTAGTTCCTACCAGAACACTGTCCCCTATTCCCGTTTCTTCACGTATAAGCACGTTATGCCCGGTCCGAAAGTTTCTACCCGTCCGCACCCCCGAATAAATCACCGAACCTGACCGAATGACGGAATCTTCTCCAATAGTAATCGTGCCATCATCGCGGTTTCCCAGTATCACGTTATCCCCGATAATGGTACCTTTCCCGATTTCTACCTTTCCCTGCCGGATAACGTTTTCAGGCATCCTTTAACCCCTGAATTATGAATTTAAGGTCCTCTTCACTTAACCCCGGTCGGACCGGCAGGGAAAGAACCTCCACGGCGGCCTTTTCAGAAACAGGTAAATATTCATCATAACCCATTTCCCTGTAGAGCGGTTGTTTATGGATTGGTATCGGGTAATAGATTCCGGTCATGATACCCTTTTGATAGAGTTTCTCCTTTAAAGTATCACGGGACATACCAAAATCATCGGTCACCCGGATAGTATACTGATGAAAAACATGATTTCGACCGGGAGCGACAAGTGGGGGAATCAGCCCGTTTATTTGCTGGATTTCTTCGGTGAGAAAGCTGGCATTGGAAACCCGTTTCCGGTTGAATTCAGCCAGTTTTTCAATCTGGCATATCCCGATGGCGGCGGCGATATCCGTCATGCGGTAATTGTATCCCAGGCTTTCGTGCAGATACCTTTCGCTCTGTCCGTGGTTCCTGATGACCCTGGCTTTTTCGGCAATCTGGGGATCACTGGTAGTTATAATTCCGCCCTCTCCGGTAGTCATGTTTTTTGTTGGATAAAAGGAAAAACACCCGATGCCAAAAGATCCCGCCTCTTTGCCCTGGTATCGGGCCCCGTGAGCCTGGCAGGCATCCTCAATCAAGGTCAACTCATGATTGCGACATATTGCCAGTACTTCATCCATATCGCATGGCTGCCCGTAAAGGTGAACAATCATCAATGCCTTTGTTTTCGGGGTTATCTTCTTCTCTATCAATGCCGGGCCGATATTGAAAGTTGACTCATCAATGTCTACAAAGACCGGCCTGGCACCACAAAACAGGATGGAATTGGCAGTAGCTATAAAACTGAACGGCGTGGTGATAACCTCATCCCCCTCACCAACCCCAGCTGCCAGTAAAGCTGTATGAAGAGCCGCCGTGCCGCTGTTGACAGCCACCGCGTATTTCGTGCCTGCCACGGAAGCAAAAGCCTCCTCGAATTCAGCCACCTTTGGACCCTGAGCCAGCATTCCTGATTCGAGAATATCCTTAACGGCCCGCATCTCGATATCCCCCACGGAGGGGTTTGATATTTTCAACATTTTATCCAAACTTGCTATTTTATTCCGTTCGATGTTGCCAATACGACAATTTTGGCCCGTTTTTCCGGTCAGGGTTATTCCCGCCTAGTCGGGAGATGGGGGGCTTTTCCTTTCAAAAACAACCCGGCAGCCCGTTGCTGATAACGAGGTCAATAAAGGTAAAGTAGTGGTTAAGGTTCATTCCTTTTACACCCATTTACATTTTGTACTGCACCAGAGCACCCCGCCCCGACTTGTACCCAGTATCCTTTCACAACCCATAAATAGTTGTTATCTCCCCGATTATAGTGGTTGTATTATAATGTGTGTACACTGCTGCGTCAAGAGGAAATTTCTTCGTCCGGCCAAATAGCTCAGAGTCTGACTGGCTTGCTCCGGTGTCTGCGGGAAAGGAGGGACAATTCAGAATTATCAGCCTCCAGCCAAGATAAGAGAAAGTTGCCTACTCCAGCACATAAACGTCTTCCCATCTTTCCGTCAGATCAGGATTTTCGCACTTCCGCCAAGTATAGACAATTGAGATGCCATTCTTTTTCAAAAACTCTGTATCAGTGCAGCCTGAGCTCAAAAAACGGTGGGCCTTGCGGGCATGTGCATCGTTCGTAACCCCTATTTTGCTGTATACTTCTTTACCGGTAATAGCGATAAACGCTACAGCCTGAGAAGGGTCAACAATTGCTTTAGCAAATTGCTTACCCAAATTCTTTTCTACCCATACAAAAGCCTGGTAGTCATCATCGTCAATCTTATGGTAGAAGTCCTCGTCCTGCCGATCCGGGATGGCAAGGGTGAAAGTAGCAGCAATCACTGCCAGGCAAAGCACATTACCAGCATTCCGGGCCAGGAATGCTGGTTTAATCCTTCCGGTCAAAAATGCCGGCAACCTGAAACCTTTAAGCGCTGCCAGGCCGCACCCACCGATGATGGCCATTACCAGCATAGTATACATAAGACCCCTGAGATACAATATTCCCATCCCGTAATCGAACTGGCTCTTGATTACGAGCATCAGGAGCAGCAGTACGAAACCGGCAACCAGCCCCCATGCCTCCTTCCCGCCTTTCCTTACCAGAATCACCAGGCCCAGTAGGCAGCACGCCACCGGAATATAGCCGAATTCTGGTATCAATTCCGGATAAACATGGTTTTCATCCAACGGATGACTGGAGTAAATCTGCTTCAAGTAATGAACTATTACGTCCCGATCCAGCACTACCAGTGCAGGGATTAGCGGTAAGCCCCCTGACAAGCTCAGCCCTGCTGCGTGTCTGAAGTTTCCTTTCAAACTCAGTACGATGTAGGGAAGAAGAAGAATCCCCAGCCCCACGGCAGTGGGCGGATGCAACGCCAGCAGGAAAGTCATCAAGAGGAACACCACCACGTAACTCCAGAGAGTTCGAAAATTATATGCCAGATAGAGTGAAAGCGCGATAAAAGGGAGTCCGACGGAAACACCTACAAGGAAGGCAGGGCCAAGGATACCCACGGTTGTAATAATCAAGCATGTCCACAGCGCTGCCTCCCAGCCAAATCCATGCCTTTTACCCAGGAGATAAACAGAAAGCACTGTAAAGACAAAAATACATGATGGCAGGTAACGAAAAACAGTCATCCAGGAAATATCAGCTACACTTTTAAAGAGCACTAATAAGAGGTGTAATCCTGATTCAAAAAACCAGTGGCACTGTGCCTTTTCTTCGGGGCACATCGGATGAGGCTCAGTAATGCTGCCTGATTCCATTATCACGTTTGCATTAGCTATATTAATCCACTCATCCATGTGCACCGGGTAGGGATAATCCATATGCGGAATGAAAGCGATGTAGAAGGCCAGTCCCAGAATCGCAGCCAGTTTCAGGTAATCAGAACGAAGGAATGCTATCAGATTCTGGCGAGTGGATGCTAACTCCCATAAACCGTTTAGCTGAAGCATGGCTAAAGTATAATATCATGAGTGCCAAATGACAAATTCCGATTTATGCTAAAATCGGGGTGCGCGAAAAAATCTGATCCAAGATACAAATCAAGGAGTTGGAATAATGGAGCACCTGTGGGCCCCCTGGAGAATTGAATACATACTGAGTGAAAAAGACACCGAATGTATTTTCTGTAAGAAACCAGCTGAGGATAAGGACAGGGAAAACCTGATTCTCTATCGAGCCGGCAAGAACGTGGTGATGCTCAATAAATATCCCTACAACCCCGGTCACCTGATGGTGGCCCCCTATAAGCACGTGGCGAAGCTGGATGAGCTCGATAACGAGGATTTACTGGAACATGTTCAACTGATCAGCCGTTGCGTGGAAATGCTGAAGGAAGTAATGAATCCCGAGGGATTTAACATAGGAATCAATTTGGGGAAAGTAGCCGGCGCCGGTATCGAGGAGCATATCCACACGCACGTTGTGCCCCGGTGGAACGGGGATACCAACTTCATGCCGGTCATGTCCGATACCCGAACCATTTCCGAAGCCCTCGATGCCACTTACGAGAGGCTGGCAGGCAGATTGGATTAAGACAAATGGAATATATACAGGGCCCATCAATCAATTAAGTTGGGCGCAATTATAAACAGGGTGACATTTACCATCCCGTGAGCCAGGCTCATCCCCCACACTGAGCCGGTTTTCCTGACCACCAGCGCAAACAGCAACCCTACCGCTGCTGCCAGCACCGCATCCCAGAAAACGAGATTGGTAATATGCAACACGCCAAAGAGGACGGATACAAGTATAATCCCGTGGAATCCGGCAATCCTCGTGGCATGATACTGTAACAACCCCCTGAATATAACCTCCTCAAGGAATCCGGTGTTACCAATCAGCACCAGCGCCGGAGCTATAGCTTCATGCAAATTCAGGCTCACCAGCGCACTGGGTCGCAGCAGGTAATACTCCAGAAATCCCACGGGAATGCAGAGAACAACTACCGCGGCTTCAAGCGGGAAATACTTCTTTTTGGGAGGAGAAAGCCCGACCTGTTCAACCGATAAATTTTGCATACGAGCTATGGTAATGCCGGCGATGAACATGGGTACGCTCACTATTGCAAACCAGGTAATCTGACTGAAATGCACCAGCGGTGTGGAAAGGCCCAGGATTCTGATTAAGGGCGCTACGGTCATAGCGGTCAACAGGTTCGCAACTGATTTGTCTTCAAGCATCACGGAGTGTACCAGCAGGCTCCCCAGTATGCACAGGTGAATAAGGATGCCTGCATGAAGATAATAGGAAGTAACGAACTCGGCAACCATAATCAGAAATACATAGATCCATGGATACTGGAGCGGTTTGAACCGACTGGCGATATGTGAGGACTGTAAATTTATACTGGCACGCATTCTACTTTTAACTGAACTGCCTATTTCAATATCCTGAGCCTCTCAACATTTCCCTAAAAACCTTCCACTTTATCTCAATTGGGAATTACCTGTGGAAAACATAACAGTTGCTAACGTATTCTAAACCAGTTGTAACTTAATAGCAACCTTGTTTGCCCTTAAGAAACTCGATTTTCACCTACGGTTGCCCCGCGTTTGCCAATCATGTTAAATTGGCCGAAGGGAGCATCTAATTTTCCCCGCAGGTAAATTTCCGGGGTTCCCCCTATTGTGCTTGCCAGAAAAACATGATATGATGCACGATGGCTCGGAATTACGAAATCAATTCGGGAACAGTGACATGGGACATAATCGCAGTGATGAAGCTGTAACGCTGGCGGTACAGGGGCGTTGGGAAGAGGCGGTACTGGTTAACCAGGAAATCCTGGAGATTTCCCCCAATGATGTCGATGCTCTCAATCGTATGGGCAAGGCACTGAGCGAGGTCGGGCGCATATCTCAATCCCGGCAGGCATACGAGCAGGTATTGAAAATAGATTCCCGGAACAGCATCGCACGGAAGAACCTGGCCCGGCTTTCTCACCTCAAAGATGAGGAGCCGCTCAGCAAGGAAACGCACGGTATCGATTCCCGGTTCTACATCGAAGAGGCGAGCAAAGCCAGAAGGGTCAATATGTATAAGCTGGCCTCACCGGAAGTGCTGGGGAAAATGGCACCCGGCAACCTGGTTCACCTGCGGGTGAATGACAAAAAACTGGAAGTGGTAAACGATCCCGGAGAATATCTCGGCGAGATTGCCCCCAAGATCGGGGCACGCATTGCCCGGCTTATAGAAGGCGGCAATGAGTACAAATCTGTAATCGTCAACCTTGAGTACGAGGAAGTCAAGGTAATAATCAGAGAAACCTTTCAACACCCCAGCCAGTCCGGATATCCTTCGTTCCCACCCCCAAAGGTGGTTGAGGAGATAAGACCATATCTCAAGGACAGTATGGTTAAAAGAGAGCTCGAAGAGCCCCCCCTGGAAACTGCAGAAAAAGATGAGGAAGATACCTGGGCTGGTGTGGAGGATTCTCTTGACAGCGAGAGCACGCTTCCAGCGGAAGACGAGATAGCCGAGCCGGGAAAAGGGGGCACAGATAAAGTAATCTAAAGAAGAGTCCTGCGCCAGTCCGTTTCAAGCTGCCTGCTGTCAAATCCATATACTTCCATAAGGGCATCATCAAGGCTGATACCGGCACTGAAAGCCTGAAGTAACTCCTGCATCTTAGAGCTGCCAAAGTTCTCGATAAGGAATTCTACCAGACTGTAACTCTGGGCATACGCAAGCTCAGCCTCCTCAGTGGCTGCCGGGAAGTTGCCGCTGATGCTGCGAATAGAAAACAGGGCATCTGCGGAGACGGCTTTCTTCAACCTCAGTTTGAAGTTGCTCAGCAGCCCGCCTTCCGAATACATGGCCAGCCCCTCATCGAGCCAGGCAGGAACATTGCTCAGAGGGCTGTAAGTAACCTGATAAATCACCATGTGTGACAGCTCGTGAGTGACCGCCCTTTTGCCCCATTGGAGGTTGTTCGGAGCGACACCAATAGCGATTATCCCGTATTCCGGGAAAGCCATGCCGCCAGTCCATTCATCAGTGTATATCACTGCATCATGAAGGTCCTCAGTGCAGCCGTAGATGTAAATCTTAACCTGTTCTTCAAGTTCAGAATTTGTTGTTTCAGCATGTTTTACCAGTGCTTGCTGCGCCGCTTCCATCAGTTCTTCACCGAAGGATTCATCTCCCTCGTACCATAACAGGTGAATATCCTCATCTTCAAGCTCCCTCCAGTCATAGCGGACATCCTCGAACGTAAGGGGAACCGTTTCGGTCTCAAGCCTGTCTTCGACGCTGTTTTCGATGACCCATTTGTATTCGATCACCGCACCGGGAGGAATGCTGGCCTTCCTGGCATCCCATGTCCAGTCCGTTTTCACATGGGTACCCGGTTCGAATTCCGGATACTGGGTAACCGTTACCGAAGGCCGGAGAATCTTGGGAAGGGTATATATGAATTGAAGGTCGGTTATACTGTGGGTGCTTTCAGCTTCCAGGCCGAAAGTGAGTGATTCAGGGAAATCGGCCCCAACGGCGGTAGAAATTATGCTGATAGTACTGGCGGTCCCCGGCCTGGCAGTCGGAGCCGGTTTCGGCAGAAGCTGGATATCGGGAAGTGCCTCCGAGGGGGAGGATGACTTTTCCTCTTGAGCACACCCTGCCACCAGACCCGCCAGCAGCAATGCCGGCAGAAGCAGGCAGAGAGCCAGGTATTTGCCAGACAGGTTTTCGTTCATTCTTTTCACTCATGTGGCTCAAGCGAGATATATTTGAGCCATGGCATAGTTATAGGCACCCCCGTAAAACCATTCACATATGGTTTGACGAGGACATAATCCTTGCCGAAATACAAGGGCAGGCACGCCGCATCGTCGACCAGCATCTGTTCGATTTCCCGATACATCCGGAGGCGAACCTCCGAGTCCATTTCCTCCCGGGCCGCCTGGAGCCTGGCATCGATCTCCGGGTTGCTATACTCAGCGATGTTATCTCCGCTCTCGCTGTGGAACAGAAGGTCCAGGAAATTATGGGGGTCGGGGTAATCGGCCAGCCAGCCTATATCGAACAGCTGGTCCTTTTCCTCTTTGAGAATATAGGGATAACTCTCCGGGTCGATTTGCCTTATACTTACTTCCACACCCAGGTTCTTTCTCCACATGTCAATCAGGGCTTCGGTCAGGACGGAGACGTAACCCCGCCCCGACGTGGTGTAGGTGATGGAGGGAAGTTCCTCGACACTTCCATAAGTGGATTCCTGAATCAGTTCGACGGCTTTATTCGGGTCGAAATCGAGCCCCTCGACTTCCTCGTTATAGCCAGGCATACCGGGAGGAAGGATACCTTCGGCCTGAAGAACCGTGTCTTTGAACAGAACCTCGATTATTTTCTCCCTGTCTATGGCATGGCAGAAAGCCTGGCGGACTTTGGGATCATCGAACGGCGGCTCAGTGTAGTTGAACCCGATATAATTCAAACTCAGCTGGGGAATGGTGACCAGCTCATCGTTGAGAGGATTGGCCTGATCGAGAACCCTCTCTATGTTCATACCCGAGACCCAGGTAATATCGATCTCCCCCCCCTCATACATGCTCATGGGCATACCTCCCCAGAGACGGAAAACAACCCTCCGGACGTCGGGCAATTCCCCTGTGTAATGCTGGCTTCGGGCCAGAATCAGCAGTTCGTCCTTTTTCCAGGTATCGATTTCGAAGGGGCCGGTGCCGTTGGGATCCCGCCACCAGTCCTCGCCGGAATTGACGTTTTCCTCATCAAGCACGAAGCTGGTGGGATAGAGGAGCTTGGAAAGGAAATGCGCTTTCGGGGCATCGATTCTGATGCGGAGAGTATGCTCATCGACAACTTCCACTCCTTCGACTTCCTCGGCTATGCCGGCAAGCTTTGCTCTGGCCCCGACGATATCGTCAAGGTAACTGCCCGCCACTTGAGAGGCGGTTTCAGGATCGCAGGCGCGCTCGATGGAGTATTTGAAATCGCCGGCTGTTACCGGTTTCCCGTCATGGAATTCAGCATCCTCGCGGAGATGGAAGGTATAGGCCGTCCCGTCCTCACTGGTCTCCCAGCTCTCCGCCAGGTCGGGAACTATCTCGAGGTCCTGATTCAGGGTTACCAGTCCGCTGAAAATCTCCTGGATGAACAGGGCCGAATCCGTATCGAGCACCACAGCGGGGTCGAGCGTAATCGGTGGTAATCCATAGAGTATCAGCGATTCGTCGCGGGGGACGTCGGCAAGCGAGAAGCCTTCCTCAAGGCGGAAACTGTAAACGGTGCCGTCTATCTTTTCGCTCACCAGATCGTAAATGCCCGCCTCGGCCGCCGCCAGGACAACAAAAGCCCTGTTTTCCTCCGTCAGGCAAACGATCTTCGCCCTCAGCGATGTACCGGATTCGCTACCTTCAAAGTCATACTCATAGCCGACGTCGTCGCCCATCGCTACTTTCCCTTCCTCCAGAAGCCTGAACCCAGCCAGCTGCCGCTGCATATTACCGATGATGCCGGATGCGTATTCCTCCAAAATCACCGGCTGAGCCAGTTCCTCCCTGAAAACCTGCACGGTGCAGCTGTAAGCGGCGTTGTGAATGGTCAGGAGGGCTCCGGCCGGGCCTCCTTCCTCCGCTTCCCACTCCGAGGGATACCTGGTTGCGTAACCGTAAACGGTGTCCTCATGGAAACCGCTCAGATGCTCGATTTCGGGAACCCGGGGTGTCTCGGACGTCTGCAGCCTCTCCGGCTCCGCCAGGCAGGCTCCGCTCAATAACAGGATAAACGCCATCAGGGAAAAGATAATTTTCTGCATGATTTACTCCTAGGGGAAGTATACTATCGCCCCGGAGGGGAATCAATGATATGCTTTCGGCTGCCGAACAGGGAGAGAGTACCCTACCTGCCGATTTCTCGAAGGTGCCTGCGGAAGTCTGCCGGCACCTCTTCCCCCAGGTAGTTAAAATCCAGCCCGCTGCTTTTCGCCACCACCAGCAAACGGCAGCAGAATTCGAGCGCCTGGGTGAGGAGCAGGGCCTCATCCAGGGAGGCTCCCCAGCAAATCACGCCGTGATTTTCCAGCAGGAGGACCCTGGAGCTGTCTGCCAGTTCGGTGGCGGCCTCGGCCAGTTCCCTGCTCCCGGCATGGCGGTAGGGGACCCTTTCTATCCTCTCCAGATAGGCCATTGCCTCGGGAAGGAAATCCGTCCGGATGGGCATACCGGAGCAGGCGACCACGGTGGAATAGAGAGGCTGGGAGTGAATTATGGCTCTGGCATCCTCGCATTTGCGGTAGATACCCCGGTGCATACCCGTTTCCATGGAGGGCTTAGCGGCGCCTTCACAGTTCTCTTTGCCTGTTTCACATCGGATAATATCCTCATCACCTAAGTTCCCCAGGCTGGTTCCTCCGGCGGAGATGAGGAAGGCATCAGATTCGATTCTGAGACTGATGTTGCCGCTCTGTCCCCATGTCAGTCCCTGTTCGATCAGGGCTTGTCCGCATCTTTTGAGCTCTTCTTTTGCTCCCATTTTTTCCTCGTTTGATAAATTCGACCTGCCTTTCTCCCCTCGAGTGATAGTATGGAGGAAGGAAGGATTCAAGTCAAGCTGGTAAGGTCAGTTTCCCGTCCCCACCCACAATTTCTTCCCGTCGGAGATGAACTCGACGGTCCCGTCTTTGGCCGTGAGGTAAACGCTTTCTTCGCTAACTGTCCCCTCAAGTCTTTCCATGACTTCTCCGGCGGGATGCCCGAACTGATTATCCGCTCCGGCGGAAATGACGGCAAACAGGGGATCGACCTCTGCCAGAAACGGGGGGGAGGTTGAGGAATCGGAGCCATGATGGGCTACCTTCAGGACCGTACTTTCCAGCCGGCAATCCTGCCCCAGTAGCAGTTCCTCCGCCTCCACCCCGATATCACCGGTCAGCAGCATGCTGAAGTTATCATATTCCAGGCGCATGACAACCGAGTTGTTGTTCAGGTCGTTATGGGCCCCTTCCAGTGGGGTTTCCAGGGGATGAAGGATTTCCAGAGAGATTCCCTCTTCCATGACCACCTCCTGACCCGCGGCGGCATGAATCCGCTCGATTCCTTTCTGTTCGATCAATCTATCCCACTCCCTGTAAAGATTCGAATCATGCTCCTGGCCGCTGGTCAAAAGCTTTTCCACTTTGTAGCGTTGCAGCACCCCCACCAGGCCGGTAAGGTGATCGGCATCGGGGTGAGTCAGGACTACCAGCTCGATACTTCGATCCCAGAAAGGCATCCGGTCACCAAGCTCCTCCATCAGCTTTTCCGAGTCGGGCCCGCCGTCGATGAGAATCTGCTGGTTTTCTTTATGGATTAATATCGAATCCCCCTGGCCGACATCGAGAACATATATGTGAAGGCGGCTGTCCGAAGCGGTAACGGCCGCCGTCCAGACCAGGGCGACAGCTAGCACAAGCGTCAGGACGATCCACCTGGCGGGTATACGGGAAACGAATCCGGACACAACAGCAAAGTGACTTTTAGCTCCGGGGATGAATCCCCTTATCCGAACTGAGTTCTTCGGCACCCACAGGGCTGCCAGCAGGATAGCGTAATAAGCATAAACGGCAGAAGCGCCCACTTTCACATCCACAGAAGCAAAGGGGATCGAGGCAAAGAAGCTGACCGCCTCGATTACATAAGTTGAGAAAAACCACGACAGCCAGCCTAAAACCTCAGCGATTCCAGGGGCGAGAATCCCCGTCAGGCCCGCCGCTGCCGAGGTGACGATGATTCCGGGAACTGCCGGCAGGGTGAAAAAGGTAGCGGGCAAACTCATCAGCGAAATGTATTCAAAGTAATAGGCCACCAGCGGCAATGTGGCCAGGACAGCCCCCAGAGTTACGGCAAAGCTGATGATGAAAAAATTCAGGGCAGAGGAGACCTCTCCATCTTCACCCCCGAACACTCTCCTCCCCCACCTCTGGAAGACAGGGGTCAGAAAGACGAGTCCGGTCATGGCTGCAAAGCTGAGCTGGAACCCCACATCGCTCATCAGGCGGGGATCGACGGCCAGCATAAGGGCAGCAGCGAAGGCAAGGGCAGTAAAGGCGCTTCGCTGCCTGCCGAGCCAGTCGGCCCAGAGCCACAGGCTGCCCATCGTTGCCGCCCGCCAGGCGGAGGGACTCATACCGCTCAAGACAACGTATAGCCAGACCACCGCCAGAGCAAGCAGGAAAGCGGTGGGACGTCGCCTGCCGAAAATCCAGATTCCGGCGCTTAAGGCAATCCCCACCACAATCCCTACGTGAACCCCTGAAATCGCCAGCAGGTGGGAAGTCCCTGCCCGTGAGAAATCATCCCTCACCCTGCTGGAAATAGAGCTTCGCTCACCCAGCAGCATTGCCCGGGCCAGTGCGCACTGGGGTTCGGGAAGAGCCTTTTCAAGGGAGCTGGACATGCTTCGCCTCAGATGATGAATCCATTCCATCGGATCGGGTTTCCGGCCGCTCTGGAGCAGTTCGATATTTGAAGAAGCTGGATACATAACGGTATGAATTCCCTGGCGAGCCAGATAGGAGGCAAAGTCAAAATCGTCTTTCCCTCCCAGTGACTCCGGCGATTTAAGTACGCCCCCGAATTCAATCAGGTCCCCATAGTGATAATACGGGAAATCACGCTCGGCGAAACCGGGGAACCTGGGAGCCGAAACCCGCAGCGTACCGGAGACATCCTGCCACTCCTCACCAGCTTTGAGCTGTTTTGCCTCCACCCGCAGAATTGTGGTTTCAGCTTTAACTTCCGGGGCGGCAGCGATTACTCCCTGAAGCTGGTAAAACTCCCCCTGATAGTTCTGCAACTCGTCGCCTTCGGAAACGTAATGGAAGCGAATTATCCCCCCGAAGAGGAGTAGCAGACATAAACCGTACCAGATGAAGGTTTTTTTATGGGAAAAGGGGATAACGAGAAGGGCCGAAACCCCGAGCAGGGTGACTATAACGCTCCAGGGAATCTCCAATTTTGAGCCCAGATAAATACCCAGAATCCAGGCCAGGCTGAGGTAGGTGAGCCTCATGTATCAATAGACCGTGATTTTGTCCTGCAATTCCTCGAAAGTAGAATCGCCGATACCCTTAATATCCTTCAAATCTCCTATTTCCTCGAAGGTTCCCTCGCCCCTGCGGTACTCGATGATTGACTGCGCGGTTGCCTCGCCGATCCCCGGAAGGGCATCGAGGAGCCAGGCTTCAGCGGTATTGATATTGATTCGCTGAGAAGCTTCGCCAATCTTGTAAACGTTTACGTGAGATGAGTTCCGCAAAGTATCCGCCAGATTTATCGCCGATTGATCGGCATCAGAGGTGAACCCGCCGGCAGCCTCGATGGCATCAGCCACTCGAGCGCCTTCGTCGAGGATATAGTTGCCGGGTGATTCTACTTCTCCACTTACGTAGACCTCTATCTCGATAGAAGGTGTCGGAAGAAGGATTTGTACGGAACTGCCGGAGGTATTCTGCCGGAGAATGAAAACAATTGCGCCGGCGGCAATAGCCGCCGTAAGAATGAGTATAACCGTAATACGCAATCTTTGCACAGGTTATCCCTGCCTTCCCGATGATAGTATGGATGAAGGAGCCGCTCAAGTCAAGGAAGCGCTTTGCCGGCTGCTTGACATTGCTTTTTGTGCAAAGGTAACATAATTATTATGATAACATTACTGATATTTCGAACTGAACCGGTGCACAAAAGTCAGATTGCGAAGAGAATGTAAACCGCTTATAAT
Organism: Dehalococcoidia bacterium; assembly: GCA_046498265.1. Lineage (GTDB taxonomy): Bacteria > Chloroflexota > Dehalococcoidia > SZUA-161 > SpSt-899 > JBGLNL01. The sequence goes on along the minus strand of JAWOBB010000028.1, from coordinate 38,862 downwards.
TTAATAGATGTCTTTAAAGTTCCACATATAAGGAGGTAAGTGAGTGGCGATAAACATAGAGAAGGCCGACGGCCTGGCCGGGCTGATGGAAGAGCGCGGGATTCGGGATGAGGACGTCCAGAAGGTGATCGAGGAAGCCGAGTCCTCGGGAGACAAGATGTACAAACCTGATGCTCCGGACTGCCTGGCCAAAGCTAAATGCGGGGAATCCTGGGTGTTCGTTGAGTACACCGTCCTGGGCGATGATAATTACAGGGCAAATAAAACTTATACCATGAAGACAGAGTTCGCGGAGGATATATAGCTATGGCACAATGGCATTGTCACAAATGTAAAGTTGAGGTGGAGGAGAAGGAAATCGAGCTTACATATATGGATATGCCGGGCTTCCAGCTGGCCTGGGTTTGCCCCAAGTGCAATGGAAAATGGATTTCAGAAAAGGTGGTAATGGAAGAAATCATCCCCGGCCAGGAGGAGCTGGAGGCCAAGCTGGCTTAGGGCCCCCGATCATTCCCCATGCAGGAATCGAGCAACGCAACCAAGCAAACCCTCTCCAGGGCCTATGAATCGACGAAGTTCAACGAGGCGATGGATGAGGCATTACACCCGGGCGGACTGGAGCTGAGCGCCAGGCTGGCCGAGATTGCCGGTATTACTTCGAATTCACAGGTCCTGGATATCTCCTCGGGCAGGGGAACCACCCCCTCTTTCCTTGCCCGCCAGTTTGGTTGCCGCATAGCCGGAGTTGACCTCTCTTATTCGTCAACTTCGCTGGCAGCTCAAAGGGCCGGTGACGAGGGCCTTTTACCCCAGCTCGATTTTCTGATAGCCGATGCCGAACTCATCCCTTTTTCGGGCTCCAGTTTCGACGTCGTCATCAGCGAGTGCTCTTTCTCTCTCCTGCCAGATAAGGAAAGCGGTGCCCGGGAAATCGCCAGGGTTCTCAAACCCGGCGGGAAGTTCGTCTTCACCGATGTGATCCTCAAGTTCCCTTTGAGCGCGGAACTTCTGGGTGATTTGACCTTTGAATGCTGCTTTTCCAGCGCCGAAACACAGGAAGGTTACCGTCGGATTCTGGCCGGAGCCGGGCTGAGGGAAGAGTATTTTGAAGATCACTCGAAGACGCTTAAAAAAGCCACCTACCAGGTGATTACCGGCTACGGTTCGCTGGCTGCTTTCTGGGAGCAGTTCGGATCGGCAGAGCCTGCCGATTGCCCCGTCGTCGAAGGAGATCCCTCCTCCCGCAAGCTGTGGATTCGCATGTTCCAGGAAGGAAAACCGGGGTACGGGCTCTTTTCTTTTATCAAATCATGAGGTGCGTTTGATGAGGCGATAAGCGATGATGTCCGAAGCGACGGGGACCGATCTCAAACGAAGGAGCGTTGTAAAGGCTTTAATCTGGCGGTTCATTGGAATCATCTGGACATGGGTGGGGGCATACCTGATCCTCGTGTTCGTCCCCGATAAGTACGCCTCCGCCGCTATGATTGCCACCCTCATCGTGATATATCACCACTCGACCCGCATGGTTATGTACTATTTCTACGAGCGCCTCTGGGTATCGATCGGCTGGGGGAAAGTGCCTGGCAATCGCGAGGCCGTACCCTCAATGTCCGGGCGCAGCAGAATCATGTGGGTATCGGCAACGGTGAGCGCCATCGCCATCATTTTTACTCTGATATTGGTAGTAAGTCCCCTGGTAACCAGGTGAAGAAGTGCAAATAAAACTTGATGCCGGAAAGGCCGGCTGCCTTGAGATAGTAAGTAATGGAAAAAATTTTAGCCGAAACCAGAAGCCTTTGTCCCATTTGCCTGAAAGTGGTTCCCGCCTGGCGGGTACAGGAGGGCAACGACGTATTTGTGAAGAAGACCTGCCCCGAACACGGCACCTTCCGGGCGGTCATGTGGCGGGGCGAGCCTTCCTATAAGGACTGGGACGTCGGGGTGGATGCGCCGGGTACCGCGGTTCGCCTGACCGAGACGGTTCACGGATGCCCCTATGACTGCGGGCTATGCCCCCAGCATAAAGCAAAGGGTTGCACCGTTTTGATGGAGGTAACAGAGCGGTGCAATCTGAAGTGCCCGGTCTGTTTTGCCAGCTCCGGAGAGGCCGGGGCTGCTGAGCCGGACATGGACCAGATACGGGGAATGCTCGAGACCGTACTCGAGGTGGAAGGCCTTATCCCGCTGCAACTGAGCGGCGGGGAGCCGACCATGCGGGACGACCTTCCCCAAATCGTCTCCCTGGCCAAGGGAATGGGTTTTCCCCACGTTCAGATTAACACCCACGGGCTCAGGCTGGCCAACGATATCGAATACCTTAAACGCCTGAAGGATGGCGGCGCCGACCTGATTTACCTCCAGTTCGACGGGGTTTCCGACGAGGTTTACCGCAGGATTCGCGGCGCCGACCTGGCCGAGCTCAAAACCAGGGCCGTGGAGAACTGCGCTCAAGTGAAAATCGGTGTCCAGCTGGTTCCCACCGTCATCCCCGGCATAAACGACCATGAGATCGGCGCGATCGTGCAATTTGCCCGCCGGTACATCCCGGTAGTCAAGGGGGTGCATTTTCAGCCCGTCAGCTATTTCGGCAGGTATCCCGTGGCCCCGGTTGACGAGGACCGCATCACCACCCCCGATGTACTCAGAGCGATGGAGGCCCAGACCGGCGGGGAAATCAAAGCCCGAAATTTCCTGCCCCGCCGCCGGCATGTCTCTCACTGCGGCTTCTCCGGTTTCTTCGTTCTCAACGAGGAAGGCAAACTGATGGCAACTACCACCTTCAAGCCGAGGCAGGAGTCGGAAGCTACCTGCAGCGAGGTCTCGGGAGTCGTCTCCGATGCCAATCCGCCCTCCAACCACGTGCGCAAGTTTATCACCGAGAAATCGAGATACATCGAGCCCAACCCGGATAAGGTGGAGCAGCAGCCGGAAGGCACCTGGAAGCGATTCATAGAAAGGGCTAAAACCCATTTCCTATCGATATCGGGCATGCCCTTTCAGGACGCCTGGACCGTCGACCTGGAAAGATTGCAAAACTGCTGCATCCACGTGATAACCCCCGAAAGGAAGCTGGTGCCGTTCTGTGCCCATTACCTCACCAGTGCCAGCGGAGAACGCCTGCATAAGTTTCATCCGAAGTAGAGAAAATGTCCCCGGGACACCTCTACGCAGCGATATACCTGATGGAAGAAGATACACTGCAAGACGGCTCCATTACCGATGAGGCGCTGGAAACCTTCCGCCGCCGCGTGGGGACAAAGCTTCGCATCAGTAACATCTTCAACGAACTGGCCTCCGCCGATGCCATCCGCAAATTCGCCGACGGCATCGGCGACCCCAATCCCCTCTGGCGAGACGAGGAATACGCCCGGTCGACCCGATACGGTGAGATGGTGGCTCCTCCCTCATGGCTGGCCAGCGTCTTCCCTACCTGGGTGCTCCAGGGCCTGCCGGGGGTCCATGCCTTCCAGACCAGCACCGAATGGGAGTTCTTCCTGCCCGTTATGTTAAACGACCGGATCACCCCGGAGAGCATCTTCACCGGGTTCAAAGTGATAAACAGCGATTTCGCCGGCAGGTCGATCCTGGAACGCCAGGAGGCCCGGTATTTCAATCAGCCCGGCGAACTTGTGGGGAGTGCGAAGGTGGCCGGCCTGAGGGCCGAAAGGCCCGCTACACGTCAAAAGGGCAAATACAGCCATATCCAACTGCCGCATCCCTGGACCGAGCGGGAACTGGAGGAAATCGAAGCCGAAGTGCTCGGTGAGGAGATCCGCGGTGGCAACACTCGTTACTGGGAGGATGTTGAGGTCGGGGATGAGCTGCCCCGGATAGTCAGGGGCCCGCTGGGGCTCTCCGACATTATAGCTTACTGCATCGGGGCATCCCCGGTTCAAATCAAGGCCCACGGCCTGGCTTTGAGGGAGTACCGCAAGCACCCGCCCTGGGCTTTCCGCGACGAGAGCACCTTTGCGCTGGAACCCATCTACGGGGTTCACTACAACAAGGCCGCCGCCGCCGCCGCCGGGCTTCCCTATCCCTACGATACGGCGGTGCAGAGACACTGCTGGCTGATGCATCTGCTGACCAACTGGATGGGCGATGACGGGTGGCTCAAGAAAAGCTATGCCAGATACCGTAATTTCGTCTATCTCTCGGATGTGCTCTGGCTTGGGGGAAAGGTTGCCCGCAAATATGTAGACGAATCGGGGGAATGCTGCGTCGATATCAGGAGCACCGCCATCAACCAGCGAGGCGAAGAGGTGATGCCGGGCATCTCGACGGTGATCCTGCCTTCCCGGGAGAAAGGCTCCGGGCCGGTTGCCCAACGGGTAAAAGGATTGCCTGGCATTACATAAAGGCGTAGAATTGAATCAGGGATCAGGAGGCTGTCTCCTGTTCATCCGAAATTTTTAAATGTACCTGGTTAAGTTTTCCGGAGTGGGTTAATCATGGAAAAGAAATTCATCTCCTGCTGCAATTGCGGTACAGAGAGAGAGATTGCCGGGGACCTGCCTCCCTGCCAGGCACTTGCCGGCTGGATTACGGTGCATCAGTGGGAATTTGCCGCGCCAAACCAGCTGCATTTCTGCTCCCCCGGGTGCCTGAAAGCATGGGCGGATTCACAGGTTACCCGGATACCGGAAATATTTACCCGGTCGTTCGAGGACGAGAGGTAAGAAATGGGAAACGGCGAGGAAGGTATAGGGGACCAGGAACTGGGTTTTGCCTTCGGGACCTTCGAGGAAATCTTCAGGACCGATCCCCACGAATGTACCTGTCATTCCTGCAGCGCACCGTTGATGCTGGATTGCTACGGCTGCGGTCAGAACGACTGGGAGCTGATACTCTTCGGCCGGCATCTCCAGATGAGGTGCCGCGGCTGCGGCCGGGGCCTGTGCCTGAACACGGAAGCAACCTCCCTGCAAATATCCAGGTACCTGCTCTCCCCGGAAATCCAAATCGAAGGGGAACTCCTGGAAGACCAGGTGCAGCAGGTACTGGCCGGGATCAAGCACCCTGAAATCGGGCTGCCCCTGGTCGAGCTGGGAATGCTTAAAGACGTTAGCGTCAGTAAAAATAAAGTGGCCCTGACGCTGGCAACACCCTTCGGCAAGGTTTCCATTGAGGACATCCTCATCAGCATCATACGCGAGGCGATCGGCAGGCTGGGAGCCGAACTGGAGATCAACCGGGCAGTCATGACTCAGAAGGAACGCAATCGTTTCCTCTCAATGAGTCAGGAATGGCGGGATAAGACGTTTTCCGGCTAGGACCGCACCATCAGGAAATGCCCTGAAAGGGGAAGACAGGATTTATGCTTCAAGTTGAAAACCTGAAAGTGGAAGTGGAGGGAACCGAGGTCCTCCACGGGGTCAATATCTCGCTGAGGAAGGGGGAAACCCAGACCCTGTTCGGGCCCAACGGCAGCGGCAAGACCACCCTGCTGATGGCCATCATGGGATTCCCCCGCTATAAGATTACCGAGGGGAAAATCATCTTCAAAGGTAAGGACATCACCGAAAGCACTCTCGACGAGCGGGCGCGCCTGGGTATCGGTATGTCGTTTCAGCGGCCGCCGGTGGTTAGAGGGGTGAAGACCATCGATCTTATCCTCGCTTCCCAGAAGGGAGAAATGAGCGTCGACGCCGCCCTCGGTCTGGCCGGCGACCTTCAGATTGCTGAATTGATGAACCGGGAGGTAAACCAGGGTTTTTCGGGGGGTGAAATCAAGCGCTCGGAATTGATGCAGCTTATGGCCCAGGGCCCCGACCTCGTATTACTGGACGAGCCTGAATCGGGAGTCGACCTGGTGAACATGGACCTCATCGGGCAGATGATCAATCGCCTGCTGCAAAAGGAGCTGCACCGAACCCGCCACCGCTCGGGGCTCATCATCACCCATACGGGACACATCCTCGACTATGTGCATGCCGGCAAAGGATACGTAATGGTAGCCGGAGAGATCGTCTCTTCCGGCCAGGAATCAGTCGAGATACTGGATTGTATTAAAGAAAACGGTTTTGAGGGCTGCCCTACATGTCAGATATAGAATCGCAAGACAAGCGGTCCCTGGCTCAACAGGCTCAGGACAAGGCAGCTTCGCTGGGCTCCGATATCGACCTGACCGGCTACTCGGAGGGCGAGAGACACCCCTATCAGAAGGACCTCTCCGGTCTCCCCCCTGAGGAGAAGGAGGCCATGCTCGGCGCCGGGGTGATGGTGGACGATGTGAGCCAGCGGTCCGGCACCTTCATCCAGAAAGACCAGGCCCCGATTCATTTTTCGGCCAGCCAGGAAGGCGTGGAGGTGATGAGCATCTCCGAGGCTTTCAAGACCTATGACTGGCTGGATGATTACTGGTGGAAAGCCATCAGCGTAGATACCGATAAATTCACCGCTCACCTCGAGCTCAATGAGAGCGAAGGGTATTTCATCAGGGCATTGCCCAACATACACACGGAGCTGCCCGTTCAGGCCTGCCTGTACCTGGGCCACAAGAACATAGCTCAGAGGGTTCATAACATCGTGATTGCGGAGGAGGGCTCGGAGCTACATATCATCACCGGCTGCACCACCCATCCCCTCTCGGCGGGATTGCATCTGGGGGTATCGGAATTCTACATCAAGAAGGGGGCCAAAGTCACCTTCAGCATGATTCACAACTGGGCCCCCGGGGTGGAGGTGCGTCCCCGCAGCGCGGTTATACTGGAAGAGGACGGGGTATTCCTGAACAACTACGTCTCCATGAAGCCGGTGCGTTCCATGCAGATGTATCCTGTGGTGAAGTGTGTGGGCCGCAATTGCGTGGTGAGAATGAACAGCATCATGGTGGCCCCCCCCGGCTCCCACATGGATGTGGGCTCCCGCGTCATCCTCGATGCCGAAGGAGCAAGGGCGGAGATCATATCCCGCTCCATCACCACGGGCGGCACCATCATCGCCAGGGGCGATATCCAGGCCAACCAGCCGGGGGTAAAGGGGCACCTGGAGTGCAGCGGACTGATCCTTTCCGATACCGGCACCATTCACGCCGTGCCGGAACTCGTGGGCCGCGTGGCGGGAGTGGACCTCTCACACGAAGCGGCGGTGGGGAAGATTGCCGAGGAGGAAGTCGAATACCTCATGGCCAGGGGAATTACCCGGGACGAGGCTACCGCCATGATCGTGAGGGGCTTTTTGAAAGTGGATATCGAGGGTTTGCCGCCGATGCTCGAGGCCGAGATTAAAAAGGCCATCGAAGAGAGCGAAAACGAGCTGTTCTGATACCCTTCCCTCGTACCATTCTCCCTATAATGATGTTCGAGCAATGGATTCACCGCAAAGTCAGGCAGGCATTTGAAGAAGACGCCGGGTACCGGCGATTCAGGGGCACAGACTCCCTCGATGAGGGCACCCGCCGCGATATCCAGAGCCTGCAGCTTTATCGCCTGAAGCAGACCTTAAACTATGCCGCCGCCAACAGCCCCTTTTACCGCGACCTGCTTGAGGCAAGCGCAGAGATCGAGTCGCTGGAAGATTTGCCCAGAATCCCTTTCACCAATCCCCTGGACCTGGAACAGAGCCCCTACAAGCTGCTGTGCACCTCCATCGGGGGCATCGCCCGGACGTTCAGCCACTTCACCACGGGCACCATGTCCGGCCGGCCCAAGAAGATTTTCTTTACCTATAATGATGCCGATGCTATCGTCGATTCCATGGCGGCCATCATGGAAACGGTGACGAGCGGTGCCGGATTCGAAGCCGAAGGCAGCAAGATTCATATCTTTCTTCCCGCCAACGGCCCCCCCATGAGCATGGCCGGGCTCATCTCCCGGGGAGCCAAACAACTGGGCGCGGTCCCGATAGTCGGGGACTGCACCGCCATGACGGGTGAGCAGATTGCCCAGGTAGCAGAGGAAAAACCGCATTTGCTGATGGGTTCGGCGTTCCGCATCTGGCGGCTCACCCAGGAAGCACGGGAGACCCACGACCTGGCCAATATGGGCGTGAAAGCGGTGCTGATTACCTCGGAATACCTTTCCCGGCCCATGAGGCAGCAGCTTGAGCATTGCTGGGGAGCGGAGGTCTTTCATCATTATGGCATGACCGAACCGGGCTTTGCCATTGGGGTCGAGTGCTCGGCTCACGATGGCTTCCACTTCAACGAGACTCAACTCCTGTTCGAGGTTGTGGACCCGGACACCGGGCAGTTGCTCGAGGACGGAGAGGAAGGGGAACTGGTCTTCACCACTTTACAACGGGACGGCATGCCGCTGATAAGGTATCGGACGGGCGATGTTGCCTGCCTCAAGCGGGAACCCTGCGGCTGCGGGGCTGAGACCCTGACCAGGATCGGGACCTTACCCAAAAGGGTGGGGTTGATCTTGGATATCGGGGAGGGGGAGCAAATCTACACCTCGCTTTTCGATGAGGCGCTTTATCAGATCCCCGAATTGATAGACTACCGGGTATTCATCTCCCGCGATGGCGATATCGACCTGATGAACTGCATGGTGGAGGTGCTGGGAAAGCCGCCCGATATCGAGGAGAGGGTTCTCAAAGAGGCGCTCACCATCCCCGCAGTGCGCAAATCCGTGGAGGCAGGACTCTTGGCCCAACCGACCGTGGAACTGGTGGAAAGGGGGGTATTGCGGCGGGGAGGGCGGCGGATGAAGCGCCGGATCGTCGACCAGCGATAGGAGGCACCTACGATATCACCGCCGACAGCGCCGCGACTCTTTTGAATGTGAATCAGGCAAAACAATAAAAAGCAGGCCACAACAACGATTGCGGTCAGTTCCGCAGCCTAATTCGGCGAGACTTGCGCAATGAGCGCAGCTCCCAGCGCCCCCATTATCTGCGGCTCTTCGCCCACCACAATTTCTCTGCCGAGTTCCTGTTCCAGGAAATGCTTGATGCCTATGTTCTTGGCCACCCCGCCGGTAAAGACGATCTTGTCCTTATATCCCACCGTCTTACCCATGATGATTACTCTTCGAGCTACGGCCCGGTGTATTCCCGCCACCATATCCTCTCTGGGGGTGTTTTCGGCCCGGAGCGAAACCATCTCCGATTCAGCAAAGATGGTACAGGTGCTGGTGATATTGGCGGGTTTTTTGCTTATGAGCGCTTCCGGCCCCATCTCGTCAATGGTCAGTTCCAGCACGTCCGCCATTACTTCCAGGAACCTGCCGGTACCGGCGGCGCACTTGTCGTTCATCACGAAATCGGCCACCGTCCCGTCCTCGCGGGGGCCTATGACTTTGCTGTCCTGCCCGCCGATATCGATGATTGTCCTGGCCTCCGGAATCAGGTGGTTTACTCCCTTGGCATGGCAAATAATCTCGCTGATGCCTCTATTGGAAAAGGTGACAGCGTGACGGGCATAGCCGGTGGATATCACGGCATCCAGATCGGACATCGTGAGCCCTGCCATCGCCAGTGTATCCTCGGTTACCTTCAGGGCCGATTCCTGCACTCTTGCGCCGGTGGGCATCACCTTGCAGGCAATCATCTTGCCATCCTTGACGATGGCCGTCTTGGCGGTGGCAGCGCCCACATCAACTCCTGCTGTTATCATTGTCTTACGTTCTCCATTAAAAAGGCATGCTCTTGATTCAGGCAGCGGCCTTCATTTCCTTGTTCATCTTGACCACTTCGGCAAACGATTCCAGCCGGGTCCTGAGCTGTTCGGCGCTGTAGTTACGGGTATCATAGCCATCCGTTTCCAGTACAATCCCGGGGATACCGAACTCCTTCTGAATATCCAGTTTGGCCATAATCGGGTCGATCGCCCATGGACGGCAGTTATAGGCAAAGGACATTATCAGGGCATCGATGTTGAAATCCCGGACAACAGCCTTCCAGTATTCAATAGCGGCGGAGGCATCGCAGAGCTGAGGACGCCGGTACAAGCCCTCGGCGATTTTATCCACCATATCGGTGTAGGGACTCTTGGTAAGCTCCTGCGGGCACAGCCAGTCTACGAAGACCGTCGGCAGGCAGAGGCCAAGCTCTTCCACCATCCTGATGGGGGTGGTATCGACATTGGTTCTCAGGGCCAGGTAAACCCGGGGGGCTCCCTTGGGCACCACGCCTTCTCCGGCATCGATCTTTCGCTTTACTTCCCTTACCATGGTGCTGAGTCCGTCGACCGCCTGCTCCCGATACTCGGTGGCAATGGCCCACAGCCCATAGGGCAGATTTACATTCGCCTGGCTGATGGGCTGGGGGTCAGCCGCACCGATCATGCGGGTGATGTTCTGCATCCCGTATAACCATTTGGCCACATATTTGAACCCTTCTCTAAGCTGATCCTCGGTGGTTTCTATACCGCAGATTTCCTTGACCCGCTCGAGCCCCAGCCGAATCGTGTTGGCGCTGTACTTAACCGCCCGCTCGTCAAGCTGTGGCCAGGCGCCCCACGCCCAGTCGTTGAGCCCATCGAGATAGAAAATCTCGAAATTGTAGAGCTCACTCATCATCTCTTCCGTCTCGGCTGCCTGGTCGCAGAACCACCCGGAGCCCAGGCCCAGGTCAGGCTTGGGCAGAATGCCCATATCGATGGCGCCGGTGTATATCTGATATTGTGAACAGTGAGCTTTACCCACCGGCTGCCCGATCAACTCGCCCCTCTCCAGGACCGGAGTGAGGATATCGAAAACGGTTCCCCCTACCATCCAGAAAACCTGGACCGGCATACCCACCCAGGTCTTGCCGCCGGCTGTTTTGGCAGCATCGATCATCGCCAGCGTCATCTGGACTGGGAAAGGCCAGTTGCAATTGATAATATAATCGTGTTCCTCCCTGGCCAGCACGGCATCCACACAACTTTGCATGAAAACCCAGAGCAATTTCTGCACCGAAACAAGTTCGACATCATAATTTAACTGAACCGTCTTTTCGGCGTGCCGGATAGCCTCTTCGTTGAGAACTCCCATCCTGTCCAGCGCCCTTTCGATCCTGGGGCGCTGCGCCTCTATTTCTTCCTCTGTGTAGCCGCACATCTTGAAAAGATTGGTATACATTACTGCCTCCTCTGTTTGATAATTTCGGTGAAGGTTTCCATTCTGGTTTTGAACTGGCCCCTTTCCGAAGTATCGTAATCCGATTCAATTTTCAGGAAGGGAAGCCCGGCAGTCTTTTCCAGTTCCTTCTCAAACGAATATGACTGGATATCATAACCATCGCGATAAAGCAACTGATACCATAGAAGCCCTTCCGCTTTCCTTTCTTTGATGGTATTGAGCAGGTAATCCACTCTCTCCCTTGCCGGCCGGAACCATGCCGGGGGTACCCGCTTGACGAAGAGAGCATCGGTCAATGCCAGGATCGGGTCGCCTTCCAAGGAGACTTCGTGGTCATAAGGCATCAGGCCCTCAGCCGCTTCCTCGAAGATAAATTCGCCGCCGATTTCGTCCATGATATTGAAGATTTTATAGTCGCCCATGGCCAGTGTGGACGCTGTCAGCATAGCCTTGGGTTTGCCGGTTTCCTCTACCTGCCTCTTTTTCAATTCCTCATACAGCTCTGCCAGTATATCAAGGAAAATGGTTCTATCCGCATAGAAAGAGGCGTGGTGCAATCTGACAAAATCCTGGCTGCTGATGACCGGGGTTTTACCCGGCTCGCGAAGGTAGCTGATATTCCGAAAGAGTTCCCGCATCCTGTTCTGGATTTTGATTTCCTCCTTCAGCTTGTCGTCGCTGACAGTAGTGTTCATGAAGCTTTCCATCTTCTCTTTGAGCAGCCGCAGGCTGCCCGCGTAGTAGTCAATCGCATCCTGGCGTTTATTATGGGGCACACCATACCTGAAGGTTTCCACATCGGTGTAATAATCCCAGCAGTCGGCGATAGCCCTCTCGTTCACGTCGCTGACGGGGGTAACTATAAGGTCCGGGAGTTGGTAGAGGACTTCCTCTCCCATTACCCGATATCCAATCTGGCAGCGACAGAAAGTATCAATATATCGGGGAATATAGGCCAAGCTTTCAGCCACAGGTTCCGGGTCCCCCCCACGCGCCAGACATATGGGCAAAGCCCCGGCAGCGTAAATCATTTCTACAGGCAGATAACCATTGGGGGTATAGCCGATAATTTTCTGTCCACCCTTCTTGATTTCCCTGAGCTCAGGGCGTCTTTTCTTCAGGTGTTCCGAGAGTTTTTCCATTGCATCCATCTATATTCATCCCTCCTGCGTGCTGCGTATGCAAAACCCACGCATTTTATATTTTAATTTACCAATCTGATTTGTAAAGTGGCTGAGGATTCAAACTATTTATCAGTAAAACCATCGTAATAATTATGTTACTCTTTGGCACAGGCATTGTCAATGCAAACCACGAGGTATTAGCCGCTAAGAAGAGGCCTGCGGATGAACGCTTTAATTTGTATAACGGGTTTTCAGGAATTGAGAGGAAAAAGCCCTGCCTGTTTTCGGCAGGTGCCGGGCGGCATTTACAGGATCACTTCTGTGAGAGGGGGATACCCCTTAAATATGAGGAGGCAGGGTTTATATGGGGAGAAATCCCGCTTTATAAGGCAATGTTCAGCGCGGAGGGCAACAGGCAAAATTGGGCCGGAGCTTCCCCCACTAAGTCTCCGTCCGCCTGAATAAGGACCCTGTCCTCGGACTCGACGGTTATATAGGAGGCTTTCTCCAGCCGTATATTCTGGTTATTCGTGTGAGTCCCTCCCAGGTAAGCTTTGGGCAAAATCTGCATTAATTCAAACTTGTTAATATCACCTACAATCACCACCTCGAAGAGCCCGTCACTTAAGTCAGCTTCGGGAACTATTCGCATCCCCGAAGCATAAGAGCCTGCATTGGCAATCACTAAGCTGCAAATACGAAGTTCTTCCGTCTGCTCATCCATCTTAAGCAGGACATTCTTGTTTCGATAAGTTCCCATAACTTCAATGACACCCATAAAATAGGAGGTATTGCCGTGGAAAAGTCGGGGCCTCTTCTCAGCTATCTCCACCACCTCGCCATCGAAGCCCAGGCTGGCAGCGCTGATAAAATATCGGCTGAAAGGCTCTCCTCCACGCTGGCATTGAACCACGCCGACATCCGTGCTTACTTTCTGGGGATTGACCAGGCGGGCACATGCCTGCCGAAAATCGCGAGGGATATCCAGAAAACGGGCAAAATCGCACCCCGTCCCGGTATTCAGTATTCCCATGGTGATGTCCCGACTATGGCCTGACTGGATCAGACCGTTTACCACCTCGCTTAAGGTACCATCACCTCCCACAGCAACCACTAACTCATATCCGCTAAGAGCTGCTTCCCGAGCCAGTTCCACGGCATGATCTTTACCTTCAGTATAGACATAATCAAAGTCGAGTCCGGCCTCAGTAAGTATTTCTTTGATTCTGGAGGACTTTCGGCCGGTAGCACCCGTACCGGCATAAGGGTTGACAATAATTTTCGCGTATAATGGCTTTGCCATATTTGAAAACCCCAAACTCCATCCCTCATTATGCTCCTTTCGAAGGGTCCTATCAACAGCCTTTCTTTACTCCTGGTCACCTGTCTCGATATCATACCTGGTGTATTTGAAAAGCAGTACTTCGACCAGCGTACCAACAATCAAAACCGAGGCGAACACCAGTAAAAATGCATCTCTGGTGCACCATTGATGGGCCTCTTCCAGGTAAACCCACAACAAACCCATTAATAAGCCGAAGACAACCGCCCCCAAAGCTCCTTCATACCATAAACGAGCGGACTGTCTGTTGCGTTTCAGATTAACACCGCAATAAGGGCAGACAATCCTGTTAAGATTGAAGCTTACAACAAACCTCAAGGGGGAAACAAGCCTGTTACCGCATCGGGGGCATCTCATGATATCCTCTCAAAAAGCATTACTCAAACTGCGAAGTCTCTTTTCGGGCTATCCTGTTAAAAGCCTGCTCAAGTTGCATTATACCACATATCAAAATTGGTGAGAGCGACCTGTTGCATTTCAGTAATCAATCTGTTAGTATCTTTTTGCAACTAGTTGCAATAACCGTTAGTTGCAATTAGCTGCTCCAGGGTAAAGGGGGTTGATTATGGCGGGTTATGAACTTTATCTTCACGAAGAGACAGGCGTAGTTACTTTGCGAATTGAAAAGGCGGTAGATTTAAAACCCCTTATGGAATGGAAAAGCCTGGATAGCATGAGGGCATTTGCGGAAATGCTGCTGGACTTTTACTGGGAGCGAAAAATGCACGATCTGAAAATTGAAGATATCGCTGAAGTTATTGTTCGCCAAGCTTTGGGAGAAGATGAATAGCCCCTTTATCGCCGTGCATAGAAACGGGAAGGTTTTAATGACAAATAATAAGGAGGCAATATAGTGACCGGTGATGCCATTGACGATCCCAGGGCAACTATTAAGAAAGCTATCGAATCGGGCGACCTCAAGTGGCTCCTGGAGAAAGCCGGAGAACTCCACGGGCATTATTGCCCCGGCCTGGCCTACGGCGTGCGGCTGGCATATCGGGCGGTGACCGAGCTGGGAGTCCACTCCACCGGCATGGAGGAGGTGGTGGCTATAGTGGAGGCCAACAACTGCTTTGCCGACGGCATTCAGTTTGTCACCGGATGCACCTTCGGCAACAATGCCCTAATATATCGTGATTTCGGGAAGACCGCCCTCACCCTGGCCCGGCGGAGCGGCGAAGGGGTAAGAGTGTTTGTAGATATGAGCCGGGAGTCGCTCGAGGAGCGTGAGCCGGAAGCGATGGCGCTTTTTGCGAAAGTAGTTGCCCAACGGCAGGGCAGCGAGGAAGACGGCATCAGGCTGAAGCAACTGTGGCGGCAGGCCTCCTTCAACACGCTGGATATCCCGGACGAAGAGCTTCTGAAAGTGCAGCAAGTCAACGTCAATTTGCCTGCTTATGCGGCCATCTTCCCCAGCGTCACCTGCTCCGTATGCGGCGAAAGCGTCATGGAACCGCGCATCCGCATGAAGGAAGGGCAGCCGGTCTGCCTGCCCTGTTCCGGGCAGGATTACTACCAGCTCGACGGCAACGGCATGCACCTGGTTTGTGGCTAAAACAGAAAGGCGAGAACCAAACATGAAACGCATCCTGAGCTACCTTATTCCGGCAGTACTTATCTGTGTGCTGGCAACCGGCACCGTGCTGATGGGTGCCTGTGACAACGATGAAGAGGGAACCGTTCAGCCGACCACCACGGAACCAGCCGGAGAACCGGCATCCATCGCCACCTATACTATCGGTGATCCCACCGGCGACTGGGGCTATCCAACACCTTACCTGCGTTACTCCCGCGGGCCGGGGTATATCCGCTCGAGCTTCATCTTCGATACCCTCATCTGGAAGGATGAGGACGGTTTCATTCCGGCACTGGCCGAAGAATGGAACTACGATGAGTCGGATAACGCCTACATTTTCACGCTCCAGGAGAGCATCAAATGGCACGACGGGGAGTCCCTCACCGCCGAGGATGTGGCCTTTACCGTAGAATATGTCAAGGAATATCCCGATCCCTTCGTCACCATCATCGGACCCACCGGCATCAGCCGCACCGAGGTTATCGATGAACATACTATCAAGCTGTACCTTGAATCGGAATACGCACCTTTCCTCAACGATATCGCCGGCACCATGGTCATCCTCCCCAAACACATCTGGGAGAACATTGAAGACCCCATGACCTTCGACGGGCCCCAGGCCGTTATCGGGAGCGGGCCGTATACACTCCTCGACTACGACAAAGCCCAGGGGACCTATCTCTATGAAGCCTTCGACGATTACTACCAGGGCAAACCGATAGCAGACAGGCTGGTCTTCGTCAAAACGAGCGGGGAAATGGCCTCGGCAGCGCTGGTCCAGGGAAAGGTGGATACGGTCGAGATCCAGCCGGAGATGGCCGATGACCTCCAGTCGCAGGGATTTGCCATCGTGGCTGCACCCTATGCCTGGAACGCCAAGATGACCATCAACCACCAGAAGGAGCCCCTCAATCAAAAGGAATTCCGCCAGGCTCTGGCCTACGCCATCGACCGGCAGGAGCTTGTGGATGTCACCCAGCGCGGCCACGGGATACCGGGCAGCCCCGGCCTGCTGCCGCCGGACAATCCCTGGTACAATCCTGAGATCAACCAGTATGATTACAACCCGCAAAAAACACGGCAGTTGCTCGAAGGCCTGGGCTATGAGCTTAACGATGACGGTCATTTTACTGAAGACGGGAAAACGCTGGAGCTGGAGCTGATTACCCAGACCCGTCACGGCTTCAAAGAGGTGGGGCAGTTCTTAAAGGATTCGCTGGAGGATGCCGGCATCAAGATAGACCTCAAAATCATGGAAGGCAAAAACCTCGATGCCAAGGTCCATGCCTGGGATTTCGACCTCTCCATCTACGGTCACGGAGGCCTGTATGAGCCTTCCATCCTGCCGAAGGTAATCACCGGTTCCGG
This sequence comes from Dehalococcoidia bacterium, assembly GCA_046498265.1. Classification (GTDB taxonomy): domain Bacteria; phylum Chloroflexota; class Dehalococcoidia; order SZUA-161; family SpSt-899; genus JBGLNL01. The sequence continues at coordinate 22,440 of JAWOBB010000028.1, read as the reverse complement.
ATTCAACAGCGCCCGCTATACGGATAATGAAGAGCTGAGCCAGCTTCTGGAAGGCCAGCTTCATGAGATGGACCCGGAAAAACGCCTGGATATGGTGCAGCAGGCCCAGGCTCTCTATGCCGAGGACCTGCCTGCCCTCACCCTGTATCACCCGGACTGGTTCTGGGCACATGACGGCCAGGCCGACTGGTACTATACCGAGGGCGGCGTGGCCTCCGGCATTCCCCTGCCGCTGAACAAGATGGCGCTTCTGGAGAAATAGACCCGATTGAATTGTTCCTCCCTCCCTTGAAGGGAGGGATAGAGGGAGGGTGAGGTTCTGTTCCCCTCTCTTTAATTCTCTCCCCCAAGGGGGCGAGAGAAAGACTTTTCCTGGATGAGAGATGAATTCCGGTTCCGGGTGAGGAGATATAAATGTCGGAGATGACGCTTAAACCGGTCGGCTTTGTCCGCAGCACCACCACCGAACCCAGCCTGGTGGCCCGCTCCGGCGATCTGTGCTGGGAAGGCGAAGTTAGCCCGGATTCGGATCCGCTGGCCGGTGTATCGGAGATAATCATCGACCCGGAATACGACGGCCTCCTCGACGGCGTTGAGGACTTCTCCCACCTGCTGATTCTCTACTGGGCCCACCAGGCCGCCCCGCACGGGCGCACCATGACCCGGGCCCATCCGATGGGAAGGCAGGATCTGCCGCTGGTGGGGATATTCGCCACCTGCAGCCCCGCCCGTCCCAATCCCCTTTGCGTCATCGCCGTAAGATTAGTGGAGCGCGATGGCTGCACCCTGCGAGTCGAGGGGCTCGATGCTATAGACGGGAGTCCGGTGATCGATATTAAACCCTATCTTCCTTTCTATTATTCCGTCCCGGAGGCGAACCTTTCAGGCTGGATGAATCAGATAATCGAAGAGATGGGAGGAGGGGATACCGCCAGGTAGCCCATGTTCACCAGACATAACCTGATCACCTACGCCGTGGCGCTGGTGATAATCCTGATCCTCAATTTCTTTTTGCCCCGGCTCATGCCGGGTGATCCCCTCATGGCCATCTTCGGCGATGAGGCACTGGTGCAGATGAGCCCCCAGCTTCAGCAGGACCTCACCGAGCGCTTCGCCCTGGACCAGTCGCTGGGGGGACAGTTCGTCTCCTACTGGGCGGCCCTCTTCCATGGCGACCTGGGGTATTCCTACTATTACAACGCTCCAGTGGCGGAGGTGATCTTCGGCAGGCTGCACTGGACGCTGCTGCTCGGCGGCCTGGCCCTGATTATCTCTACGGTGCTGGGCATCGTGCTGGGTATAGAGTCCGGCTGGCGGCGGGGAGGCAGGGCCGACGGCGGCATGCTCACCGGCATGGTCACCCTGAGCGGCTTCCCCGATTTCTGGCTGGGAATACTGCTGCTGCTCCTCTTCGGGGTGAGCCTTCAGCTTCTGCCCCTCTACGGTGCCGAGGAGGCCTATTCCGGCCTGAGCGGACTGGATCGATTCATCGACATAATCGAACACCTGGCCCTTCCCCTGATTACCCTCATCCTGGCCCGGTTGACCGCCGGGTACCTGCTGACCAGGAACGCCATGGTCGGCGTGCTCAAGGAGCCCTACATGCTGCTGGCCCGGGCCAAGGGCCTGCCGTCGCGCACCATCAAATACCGGCACGCCGGTCGCAATTCCATGCTGCCCGTGGTGACCCGGACCGGCATCTGGATCGGCCGGATGGTCACCGGCGTGCTTTTCGTGGAGATCGTCTTCTCCTACCCCGGCATCGGCTATCTGACATACGAGGCCTTGACTTACCGCGATTATCCGGTGCTGCAGGGAATACTGCTGGTGACGGCCGTCTTCGTCCTGGGGGCGAATTTCATCATCGATCTGCTGTATCCCAAAATAGACCCGAGGGTGAGCTATGCACGTTGATCCCAAAAAAGAGGTCGCCCGCAGCCGGACCGGCCAGATCGGCATGGCTTTGCTGCTCATCGTGGTACTGATGGCCATTTTCGCTCCCGTACTGGCTGGTGCCGATCCGCTGGAGCAGACGGTGGATTCCTTCAAGGACCCCTCCCGGGAACATCCCCTGGGAACCAACCATGCCGGGCAGGATATCTGGAGCCAGCTCGTGTACGGGGCACGCACCTCATTGCTGGTCGGACTGCTGGTGGGGGTACTGTCAACTTTTCTGGCTGCAGTAATGGGGGCATCGGCTGCCCTGCTCGGCGGTATATACGAACGAGTGGTCATGAGGCTGGTCGATGCCTTCATCGTCATACCCATGATTCTGCTGCTGATTCTGCTTTCGATATACGTCGACCCGAACCTGGGCGGCGGGGCCCTCACCGGCATCGAGGTCATTATTGGCATTGTGGTGGCGGGAATGGCTTTCTACATGGTGAGGAGCATGGGATGGGTGGGGTTCCTAATCGTGGGGCCGGTAATCGTGCTGGTCATCCTGTGCCGGGACCTGCTCTCCGGCACCGGCGGGCTCATCCTGATACTTTCCCTGCTATGCTGGCAGGGGGGTGCCCGAATCGTCCGGGCCCAGGCATTGTCTCTGAAGGAGAAAGCCCACATCTCGGCAGCGCGCGGGTTCGGGGCCGGGACCTGGTACATCATGCGCCGGCATATCATTCCCGACCTGGGGCCGATACTGGTGGCCGACTTCGTCTTCTCCGTTAGGCGGGCGGTATTTCTGCAGGCGGGGCTGGCATTTATCGGCATAGGCGATCCCAACGTGGTCAGCTGGGGAAGCATGATCAGCGATTCGCGCGACTGGATATTCATGGATGTCTGGAAATGGTGGCTCGTTCCGGCCGGGGCGGCACTCTCGGCCACAATCGTGGCCATTACCCTGATCGGGCATTCGCTGGAGCCGGCGCTCGACCCCAGGCTCAGAGGTGAGATCAGTGCTCAGAATTGAGGGTTTGAAGGTCAGTTATAACGGCGACCACATTCTGCGGGGGATAGACCTCGAGGTCGCCGACGGCGAATGCCTGGCCGTCATCGGGGAATCGGGGGCCGGCAAGACCACGCTGGGATTGAGCATCATGGGCCTGGTCAATGGCAACGCTACGGGGAAAATCCTTCTGGATGATTCGGATGTCCTTTCCCTCACCGAAGAGGAGATGCGACGGCTCCGCTGGAACCGGGTGTCGATGGCCTTCCAGAGCGCGCAGAACCAGTTGAATCCGACCCACAGAATCTGCGACCAGGTCGCCGAACCGATGGTGGCCCACGGATTCAAAAGCAAATCCGAGGCTGGTCAAAGGGCTGAGGAGATACTGCGGGATACAGGCCTCCCGGCGGAGAAGTTCTCCCACTATCCCCACCAGATCAGCGGAGGGGAGCAGCAGCGGGTTCTCATCGCCATGGCGCTGGCCAACAATCCCGGCACGCTGATTCTGGATGAGCCCATTTCCTCGCTGGATGCCGGCTCCCGCACCGAGATGATGGCTTTCCTGAAAAAAACTCTGGCCGAACGGGCTGTCCTGATAACCACGCACGACCTCTCAACGGCAGCTCAACTCTCCACCAGGGTGGCTACCCTGTATGGAGGCAGGATTGTCGAGGCAGGCCCCACCGCCGAGGTGTTTTCCCGCCCCCGCCATCCCTACACGCGGGCACTGCTTCGTTCATACCCCAATATGACCACGGTGAAGGACCTGCAGGGGATAAAGGGAAGGATGGACAGGAGGGTGATGGGCTGCCCGTTCAATCCGCGCTGCACGCAGGCAATCAGCGTATGCCGGGAATTGATACCGCCGCTGCGGGAGCAGGAGGGCAGACTGTTAGCCTGCCATCGGGGCGGAATAATCGCGGCCCTCTCGGCCAGGGGGATGAGCAAATCGTTCGGTCAGCTCAAGGCCGTCGATGGTGTGAGCCTGACCCTGGATCATGGCGAGACGCTGGCGCTGGTGGGCCAGAGCGGGTCGGGGAAGACCACCCTGGCCCGGCTGATAACCGGCCTCGTCGAGGCGGAAGCCGGAGAGATTTCCCTGGAGGAGCAGGAGACCGACCGGCACTCAAAGGGGTTTCACCGGACCGTGCAGATGGTTTTCCAGAACCCCGGAGAGGCGTTGAGCCATCGGATGACGGTGCTGGAGGCGGTTCGAGAGCCGCTGGAGGTTCAGGGTGTGGGGGACAAGGAGGAGCGGGACCGGATGGCCACGAAGGTCATCGAAGAGGTGGAGCTGCCCACCACGGAGGACTTCCTCGACGAGTATCCCCATCACTTGAGCGGCGGCGAGCTGCAGCGGGTGAACATCGCCCGGGCGCTGGTACTGGACCCCAAAGTGCTCATCGCCGATGAGCCGACCGCTTTCCTGGATTCCAGCATTCAGGCGAAGATACTCAAATTACTTCTGAACCTTCAGGAGAACCGGGGCCTTTCCATGCTTTTCATCACTCACGATATCGCGGTGGCCCGGAAGATAAGCGATCGGATTGCGGTCATGCAGGAGGGCAGGATTGTGGAGCAGGGACCGGCCAGCCGGATGGCCACCAGCCCTTCCCATGCCTACACCAGAGGCTTGCTGGAGGCAGCCTCCGAATTACATTCGGGTATAGAGAGTTATGATTGAGGAAAACCCGCACTTTACAGGTGCTGGAGCGGGAGAAGGGATTCGAACCCTCGACCCCCTCCTTGGCAAGGAGGTGCTCTACCGCTGAGCTACTCCCGCATGAAACCAGTAATCAGCTGTCAACTGTCAGCCTCCTCGCGCCATCAATCAACAACCGATTCGCTGATTCGCTGACCTCCGATCCCTGACCCCTATTGTCATGGTGCCGAGGGGCGGATTTGAACCACCGACACCCGCATTTTCAGTGCGGTGCTCTACCCCTGAGCTACCTCGGCTTACCGTTAGAGATTCTACCCCGGCGCAATTTATTAGTCAAGGAGCCCTGCTTTAGAATTCAGGCCAGGTAGACCTTTCTGGCCAGTCCGTGGAAGAAAGCAGGAACGGGATGGAATAAGCGGAAAACACCATAGGTTAAAAAGGCCACTACTACGGCAATTCCCATCCCGCCAAGGATATCGACCGGATAGTGAGCACCGGCATATATCCGGGAAATCGCCCATAAAAAGGCGAGCACGAAAATCGGTATCGAGGCTACTCGATCATATATCCACATGCCCGCCGCCGCCCCAAAACCAACAGCGGCCAGGTTCGCCGGAAACGAGGGGTCATGGGGCAGATAAAACAGGGTCTCGGCGGCATACCTGGCATTTTCATCATTTGAAAAGGGGCGGTCCCACAGCTCAACAAAGTTGTTGATAATCGCCACCACCCCGCAGGAGATGCCCAGGGAAGCGGAGGCACACATTATCCCGTACTGCGTCTTCACTCTTTGGACAGGGTCAGCAGTCCCAAACCACTGCAACAGCATATAGAGGCTTATACTCACCGGCACGAAGAAATCGGTGCATAACAGGGACATGACACCATCGAAGACTTCGTTCTCACCGACAAATCCGGTGATCCATTCCGAAACTCCTGAATCCGGGGGGGTCATCGATCCTTCTTCCGATCCCTCAACCTGCAGGTTACCGCCTGGAAGGCTGTCCTTGTCTTGAGGTCTTCCAGTCCTTCACCTATCACCGTCTCACTTTCCGGCACCACTCCTTTGTGATTGACGATTGAGGAAACTATGAAAGTCAGCACCAGGGCCAGAAAAGCGCCAAGAAGGAAAAAAACCAGTTGTTCATGCCCTTCAACAACGGCTGCGTCGTTGGCATTCATATTGAGGTCGGCACAGGTAAAAAACCAGATATACGTTACACCCAGGATGAGCAGGCCGCAAATAAGGGTAAAAGAGGGTTTGCGGAAAAACCACAAACCTTTGAAATTGCCCGCCACCGCTCCTATCTGATAAACACCCAGGCAACCGCCAAAGGTGAGGAGCAGGTATGTCATCGCATCGTAATTGATTGAAACCAAGCTGGCACTCCGTTATGAGTATAGCAACACAGGGAAATAAAAGGAAGGTCCGTCGGGCCACCAGACCTCCGGCACGGGAGGGTTAACTTGACACCATGCCCCCCGTTTGCTACTATCTGAAAGCTGTGGGGATATAGCTCAACCGGGAGAGCGCGGCGTTCGCAACGCCGAGGTTGGGGGTTCGAGTCCCCCTATCTCCACCATTCCCCCGCTACTATCTGTCATGTTTGCGGTTTTTCAGTTCCTCATACAAGGAGGAACATAACTCAGCCAGAAGGTTCGCCCTTGGACCGGGGAGACTTATGGGGAGGGGGGTGATGGAAATCCTCCCGCTTTGGATTGCCCGGATATCGGTCCCTTCCTTTTCCTCCCAGACCGGCTCGCCGCGCACGATCCAGTAGTAATCCCGCTTTCCGTCATGTCCCCTCTCGATGGCGTCGTGATAAGTCCGTCGTCCCGGACGGGTGAGTTCAACCCCCTCAATTCGTTCGGTCGCCAGATAGGGAATATTTACGTTCAAAAGGGCCCTGTCGGGCAGTTCACCTGACTTAACCTTTCTCGCCAGCAGCTCTGCGATTCCGGCAGCGGCTTCAAATCGGACTTTCTCTTCATACAAAGCGGCGGAAACGGCGATGGCGGGGATACCGTAGAAATGCCCCTGAATGGCAGCCCCCAGGGTTCCGGAAATATAGACATCATTGCCCAGATTGGCACCTTCGTTGATTCCGGAAATAACCATATCGACCCCATCCGAAGCGGTGAGTTGCAATCCAAGGATGACGCTGTCCGCCGGCGTGCCTTCCACGGAGTAGGTTTCGACACCGTTGATTCCGGGCTCAACTTTTCTCATTCGCAACGGATGATGGAGGGTGACGGAGGTTCCCACCGCGCTCTGTTCCCGGTCGGGAGCCGATACGATAACCTCCCCGACCTCCTTCAGGGCTTCGACCAGCCGCCACAGCCCGTCAGAATAAACCCCGTCATCGTTGGTTGCCAGAATCTTCAATCCGAGTCCTCCAGAATCATGTTATCGATTAACCGTGTCTTGCCAATCCGTACTGCCAGCGATGCCAGAACCGGCCCGCTGATTCCATCAACTTCTTCCAGCGTTTCGGTATCGGCGATGCTGACATAGTCGATTCGGGCCGCCGGCTCGCTCTCGATCAGTGAAACCATCTCCTGTCGGATTTTCCCTGTCTCCCTTTCCCCTTCCGACCAGAGTTGTTTAGCCAGATTAAGTGATTTCCACAGAACGAGGGCGGATTGGCGTTCCTGGAGGCTGAGATAGGTATTGCGGCTGCTCATCGCCAGCCCGTCCGGCTCGCGGACGGTGGGGGCCACCACCACTTCGAGGTTCATGTTAAGGTCCCTGACCATCTTCCGGATGACCAGGGCCTGCTGGGCATCCTTCTGCCCGAAATACGCCCTGTGAGGCTCGGTTATGTTGAAGAGTTTGGCCACTATGGTGGTCACTCCCCGGAAATGTCCCGGGCGACAAGCCCCCTCCAGCCGCTCGGTGATGCCTTCCACATCCACCCAGGAACTGGCCTCCGGCGGATACATTTCCTCGGGTGAGGGCATAAAAACGATGTCGGTGCCCTCTTTTTCCAGTAAAGCGAGGTCGCGCTCGGTATCGCGCGGATAGGAGGCGTAATCCTCGTTCGGGCCGAACTGGGCGGGGTTGACGAAAATGCTCACCATTACACTTTTGCATTCGGCCCGGGCCTGGCGCACCAGCGAGAGGTGCCCTTCATGAAGGAAGCCCATAGTGGGCACGAACCCGACCGGTTCGGCCAGCTGCCGGCGGATTTGTTTCATCTCGGGGATGGTTCCGGCGATTCTCATGCTTGCTCTGATTGAAGGTGTTTGTGCGGTTTTATGGCTGCGCTTCACTCAAGCGTGATGGTCCCGCTCCTGCCGCCGGCCTTCCTGGCCAGCCGGACGTTCTCGATTTTCATCTCCCGGTCCACCGCCTTGCACATATCGTAAATCGTCAGGGCGCTGACCGCCACGGCGGTAAGCGCCTCCATCTCCACGCCTGTCTTATCAGATGCTTTGACCGTGGCGGTAATCTCAACAGATCCTGACTTTTTGTTCGTCTCGAATTCCACGTCTACTTTGGTGATGCGAAGCGGGTGGCAGAGCGGGATAAGCTCCGGCGTTTTCTTGGCGGCCATGATGCCCGCCGTTTGGGCCAGGGCCAGTACGTCGCCTTTGGCGGCTTCGCCTTTTTCGATCAACTCGAGGGTGGCCGGCTTCATTTTGACCGTTCCTTTGGCTATGGCAGTTCTTTCTGTAACATCCTTTGCGGAGACGTCCACCATGTGCACCTGACCTGAGGGATCGAAATGGGTGGGCGTTTGCGAAGCCTGCCCGATCATCTCCACGGCCAGGGCATCGGCCCGTTCGTTTTCGGGGTGGCCGGCGTGCCCCTTCACCCAGGTCCACTTCACGTCACGCTCAGCAACCAGCGCATCCAGCTTCTCCCACAAATCCTGGTTGGCATGGCGCTTCCAGTTTTTAGTCATGGTGTTGACCAGATACTGGCTGTCGCTGTGGACGGTAACCCTGGAATGAGGGGCAGTCTGTTTGAGGCCTTCAATAGCGGCAATCAGTTCCATGCGGTTGTTGGTGGTGCTCTGTTCTCCACCCTGGAACTCCTGTCGCTTGCCGTTCTGAACAATTATTGCCGCCCAGCCGCCGGGACCGGGGTTGCCCGAACAGGCTCCATCAGTATAAATATCGATCATCTTTAATATCCTGTCAGCTATCAGTTATCGGTTGTCAGCCATCCCATCCCCCGATTCTATATGTCATTCCCGCGAAGGCGGGAATCTCACGATTTGTTTTGAAATGCAACCCTGTCCATCACTTGATATGTGAGGTGACACTATCCCCCGATCTGGCACATGCTCCTGCCCCTGGCAGTGAGGCCCAGCTTAAGATTATGACATTCGGGCTTGGAATCTATCCCCTGGCGAAGAAGTCCTTTAAGCTCGTCAATCGAAGCTCCGGCCCGCAGCGGCCCCCGCAGGTCGATCTCCTCATCCGAGAGCAGGCAGGGGCGAAGTTTCCCGTCCGCCGTGAGGCGCAGCCGATTGCACTGGAAACAGAAATGCTCACTCACCGGGCTGATAAAACCAATGGTGCCCTCAGCGCCGGGCAAACGGTAGTACCTGGCCGGGCCATTACCGTCCAGCTTTCCCGGTTGCAGTGTCCCCAGGGTTTCGATCCTCTCCCTGATTTCAGGAATCGAGATGAAGCGGTTCTCATCATCCCGATTTTGCCCTATCGGCATGAACTCGATATAGCGCACATGCCACCCTTCCTTGATGGTTTTGCGGGCAAAATCGAGTATCTCGTCCTCGTTTATGCCGCGCATGGTCACCATGTTGATCTTAATCGGCTGGAGCCCTGCCTGGTGAGCTGATTCGATTCCCGCCAGCACTTCGGCAAGCGAACCCAGCCGGGTTATCTGTTTGAATTTCTCGGGATCGAGGGAATCGAGACTTACGTTCACTCGCTGGAGGCCGGCATGAGCAAGTTTGGCTGCGTATTTTTTCAGGAGCATGCCGTTGGTAGTTATGGAAATATCGTCCAGCCCCGGCACCCCGGCCAGCATTTCGACCAGGTTGCAAATTCCCGCCCGAACCAGGGGCTCGCCGCCGGTGATGCGCACCTTATTGATACCCATCCCGGCCGCTGCCTTTGCCACTGCAATGATTTCCTCGTAGCGCAGGATTTCGGTATGGGGTAGAGTTTCGATGCCCTCCAGTGGCATGCAGTAAATACAGCGCAGGTTGCACCGGTCGGTGACCGAGATGCGCAGGTAATTGATGGGACGGCCGAATGAATCGGAGATGGGGGTCATTTATCTATTCACTTCCAAGACGTGCGGCCATGTGCAGCCGGGCCAGGCGGGCTGCCCTCCCGCGATGACTTATTTCGTTCTTTTTCCCCAGAGGGAGTTCGGCCATGGTCCGGCCGAATTCCGGCAGCCAGAAAACGGGGTCATAGCCGAAGCCGTTTTCCCCTTTTGGTTCCAGGGCAATCATTCCGAGGCATTCCCCTTCGCACAAGACCGGCTCCTCGTCGTCGCAGGCAATGGCTATCACGCAGCGGAACCGGGCCCGCCGCTCCTCCCAGGGAACGCCGGCTAATTTCGAGAGGAGATAATCGTTTCTCTCTTTATCCGAAGCCCGGGGACCTGCATAGCGGGCAGAAAACACTCCGGGGGCACCGTCGAGCGCATCGACCTCCAGACCGGAATCGTCGGCAAGTGCCATGAAGTTCGAGGCACGGGCGAAGGCCCTGGCTTTGATAATGGCATTCTCTTCAAAGGTATTTCCCGTCTCTTCGACTTCCAGTTCTATTCCCTCCTGAGCGGGAGTTGTAAACTCCCAATTGGGACTGCCTATGAGCAGGCTCAATTCCCGGGCTTTGCCCTGATTTTTTGTAGCCAGTAAAACTTTTTCCAACCTGCTCGCACCCTGAATTCAGTATATAAAGAAACAGGGGCGGTTTGCAAACCGCCCCTGTAGGGAATCACTCTTTCGGAAGATGCTTAATCCAGAGGAGAAAATCGGCCTTCCAGATTCTTCATTACCTGCGGCATGGTGGTATATTCCATTTCCTCAAGCGGCAGACGATGGGGCTCGAACGGACCGTGTCGGCGCAGGTAATCCGCAGCCAGATTGGCCTGGTGCCTGGCTTCATCGAAACTGGGGTCGTCGAACATATCTCTTGGCCCGACCAGCTTACCATTGGCTAACTGGAATCCGGCACACACCACCCGGGGCGGGCCATCGAACCGGGAGGGATTTGCCGTCGGGATGGAACAGGGCATAAGCGGGCCAAAGTGTGAGCCTCTCATCCAGCCCTCTACTGCCTGGGGAAAGGCAAACGGTTCCAGCACTTCGCCCACGGCGGGGAAAGTGCCCTGAGCCCGCACAACAAGCACCGGGTCATCTTTGCCAACATACTTGCCGGCCATCTGGTAGAGCTTGTCGGTGGAGGAAACGGCCGCGATCTCCCCCGAGGGCCGATGGCGGACCGCTTTCACCGCATACCGGGAAGGTGCCCCGATGAGCACCAGCATATCGTATATCTCTTCGGGGCAGTTGAAGATCACTTTTCGGTGTTCCTTAACATCATGCACTTCGTAGGAGAATCCGTCGTGCATGTTCGAGGCAATTACCAGCCCGATGGTGTTAAAGGGATCGGCGAACATCTTGTAGAGCGGCATGTTCCAGGCCCCGGAAGATGTTTTATCCGCCATAAAGACAAGTATGGGTTCGGAACCGCGTTCCTCGAATTCCATCTCCGCCGAACCCGGCCCCATTCCTTTAACATTCCCGGAGAAGGTGTCGCTGAGGATATCCTGTCCGGCCCCGTGCAGCTTCAACTTCTTGGCCACCTCCGTACCCCCGATGAAGGTATCCCAGGCCAGTTTATGGATGCGCTCATTGGCCGTCCCCTGCTCGTGACTCATGATGAGCTGCAGGTCATCCCCGCACTTGGTCACGCAGAAATCCACCAGGAGCCCCTCATTTCTGGCTTTTCCCAGTTGCTCCTCCGCATAGGCTATCAACTCCGGATGCATAGCCGAATGCCCCGGGTATCCGCCGATATCCGCTTTGATTGCGCTTAAAGTAACCTTCATTACTTCCCCCCTTTAATTTTAGTATTAGTATTCGAAGCCCTGCCGGGCCTTGATACCCTGCTGATACGGATGCTTGATTTCCACCATCTCGGTGACCAGATCGGCGGCTTCGATAAGGCGCTGATCGGCATAACGGCCGGTGAGAATCAGTTCCACATTTTCCGGCTTCTCTTCAATTAATTTGAGTACTTCCTCAACCGGCACCAGCCCCCAGCCGGAAGCGATGTTGACCTCGTCGAGAACCACCATATCGAACTCGCCGCTGTGCAGTGCCTGCCGTCCCGCCTCCAGGGCCTTTCGAGCCTCTTCTTTCTCATCTTCCTTCACGTTGTCAGGATCGACAAAATCGAGCTTGCCAAACCTGGAAACGGTAACGTTCGGTAGATAGGCCAGCGCCTGCTGCTCTCCGTAGGGATAGGTTCCCTTCATGAAATGAATGACGTGAATCTTGAGTCCCTGCCCTGCGGCTCTGAGAACGGACCCCAGTGCAGCGGTAGTTTTACCTCTTCCGTTACCGGTGAAAACCTGAACCAGCCCCGCTGCACTCTCGCTCATCGGACAAAACTCACTCGCAAATTAACTTTAGCACCGGCCTAATTCCGTGTCAAGGAAAAAACCAACGTGCCGGCCAGGGAATTTGCGCCCTTTGCCACGCTTGTGTCTCGGCTGATTTTTTTGAAGCTGAGGGAATTCCTCAATTCCAAAAAGAGGGCGCATTTGAGGAATTTCTTAAATAAATCTTCGAAGTTTCTTGGATCGAGGAAAAGCAACCCGTATGGCACCCAGGGTTATCATTATCGCCCCCACAATTGCGGCGCCCAACCCCACTCCCTTGAGCCAGGTAAGCATATCCACTGCCTCATCGTACTCGGGGGAATTCTCGCTTATCTCTTTACCCAGCCAGAAGAAGACCGTGATCGTCTCGAGTTGTTCGGTCTCTTTAATCTCCCTCAACCAGTCAATCTGTCCGGCTGTATAGATGTAGAAAAATACCCCCAATGCAAGTATAAAAACACCGAATCCAATTGTAACCCAGCCCTGAGATTTCCTCCTGCGCTGGATTTCCTTTTCAGCCATCTGCTGCTGGGCAATCTCCACAGGGGTGAGTATCGGCTCTCCTGCCAGCAGCGACAGCAATTCCTTAGAAATATCTCCTTCTATTTGAAAGAGGCTTGCGCCGCTCCGAAGACCTTCGCGTGAGGAAGCAGAAAGCGCGTTGCGGCTAATTGTGCCTTCCCATTTAACCTCTCTCATATGTGGACAGCCAGTAATTTCCCCCGGCCGGAAGACATAGCCGCTTTCTATAGTACCAATCAGGTACTCCCGCGTGACAGGATTGTAAGTTACAACCTTATCGCCGATCGTTAGAACGGACCGGAACTGGTGGATCATCGAGGCATTATGGGCCGCCCTCTCGCCCCTCTCATCGGGATACGTTTTGGAATACAACTCCCTGATTTCGTCTTCAGTATAAGGAACCAGCGCCAGATCCCCGAGTTCTTCCCAGCCAATGCCCACGAATCCGCGGACAAACTCATCAAAGAGATGCCCGCCGGGGCCGGCGCGTACCATCCACATTGTCTCAGGCATGCATATCTTCTCCTGTGAAACAGAGGGAAGGGATTATGTCTGCCAAAATCCTCCCTTACATCTTAATGTATTAAACCAGAGTTGCTTCCTATACTACACCAGCGATACTTAAATCGTCAATACAATTAACATTTTCTTACAAAAATCCGCCCTGTTTTATCTTCCTTTCTCACTCAACATATAGAAATGATCATTCTCCGAATCTCACCCGGCAAATATCCTTTAATGAATTGTTGAAAAACGGGAAAGCGGATGATATAATCAATCTGTTCCTAGGTGACCATAGCGAGGTGGAACCACCCGTTCCCATTCCGAACACGGCAGTGAAACGCCTCTGCGCAGATGATACTGCACTGGAGACGGTGTGGGACAATATGACGTCGCCAAGGGACAAAAAGACTCCTTATTCAGGAGTCTTTTTTATACTCGCGAGAACCTTTCTGATCCCCTGTTAAAAACACTGCGGTCAAGCCCCCATTAATAGTATTTCAGAGAACACAGTCTGCCTTCTTCAACAAAATGAATTGTGCTGGACAGCCCTTAGCTGTCATGTTATAATGTCTGCACTCCCTGGGGGAGCAACTCTGTTCGTAAAGAGGGCAAGGGGAGAAACAGGTAAGCAAAGGCTATCCGGTATTAAGATTGGTTATCTATACACAAGTGCACAAATATTCAGGCCTGAGACTTACCAGTACAAGTAACCTTAAACTTTTAATGTGACGTTCCCCATAAAAGCTGACGTGCTGTATTTGTTATGCTGTTTTGTTCCCCGCATTGCGCAGCTGAATTTTTATAAAATGCATAATACGGAGTTCAGCGTATAAGAGAGGCCAGAGCATCGAATGGCAGTAACCGGATATCACATAAACGTTGACTTTTTCCTGGAAATCACCAAAGACAGCATGCTCAAACGTATTGGATATGCTTCTGATGAGGGTCTGTCGCCGCGTATCCCCTCTCTAATTGAGGAATACTTTGAGAAGGCAAAATGCCTAATCGACCCGTCTTACTCTTACATCATACGTGATATTGACCGCGTTGAAGAACCCCTTGTTTTCATCAAAGATTCCAGCATACTTGAAAGCCATATTATTAGTGAGACCCTGAAAAGATGCCGCAGCGTAGCCATATTTACATCGACGATCGGGGACGAGCTTGAAAAGATGGTAGCCTGGCTGGGCAACAGTGACGCTGTACTGGAATCCTACATACTCGATGCGATCGGTTCGGAGATGATCGAAAAGGCGGCCGATTTCGTACATGGGATTATAGGTGAGCTGGCAAACATAAGTGGCCTTGCCGTCAGCAGGAGGTTCAGCCCGGGAAATTGCGATTGGGATATAAGCCAGCAAAAGGTCATTTTCGAAGCGTTGGGTGACAAATCGGGGGGAGTCGAGCTAAGCCATGACTACCTTATGATTCCGACGAAATCCATATCGGGGATAATCGGGGTTGGCTCGGCGGAGAGCGGCATAGCTACCTACAACCCCTGTAAAACCTGCACCGATACTAACTGTTTGTGGAGGAGGGAGTAACTGACGTCAATGGCACGGAAAGGAATTGAAGGCGGCAGCTATAAACCGCTCGACGAAGAAGATATAGCCCGGATACACGACACCGTGATGAGGGTGTTCGAGGAAGTGGGAATCCGGGTGAACTCCGCCGAGGCGCTTGATTATTTCCGCAAAGGCGGTGCCACCGTCGAAGACGGCATTGTAAAAATGCCCCGAGATATGGTGATGGAGCTTGTCGGCAAGGCTCCTTCCGAGGTGATTCTCTACGGGCGCGATCCTGAGCATAATCTCAATCTTGGTGATGCCCGTGTCTATGCGGGAACCGGCGGCACCGCTCTCCACATCATCGACGGTATAACCGGCAGCAGGCGAAAGGCCACACTCGAAGACCTGAAAAACCTAGCCCGGCTCGTCGACGGCCTGGAAAATATCCATTTTTTCCTGTTGCCCACTTATCCCACGGAACTCCAGCCCGAGGGCGTGGATGTAAATCGCTTTTTCGCCGGACTGGACAACACCTCCAAGCACATCATGGGCGGAGTCTATACCTATGAAGGCCTCGATAATGTGATTCGCATGGGCTCGATTATCGCCGGCTCGGAGGAGAAGCTGAGAGAAGAGCCAATCCTGTCCATTATCATGTGCGCTATCAGCCCGATGAATATCGATGAAAAATACGGGGATATGATCATCACCGCCGCTCAAGCCGGAATACCGGTGGCGCTGCCGGCGGAGCCGCTGTGCGGCTCTACTTCACCGGTGACCGTAGCCGGGAACGTGGTAATCCAGACAGTCGATTCCCTGGCCGAGGTCTGCCTTTCCCAGCTGGTGAACCCGGGAACGCCGGCCATCTTCGGTTCGGTGGCCTCGAGCAACGATTTCCAGTCTTTCAAGTATCTCATCGGGGCCATAGAGATGGGCATGTCCAATGCCGCCAGTGCCCAGATGGCCCAGTTCTACAAGCTGCCGTTCTATGCTACCGCCGGAATGTCCGACTCCAAAGTGGTCGACGCCCAGTGCGGTTACGAATCGGCGCTCACCACGTTGCTCTGCGCCCTCAGCGGGGCCAATTACATCCACGACGCTGCCGGATTGCTGGATTTTGCCCTCAGCGTCAGCTTCGAAAAATACGTGATGGACGACGAGATAATCGGCATGGCCATGCGTGCTGTCGAGGGGATAGCGGTCAATGAAGATACCCTGGCCTTCGATTTAATCAAAAAAGTGGGCCCCGGCGGTAATTTCGTCACGGCCAAACATACCAGAAAGTACATGCGCACCGAACATTACATGCCTTCATTGAGTGATAGAGAGCACCTGGAAGCCTGGCGCGACAATGGCAGCCAGGATACGGCCCACCGAGCTAAAGCCCGGGCCGAGCAGATACTGGCTGAATCTCGTTACAGCCTTCCTGCCGATGTGCGCCAGCAGATACTTAACGAAATTCCGAACATCATCGACTAGCTGTGAGAGGAGCAAAATGCCACGCGAAGGAATCCTGATAGAGAGACCACTGGAGAGGCTGACCGGCCCGCAGATCGAGCAGATACACCAGGCTTCCCTGGAAATTCTGCTCGATCCCGGTATGCTGTGCTTCAACCGGCAGGCTGCCCAAGTATTCGAGAGCAACGGGGCTGAGGTCAGCCCGGTTGCGGACAGCGATCATCCCTGCTGGCAGGTCAAAATCCCGGCTAACCTTGTCCAGCAGGCTCTGGAAAGCGCCCCCAGGACAGTCAAGCTGGGAGCGCGAAATCCGGAAAATGCCCTGATAATGCACGGCGACGAGCCGCGTGTGTATTTTATCACCGGCTCGGAGACCAATATCTGGCTGGATGTCAACTTCGAAACCTATACCAAGAAATCCGACCCGAATGTTGAAATCGAAGTGCCCGAGTTCCTTCCCCGTCGTGGAACCGTAGCCGACCTCTGTCAGGCAGCACACGTGTGCGAACAACTGGAAACCGTGGACGGCTTCATCCGCACTGTAAATATCCAGGATAGCGAGGTTACTGAAGAGAATAAAGACGTCAATAAGATATTCGCCTCGCTGAACAACACCACCAAGCACGTCCAGGCCGGCCTGACCAGCCTTGCGCAACTGGATAATGTCATGCACATGGCAGAGATAATAGCCGGAGGCAAAGAGGCCCTTAAGGAGAACCCCATCATTTCGCTTATAACCTGCCTGGTGAAGAGCCCCCTGCAGTTTGTAAGTGATACTACCGATACCTACATCGAAGTCTGCAAAAGGGGTCTGCCGGTAGTGGTCTCCTCCGCTCCCCAGGCCGGTAGCACCGCCCCCATCAGGGAAGCCGGTATCCTGGCCCAGATAAACGCCGAGGTGCTGGCCGGTATCACCCTGGGGCAGCTGGTAAATCCGGGGACGCCGGTGATTTACGGCAGCGTTCCGGTGAGGGCGAGAATGGATACCCTGGCCGATTCCTATGGCTCCGTTGAAACAAGCCAGTACAATATCGATTGCGTCCAGATAGCTCGCTATTATCACCTCCCCAATTATTCAACATCTGGGGTTTGTGACAGCCGGATTCCGGGTCAGCAGTCAACGGTGGAGAGGCTGTTCTCCGACATATTAGTAACTCTCAGCGGGCCGCAGTACCTGCACTGCGCCTTCGGGCTTCTCGATTGCAACTCGGTTTTCTGCCTGCCGCAGGCGGTACTGGATGATGCCCATTTTCAAATGATAAAGTTCTTCCTGCGGCAGCCGAAAATGGACCGGGCCGAAATAGATGAGATTTTGAAGCAGGTTCAGGAGGTAATGAAAACCCCCCAGAAACTCTACATCAGCTACGTGCGAAAGGTCATGCGCAGCGGCCAGCTTTCCCACCCTTACCCCTTCGAGGGCGAGGAGGAAAGCGATAATGTATTCAAACTGGCATGCGAGCGTACGAACGAATTACTGGCCCAGCCGGTCGAACATATAGACGAAGCAACTACACAAAAGATATTCCAGGAAGTACCGGGTATCTTACCACAACTGAACATATATCAATAGGGAGACGACCATGAGTGAAGATCTAATTGCCAAACTGAAAGAAAATGTCATCCAGGGGCGAAAGACCGCTGAGGACGAGGGAATCGATGAAGACCTGACCGGCCCTGGAGTGCTGGAACTCACCCGTCAGGCAATCGAAGCTAATTTGCCAGCAGAACAAATAATCATGGATGGACTCACTTCCGGGATGGAAATCGTGGGGCAGAAGTTTGCCAGCAAGGAATACTTCATCCCTGATATGCTGGCCTCCGCCGAGGCGGTAGGGGAAGCCATGGATATCCTCAAGCCCGTTCTGGAAGCTTCGGATGTCCCCACCAAGGGGAAATTCGCCATCGTCACGGTCAAAGGTGACATCCACGATATCGGCAAGAACATCGTATCCATACTGCTCAAGGGTGCGGGTTACCAGGTGGACGACCTGGGCATCGATGTTCCCACCGAAAAGATTGTCGAATACGTGAGGGATAAAAAACCGGATTACCTGGGACTTTCGGCCCTGCTGACCACCACTATGGTGGTGATGAAGGATGTTATCGAGGCTATAAAGGAAGCGGGGATCAGGGAAACGGTGAAGATTTTCGTCGGCGGGGCGGCGGTATCCGAGGAATATGCCAATGAGATCGGAGCCGATGTCTACGCCAAGGACGGTTTCGATGCCATCAAAAAACTGGATGAGATGCAGGGGGCATGAGTTTTTTCCCAAATTTATGAAAGGTGAGCAACTTAAGAAATGGCAGCTATAGCAGGCATAATAACGACGAACTCAAGCACGGAGGAACGCGCAGATGAAGTTGAAATGATGCTGCAGCTTATGCGGCATCGCGGCCCCGATAACATGTCCGTGCGCACTTTGCCCGAGGGCAATGGGGCCATCGGGGCCATCGAAATCAATCTGACCCCGGAAAAGACGGGGGCGACGGCCTTTTCCCATTCTCCCTACATCGTATTTGACGGCGAGTTATTCAACGAGCGGGCCGAAGGTCAGACAGATGTTCAGCTTTTCAGGCAGTATTACCTCGAACATGGCAGGCAGTGTTTTACTCTCCTGGAAGGAAGTTACTGCTGCGCCGTCGTCGACGGCGATGAAGTGATCCTGGCCCGGGATCAGGTGGGTGCCAGACCGCTTTTCTACGGGGTGCAGAACGGCACCCTCTATTTCAGCACGGAAATGAAGGGGCTGGTCGGCCACCTGCGCACCGATATCCACGAACTTCCTCCACAGTATCTTTACAGCACAAAAGAGGGGGAGAAGCTGTTTGCTCCCTTCGACCCCGATGTTCCCGATGTCGGCGATGACCTGAAGGCCACCGCCGGCATCCTGCGCGACCTCATCATTGAAGCTACCAGGAAAAGGATGCCCGGCGTCAGGGCCTCGGCCTTGAGCGGCGGACTGGACAGCTCCATCGTGGCAACCGTTGCCAGAGAATTCAATCCGGACCTCCACCTCGTCACCGCCACCGTCGACAGCAAACCCGGCCCCGACCTGGAAAACGCCATCCTGATGGCTGAGTTCCTGGGGCTGGAGCACCACATCTATCGCATCAGCGACGATGAAATCTTCGACTGCATCCCGGAAATGATCTGGTACCTGGAGAGCTTCGACGAGGACTGCATTGTGGGGCAGATTTCCAATTACTATGCTTCAATGCTGGCCAAGGAATACACCGACCTGATGTTCGTGGGAGAGGGGGCCGATGAGCTGTTCGGCGGGTACCGCATGGTTCTCAAGAATCCCAGCGTCACCACCCCTGAGCGCCGGGAGGAGCTGGCCCGGAAGCTGCTGGATATCGCCTACAACACCGCACTGAGGCGGCTCGACCGGGGCTGGATGGCCAATGCGGTGGTCTATCAGACCCCGTTCCTCGATGCGAGAGTCGTCAAGTTCAGCCAGAAGATTCCCATGGCGTGGAAAATCTACGGCGAACAGGAGACGGAAAAGTATATCCTGCGAGAAGCTTTCCGCGACATGCTCCCCGAGAAGATTGCCAACCGGGAGAAGCTGCGCTTCTCGATGGGAGTGGGTACCGAGGATGTCATGGACAGGCTGGTGGCCCAGGTTGTCAACCCCGAAGAAATCAACGAGCGCCCGAAAACCCCTTACGGCCTGCCTTACGCCTCATTCAAGGAACTCTACTATTATGATGAGTTCATTCAGATGTTTCCCCCCGCTTACGAGAAACAGACGATTCGCTGGGACCCGTTCAAATGAACACCCTTTGATCAAGGGGAACAAAGCTTTTGCGAAAGACAATAGTAGAGTGAACCGATGCATCATCCATAACAAGCCGGGAGATGTTTTCAGTAAATTCTCCTGAAGGGGCCTCAATACCAAACAGGCTCAGGGGTTACTAACAAATCACTTTTTCCCCGCGCAACCGCTCAATTTCATCCGCAGGGTAACCAAGCTCTGTTAATACTTCATTCGTATGCTCCCCCAGCCGTGCCGCCGGAATGCGCACCTGCCAGGGAGTATCTGAGAACTTGATGGGGAAAGCTATCTGGCGGGATTTCCCCGCCCTCGGATGGTCTACCTCAATGAGCATCTCGCGATGCTGCGCCTGAGGACCGGAGAACGCTTCATCAACATCCAGAACCTTGCCTGCCGGCACATCCGCCGCGGTAAGGATATCGAACCATTCATCGCGCCTCTTACTCAGAAAAATGCTTCGCAATTCGGCAAAGACCTCTTCCCTTACAGGGCTCGGGGCATACTGCCTGGCGATCAAATCTTCACGTCCTATCGCCTGGCAGAATCTTTTCCAGAAATGGGGCTCGAGAGTGCCGAGGCTGATGTATTTATGATCCGCAGTCTCATAAACCGCATAACCGGGTTGAGAACCGCCGAAAAGGGCCTCACCGCGCCGGGGGACAGTTCCCCTCATCAAATATTCCGCCACTTCCGGGATACCGCTCAGAGTAAAGAGAACGCCATCCATGAGGGAGACGTCGACCAGTTGCCCCGCTCCCGTTCGCTCTCTGGCACAAATGGCCATTAGAATACCTATCACCGACTGAAGAATGGCCGTCGTCACGTCAGCGGTTAAATTTTCTGCGATAACGGGGGGCTCCTCCGCGCTGTAACCGACCAGTCCCAGCGCCCCTCCCATAGCCGCATAATTAATATCATGGCCCGGCAGATCCCGGTAGGGGCCATCCTGACCGTAACCCAAACGGAGCAAAAAATAATCCGGGGATTTTTTCCAGAGACGGTCTCATAGTCAATCCCGAGCCGGGCCATTACTCCGGGCCGAAAGCTTTCCACCACTACATCAGCCGTTTCGGCAAGGCGATGAAAGAGTTCCCGGCCAGGTTCAGCTTTGAGGTTTATCCCGATATTTCTCTTGTTGCGCGGCGTATCAAGTAAGGCCGGGGCATCCATACCCTCTATGAAATCAACACCGGAGCCAACACCCTTTTGTGAAGCTCCGGGGGGAGTGCTTATCCTGATAACGTCAGCACCCATATCCCCCAGCATGCCGGCAGCAAAGGAAGCCGGACTCAGGCCGGTGAGGTCCAATACTCTGATACCGCCGAGTGCAGATGCCATTACCCAGCCATGCCTTTACAAATCCTCAAACAAGCCGATTCCTTAAATCTCTGTTTTTGCGATTTATCCTTTACAGGGGCTTGAAATACTTGATATCCAGGATGCTGGCCACTCTCTCTTCCCTGGGTTTGAAGACGGCCTGAAGCCGCATCCCGCACCTGATTTGCTCGGGGTCGACCCCTCCCAGCATATGCACGAAACCGGTATCGGCCCCGTCCAGCTGGATAACCCCATAAATAACCGGGGCTTGAACCGGATGGATTTTCTTCGCTTCGCTGTCGATCGCATAGGTAAGGAGAGTTCCCTTATCGCTGACCTCGACCCACTGTTTAAGCTCGCTGAAGCAGTCCTTGCAGACCGACCTGGCCGGAACATAAACGCGATTGCACTTGCGGCAGCGGGTGCCCATTATCCTGCCTTTGTCCCTTATCTCAGTAAGAAACCGGCTGCCTACCGCGCCGGCGGAATATGTGTTGGGGATGTTAATCTGGCCGTGATAGACCCAGACATCCATGCCCTCGACTTTAGTGGCTGTTTTCTCTGCCAGTTCCATTTGGTAACCTCCTACTCCTCGATCGTCCGGTAGAACGGGACATCCTGCAGGCCCAATCCGCGTTCGTCGTAATTCTCTTTCCAGGTAACCTCGACCCGCATTCCTTCCTTAAGCTTCTCCGGGTCCCGTTCCTCCAGCCAGTGCCGCTGATAGACGCCGTCGTCAAGAAGGATGATTGCCGAAGGATAGGGATTTGCCCACCTTTCCCCATAGTGCGGGTCCCAGAGAGGGAAAACCAGGTAAGTATATTGCACCACGGTCCCTCTGTCGGCCAGCTCCACCCACTCCCATGACGTTTCCACCTTGCACTTGGGGCAAACGACAGTGGGGCCCCACATGACCTGCTTGCACTTGGGGCATATGTTCCCCATCAGCCTCTTATTTTCTTTGGCTTCGGCGTAGACCTTACCCAGGTATTTGCCCGTGGACCAGTCATATCTGCGGGGCATATCGATGTTAACGCTGATATATTCCGGTTCTTTTGCCATCTTATCAACTCCTATATCGACTCCTTCAGCAACGAGAGGACCGTCCAGTTCGGTCCTCCCAGCGCGCTGGCCAGAGCAGTTTTAATATCCTTGGTGGCCTGGTGTTCCCCGGCATCCCCCCGAATTTGAAGGGCCGCCTCGGC
>JAWOBB010000008.1:0-15177 GCA_046498265.1 Dehalococcoidia bacterium | reverse complement strand
CTTAAAGCCACGGATATCTACATCTCGACGGGGCTGGACCCCAATCAGGCGGTCTCCGGCACCCTATCCTACGCCCTCGGCACCGGCCGGCCGGTAATCTCCACCGCCTTTGCCAACGCCCGGGAGCTGGTTTCGGATGACGTGGGAATACTGGTGGATTTCGAAAGCCCGGCTGCTTACACCGAGGCCATCATCCGGTTGCTGGAAGACGGGCAACTTCGGGAACAAATGGGCATGAATGCCTATTTCAAAACGCGTCGCATGATCTGGCCGAACGTGGCTGTGCAGTATGCCAAGGTATTCTCCTCCCATGCCCGCAGCCTGGCGCGGATCAGTGAACAGAAAAGCCTTCCCAAAATCAAGCTTGACCACCTGGTTCATCTGACGGACAGTTTCGGAATTGCACATTCCGCCCGACTCACCCGCCCCGATTACAGATTCGGCTACACGCTGGATGATAATGCCCGCGCCCTGCTGGCCGCTTGCACCTACTACAAGAAACTTGGGGCTGCATCGCGGAGCACGACGGTCGCCTCCACTAAGCGCACACTGCTGAAGCTGATAAACATCTACCTCAATTTCATTCAATCGAGTTTTCAGGAGGACGGCACATTCGCCAATTATATAAAAAAAGACCGGACGCCGGACCGGGAAAAGAATAAGAAGGCAAACCTCGAGGATGCCAACGGCCGGACGCTTATGGCACTGGCAGCAACGGCCACCACCCGCTCTCTTCCCAAAACAGCCCGCCGGCAGGCGCATCAGATGCTCAGCCGCCGAATCGAAAAAGGGGTGCGGCTTGAATCGCCGCGCTCGATTGCCCTCTGGATCAAGGCACTCTACACCCTGCTGGACAAAAAGGCAGAGGATATCGGGATCGACACCAGCGAAGTCTTAACCGAACAGTGCAACCGGCTGGTTCATTTATTCGGTGAGGCCAGTTCCCCGGACTGGCAGTGGTTCGAGAGCTATCTTACCTATTCAAATGCGGTCCTGTCGGAGGCGCTGCTTCTGGGCTATCGGGCCACCGCCATAGAGGACTACCAGCGCGTGGGAAAGGCCTCGCTGGATTTCCTCATCAAGCAAAGCTTCGTCGATGGGGTTTACATGCCGATCGGTGAAGGCGGCTGGTACCAGAGCAAGGGCAAGCGCGTGCAATACGATCAGCAGCCGGGAGAAGCGAAATCCATGGTCAACGCGCTTAAATGCTGTTACGAATTGACCAGGGACCCGAAATACCATGACCTGATGCGCCGGGCTTTCTTCTGGTTTCTGGGGGATAACAGCTTGAATCAGGTGGTCTACGACCGACACACCGGCGGCTGCTACGACGGGGTGGGCAAGCGCTCCGTAAACCTCAACCAGGGTGCCGAAGCGACCATTTCCTACCTGCTTGCCCGCCTGGCTTTCGAAGGGAGCCGAGTTGCACCATGACAGAGGCAGGAACACATCCCCGGCACGAGTAGCTTTGATCGTCGCTCACCCGGACGATGAAACCATCTGGGGCGGGACACTGGGATGATATAGGAAAACCGGTGGAAAGGAAATAGAAGAAAGGTTATCATTGTTTCAGATAATCCGCCGCCGGCAGCTTGAAGAGTTTCGATGAAACAACTAAACGATAAATCAAAAACAGAGCCCGAAGCCGCTCGAAGTACTCCTTTCGAAGAATTGGAGAACCGGTACCACCGCTGCATGGCCGACCCTCTGGCTCGTGCCGGGCAAATTATGGAGGCGGATATCGTCGTCGGTATCCCTTATTACGACGAGGCGGATACCTTGCCGCACGTTATCAGGACCGCTATAAAGGGAATCGAGCGGCATTACCCCGAGGCGCATGCCGTTATCGTTGCCGCCGGTTCCCCGGCCGGCAAAGCAGCCCACAAAGCGGCGCAGGCCACGCTCCGAAGACGGGGGCTGGATTATGTCGCCTTTTTCCTCGAGGATGAGATGCTCAACGGCAAAGGGTGGGCCATTCGCGCCATCCTGGAGATCGCGGATAAACTGGGCGCCGACGTGGCATTGCTGGAGGCCGATCTTAAAACCAGCTCTGTTGACGATCGCATTGAAGGGCTGTCCGGGGAATGGATCCGGCTTCTGCTCGAACCGATCAAGACCGACCAGGCCGACATCGTAGCTTCGAGGTTTATCACTCATTGCATGGATACTCTGCTATGCAGCCATTTGTCATATCCGCTGCTGGCAGCGGTGTTCAACCGTCCCATTCGGTGCCTGATGGGTGGTCAGTGGGGAATCAGTCACTCGTTGCTTCGTACCTACCTGAACAATCCGCGATATGCCTGGGAAACGTCCTTCAGTGGGTACGGGGTCGACTGCTGGATAGCTACTGCGGCCATCACAGGGGATTACCGCGTTTGCGAGGCGAACCTGGGAACAAAAATTCATCGGCGCTCGGGCGGAAAAGAGGATCTCATTTTCAGGCAGGTCGCCAACGCCCTCTTCCAGGAAATCCTTAATCAGAGTGACTGGTGGGGCAAAGCAGGTAAGGTTGAATCGGCGCCCGTCATACGCCAGCTCCCTTCTTTCGGCTTCCCCGAGGCTCACTTCCCCGAAAGAGATGAACTGAATCAGGATTTATCCGTATGGAAATTTCAACTCGGATTCGACCGTTTCCATTCGATCTACGAAAAAGTCTTGGATGAGGAGAGCTACGCTGATCTGGAAAGATTATCCCGCTCGGAGAAAAAGGATTTCGTCTTCCCCCTCAGGCTATGGCCCAGGATCGTATACAGCTTTCTGGTCGAATATTGCTTCGGGACGGATTTCGCCCGCGGGGACATCCTCAACGCCCTGATCCCCATGCATGACGGGCTGGTGGCCAGCCGCGCCCGCAGATTCCAGGAACTGGAGGAGAAACTCGATTCACTTCCCACCCGCGAGCGAGAAGTGTTCGTATGCATGGCAGCCGAACGGGAAATAGAAGAACTCGTTGATGAGTTCCATCACCAGAGAGATGAATTCGTCGCCAACTGGGAGGAAAAAGCAGCCAGGCTTGAGCCCTTAATACCCCCGATCACCTATCGGGAATTTATTCCCGGGGTACCTCTTATCGTGCCCACCGAACTCACTGGCCGCAGCGGCAACCTGGTCACGGCCAATGGCATCTATGCCAATGTCTTCTCGCAGATAAAGGGGGAATTCGAAGACTTCGTGTTCGGTCATCTCGGCGTTCCCAGGGAAGCCCGCTCAATGGACATCAATATAGCTATAAAAGATTTCCTGAAATCCGTGGAGGAATCATTCCTGCCCAGCGTAAGCCTGACCAGCATCGAAGGGACGACAAAGGTGGTAAAGGGCATATTTGATAGCTACCCCTGCGGCGATGCCTTCTGCCTTTCAGAAGAGGTAGCAGCAGAGGTGTTGCGCAAGTATCCCCCGTTAGGACTGCTCACCAGATTCGGCCACACGAACCTGGTATCGCTCCTCGAGGAGCACGACCCCTGCGACATGCTGGCACTGTCCATGTGGAGCGAGGAACGAGAATACACAAATGCCGTCCAGGAGCTCCTGGTAAAATGGTTAAAACCAGAACATTTCACCGAGTCCGCCATCAAGTTCATCGTTGTCAAACACGAGGATTTCCCCTCGCTCGTGGAACTGAGGAGCTCAACGGCTCTGGACAGGCTCACCGCTCGAATCGTGGTCAGCAACCTTCACAAAGGGATGGGGGGTGAGTTCCCCAAGCTTCGATACTTCACCATGATTGCCAAGGACATCGTCGAAGCCGAACGTTTCGGTGATATCTGGCGTCGCTATGCGGCGGAACGCAAGGACTTCGGCCTGAAGGTGGTCAACTCGATCCGGGGCCACTGGGGACGCGAGCCGCTCTCCGCTCACAACATCTTCGAGGACACCAACCACAGGATACTGGCAGACCGGGTACGCCAGATGGCAAACCATATCCGGGAAGAGGGTGATGGCCAGCTGGCAGACAAACTGAAGGCTCTGGCCGATTCATATCCCCTGGCCCTGATTATGCCGGACGGTAAATTCGTCACCTGTTCGGCCTGGTCCTGGGCCAGCTACAGTTTCAAAGGAGGCATGGCTTCACCGCCGCCGCTCTCGGTACACGTGGAGCGGGACTGGGCCTCCCGGGAATTTCTGGTCGAATACTTCAAGTCCCTGGGCGGGAGCGATGAGGAAGTCGAAGAAAAGATTATTGAACTGATGGGGAAAGGGCTGGAATCGGAAAACCTTGCCCCTGCACTTTTGGGGACGGAAAAGGAAGCAGAGGAATTTGTCTCCACCAGGCCCATTGCCGCCGAGCCGGAACAGCCACCGGCCGGCGAGTTCCTCCGCTTCTCCGGCAATCCGGTACTCAAGCCGATCAAAAAACATCCCTGGGAATCCAAATACGTGCTGAATGCCGGGGCCATCAAGCTGGACGGGAAAGTGTATCTGGCTTACCGGGCGTTCGGTAAAGACGAAATCTCCCGTATCGGGCTGGCTGTAAGCAGGGATGGATTCAATTTCAGCAAGAGACTCCCCGACCCCATATTCGAGCCGAATAAGAAATATGAAGCCCGCGGTTGCGAGGACCCCCGACTGACGATCATCAATGACCGCATCTATATGGCCTACACGGTGTTCGATGGCACCATCGCCCAGATCGCTTTGGCATCTATCGGCATCAAAGATTTTGTTGAATTCAGGTGGAAGAAGTGGCGGCGGCACGGGCTGGTTTTTCCCACATTTACCGATAAAGACGCCGTGCTCTTCCCGGAACAGTTCGGCGGCAGATATGCCCTGCTTCACCGGGTCGACCCGCATATATGGATTACCTTTTCCAGGCATCTGCGGTGTCCCTGGCCGCGGAAGAAACACAAGATACTGGCCGGCGCTACCTCGGGGATGATGTGGGACGGCATAAAGATCGGCGGCGGCGCGCAACCGATCAAGACAAAGTACGGCTGGCTGCTGATCACCCACAGCGTGGATTATGCCCGGGTGTATCGATTAGGAATCATGCTTCTCGACCTGGAGGATCCGTCAAAACTGCTCTACCGCTCACCCAATCCGGTGCTGGAGCCGGCAACCGAGATGGAGCTGGGACATAAAAAATCGTGGGTATCGAACGTTGTCTTCACCTGCGGGGCCGTTCCCAGTGGAGAGGTGAAGGAAATCTTCTCCGCCGAAGACGAACTGATCTTATATTATGGTGCTGCCGACAGCACAATCTGCGCCGCCACCGCCACCATAGGCTCACTGATCCCCGCAGAATACCTGGTTGAAAACAAAGAGTAATAGAGGAAACTTCAGGACTCCATCGGCTCCTTGAACCTGTATCCGATCCCCCGCTCGCCGATGATATACCGGGGATTCTTCGGGTCCTTCTCGATCTTCTTTCTCAAATAGGTAACGTACAACCAAACGTAATGGTCCTCGTCCCGATACTCATGCCCCCAGACGCGGCGAAGGATGGACTCATGGGTCAGCACCCGCCCGGCATTGCTGACCAGGTGATATAACAACCGGAACTCCGTGGGGCGCAGGTGCACCTGCCGGCCCCTGACCATCACGCTTCGGCGGCTGAAATCGATTTCCAGTGCCTCATCAACCACAATCTTCGTCTTGGCCACGGTACTCGGCATCCGCGACCGGCGCAGCAGAGCCTTCACCCTGGTGACCAGTTCTTTCGGGCTGAAAGGCTTGGTCACATAATCGTCCGCACCGATCTCCAGTCCCCTGATCTTGTCCGTCTCCTCCCCCAGCACGGTGAGCATCATTACCGGAACGTTGGATACCTCCCGGATTTTCTTCAGCGTCTCAAATCCGTCCATCCCCGGCATCATCACATCGAGGATGACCAGGTCCGGGATTTCCTCGGTGAGTTTCCTCAACGCCTCGTTCCCGTTGTCGGCACTGGTCACCTCGAAGCCTTCCAGCTCCAGGTTCATATTCAGGGCCTCCCTGATATTGGGCTCGTCATCGACTATCAGTATGGTTGTTTTCTGCTGGTTATTGATTCCTTCCATAGCTCTTTTCCTGTTATGCCTGCGCTGCCTGCTCGGGGACAGTCCGGTGTATGGGGAGGCTGAAAATGAAACAGGCCCCTTTCCCCGGATTCCCCTCCGCAGATATTTTACCGCCATGGGCCTCAATCAGCGAGCGGCAAATATACAGGCCGAGCCCGGTCCCGGGTACCGATTTCACCGCCCCATCTTCAACGCGATAGAAACGTTCGAACAGCCTCTCGACGGTTTCCGGCCAGATACCAATTCCTTCATCCACCACGCTGACGAGCACGTTCGTTTTTGTCACACTTCCGGTTATGGTGACGGTGCCACCGTCCGGTGAAAATTTGATAGCATTTTCAAGGAGGTTGGCCAGGACCTCCTCGATCTTCTCAGGATCGGCCATTATTGCCGGGAAATCGGCCGGGAAGTCAACTGCAATTGAGTGGTTTTCCGCAAGACAGGAAAATCTTTTTGCCACCCGCTTGACTTCCTGGGACAAATCGATGACCATCCGGTTGAGCCTGATTTCCCCGGCATCCAGCCGGGAGGTAAACAGCAATCTGGCAACCAGCCCACTAAGCCTATCGCTCTCCTCCTCGATGGTATGGAGCTTCTCCCTGATGGTCTCCCCGTCCCATTTAACATCCGGGCGGGCCAGGGTGCTGGCATAGGCCTTGATGATAGCAATCGGCGTTTGCAACTCATGGGAGATGCCCGCAAGCAATGATGACCTCAAGGCTTCTACCTCGGCAATTTTGGAGATATCGCGGAAACCGGCCACCAGGCCCCCGGCTTCGTCCGGTATCGGGGCATAAGCATAATGGATGCCCACCTCGACCCGCTGCCCGCTCCGGCCGGTGATCGTTCCCTGAAAATAAGACCTGCTCCAGTCTTCCACCAGCCACGGGCACCTTTGGCTGCACACCTCTGAGTTCTGACTATCCCTTATCCTCAGGATTTCAAAACAGGCAGCGCCGACGGCTTCATCCGATTTTATTCCGGTCAGCCTTTCCATAGCCGGATTAAAAGCCCGGATTAAACGAGACTTATCGATCACCACCATCCCGTCGGCACAGTTTTCAAATACCACCCTGGAAATAATATCCTTATCCATTCACTTACTATTACTCCGACTGCTGAAGTCCCATTATAAGCATTCTAATGTAATTGGGAAAATTTTCCAATTGGCTCCTTAAGCCAAACCCAAAATCAGGGTTGGAAAAAACTCAGGACCCTGTTATAATTGCTTGCAGAAACAAACCTTTAAGCCGGTCCCGAGAGCCCGGCAAGGGAAAGCGAAATGTGTTGGTTTGGATTACTTTTCGGTAATCATACTAAGAGAGCATTGAATATCTCCTGCCTTTGAAGGCAGGAGTTTTTTTTGATCCAACTGTATGTGAAGGAGTACGAAATGAGTAAGGTGAAAGTCATTCCCTGCCTGGATATGCTTGAAGGAAGGGTGGTCAAGGGAGTCCATTTTGTCGATATCAAGGATGCTGCCGACCCTGTAGAGGCAGCTAAAGCTTATTCGGTCAGCGGCGCCGACGAGATCGGGTTCCTGGATATCACCGCCACCGTCGAAGGCCGCAGGACCATGTTCGACGTGCTGGAAAAGGTGACCGCCGCCATCAAGACCCCGGTAACGGTGGGCGGCGGGATCAAATCGATTGCCGATATCGAACAGGCCATCAAATCGGGGGCGGCCCACGTTTCTCTTTCGAGCGCTGCCTACCGGGACCCGGACTTTATCAAAGAAGCCGTCAAGGAGTTCGGGGCTGAAAGAATCGTAATAGCCATCGATGCCGATGAGAACAAGTCGCTGCCATCCGAAAGGGAAGTCTATATCGACGGCGGCCGCACCGCCACCGGCAAGGACGCCGTCGAATTCGCCAGGGAAATGGCAGCTATGGGTGCGGGCCAGATCCTGCCCACCAGCAAGGCTGCCGACGGTACCAAAGCAGGCTTCGACCTCAAGCTGACACGCGCAATTGCTGATGAAACCGGCCTGCCGGTGATAGCCAGCGGGGGTGCCGGCACGCTGGAGCATTTCTATGAAGCTGTTGCCGAGGGACATGCCAGTTCTGTCCTGGGGGCCTCGGTTTTTCATTTCGGGACGTTCACCGTAAGAGAAGTAAAGGAATACCTGAAATCACGTGGCATCGAGGTCAATCTATAATCGAGAGCAAAAGGGGGTTTTAATGCCGAAGAGGGATGACATCCACAAGGTGATGATAATCGGGTCCGGGCCGATAGTGATCGGGCAGGCCTGTGAATTCGATTATTCCGGAACCCAGGCCTGCAAGGCCCTACGGGAGGTGGGATATGAAATCGTCCTGGTCAACTCCAACCCGGCCACCATCATGACCGACCCCGACATAGCTGATGTCACCTATATCGAACCCCTCAACCGGGAAACGCTGACCAGGATTATCGAAAAGGAGCGGCCCGACGCGCTGCTGCCCAACCTGGGGGGGCAATCCGGCCTCAACTTGAGCTCGGAACTGCACCGAGCCGGGGTGCTCGAGAGATACGGCGTCAAAGTCATCGGGGTGGAGATCGATGCCATCGAGCGCGGGGAGGACAGAACCGAATTCAAGAAAACCATGGATAAACTGGGTATCGAGATGCCCATGAGCACCGCCGTTTACACCGTGGAGGATGCCGAGAAGATCGCCGCCGAGCTGGGGTATCCGGTAGTGATTCGCCCCGCCTATACCATGGGTGGAACTGGCGGGGGGCTGGTCTACAACGTTGAGGAACTGCGCACCGTGGCCAGCCGGGGAATCGCCGCCAGCCTGATCGGCCAGGTGCTGATAGAGGAATCGGTACTGGGATGGGAAGAGCTGGAGCTGGAGGTTGTGCGTGATGCCAAAAACCAGATGATAACCGTCTGTTTCATCGAAAACGTCGATGCCATGGGCGTGCACACCGGCGATTCCTACTGCACCGCGCCCATGCTCACCATCTCCCCGGAACTGCAAAAACGGCTACAGGAATATTCCTACCGGGTCGTCGAATCCATCGGCGTTATCGGGGGCACCAATATCCAGTTCGCCCACGACCCTAAAACCGGGCGGGTGGTGATCATCGAGATCAACCCGAGAACCTCGCGCTCCTCAGCCCTGGCCTCCAAGGCCACCGGCTTCCCCATCGCTTTGATTTCCGCCAAACTGGCCAGCGGGCTGAACCTCGATGAAATACCCTACTGGCGGGAGGGAACCCTGGAGAAATACACGCCATCCGGCGATTATGTGGTGGTCAAGTTCGCCCGCTGGGCCTTCGAGAAGTTCAAGAACGCCGAGGATAAACTGGGCACCCAGATGCGGGCCGTTGGCGAGGTGATGAGCATCGGCAAGAACTACAAAGAGGCCTTCCAGAAGGCTATCCGCTCCCTGGAAAGGGGCCGCTTCGGGCTGGGATTTGCCAAAGATTTCAACGACAAATCTCTCGATGAGCTGATGGAAATGCTCAACGAACCCTCCAGCGAGCGGCAGTTTATCATGTACGAAGCCCTGCGCAAAGGCGCTGATGTTGAGGAACTCTACGCCAAAACCTATATCAAGCCCTGGTTCATCAACCAGATGAAGGAACTGGTCGAACTCGAGGAAAAGATTCTGCAATACAAAGGTAAAACCCTGCCCGACGAGCTTCTCATTCAGGCCAAAAAGGACGGCTTTGCCGACGGCTACCTGGCAAAGCTCCTGGGCATGCCGGAAAAAGATATCCGCACCCGGCGCATTTCATTGGGAATGGTGGAGGGATGGGAGCCTGTCCCGGTGAGCGGGGTGGAGAACGCTGCTTATTATTTTTCCACCTATAACGCCCCGGACAAAACGACCGCCTCCGACAATCGGAAGGTGATGGTGCTGGGCGGCGGGCCCAACCGGATCGGGCAGGGCATCGAATTCGATTACTGCTGTGTGCATGCCGCCTTCGCCCTCAGGGACACCGGATTCGAAACCATCATGGTCAACTGCAACCCGGAAACAGTCTCCACCGATTACGACACCTCCGACAAACTCTACTTCGAGCCGCTGACGGTCGAGGATGTGCTGAGCATCTATGAGAAAGAAAAGCCGGAAGGGGTTGTAGTTCAATTCGGCGGACAGACGCCTCTCAACATTGCCCGCGAGCTGGAAGAGGCGGGGGTTAAGATTCTGGGAACCACACCCGACACCATTGACCTGGCCGAGGACCGGGACCGCTTCCAGGCCATGATGGGTAAACTCGGCATTCCCATGTCGGAATCGGGCATGGCCAGCAACCTGGACGAAGCGCTGGCCATAGCCGGGCGAATCGGGTATCCGCTCATGGTGCGGCCTTCCTACGTTCTGGGGGGGCGCGGCATGGAGGTGGTCCACGA
The DNA here is from genome assembly GCA_046498265.1 of Dehalococcoidia bacterium. Taxonomy (GTDB): domain Bacteria; phylum Chloroflexota; class Dehalococcoidia; order SZUA-161; family SpSt-899; genus JBGLNL01. The sequence goes on along the minus strand of JAWOBB010000008.1, from coordinate 4,836 downwards.
CGAAGAGATGCTCGAGGAGTACGTCACGGCGGCGGTAGGGGTAACCCCCGACCGCCCCATACTGATCGACAGATTCCTCGACAACGCCATCGAGGCGGAGGCGGATGCCATCGCCGACGGCAACGACGCCTTCGTGCCCGCCATCATGCAGCATATCGAGCTGGCCGGAGTTCATTCCGGCGATTCCGCCTGCGTGATTCCGCCGGTGAGCATTCCTGAAAAGCATCTCAACACCATCACCGAGTATACACGGAAAATCGCCCGGGAGCTTCATGTAGTCGGGTTGATGAACATGCAATACGCCATTTGCAACGATACAGTCTATGTCCTGGAGGCAAATCCCCGGGCTTCGCGGACCGTGCCCATCGTCTCCAAGGTATGCGGTCTTTCCATGGCCCGTATCGCCATGCAGGCCATGCTTGGCAGCAGGCTGGCTGACCTGAAACTCAAGCCGCAGACGATCCCGCATTTCGGGGTCAAGCAGGCGGTCTTCCCCTTCCCCATGTTTCCCGAGGTCGATCCCATTCTGGGACCGGAAATGCGCTCCACCGGCGAGGTCCTGGGGATGGCCGAGTCCTTCGGGCTGGCGCTCTTCAAATCGGAGGAGGCCACCCAGCAGAAACTCCCCACTGAAGGCACCGTTCTCATTACCGTGGTGGAGAAGGATGTGAACGGGGTAGTGGAAGTCGGCCGGCAATTTGCGGAGCTCGGGTTCAAGATAAAGGCAACCGAGGGTACGAGTGATTTCCTGGCCGCGCAGGGCATCGAATCCGAACAAATACTCAAGATGCACGAAGGCCGTCCCAATATTGTGGATGGGATTATGAACGGGGAAATCCAGTTGGTAATTAATACACCTGCAGGAAAGAAAAGCCAGTATGACGATTCCTACATACGTAAGACGGCAATCAAGTACAAGGTGCCCTATATCACCACGCTGGCCGGCGCCGCCGCCGCCGCAAGGGGGATCGCCGCTTACAGGAAGGGCGGGGTGGGGGTTAAATCTCTACAGGAATACCATGCGGATATTAAAACGGCCGGGGCACCTGAAGCCTGAATTGCACCGTATTACGGGCTGGTGAGAGGAGTTTTATGGAAGCAGAAGGAAGTCTCGATTTAACCGCGGTTTCCGAAGGAACCCAACTTAATCCCTTGCAAAAAGAAATCCTCCAGGGGAATATCAATCTCTATGCCGAGGCCAGCCGGGATTTCAATCCCATTCACATCGATGAGGAGTTTGCCCGGAACACTTCTCTCGGCGGGACCATTGCACACGGGATGCTTGTGCTGGCTTACCTTTCCCAGATGCTGACCGCCAATTTCGGGAAAGACTGGATAAGTGGGGGAAAGCTCAATATGAGGTTCAAAACCCCGGCCCGGCCCGGCGATACCGTGACTATTAGTGGGAAGATTCGCAAAATCGAACAAACCGGGGGCCAAACCTCCATCAAATGCGATGTACTCTGTGAAAACCAGTCCGGGGAAACCATCATCAGCGGGGATGCCGGCTTAAGTAAATGAGCCCTAACCTACCCCTTCAGCTTTTAAATGCCGGATAAATGTGATACCATTTTGCCGTCAACTGGTTCCGGGAGGTAATTTATGCCAGCGTCAAAAATCAAAGAAGCCCTGCACAACTGTGAGATATTCAGCGAACTGGATGAGGAAACCATCGAGAAGATAGCCGAACTGTCTACCGTCGAAACCTACGAAGCCGGCGAGACGGTGATCACCCAGGGTGAATATGGAACCAGAACATATTTGATTGCTGAAGGACAAGTTGCCCTAACTCGCCTGGTTAATATCGGCGAACGCGAGGCGGAAGTGACCATCGATATCCTGGGTAAAGGCAGGGGGATGGGATGGGCTTCCTTCCTTTGCGAACCATGCGGCGTATCGGCCACGGCCAAGTGCCAGAAACCTGCCACATTAGTTGTCATCGAAGGGGCCTCTTTACGGGCCATGCTGAAAGACAATCCGGAAATCGGGTTCAAGGTTATGGACCGCCTGGCCCAGGTGATTGCCAACAGGCTGCGTGCCGCCTATGGTGCCATGGACACTTTCAAGTAATTAAAGTCCCTTCTCGATATACCCGAACGAACCAAAACCCCCGGAAGCCCGATGTCAGCTTGGTTTTATGCTGCTGATATCTGGCTGACATGACCCGTCAAAAAAGCGTTTTTATATTGTATACCAGACCACATAGGTAAGGCGATGATTATGGTATTTACTGTCAGGTTGTTTATAGTAATCGCTTTGATACTGATTTCAATGTTGCTTCCATCACAGCTTGGATGCACGCAGACTCCGGTTACCCACCAGTTCAATGGCGTAGAGTCAGAAGAATATCCCCAGGCTGATGCGGAATGGGAAATGGTCAAAAATGCGGTTGAGGCCATGTTTGCCGAGGCAGACCCGCCGGTGACTAACCCTTATCATGACAGGCGGATCGACTGGGAGAACTCAGCTACCGAGCCTGAAAAGATGACTCATAATATGACTGGGGAATATGCATCCGACGAATATCCTTTGCTTGCCATTATCGATCCCGGTAGCGAAATCATGCCGGTAAGCCACTACCTGGAAATAACCCGAACCGAATTTACCTACTGGATCGACAGCCGAGGGTATGTGCATCTGGCTGAATGAAGAGACTGCTCTTGAGCACATCTTTATGCACCTTCTCCATTCCCGGCAGTTGACAATTTCAATCATCAGCCTCTCTCCAGGGAGCACTTACAGGAATATCCAAGAAGTGATATCCACATTGGAGCTTGACAAAGAAAATGCTCATATATTAATTTATATACGTGACAAGATGTACTAATATATTGCATGAATAATGTAACTATATTAACAACTCAAACTAGTCAGAGACCCTTGGGCAATCATGCATCAGCATATAATGAGCTTGGAAAACTTTCAAACCACATACCATCTACGGCCACCTTTTCCTAAGCGCTTGGCCCTGCATTTTGACTGGATTCACTTCAAGTGGTTTAAACTTTGCCTTCTGTTTACCATGTTCCTTTTGGCAGCCTTGCTGACTCCTGGTTGTGATCATGGATCAGAGCCTGAGGAAATAATTGCCAACGCAATTGAAGTCACCGGAGCCAGCCAAACATACAGGACAAGCCAGATAATGATTCAGCACTCGGGCAAAGAAACTACCCGGTACATCGTACAAACAGAGAACATCGAGCCCGACTGCTATAAGGAACAAAGTCTTGGGCCTAAAGGCTGGTCCGAAACTATAATGATTGGCGAAAAATGCTATAACCGCAACCCCCGACAGCTCGACTGGCATATTTGCCAGGGGCACTGGAAGTTGTCTTCCCTGCGAGAAGAGTTGGAAGGATTCAATTTTCTTACTGACCTGAGAGTCCTGTCAGATGAAGAGATAAATGGGGTTGACTGCAGGCACTACGCGGGTGATTTTGACTCCAGGGCTTATTACGAGCAAACAAATACCGAAGTGGGATCCGGGCCTTACTCCAACCAGGATTTGAACCATAAACTGGAAGCCCCGGACTACGAACTTAAGGTTGACTTATGGATTTCAAAGGACAACTACTTCATACAGAAGATAAAGGCCAGAATAACCTATCCCGATGGAAATACCGAATTCAGTATTAAGTATTTATATGATTTTGGCGAAGAACTTCGCATAGAACTGCCCATCCTTGAGTAAAAAACCTGAATTTCAAACCAGCTTGAGATTGGCATCGACATCCAGGTCCCAGCCGGCAACCTTACCAGCCATAAAGCGAAAATATCCGCAGGACGCGATCATGGCCGCATTATCCGTGCACAGAATGGGACTGGGAATATGTATCGGCACCGGGGCACGCTGAAACAGCGATTCACGGAGCGCGGTATTGGCAGCCACTCCGCCGGCCAGCAATATGAGTTTTACCTTGTGCCTTAAAGTTGCCTCGCAGGTTTTGGTAACCAGCACATCAACCACCGATTCCTGAAATCCGGCGGCAATTTCGGTGGCCAGCAGGCCATTTTCAGACGATGATTCGCCATCCAGAATTCCCATCTCTTGTGCCAGATGCAGTGAGGCCGTCTTCAGTCCGCTGAAGCTGAAATCGTCGGTGCCCTTGAGCCAGGCGCGAGGCAGCCTGCGGGGATTTGCCACACCTGCCGCCGCTTTTTCAATCACCGGCCCCCCCGGGTAACCCAATCCCAGCAATCTGGCAACCTTGTCGAAAGCCTCTCCGGCGGCATCATCACGAGTCCGGCCTAGTTGCTCGTACTTTCCGTGACCGCTCATCAAAACCAGATCGGTATGTCCCCCCGAGACGATAAGGCAAAGGAGCGGAAATTCCGGCAACTCATCCTCAAGCCAGTTGGCATAGATATGTCCTTCCAGGTGATTGACGGGCACAAGCGGCAGATTACATGCCAGCGCCAGTGACTTGGCCAGGTTCACTCCCACTACCAGCGACCCGGCAAGTCCGGGGCCATTGGTAACAGCCACAGCATCCATATCTTGAAGAGCCACCTTCGCCTCGTCCAGGGCTTTCTCCAGAGTCAGGTTTATCGCCAGCAGATGCTGCCGGGAAGCGACTTCGGGAACTATGCCTCCATATCGAGAGTGAATTTCTACCTGGGAAGCAATCACATTGGAGAGGATCCTGGTGCCATCCTCAACCACCGCCACTGCAGTCTCATCGCAGGAGGTCTCGATTCCGAGGATTTTCATATGAAGGTGACAATCTCCTCCAGGGGTTTGCGCTTTATCCTGGATGGTGGTTTGGCTGGCACGCCGATCGAGAGCATGGCCAGGGCAAACCAGGGTTTCTTGACCCCCAGCATGGCTTCGATTTC
>JAWOBB010000061.1:0-4628 GCA_046498265.1 Dehalococcoidia bacterium | reverse complement strand
GGAGTTCATGCCGATCATTACCCGGTTTCCGATTTTAAGGGCATGGACTACAGCCCCGTGGCCGACAGTCACGTTTTCGCCAATTTCAAGGATTGACCTTTCGTTTCGTTCCCAGTCCTGGCACCTGCCGGCATGAAGGACGGCGTTGTCTTCAATTATAGTGCACCTGCCGATTTTGACGCTTCCCATATCCCCCGTGATGCTGGCCCCCGGCCAGACGATCGAATACTCCCCGATGCGGATATCCCCTCGCAGATTTGCCGCAGGATGCACGAAGGCCGTTTCGGCGATTTCGGGCATTTTCCCCTCGAAGCTTTCGATCATGGTTTGGTTACCTCGATTTCATCATGCCCAGTCCCATCATGGCCATGATATCTCTCATCACCTCGTTGGCACCGCCGGCGAATGTGAGCACGAGTTCCGCCCGGGCCAGCCGCTCCACCCATCCCTCGGCCGGTGCCCATTTGGAGCCCGGCGTGAGCTGGCCGTAAGGGCCCAGGATATCCTGGCAGCTCTTGCCCACGCGTACGAACTGCTCGCTGCCGAAAGCCTTCACCATCGCTGATTCCACGTGTGGGGTTTCGCCCTTAGTCATCAGCCATGATACCCGGTGGTTCAGCAATTTGAGAACCTCGGCCTCCACCGTCATCTCCGCCAGTTTGTTCTTCACCCATGGTTCCTCGCTGACCGGTTTCCCGTTGCGTTTCGTCTGGCGTGCCCAGCGCGCCGTATCCTCAATCAGCCTCAGCGACATTGAGTGTGGTACGAGGTTTATCCTTTCATGGGCGAGTTGCATGATGATGTATTCAAACCCTTTGTTTTCTTCACCGACCATGTTTTCCCTGGGGACCCGAACGTTATCGAAGAATTCCTGGCCTAACCGGAAGCCCCCCATTATGGGGGTGGGCAGAACGGTGATGCCGGGGCTGGCGGCGTCGACCAGGAAGATCGACAGCCCGGCGTGTTTTTTAGAGGGATCGGGATCGGTCCGGGCTGCCAGCCAGAAATAATCGGCTATATGGGCAAAGGAACTGAATATCTTCTCCCCGTTGATGATGTAATCGTCCCCGTCCCTTACCGCGGTGGTCTTGAGGGAAAACAGGTCTGTGCCTGCCTCAGGTTCGCTGTAAGCGATCCCAAAGTCAACCTCACCCGTCAGTATCCTGGGGAGGAATTTTCTTTTCTGTTCCCGGGTGCCTACTTTCATCAGAGCCGGCCCTACCGTCATCAGCGTGAGGACGGGTATGGGGATTCCGAAATAGCCCAGAGCCAGGTCAAAGAAGATGTACTGCTCAATCGGGGTGCGATCCTGCCCGCCGTATTCCTTCGGCCAGCCGATGCCCATCCAGCCGTCCTCCCCCATCTTTTTGATGAATTGCTTGCATAACGGGCCCTCACACTCACTGTATTCGAGGAGCTCGTCTTTAAGACCAGGAGGCTGGTTATCTCTCAGGTAGGTGAAAATCTCCTGCTCGAGTTGCTGCTGTTCCGGCGTAAGTTCGATATCCATTTACTTTGCCCCCGGCTTACGAGAGACTCAAGGTTATTTTATCAGTATGCCGCCGTGCTGGACACTCCCCCACTATAGGGATTCAGTTATCATGCCAAAGTGTCAATTATTATACCACAAAATTTACATTAATGTTACCATTTCCCCGATTATTTAAACCGATTAGTCCACATGTCGGCCTGCAACTAGTACAATTTGGTAAAGGGAAGCTTGACAAAATCAGCCTCAGTAGGTATACTTCACATCAGCTTTCCGTATATATTATTAAAGATAATAGTTTGTGCTTTAGTGAAAGGAGGTATATATGGTTGCAAAAGTGGGCATCGTGGCGGTGGCGCAGACGAAATACAGCCCAGACCGATGCGATGTAAACGAAGAAGAGCTGGCCTGGGAAGCGATCAAGCCGGTTCTTGAAGAGACAGGGCTTTCACTGTGGGATATCGCTTCGGCGGTCAGTTGTTCCCAGGATTTCTGGGACGGGCGGACGATTTCCAATATGAACGTCCAGCACGTTGTGGGAGCGCACCTCCAGCATGAAGATAAGGTATGCGAAGACGGGATCAACGCCGTTTTCATCGCCATGGGCCAGATACTCTCCGGCCATCATGATGTTATCCTGTTAGTCTCGCATATGAAGGAATCTCAGGGAGAGAAAAGCGTCATTGAAAACGCTGCCTTCGACCCGGCCATGATGAGGCAGCTTGGACTTGATTTCACTTCTGCTGCCGCCCTGCAGGCCAGGCGCTACATGTACAAATACGGCGTCACGGCTCGGCAATGCGCCGGAGCAGTGGTTAGAAATTATGCCAATGCCAAAAATAATCCCTGTGCCCAGAACGCGGAGGATCTCACCATAGATGATGTCCTTGGCTCGGGCATGGTGGCGGCACCGATCAGGGCGCTTGATGCCAAGCCGATATCCGATGGCGCCGTTGCCATGATCCTGGCAACGGAGGAGAAGGCGAAGCAGATTTGTAAGAAGCCGGTCTGGATCAGGGGGGTCTCCAACTGTTACGAAACCCACTATCTTGGCGACCGGGAACTGGCTGACTGCGATGCCCTTGCCACAGCTTCCAGGAAGGCTTACGGCATGGCCGGCATCAAGAATCCCGCAAAAGAAATCGATTTAGTGGAGATATCCACCGAGTATTCCTATCAGGAACCACTGTGGCTGGAAGGGCTCGGTTTCTGCGGGCGCGGAGAAGGCGGTGACCTGGTCAATTCCAGGGCCGTCGCTATGGGCGGCAAACTGCCGGTGAATCCCTCGGGCGGCATGCTGCCGGGCGTTCCCAATGGGGTTTCGGGGCTGGCTCGTGTGGCGGAGTGTACTTTGCAGCTTCGCGGCGAGGCGGGAGAGAGACAGGTCAAGGGAGCCAGTACGGCGCTGGCCCACGGATATACGGGGATGTGCGGGCAGCATCAATCTGTGGTGATTCTGGGGAACTAGCAGTTCGGAGGAAAAGAGATATGGCCAATAGAGTAGCGATAACGGGAATCGGGCAGACTTATCACAAAAGCAACCGCCCCGATGTGAACCAGGCCGAGATGGTGGGAGAAGCGGTACGGGCGGCTCTGGAAGATGCCCAGATAAGCATAAAGGAAATCGAGGGCGTCTTCTACAGCAATATGGAAACATTTGAAGGGATTTATCTCCCGGACCACGGGATGGTCGCGGAAACGGGGGCTTTCGGCAAGCCCGGTTTCAAAGTAGCCACCGGGGGCACCAGCGGGGGTTCAGTGGTCTGCGAGGGTTTTTACTTGGTTTCCGCCGGGCTTTACGATGTAGTCATGGTGATCGGGTTCGAAAAGCAGGATTGCGGCGACACAACTGCGGCCATCACCGCTGCACTGAACCCTTCGTGGAGCAAGGGTGCGGCCACTGGAGCCATCGGAGAGTTCGCCAAACAGGCGCTTTCTTATATGAAAACCTCGGGGGCCAAAGAGGAACACGCCGCCATGGCCCGGTTGAAGGCGGATAAGGGTGCCTGCCGGAATCCGTATGCTCACCTGCAGCTGGGGCTGAAGAGCGTGGACCAGGTAATGGAATCGGGCTATCTGGTGTGGCCGCTCAGATTCCTTGATTTCTGTCCCCAGTCATCGGGAGCCTGTGCGCTTATACTGGCTTCGGAGGAGAAGGCTAAGAAGATAACCAGGAAGCCGGTCTGGCTTGCCGATGTGGAAGTAGTTCATCAGGAACCTTTCAAAGCTGGCACGTTTGGGGATCCCACCGGAACGGAGACCTATACCCAGCATGTCGCCTGTGAAAATCTCTACAAGAGGAACGGGATAACCAATGTCCGCAAGGATATTGACATGGCGGAGCTCTACGAGCCCTCCAACTGGGAGGAGATGAATCTCTATGAGCACCTCCACATCTGCGAGAAAAATGAGGGCTGGAAACTTATAGAACAGGGTGTCACGGAGATTGAAGGGGATTTCCCCGTCAATTGCTCCGGGGGGGTAATCGCCACCAATCCCATCGGGGCCACCCCCGTTATACGGGTTGCCGAGGCGGCCCTTCAAATTCGGGGGGATGCCGGGGAACACCAGGCCACCAAGGATATTAAAACTGCTCTGGCCAGCGCGCTGGGAGGGCCGAACTGGACGGTCCTTTCCCTGCTCAAAAAGTCGCTATAGGAGTTGATAAGATGGCAAAAGAACCGGAATATATCACAGTCAATATCGATATGCCCCGAAAATATGACTGGTCCACGGGCAAATACCTCGGTAAGGTTTACGCCGAGGCCAAAGAGAATAAAAAACTGGTGGGTAACATATGCCCGAAGTGCAAGCAGGTGATGTGGCATCCTACCGTGGTCTGCCCCAAGTGTAAGGTGGAAACGTCATGGGAGTGGGTGGAGCTGGCCGACAGAGGGACCGTGGTTCAGTACACCTATCTGGTTTTCCCCCTCTGGGACCCGCACTATGGGGAAAGGTGGGCAAATCCCTATCCTTCGGCAATCATCCTTCTTGACGACGGCGTCTACCAGCGGCACTGGCTGGAGGAACGGGACCCGGAGAAGCTTAAGGAAGGGATGCGGGTTGAGGTCACCTGGAAAGAGAATTACGATGAACGCGGATTGGGCCTGCAGGATGTCCCGTTCTACCGGACGATCGA
>JAWOBB010000039.1:0-57093 GCA_046498265.1 Dehalococcoidia bacterium | reverse complement strand
GGCCCGAGCAGGTGCGCACCATGCAGGCCAACTGGATCGGTCGGTCGCGCGGGGTGCAGCTGGACTTCGCCGTCGAAAACGGCGAGCCACTGACCGTCTTCACCACCCGCCCGGACACGCTGTACGGCGTGACCTACCTCGCCGTGGTTTTTGCAGATTTTCCCGCACCATATAAAGAGATTCCGATTGCTTGAGAGGGCACAGGAAACCGGTTTGACCCAGAATCACGGTTTCGGGATCAGTGAATATCTGCTGTTGATATAAAAGTTCCCTGCTTTCCGAATCTAAATTTGATTCTTCCATTAGAAACTCATATAGTTTTTCCTTGGCTTCTTCTCGGCTGAGGCTGGTTACGTCAGGGTATGAATGGATGCCATGTCTGATAACGTATACTTTAGTACTGTACTCAGGGAATGCTGAGATGACGGCCCAGTAAACACCGTAGCTGAATACGGTGACTGCGTCTACATGGGGCAGCAGGTTTTGCAGGAACTCGTACTGTGACGCGCGAAGCCCGGCAGGTGTTTCATTGCTCTGGAAGTGGAGCGTGTGGAATGTTATTATCTTGGGGATATCCAGCCGCTTCATCATGGCCTCGAATTTGCGGGGATTTGCCCAGATGGCTGTTTCATGCTGAAACCAGAGGACGGAATCCGAGATATCGGCACCCAGCTCATCGAGCCCGGCCATGATATCACCGGCGCAAAAATCGAAATGTCCTTCAAGGCCATACCATACCGGTTCCGTTGCCGACGCTGCGTGGTTGGTCAGTGATGCGCCGTATTTATCGAGATTAAATGACAGGACGCCCCATCGGTTAAGGGGGCTTTCACGGGTTAGATAATTGGTGTAGGCAGCTATGCCACACATTATGGGAGGGTATGTTCCGGCAAAGTAAATTGATGCCATTTGGTCCCCCTTCCCACTTTCAGTTGATTTAAACTGAAAGTGTATTATGCAGCAAACAGTAATAATACTGTTAAACCCAAACTGTTTACCACTGGGTCAAGCTCCTGGAAACTGGCTTAAACGATAAAAACAGACGTTCGATGATTTAATTGCGAGCTAAAGTGACATATTCCCCCGATTATGTCGGGACCACCCTTTTTGCCTTCGAGCTTTTCCCCCTTCCTCAATCGAAGTGGGGGGTCGGTGTCGAGGAAACCGGAATCCCCACCCCACAACACAAAAAAACCTTCGAGTCTGACGGCCCGAAGGTTGTATCGGTTTTCCTGAAGGGAAGCTTTACCTCAGTAACACTTCCCCTGTGCAATTATTCAACTGTGTCCTTCGGGATTCCGTCATCATGTAAATAAAACTTAGCCGGTTGTGCCCATACTTTGGATTTGTCCGGTGGCTAATTCTAGCATACCGTCCCCTTTGGTTGTCAAGCTGCTTTTATGCATATTGATGAACCTTTGCTAATTTATACTTATTTCTGGTTATTACTTTTGTCTGAGCGATTTTAATCCTGATGGAGGATCACATCAGGCATTTTCGTAGAGAAGCTACAGAGTGTGCGATAGGAATCTGATGAAGTGTCTGCCGGGCTCTTTCTTCTATATAATGACTCAAAGCATGGGGGAATAGTATTGGCGGATGAAGGCAAAATTTGCATCCACCTGTTCCTTTCCCTGGACAATGTCTCCGAATTCAGTGCTGTGCCCGGGAAGCAAAAACCGGGCATCGAAATCCGCGAGCTTCTCGATGCTGTCCTTGAGCAGCCTGCCATCGCCGCCGGGGAAATCGGTCCTGCCCACACTCCGGTTGAACACCGCATCTCCGGTGATGAGCGCCATGTCCTGAGGGTCGTAAATGCTTATCGAACCGGGACAGTGACCGGGGGTGTCGATTACCTGGAGCTCGAAGCTGTTGCCGTTGTTGCTGAGGCTCAGCACACCTTCCTGTAAGTAGAAATCGGGCTCGAATTCCTCAATGGGCAGCCCGATCGTCTTGTGGAGCTGAAGGCCGGTTCCGCGGCGATATTCATCCTCGGTTTTACTTAAGGTTATCAGTGCCCGATCGTCGCCGGAGGAGGCTATGGTCTCGCTTGCCCCGCAATGGTCAACGTGGGAATGGGTGTTGATAATCAGGCCGATCTCATGGGGCCTGATGCCGTCTTCCAGCATGAGCCCTACCAGCCGCTCGAAACATCTTTCACCGATTTCGTTGACCCTGTAGCCGGGGTCCACTATCACATGGGGCCTTTTACCCCCAAGCACATCACGGAACAGGTAGCTGTTGCAGTTATTGCCCCTGCCGTTCCAGATGTAGGCATAAAGGTTATTTAACAGTTGCATTTTCCCACTTTTGGCATGTGATATTATAAGCTGAAAGGTTGCTTGCTTCAAGTTGGAAGGCTGGTAAAATTATTAAGGAGTCTACACAATGATGGATGAGATGAAAAGCGCTTTGGAAAGGGCCCTGGAACGGGCCGAGGGTATGGGCAGGCTCTCCCCCGAGGAGATGCAAAGGCAGAACGAGGCCAGGTATGTTCCGATAGGGGAGGCGATTGCCCAAAGGTTCCTCGAGCACGGCTATGTGAGCGTCATGGCCGAGCAGCTTGAAAAAATAGAGGCTGAAGGTAAGGAGATTGCTGTCCGGGCTGCGCTCTCTGAGCTTGTAGAAGGCATTGATCTTGAGGATAATGACCTCATCGAGAGGGCCCTGTCCGGCATTATCGGATTGCGGGGGGCGAGTGACGCCGAAAGGGTGGCGGACGAGATAAAGGCCCTGAGGGGGCAGTATGCCTGGCAGAAGAAGCTGTTGTATGAGGAAAATTCCGCGGAGATGGGGAAGGGGATAAAGGAGTGGATGAGTGCTGCCGGAATCTCGGGAAGTGCCGTTGCCGGGGTCAACCTCGCCAAGGATGAGGCCTGGGGCAGGAAATCGGATGAGCTGCGTGCGGAGTTCTTCTCCCGGTTGCAGGAGATGAAGAGGGAGTTGCGCAGGACGCTTGGTAAGCCATGAAGGATTAAGTCCAAATGGAAATAAAAGGGGGCTTCCCGTTCGGGAAGCCCCCTTTTAAAACTCAATCAACTCAAGTCCACCTAAGTCCCGGCGCGTGTGTACCTGCCCTCGGCAAACACTTCGTGCGAAGTGTAGTCGGCGGGGAAGTAGGTATCGCTTTTTTTGTACCTGTTGGGGTCGTAGGGTTCCAGTTTGAGCGCCGCTCGCTTCTGGTCTATAAGTTCGATGGCTTCCTTAACCGCTTTTTCGGGGTCGGGCTCGAAGTAGTAGGCCGCTCCTATCTTCTGCTTGAAGCCTTCGGTTATCAGCTCCACCACCTCGGGGCTGTTGTCGTACGGGTGTTTGCCCAGCATCCAGGTAGTAACACCTGAGGCCACCACGTACTGTCCGATGGAGACTGCCTTTTCGGACATCCACTCGGGGGCAAATCCGACCGCGGGCAGATCGCTGATATCTTCACCCAGGCCGCCCTCGGTGGCGCACTGGGCCAGCAGGGTCAGTATGCGGGAGTTATCCACACAGGAGCCCATGTGGAGTACCGGCGGGATTCCGATGGTCTGGCAAATCTCCTTCAGGCCGGGGCCGCACATGTCCATAACTTCAGGGGTCAGCAGCCCTGCCTTGGCGTCGGCGATGGCATTACAGCCGGTGGTGGCCACGATGATGTCGTTCTTGATCATCTCCTTGACGACGTATATCTGGTTCGAATCGTGCGGGGTTCGGACGTTGTTGCAGCCGACCACGCCGGCGGCACCGCGGATTCGGCCGTTGGCGATGTTATCGATCAGGGGCCGCAGGGACTGTCGGAAACTGCCGCCGAGCATGTAATTGATATATTCGTGAGAGAAACCGGCCACCAGGTTGTCTACGTAGGTAGGAATCTGGGTCTTTTTCCGATTGGGGAAGTTATCGATTCCCATCCTCACGATTTGCTTGGCGTTTTCCATGGCCCGATGCTCATCGAACTCTACCCGCTCAGCGCCGGTGATATGGGCTTTCGGTGAGGTGGTGATGACCTTGGTGTGATACGGGCCGGAAGCAGCCACAAGTCCCTGCATGATGCACTGAATATCGACCACCATTGCCTCGACGGCGCCGGTCACGATGGCCAGTTCCTGGGAGAGGTAGTTGCCCAGAACCGGGACGCCCTGGCGCATGAGGATCTCGTTGGCGGTGCAGCACATCCCGGCCAGGTTTATGCCGGTGGCTCCCTTGGACTTGGCATATTCGATCATTTCCGGGTCGCTGGCGGCAGCCACGATCAATTCGGACAAGGTTGGCTCGTGCCCGTGGATAACGATATTGACTTCGGTTTCGCTCAAGACCCCGAAGTTTGCTCTGGTTGCTATCGGGCCCGGCGTGCCGAAGAGGATATCGCTTATGTCGGTAGCCAGCATGGAGCCGCCCCAGCCGTCGCCGAGGGCGCACCGCATGCCGTGATTGAGCAGGTGCTCGGCATCCTGGTCGTTGCCTACGTGGGTCCGGTGCAGGACCTCCACGATTTCCCGGTCTACTCCCCGTGGCGCGATACCCAGGTTTCTCCAGACCTGCTGCCTCTTGGCGGGGGCCCGCTTGACGTAATCTACCTCTTTCTTGGTGCTGCTGAAGTTATCCAGCGTGGCAAGTGCCACGTCTTTGCCCAGCTCGTTAAGTTCCTTACCTTCGGTTTCAACGCCGAGAAATCCGGCCACTGCCTTCAATTTCTCCGGGTCCTTGATCTTGTAATCGGGGGCATGTCCCTCACATGCTGCCAGCAAAGTCATGGCCATATCGCGGCCGTGGTCTGAGTGGGCGGAGGCCCCGGCGGCCACATCGCGAATCAAATTCCTGGCGGCTACGGTTGCCCTGGTGGCGCCGCACAGGCCACGCTCATTCTTGCCGGTAAGCCGACACGGCCCCATGGAGCAGTTCTTGCAGCAGGCGCCGACACTTCCTATCGGGCATTGCTTCATGACGTCCGCGCGATCGAATACCGTTTCACATTCATCGCTCTGGGCCTTGGCCAGCATCTCTATGGTGGTGGGGTCAACTGATTTCCTTGTTGTCTCTTTTGCCTCTTCTTCGGCCATTATTCCTCCTGAATCGTGTTTGCGGGTGATCACATAAACTCGCATCTAAAATGTTATCACAACCAACAATCAACTGTAAAGCTTTCGAATAAGGCACCAATCTGATTGGCCGGATCTCCGGTTTTGTTGCTTTCCAGACAGAATCGGTATTAACTTGCCGGTTAAGGTAATTGCAGCGATGTAAATTGTGCCTGGGAAATCCTCTTCTTCTTTCTGATAGCTGATAATTGTGTTGTTAAGTTTGTGACCAAAGTCACATACAAGTTACCCCCTTCCTCTTAGAATTAAACCGAATTCCAGAAGGGGGGAAGCAAAAATGAGAAGTAAATTGCTTGAGAGATCGGTGGGGCCAGATGGAGAGAAGGAGTATGAAACCTGTGTTCACCATTGGATAATAGAATCGCCAACAGGGCCGGTAAGCAAAGGAACTTGTAAGAAATGCGGCGCTGAAAAGGAATTTTCTAATTATTTTCCTTATTCAAAATGGGAAGGTGAAAAGGAAATTTCTGAAAGCCGGAAAAGCTTGCTGGAGGAGTGGGGTATATGAGCTTCCTGCATAGAGGGGCCTGTAAGAAAGGGGGGTGATATTTAATGGGCGGAGTCAGAAAATGTCCTAAATGCGGAGGTGATATATTCCTGGATTGGGATATAGGGGACGGGGTTTGGTATGAATACTGTCTGCAATGTGCCTACCGCCACTATCTTCCGCCCCTTGTAAAGGAGAAATCTGAAAGTTCTACAGGCAGAAACACAAAAAAGAGACGTAAAAGGAGGGAAAAATGACGAGCGCAAAAAGCGGATTCGGAATCAATCTGGATTCAAAATATGAAAACTTTGTCAGAACAATGCAAAGAGAAGGAATCCCGGTAAGGAGGTATCGGGAGGAAAGCTGGAAAAGATGGTTCAAAAACCAGTGGGAGCGAATGCTTAATCTTAGCAAAAACTAAACCAAATCAAAATAAGTCAAAAAGGGAAAGAAAAAGGAGGTTTATAAATGGCAAAAATTTTAGGAATTGACCTGGGAACCACGAACTCCTGTATGGCCGTAATGGAAGCAGGGGATGAAGTGGTTCTGGAAAACGCCGAAGGTGTGCGGGTGATGCCCTCAATAGTAGCCGTGAATAAAAACGGGGAGCGATTTGTAGGACAGGCTGCCAAAAGGCAGGCGGTGACCAATCCTGAGAACACCATTTTTTCGGTCAAGCGGCTCATCGGGCGTAAAGCCCAGGATGCCGAAGTGGAGAGGGATAAGAAAATCCTGCCGTTCAAAATAACCGCAGCCCAGAATGGCGATGCTTATGTCAGGATGGGGCAAAAGGATTATTCGCCGGCAGAGATATCGGCGATGGTGCTGCAGAAAATGAAGCAGGATGCCGAGGCCAGGCTGGGAGAGAAAATCACCCGGGCGGTCATCACCGTGCCGGCTTACTTCAACGACAGCCAGCGCCAGGCCACCAAGGACGCCGGCCGGATCGCCGGTCTGGAGGTACTGCGCATCATCAACGAGCCCACGGCGGCCGCGCTCGCCTACGGACTGGACAAGAAAGGCGATGAGACCATTGCCGTCTACGACCTCGGCGGCGGGACCTTCGATATCTCCATCCTGCAGCTGGGCGAGGGGGTGTTCGAGGTCAAATCCACCAACGGCGATACCCACCTGGGTGGCGACGACTTCGACCAGAAGATAATTGACTGGCTGGTCGAGGAATTCAAAAAGGACCAGGGGGTCGACTTGAAACAGGATCGGATGGCCCTGCAGCGGCTCAAGGAGGCGGCGGAAAAGGCCAAGTGTGAGCTTTCCAATACGGCTCAAACGGAAATCAATCTGCCGTTCATAACCGCCGACAGCAACGGCCCGAAACACATGAACATCACTTTGAACCGGGTCAGACTGGAACAGCTGGTCGGCGACCTGATCGAAAGGACCCTCGGGCCGGTCAACAAGGCGCTGGAGGATGCGGGCATCAAGGCCGGGCAGGTCGACGAGGTAATACTGGTCGGCGGGCAGACCCGAATGCCGGCGGTGATCGAGAAGGTCAAAGGCATTTTCGGCAGGGAGCCGCACAAGGGAGTCAACCCGGATGAGGTGGTTGCCATCGGGGCGGCCATCCAGGGCGGAGTCCTGACAGGCGACGTCAAGAACG
This sequence comes from Dehalococcoidia bacterium, assembly GCA_046498265.1. Taxonomy (GTDB): domain Bacteria; phylum Chloroflexota; class Dehalococcoidia; order SZUA-161; family SpSt-899; genus JBGLNL01. The sequence continues at coordinate 49,910 of JAWOBB010000039.1, read as the reverse complement.
TGCTGCTCCTGGACGTGACGCCGCTGACGCTGGGAATCGAAACCCTGGGCGGGGTGATGACCCCGCTTATCGAGCGCAACACTACTATCCCGACATCCAAGAGCGAGATTTTCAGTACCGCGGCCGATAACCAGAACAGCGTGGAAGTGCACGTGCTGCAGGGCGAAAGGCCGATGGCCTCAGAGAACAAAACCATCGGCCGGTTCATGCTGGACGGTATCCTGCCGGCACCAAGGGGCATACCGCAGATTGAGGTTGCCTTCGACCTGGATGCCAACGGGATATTAAATGTCAGTGCCAGAGACAAGGGCACCGGCAAAGAGCAGAAAATCACCATTACCGCCAGCTCCGGCCTGTCCAAGGACGAGGTCGACCGGATGGTGAAGGAAGCCGAGCTTCACGCCGAGGAGGATAACCGCCGGCGCGAGGTAATCGACGCCAAGAACCATGCGGACAACCTGGCCTATCAGACGGAGAAAACGTTGAATGAGATGGACGGCCGCGTCCCGGCGGAGCTCAAGTCGGAGGCCGAAGGCAAAGTTGCCGCTGTCCGCTCCGCAGTGCAGAGCGGGGGCACCGACCAGATAAAACGGGCCGTCGAGGAACTGGAAGCGACCATGCAGCGGATCGGGCAGGAGGTATATGCCGGCGCCGGGGCGGCATCGGGGGGATATGAGCAAGGGGAACCCGGGGCTCAAACCGAGGATGACGGCACGGTGGAGGGTGAATTCAGGGAAGTTTAATGCCAATTGGCGCAAGGGGCGATTAGAAAGTCGCCCCTGCCCAAAATAAGGGGATGATTAAGGATGGACTACAAAGACTATTACAGGATCCTGGGTGTTGACAAAAGCGCCTCCGAAAAGGATATTAAAAAGGCGTACCGTAAACTGGCGCGCCAGTACCATCCCGATGTCAATCCCGACAAACCCGACGCCGAGGCCAGGTTCAAGGAGATAAACGAGGCCTACCAGGTTTTGAGTGATAAGGAGAAGCGCCGCAAATACGACGAGCTTGGCGCCAATTGGAAGCAGTACGAACAGTGGCAGAAGGCCGGGGGCGGAGCCCAGCGCCAGCCGTTCGAATGGGGTCCCTATGGATTCGGAGGAGGAGGCACTGGACAGACAGGATACCAATATCGAACGGTTTCCGAAGAGGAGCTTAAGGACCTTTTCGGGGATGGTGGGGGATATTCCGATTTCTTCACTCAGTTTTTCGCAGGTGAAGGCGGTTCACATCGACAGTATCAGCCGCGACCACGCAAGGGGCAGGATTTCGAACAGCCCGTCGAGATAACGATGGAGGAAGCTTACAGCGGCACCGCCCGCCTGATGCAGATGGGCTCCAACGGAACTTCCCGGACCATCGAGGCAAAGATACCGGTTGGGGTAAAGGACGGCTCCCGGATAAAACTGGCCGGGCAGGGTGGGCCGGGTAGCGCCGGGGGACCCGCCGGAGACCTGTACCTGGTTACCCGGATTCAGCCGAACAGCAAATTCGAGCGAAGCGGCGATGACCTGATAACAGGGATATCCGTGCCGCTCACCACGGCGGTTCTGGGAGGGGAAGTGGATGTGCCCACCATCGACGGTAAGAGATTGAAGCTCAAAGTCCCGGCCGAAACCCAGAACGGGAAGCGAATCAGGCTGAAGGGCAAAGGGATGCCCATGCTGAATAAAAGGGAAGCGAGGGGCGATCTCTACGCTGAAGTCAAAGTGGTTTTACCGAATAGAATCTCGGAGCGCGAGCGCCAGATATTTGAGGAGCTGGCCGAGTTGAGGAAGAACTAATCTCCTTTTGTAAAAGGGGAAAAAGGAAGATTTTAAGGGACAAGGAGGCTCAAATTGAATGTAAAAGTATACTCAACGCCAACCTGCGGCTACTGCCGTCAGGCCAAGAATTTCTTGCATGAGCGGGGCGTACAATTCACCGAATACGATGTATCCCGCGATCAGGCAGCTGCGCAGGAAATGGTTAGTCTTACCGGGCAGATGGGCGTGCCGGTAATTGCCGTCGACGGCCAGGCCGTCATCGGCTTCGACCGGGCCAGGCTGGAGAGACTGCTGGCAAAGGGAGGAGGCAATGGGAAGCGCCCCGGCCTGGGGCTGAAAATTGCCGACGCCAGCCGGATAACCCAGAAGGCCGGAGGTATTCCCATTTTCGGGGCATATATCGGCGCAGTTGCCCCCGGCTCACCGGCCCGGAGAGCAGGGCTCGGTGCCGGTGACATTGTAACCGGGATAAGCCTGAGGCCGATAAAAAACGCTGCCGATATGGAACAGGCACTGGCCTCTCTGGCGACGGGGGGAAGGATTACAATCGATTTTCTGCGAGGCCAGCAATCCCATACCGTAGAAATCGTACTTTGAGACCGGGCGGGTAATTACTCCCGCCCGGAAAACCCTTAACTCAGCTTAGTTCTACAAAACCGCTTTTTTGAATTCGTCGATGCCGATACGCTCAATGAAGCGGGCCGTCCTCTCTTTCCCCTGGGCATTGTCCCTGTAATAGGCAAAGCATTTCTTCGCCAGTTCGATTACCGCAGCATCGCTCAAATCGGAGGCGATCACATCCCCAATTCGCGGTCGGCTCCCGGAATTGCCCCCGAAAACCACCGTCCAGCCCCCCTTCTTCCCGAAAGCACCGAAGTCCCGAACGTGGCTTTCTCCGCAGCAAATTGGACAGCCGGAAATGCCGATCTTGGCTTTGGCGGGGAGTTCCATTCCCACGAGTAGTTCCTCCAGTTGCTTACCCAACCCCAGCGAATCCTGAACGCCGTATTTGCACAGGGCATTGCCCGGGCAGGCCTGCACATAATGGACGCACAGCCCGACCGCCGGGCCCATATCCATACCAAGGTCTTCCCATATCTGGTCCAGGAGTTCCGGCTTTATGCCCACCAGCGCCATGCGCTGCGCCGAGGTGATTTTGATGACCGGGATTTCATATTTGCGAGCCACCCTGGCTATGTTTTCCAGAATATCCGGGGTCACCACCCCGATAGGGGTTCTGGGCACAATAGCATATGATTCTTTATCGCGCTGAACAAAACCTTTTGCCGAATCTTCCATCTTTACCCCTTTAGTACAGTTGCTAATCTAGGATACCTGAGCATTATTTGCCGGTCAAGCGAAACAGGGCCGGCATTTCACGACAGATAAAACGGCCACAGCCAGCTATGCCCAACTGCAAAGGCTTGTAATACGAGCAAATAGTCATTACAATATCCAACAAACAGGTGGATTCATTCTAATGCTGAGTCCGAGGCTATAATCACGGGACGGTAAGGAGGCATAACATGGAAAATGCGGCTAGATTGATAGATGAAATCATGGAGGATCACTCTAATATAATAAAGGATGTGGAAGGAGTAGAACAGGCATGTAACGATGCCACAGCTCTTACCCAACTGTCCCAGGCTGATAGAGACTTTTCCCCGGGCAGGCTCGACAGGACTGAGAGCATCAAGAAACTGAGGGATACCATAACTAAATGTGAGGCAGGGACGTCAAAGCATTTTTCGAGGGAAGAGACAGCCCTTCTGGAGATTTTCAAGAAACACGGCGATGAGGAAATGATGACGCAATTCTACGATTTACTGAAGCAGCACCAGGAAATCAAGAATCGATTCGCCGAGGCAAAAAGCAGGGCGGACAAGCTCACCAGTGGAGAAGTGGCAATAGGCCTCTGGAATGCATCGGCAAACGACCTCCTTGCCTATATGAACAGGACCCGCCAGTTAATCGAAGAACACGCTTCGAATGAAGACCTGCTTTTTCGAGCCTTGCGCAACAGCATGGGAGATACTGAACAGGACCCTGCCTGAAAATGAATTCGACAGCCAGGATTTGGATCAAACAACTTTGGTAAATAACACACTCACCAATGAAATATTTTGAAGATGTTGAGGTCGGGGAGCAGAACACGGCCGGGGAATACGAGGTCACCAGAGAAGAGACCATCGAATTTGCCCGCAAGTGGGATCCCCAGCCATTTCACATAGATGAGGAAAAAGCCAGAGCTACCCAGTTCGGGGGGCTGGTGGCCTCGGCCTCCCACACCATGGCCATCAGTTTCTGGCTGCTCAACCGGGCGGGGAAGGGCTTAGCTGCCATCAGCGGGCTGGGGTGGGACAAGATGCGCCTGCCCAACCCGGTGCGTCCGGGCGACCGGCTTTCCCTGACCATGGAATGCATTGAAAAAAAGGAATCGAGGAGCGATCCCGGCCGGGGCATCCTGCGCCACTGGGTGGTCATTAAAAACCAGGATGGGGTTCCCGTCAGCACCTTCGAGACAACCACGCTGGTAAAACGACGTCCCCATTTGAACGAATCAGCCTGATTCCCCTTCCCTTTCCCCGCCGGCATATGCGATGATATTTGAATATGGAAGATATAGGCATTACCCTGCTGACCATCGGTGGATTGCTCGTTCTAGGGCTGGTGACGGATGTGATGGGAAGGCATACCCCGCTCCCCCGCGTGACCTTCCTGATCATCCTGGGCATCCTGATAGGCCCCGGTGTGCTCGACGTTCTTCCCGATGTCAGTGACGATTGGTTCGAGGGGATATCCGATATAGCGCTGGTGATGGTGGGGTTCCTCCTGGGAGAGAAACTGACCCTGTCAGCGCTGCGAGAGCATGGCCGGCAGGTTATCTGGATCTCGGTGTTTGTAGTGCTGGCTACTACGCTCGTCACCTTAGGCGGGCTGGCTCTGCTTGGCGAACCGATTGTGATAGCGTTTTTACTTGCCGGTATCGCACCGGCCACGGATCCGGCGGCAACGACCGATGTCATACGGGAAACGCGAGCTCGAGGTCGGTTCTCACAGGTACTGGAGGGAATCGTGGCGGTGGATGACGCCTGGGGGCTTCTTGCCTTCAGTTTCATGCTGACCGCCGCCCGGGTCGTATCCGGTAGTGAAAGCGGAATGGATTCACTGATCACCGGGCTCTGGGAGATCGGGGGGGCGCTGCTGATTGGTGTCGGGCTCGGGGTGCCGCTGGCCTATCTCAGCGGCCGCATCAAGCCCGGGGAGCGAACGCTGGCTGAAGCAATGGGAGCTGTCTTTTTATGTGGTGGGATTGCCATCTGGCTGGAAGTCTCATTTTTGCTGGCGGCCATGATTATGGGGGCTGTGCTTGCCAATTTCGGGCGTAAACACCGGCCCTTCCATGCCATCGAAGGCATCGAATGGCCGTTTATGATCCTTTTCTTCATCCTGGCGGGGGCATCATTGGAACTTGATGCAGTTTCGGAGATCGGTGTAGTCGGGGCGGGTTATATCGGGTTCAGGATCATCGGGAGGCTCCTTGGCGGCGAGGCAGGTGGTTGGGTAAGCCGGGCTGATACAAAAACACGCAGGTGGATGGGCAGCGCCATGATGCCTCAGGCAGGCGTTGCCCTCGGGATGGCCCTGGTGGCCGCACAACGTATCCCTGAAGCGAAGGACGTGGTCCTGCCTGTGGTTATTGCCTCGACAGTGCTTTTTGAGATACTGGGCCCGATTGCTACCCGCTTTGCATTAAAACGGGTGGGAGAGGCCGGTCAGGCTTCTTCCGTGTCAAGTAGCAGGTAATATCAACTATTGCCAGGGCATAGAGAAAAAGAAAGTGGTACCTTTGCCGGGTTTAGATTCCACCCAGATTCTCCCGCCGTGCGCCTCTGTTAATGCCCGGCAGACCGAAAGCCCCAGTCCTGATCCCGTGATCCCTGATTTCTCGTGTTTCTGCAGCCGATGGAACGAATCAAAAAGGGCCCCCTGTTCCCCGGGGGAAATTCCTTCACCCTGATCCGATACCCCGATGACCAGATTATCACCTTCCTGCTTTGCCGTTACCCGCACCTCGCTGTTCTCCGCAGAGTATTTGGCGGCATTCTCCAGGAGGTTGTAAAAGATTCGTTCGATTCGTAATTGGTCAACTCGAACAAGAGGGATACCCGCCGCAAAATCCAGTTCAAAATGATGAGATGGATATTGCTTTTTCACTGAATCGACGGCTGACTCCACGATATCCCGAATATCCGCAGGCTCAGGGTAAATGATCAACCGGTCAGCCCGCGAGCGAGAAAGCTCCACCAGATTTCCAATAAGATGGGAAAGGGACTCCGCCTCCAGGGAGGCATCCGAGATGAGGTCCTTCATTTCATCCTCGGAAAGCTGCTCCCACTCACTCAGGACCGTGTTGATGGCACCGATAATCACGGTCAAAGGACTGCGCAGCTCATGGGAAACCAGGCCTATGAACTCGTCCTTGATGTGGTCCACCTTCTTTCGATCGGTAATGTCCTGGACGATGCCGATCATATGGAGGGGCTGGCCCGTCTCCTCCCTGAAGACATCACCCGTTTCCGAGACCCAGCGTACGGTCCTGTCCGGCCAGACAATCCGGTGTTCGATATTGTAGGCTTCGTTCTTTTCCAGTGCGGCATTTACCGAATCCTCGACGTATTTTCTATCCTCAGGGTGAACACATTGGAGAAATGCCTCGTAAGTGCCCTCGAACTCTCCAGTATTGAATCCGAACATGCGTTCGATCATGGCCGACCACTCGAGTTCTCCGGTAACTATGTTCCAGTTCCAGCTGCCGATGTTGGCCGCCCTCTGGGCCAAAGCATAGATCTCCTCGCTGCGGCGCAGTTCTTCTTCGATCAAGCTTAATTCGGTCACATCCTCCATACAAACCAGCACCAGCTTCTCGTCGGCCGTATCAATAGGAATTGTGGAAAGGAGAACATGCAGGGTATCGACCCCGTCATCCCTGTTGACCTTGATGGGGGCCAGCACCCGGTCGTGCTTTTCATTCGTCTGAAAAGTATCAAGAATTGTATTGCGCACGATGCAACTCTCACAACCGGATTCAAAGGAGCTGCCCGGTGAGACCGCGTCGGCATACACGCATTTGAGGACCTCACCGCTTCTAAGGCCGATCAGCTCATTCTCAAGGCAATGGACATTATCGGCCACCGCCCTGTTGGCCAGTCTCACGCGCCGCTCTCTGTCAACGAGGATCATGGCTATCGGGGCGTTCTCGAAGACCGTCATGAGGTCTAAAGTGGCATCCGATTTGAAAGTCACGATTCCACCCTGTTTTTCACTGTTACTACTATTTTACACCGTTTGTCGATTATGTTGGGTTCAACGTGTGAAGTCAAGCCGACCTTTACATTCATCTGTTGGACGACTATCATTATGACCAAGAAAGACTTCCGGGAGGCAGGATTTGGCCAGGCAGTTTCGCATATTAGCCGTCGATGATGAAAAGAGAATATTGACCTTCCTTAAATCGAAGCTGAAAGCATCGGGTTACGAGGTGTTCACCGCCGGTAACGGGAAGGAAGCCCTGGAGCTGGCTCATGCCCAGCAGCCGGACCTCATCGTGCTCGATATCGTCATGCCCCGGATGGACGGGATTGAAACCCTGAAAGAGTTGCGCAGTTTTTCCGCGGTGCCGGTTATCATGCTGAGTGCTAAAGGCGCCGATACCGATAAGATCAAGGGCCTGAGCCTGGGGGCCGACGATTATCTGGCCAAGCCCTTCAATCCGGATGAACTGGTGGCCAGGATCGAAGCCATTCGCCGGCGCTCAACCGGAGAGAAAAAGATATCCACCCCGGAACAGATAGCCATAGGTAATTTAACCATCGACCTTGATAAATGCAGGGTTTCCGTCGACGGCGAGGAAACCGGCTTAACGCGCATAGAGTGGCTGCTCCTGAGCAAGCTGGCCCAGAATGCGGGGCGGCTGATGACCTATGAAGAGTTACTCGCTGAAATATGGGGGCCGGAATATCTAAATGATGTTCAGATATTGAGGACCTGGATCAGCCGACTCCGTCGAAAGATTGAAAAAAATCGCTCTGCTCCCCAAATCATCTCCACCATCCCCAAGGTCGGATACATGCTGGAAATCCCAACCCGATAAACCCGTTCGGGTTCATTTTTTCTTGCCAAACAGGGGGAAACGGCGAGCTTTCATCATTCGGAAATAGCGAATTCGACAGCTATACCCCACGAATTGACCAGCAGATGCATCAGGATGCCGGGCCAGATTGAGCCACTGCGTTGATAAAGATAAGCAAACACATATCCCAGCAGGAAAAGCGGGAAAATGGCAAAAGGCTGCATATGCCCTAAGGCAAACAAGATAGAACTGATAAGAGCAGCCTTTTGCCATCCATATTTCCGGATGAAGCCGGCAAACAGGAATCCACGAAAAAACAGTTCCTCCACAAATGGGGCCACAACGACTGCCATGACGATGAGCAGCCAGGGGAAAGCCATCTCCTCAGCAATCGGCTCCAGATCGGGCTGGATGGGTGAATCAAATACCTCCTCAATAATGCCGGCATAGAATCCACTGATAATCTCTACAGCGAAAACCAGCCCTACCCCAATGGCAAGGTTTGTCCATTTGCAACCATGGAGACCCAGACTGCTCCATCCGGCCCCGTACTTACGTGTAGCGAACCACCAGATCGGTACGATAAACATCAACTCGCCCACGAGGAGCATGAACTCCGTATTCAGGTCAGCAGAAAACACCCATATGAGGAATAAAAAAAAGACAGTCGTGAGAATGGAAAGGCCGAGAAACAATCCCAGCCCCAGCCAGGCATCACGGGATGTCCAGGGAACTGAAGAGGGCCCTTGCCCGGCCAGATAATTATCCTGATTCCCCTTCACGAAATGTGCTCCCGAAACTCCGGCTCCAGATGTTCCGGTATCCTGCCGGAAATCACCGAGCCGGAATCGGTGAATTCCTCACGTTCGATCAAACCGTATCGATGAAAGAGGTTAACCAGGTCAGCGGCGCGGTACGGAACTCGAACAGTGAGCGGGACCATTCGCTTACCCAGGACATCAGCAATCATCTGGCGCAATCTCTTCATCCCCCAGCCAGGGGCGGCGGCAAGCAGCGTTACCAGTTTCAAATCATCACCCATCCGCTGCACGTAATATTCAATCGCCTCATCTCCCTCAAGGCCGATTTTCCGGCTGAGCAAATCGATTTTATTCATTGCTACAATTCTCGGTTTCTCTTTCAGACCCAGTTCTTCCAGTAAATCATCCACCGTTTGAGCCTGCTCGGCCGCATTTTTGTGGGTGACATCGATCACGTGGAGCAGGATATCGGCTTCGTCCAGTTCCTCCAGCGTGGCCTTGAAGGCATCTACCACCTGCGGTGGCAGCTTCTGGATGAATCCCACCGTATCACTGAGCAGGACCTCCTGGTTGTTAGGCAGAATCAATCGGCGGGTAGTGGTATCCAGTGTGGCAAAGAGTTTATCCTCGACAAAAACATCCGACTGACTGAGGGTATTGAGAAGCGTACTTTTGCCGGCGTTTGTGTATCCCACCAGGGCTACAACGGGCACCCCCGTAGCCACTCGCCGCCGGCGGTAGCGGGCGCGGTGTTTGCGGACGTTTTCAATCTGAGATTTGAGGTTTTTGATCCGCAATTCGATGTGGCGCCGGTCCGATTCAAGCTGAGTCTCCCCCGGGCCGCGGGTGCCAATGCCTCCCCCCAGACGCTCCAGGTGGGGCCAGAGACCGGCCAGCCGGGGCAGGAGGTATTCATTCTGGGCCAGTTCCACCTGCAAGCGGCCTTCGTGGGTATGGGCCCTTCTGGCGAAGATATCGAGTATGAGCGCGGTGCGATCAAGCACCTTCACTCCCAGAGCCTGATCGAGGTTTCGTTGCTGAGCCGGGGAAAGTTCCTCGTCGAACAGGATGAGATCGGCCCCCAGTTCGCTTACCAGATCGGTCAGTTCTTCAAGCTTGCCCTTGCCGATGAGATGGGACGGGCTTATCCGGTCTAGCTTCTGGGTTACTATGCCTACCACCTCCGCCCCGGCGGTCTCCGCCAGAAGTGCAAGTTCCTGAAGGGAATCTTCCAGCGACCATGCCGGGCTGCTTCCCTTCAGTTCGACCCCGACGAGAATGGCCTTTTCCGGTTCGGGCTTAGTGGAGACTGGTTGTTTCTTCGGGATGTTGATCCTCTGGTTTATTGGTTTAGTCTTACTAAACGTTGAAGACCTTCCTCAAGCCGGTCATCGGGAATCGTCAGGGAGAGTCGAATATACCCTTCTCCAGCCCGGCCGTAGCCGTTGCCGGGAGTGACCACCACCCCCACCTCGTCGATGAGCCGGGCCGCATAATCGGCAGAGGTGTAACCGGGGGGAACCCGGGCCCAGACATACAGGCTGGCCTTCGGAGTCCGGCACTTGAGCCCAATCTTGTTCAGGGTTTCCACCACCCTGTCCCGCCGCCTCTGATAGCGGGTATTATTTGCTGCAATACAATCCTGAGGACCGGTGAAGGCAGCAATGGCCGCCTGTTGCACCGCCTGGAATATGCCCGAATCGAGATTCGATTTCATCCGCATCAGGGCATTAATCAACTGCTCGTTGCCCACGGCCATCCCGATTCGCCAGCCGGTCATGTTGTAGGTTTTGGAGAATGAATGAAATTCGATGGCCACATCCATTGCCCCCTTAGCCTGAAGGAAACTGGGGGGGCGATATCCGTCGAAGGCAACCTCGCTGTAGGCAGCATCGTGGCAGACCGCCAGGTCATGAGATTTGGCAAATTCCACCACCTGCTCGAAATAATCGAGTTCAGCCACGGCCGCCGTAGGATTGTTGGGATAGTTGAGCCAGAGGACTTTGGCCCGGTCGGCAACCTCCGGAGGGATGCTTTCCAGGTCGACCAGAAAGTCGTTTTCCTCCCCGAGGGGGAGATAGTAAGGCTCCCCGCCGGCCAGCAGGGTACTGATGGAATAAACCGGATAACCGGGGTCCGGCACCAGGGCGGTATCCCCCGGGTCGATGAGGCAGAAGCTCATGTGCCCGATCCCCTCTTTGGCCCCGATCAGGGGGAGGACTTCCTTATCGGGGTCTAACTCCAGCTCAAAGCGCTTTTTGTACCAATCGGCCACCGCCCGGCGCAGCTCGGGGAGGCCATCGGTTTCCGGATAGCGGTGATTGGCCGGGTCGCGAGCCGCCTGACAGAGGCTCTCGATAATATGATCGGGGGTGGGCAGGTCCGGGTCGCCGATCCCGAAGCTGATAACGTCCACTCCCTGAGCGCGTTTTTCGGCTATCTTCCTGGTAATGGCCACAAACAGATAAGGCGGCAGTTTCTCGATTCGGCTGGCGGTTTGCATCAGGATTGCTCCTCGTCCTTTATATTTCGCTCTTAATTCTAGCACACGGCGGGGAGCGCAGAAAGCCGGAGAGGGGGTTATCTCAGGGGTTTGAGGAGGTATTCCAGCCCGTTCGCCTTGATCTCATATACAAGCTGAAGCATCTCCCCGAGATCACCTTCGGGGAAGCCCTTTTTTGCAAACCATGCAAGGTAGGGTTCGGGCAGATCGGGAAGGCAGCGGCCGGCGTATTTCCCGTAGGGCATCCTGGTTTCCACCAGCCTGAGCAGAACTTCAGAATCCGGCAAGGGAAATTCGTTCATTTTTCACCCCGCTGCTTTGCCCGTTCCCCAATATCATCGGCGAGGCTGGAGATGATCTTTCCTGCTGATGTTCGAGATATATCAAACCATCGGATTCGGCTGTCACTCAATTTGAACCAGGCATACTGCTGCCGGGCAAACCTGTGCGTAGCGAACTTGATTTGCCGTACAGCTTCCTCCAGGCTTGTTTCACCCTTCAGATGCCGACCCACCTCCCGATAGCCCAGGCTGGACATTGCTGAAAGATCGAGTGAATAACCGCGGTCGATGAGACCACGTACCTCATCAACAAAGCCGCGCTCCATCATGGCATCCACTCGGGCATCGATGCGCCGGTACAGCTCATCACGCTCAACAGTCAGGCCCAGAATCCGCACATCGAAATCGGGGGGGTGTTTGGTCCTTAATTCCGAGAACTTTTTGCCGGTTGCCCGGCAGACTTCGAGCGCCCTGATGATGCGGCGAATATTCCGTGGATCGATTTGCTCAGCCGCCTGCGGATCGACCTTTTTTAATTCCTCAAACAGTGCTTCGCCACCCTGCTCAGCAGCCTTCCTTTCCAGTTCCCGCCGGAGCTGCTCGTCCGGGGCAACCTCCGGGACACTCCAGCCTTCCAGGACTGCCCAAACGTACTGGCCGCTGCCACCGGTCAGAATGGGGGTTTTGCCTCGATAGTGAATGTTGCCAATCGCACTAATGGCCATATCCTGATAAAGAGCCAGGGAAAAATCATCGTCGGGATCGACGACATCGAAGAGGTGATGGGGGACAAGGGAATGTTCTTCTTGAGTCGGTTTGGCGGTGCCGATATCCATGTATCGGTATACCTGCCGGCTGTCGGCGTTGACGATTTCACCGCCAGTCTTTTGAGCCAGCCTGATGGAGACTTCCGTTTTCCCGGTGGCGGTAGGGCCGACAACGGCTATGAGAGGTTTCATCCCTGATCTTTGACTTTGGCCGCCTGCTCCACCATGCCGATGAATTCATCCGCCTTGAGGCTGGCTCCGCCGACCAGCGCCCCGTCGATCTCCGGCTGGCTCATGAAAGCACCGATATTGGAGGCATTGGCGCTCCCTCCGTACAGGATGCGCAAGGTCTGCGCTCCCTGAGCAAAAGCCTCTTCAATTACCTGCCGTATCAGCCCGATGGTGCCGTTAGCCTCAGCTTCGGTAGCCGATTTGCCGGTGCCTATGGCCCAGATCGGCTCATAGGCGATTATCAGCTTTCCGATGTCATCCAGACCCTCGAGCGCTGCTTTCGCCTGGCGGGTGACCACCTCTTCCGTCTTTCCTGCTTCCTGTTCCTCCAGCGTCTCGCCGATACAGACAATCGGGTTAAGATTATGAGAAAAAGCCGCTTTGATTTTCCGGTTCACCATCTCGTCCGTTTCGCCAAAGTAGCCTCGCCTTTCCGAATGTCCTAAAATCACATACCGGCAAATCCCGGCAAGCATCGTCGGTGAAACCTCACCTGTGAAGGCACCCTTGTCCTCGAAATACATATTCTGAGCCCCCACCTCGATCGAAGAACCTCGAAGAGCATCGGCCACGGGGGCCAGGGAAACGAACGGGGGGCAGACCACCTTCTCCACGCCGGAGACGGCATCCAGCCGCTCCTTTATATTCCCGACCAGGCTCACGGCCTCTTCGACCGTAGCGTTCATCTTCCAGTTCCCGGCAATTATGGGTGTACGCATAGCTCCTCCTCAGGCACCGAACTTGGCCAGTTTCAAGGCGTTGGCCAGGGCCAGCGGTAAGATGTCGGTGGCCATAATCCGGCCCAGCCCACCCGTAACGCAGGCCCTCTCCGAGAACTCGACAGCGGCATCAGGGCGGCAGTAATTCGAATGCAGCAGTACCGGCACCGGGTGCCAGCTGTGGGCTTTCAGTATGGCAGGGGTGGAATGATCGCCGGTAACCACCAGGACATCGGGCTTCAAGTCGAGCAGTTTCGGCATCAGGATATCGGCTTCCTCTATGACGCGGACCTTGCGGTCGAAATCGCCATCCTCGCCGGCGGAGTCGGTGTACTTGATGTGCACATAAAAGAAATCGTGCCTGTCCCAGTACTCGGCCAGGGTTTTCAGTTCGTCCTCAAAAGTGGTGCCGGTGGGCAGAATTTCCATCCCCACCAGTCGGGCCAGACCTCGATACATGGGGTAGGTAGCAATGGCGGCGGGATTCAACTTGAATACTTCAGTCATCAAGGACATGTCGGGGCGCTGTGAGATGCCGCGCAGCAGTATCATGTTCGCCGGGTGTGAATCGGCCAGGATGGACTGAGCCTGTGATACGAACTCATTGATGACATTGGCCAGTCTCTGTCCATCGTCAGACAGAGCCCTCGCCTCTTTCGGTTTCATACCCACTTTCTGCGGGTCCGTATCATCCACCACGCCATCTAAGCCCTGTCCGCGAAAGACAGTGGCAAATCGATGTTCCTTGCCGGGCATGATGAACAGTTCGACTCCCTCGATTTTGATCCCCCCAAGCATTTCACATAGCTCGGCATTTTTCTCACTGGGTATGCGCCCTGCCCTGCGATCGGTTATGACACCGTTCTCATCGACGGTACAGAAATTACAGCGGGCGGCGACATCGCCCGCTGCCAGCTCGAAATCCACCCCCAGGGCTTCCAGAACACCGCGTCCTACCTGATATTTGATGGGATCGTACCCGAACAGGGAAAGATGTCCCGGCCCGCTTCCCGGGGTAATCCCGGGACTGACCGGGTCGGCCAACCCGCAGATACCTTCGGCAGCCAGCTGGTCCAGATTTGGAGTATTGGCGGTTTCCAGCTCTGTCCTGCCGGTCTCGGGCCTGGGGATTCCCCCCAGCCCGTCCAGTACCAGCTGAATAATTTTAGAGTCCGTTTGCTCTGCGAGGTCTTTGATAATATTAAGATCACTCATCAGGCCCCTCCCGGATTATTTGACACCTTGTTTCGGTAAGCCCGAATAATATCATGTCGGCGCAAGACTCCCAGAAGGTGACGGCGGTCCTGCGGGTCCACTACTGGAATATGCCCATAGTCTTCCTCTGTTGTCTGCATCACCTCATATAAGGACTGGTTCGGGTATGCTACCAGGGGTTCCATATCAATGGTTTCTCCGATTGGCCTATCCACGCTCCCATTGCGCAAGGCATTTTCCAGATCCGCCAGAGTAACCATGCCTATAAGATTTCCCTCTTCGTCCAGAACGGGGAAGCCATGGTGCCCCGTTCTTCTGGAAAGATTGCCGATCTCTTTCACCGGCATAACTGAGACCATTACGGGATAGTTATGGGCCATCACGTCACTCACTTTGACTGTTTTCATCACATCGCCAATTCCTTCCCTCTCGAAATCCAGCATTTCTTCTTTGGGGAAATCGATATGTTCGACGAAAAACTGGTTGAAATCGGGATGCGAGGAAAGTTCTATATGTTCGATGGAATCACTAAGGGCTTCAGCCAGATTCCAGTAATACTTGGAAAGAAGGGCCATGGAAGCACCGGTACTGGCGGCATTACCCAGCGAGGTGATAATTTCCGGAGATACCTGAGGCAAAAGCCCGATTCGCATGGCGCTATCGGGATTGACATAATTGCCTAAAGCCCCGGCGAGATAAACTTTATCGATATCGCTAACGGTTATGCCCATTTCCGCGATGAGGACCGCTATGCCTGCTCCAATAGCAGCCTTGGCCAGCTGAAGTTCACGAACGTCTTTCTGAGTAAGATAAATGGCTTTGTTATTATAGCTCTGTTCCGGAGTAGCTATCAGGAAATCATTGACTCCATCGCGATTAATGACGCTGCTTCGCAATGGTTCCGCTACCTTGTTCCACGGAGGTACGATTAAACCCTCATAATCGATTATACCGATTTGCAAAAGCACCGCTACCAGATCGACCAGCCCGCTTCCGCAGAGTCCTTTAGGGGGGATGTTGCCGACATCTCTCAGGTAGAACTTGCCCTTCTCGAAACCGACGGCTTCGATGGCGCCGTCTTTGGCAATCATCCCGTGGGATAACCTGGCTCCTTCAAGGGCAGGGCCGGCAGCAGCGGAGCAGGTTAAGATCCGTTTGCGATTTCCCAGGAATATCTCTCCGTTGGTCCCGATGTCAATTCCCAGCACCATTTCATCATCCTGCTCAGCTGCGCCCGAAGCCAGGATAACGCTTATAAGATCTCCGCCGATATACCCTGAGCGTACTGGCATGGTGGCAACTACTGCCTCCGGATGCAATTGCAGACCCACATCGGCCGGTTTTGAAATTAATCCATCTGTCAGGACCGGCGCGAAGGGGGCTTCCGCTATACCAAGCGGGTTAAGCCCCAGGAAGAAATGCTGCATGGTGGTATTACCAGCTACTACTACGGCAAAAATATCTTCAGCCTCCAGTCCACCGACTTCCAGGAGGCGCCTCGTTATACGATTTATGTCATTGAGCAGAAGGGCATGCATATATTCCATTCCCTGAACATGTTCCTTCACAAATTGCAGGCGGCTGAGGACATTGGTGCCGTGCCTGGTCTGTGAATTCAGGCGAGAGACGACCGCCATCTCACTGCCGTCTGTCATATTGACCAGCTTGCCGACCAGAGTAGTGGTACCCAGGTCGAAAGTCAGCCCGTAGCAGCTTTGGCCCTTTTCCCAGCTTTGCCAGTCCAGCAGGTGACTGTTGTGCATGACAGCAGCGCCGCGTGAGCCGGTTTGCTTCAAGCTGTCAGGAAACTTGCGCAAACAGTGGAAGGAAGCTTCCAGGTTGGGGTAATTTGTGCCGATTGCCAGTTTGATCCGGTCGAAATCGGAAATACCTTCTTCATCCGTCTGAGCCGGCAGGGTGACGAGGTGCTTGTTTACGATGGGGTCCAGCTGGAAAATCGGGCGCTCACCGGTCTGGAGAATCTGGAAATATTCCTCACTGGTACCTGCTTCTCCTACATGGATGACCATATCCTGCCTGATAGGAGTACGACAGGCGAGTCGAATACCCTGATTGATTTCGCTCTCGGTCAGAAAACTTTTCTCTTCTTCAGAGGGTGGTTCAATCGAAGTGAGCACTCTAACCTTGCATTTACCGCATTTTCCCAATCCCCCGCAATCACCTTCCATCTCTATATCCGTGTTCTTCAGAGCATCGTAAATGGTGGTCTCACGGGGAACCTTAAGCCACAATTCATCGGGCAGAACGTTCAAAGAGACGAATTTTTTTCTTCTTTTGGGGCCGGAGGCAGTCATGGACTGCCGGGCTTTTTTAGGGCCTGCCCCCTGTGTTTTTCTCATGGTCATCTTAAGTCACCTTCGCAAACCTTTAATCCTGAATTAATTCTATCAACTTTCTTTCCAAATAAGAATAATCGACCTCTCTAATTTCTAATCCCAATTCCAGAAATTCGGCTATTTCCTTTGCTTTTGCGAGCAGGTCCGGATCTGCTGGCTGCCGGATATACATTAATCGCTGATAATGCTCAAAGCAATATTTCCTCATGAGTTCATCATTCAGGTCTAAAGGTCCTGTGCAATGCACTTCGAAATTCTGAAGAACTTCCTGTTCTATGAAGTATGTCCCCGCAGTCTCATCGATGCACTGCCGGAAACGGGATGGCCCCAGCAGTATATCGTGGCAAAATTCCCCGGAAACCCGGACAACACCGTATTCCTCACAAAGATCATCGATACCTGCCGCACAATTACCATACAGACAAATGATTTTTTCGCTCTTCGGGCTGGATTCGAATTCGGAACGTAACTGCTCCAGAAGGATTTGGGGGTGCAAATGCAGGTTTGAGCTAAGGTAGGTAATCCGTAAATTGGGGAACCTTGCCTCAAGGTTGAGGTAATCCAGCGCAGGTTTGAAAACCCCGCAGGCAATTATGTGAACAATGCCGGCATACTTCGGCTTGTCCATTAGATTCTCACTATCTGGGGAAAAGTATCCTTAATTTGTTCGATTATGCGATTGTCCAGGCGGCTGTGCCGCCCTTCTTCCAGGATCTCTTCTACCATCTCATGTGCTCTGCTCAGCATATCCGGACGGCCTTTTTCTTCCCAGTTATCGAAATTGCAACGAACAGATAGAGTGGGATAAAAGAATTCCTCCATCATGTAATTGACGGTATGCTCTTCGGCGATAAAATTACCGCCCGGCCCTACTTCTTTAATGGTGTCGAACCCAAGGGTACCCTCGTTGACGTTGATGCCAGCCATAATTCGATGACCCATACCGATAATTTCATTATCGATTACATATTGCTCATATGAAATGGAATTGCCCGAATCAAGCATCCCGGCCGCCAGATGAATGTAATCGGCGCCGGTCATCCCCACGGTAAAAGTGGAAAAGAGTTTTTCGAATCCGGCCTGAATATCCGGCCTTTTAGCCTCAGTCAATCCCGCGGAAGCGTAGATGGGTAATTTGTAAATCTTGGCCAGCTGCACGGCGGCGGCGTTCATCATGCTGGATTCGGCGGTACCCATGGTGAATTCCATGGTCCGCAAATCCATGGCCGTGGGAACCGCACCGTAAAGCACTTTGGCTCCCGGAGACAGAACCTGTGTTATGGCCACACCGGCCAAAGCTTCGGCATGCAACTGGGCGAGGGTCCCTGCCAGAGTGGCCGGAGCCGTAGCCCCGGCTATAGGAGCCGGCGCGCAGGTAACCGGAATTCCTCGAGTTGTGCAAAAATCGAGTATCTGGAGGGCATTCTCGTCAATGGTCAGCGGGCTGATTACATTGGTGATTACGGATACGAAAGGTTTTTCCCTCAACTTATCCTCACCGCCGGCAATCAGACTGGCCACCTCCCACATTTGCCTGGCCCCCCGCAAATCATCGCATCCCCCCATCACATGCTTGGTGGTGTGGGAAAAGGCCCAGAAAAAATCGTTATAATGATAGCTTTCCGGTTCCAGATTGTGAGCCTGGCAGGCAATGATATAGAACTTTAAATAGGGCAGGTGATCGACGAGTGTAGCTGTGTTGGAGACATCCCTCAGCAGGGTATAACGATAGCCACCTGTCCCCAGGTCGAGGATGCGGAATACGCGACCGCCATTGCCGAAGTAGGAATCCCCCGAGCCCATGTGCAGGTCATTATGACCATCGCGCGAATGGAGTGTAAATTGATCAGGCGCTTTGCTCAGGATATCATCGAGCCAGGAGCCTTCAAAATAAACACGCTGACCCTCACGATCGACTCGGGCCCCCGCTTTCTCCAGCCTGTCGAAGTAATCGGGGGCAAGAACGTGAAGTCCAACCTCTGCCAATATCCTGCGGCTGGTGGCATCTATCTGCTCGGCATCCTCAGGCTGTAGAGGCCGATAAAAGGGGGCCTTGAAGTCCATGTATGGCTATCCTGATCCTGTTAGAACTTTATTGATTTCAGCCAGCACTGCGTCTGGCTTGGGCTCTACCTCGTGCTCGGCCAGAATCCTCTTAGCCTCGGCATTGCATCTCTGATAAAGGTCGTGGGCTCCTGCTGCCTCCCAGTTATCATATCGGGAGCGATCCAGCAACTGCGGCAGGAACTGGGCCTGCATGAAATTATCGAAAGTGTGATCATCTGTGAGGAACATGGAACCGGGCGTGCTGCCCACCCTTTGAATAGCATCCAGGGCCAGGGTGGTCTCATTCACGGGAATCCCGTCGATGAAAAACCGGCTCATGGCTATTAGTTCGTTGTTCATGGTAACCATTTCCAGCGAGGAGATGCCGCCATATTCCAGGTATCCAACATCGTGAATCAGGTTGCATCGCGAAAGCATGGAGGTGATTATGGAAAACATGGCCTCCGCCCCTGCCTGGGCATCCATCACTTTGGAATCGGACGAACCGGCATAAGCCCAGATCGGCAGGTCATAGAGTTCATCCCGCATATCCGCCAGGGCTGCCTGAGTGAGGCTCCACTCAGGACACCCATAGGAAACGATGGTGGCCTTCATATCCATGGTACTCACGTTGGGAGCAAAGAGGAAGGGGGAACCCTTCCCCGCCAGCTGATGTAATGTGAGCCCGACCAGGTTTTCGGCAATCCCCAGGGCCATGGCTCCGGCCATGGTTATGGGCGCCCCGCCACCGGCGTTGGAACCGGAAGGAAGGCAGATAGGGATACCTTTTTCGGCACAGAATATGAGTTTCTCCATCACGTTCTCGGGAAAGCGCAACGGGCTGATCGCCTCCGAATAGTTCAGCAGGAACGGTTTGCGACGAAGCTCCTCTTCCCCGCCGGCAACGGCACAGGCGATCCGGTGAATTTTAGCGATGTCCCGGCCGCTGTCCGCGATGAAGCAAATGGGCTTATTGGTGTTTTTCACCATCTCGGCAAAGGCATAAACATAAATGTCTTCGACAGGAACGTCGGCAGGATTAGACATGGACATGGCAAAAGACATGTTTGGGAGCCCGTCAATCAGTTTGGCGAAGTTGGCGGTGTCCTTGAGCAGGGTGCGGCGTCTCTCGCCGGTTTCCAGGTCCATGGTAAAGGTGGTATCGGAGCCGGTTCCATAAAAGGGATTCCCATTTACCAGCGGCATGCTTTTGTGGCCCCTTTGATCGTAGAGGGCAATCTGCCGGGGGGCTGATCTCAAAGCCTGTTCAGGGAGAAAGGAAGGCATCCGCAACCAGTCTTCTCCGCAATCCTGGCAGCCGGCATCGATGAGCATCTGCCTGGCACCCGGATGTTCCATCTTGAAACCGGTCTTTTCCAGAATTTCCAGGGCAGCAGTATGGATGCCCAAAACCTGTTCTCTGTTCAGGACTTTCAATCTGGGTTGAAATGTAGGAATTTCGATTGGTTTCATGAGCCCTCCTTTACAAATCGGATGCAGCGGAATAACGGCGCGAAAGCTCCAGGGGTCTGATTCTTCTTATTACGACCCGGCTGCCGGGGTGGCTGTTTCCCTGCATATTAACTCACGCTCCTAGGCAACTCCCAGAATCTCTTTAGCCTTGTTGACGGCAGATCCGGCATCTGAAGCATAGGCATCCGCTTTGATTTCCTCCACGTATTTTTGAGTTACGGGAGCCCCTCCGATCATGACTTTGACCTTGTCACGTACCCCTGCCTGTTTCATGGCCTCGATAGTCAGCGGCATGGAAGGCATGGTAGTAGAAAGCAATGCCGACATGGCCACAATGTCCGGCTCAACTTCCTGTATTTTCTGCACGAATTTATCGGGAGGTACGTCGACCCCGAGGTCAATCATGGTAAAACCGGCCCCCTCCATCATCATGGAGACCAGGTTTTTGCCTATATCGTGCAAATCCCCTTTTACCGTTCCGATCAGGACCTTCCCTTTAGTGGTAACATCACCTTCCTTGAAGTATGGCTGCAGAATCTTCATGCATTCCTGCATGGCCTTTGCCGAACGCAACATCTGGGGAACGAAAATCGTCCCCTTGGAATAGTTCTCCCCCACCTCATCCATGGTGGCTATAAGCCCGTTATCCAGGATATCCTGAACCGTACTGCCGGCCTCCAGGGCCTTCTGAGTTTCATCTACAGCAGTAGCGATATCCCCTTTATGAACCGCCTGGGAAAGCACCTGGAAGTCACTCATATTAATCCCCCTTGTCACTTTTATTTTAACGCGTCATAGTGGATTCTACGAACTTTCGAGAGTTCCCTGATGGTAAGCGTCGATATACTTCTCGCAGTACAGATCATTGCCAAGGAGCATGTCGACGGTTGTCATTGTGGCCATGAGTTTTTTATCGTTAGGATCAAGAATAGCGCCGTTCAGCCCATAAGACATGGCCAGTGCCAGGAAATTACGGTTGATGAGCAACCGCTTGGGAAGCCCGAAAGAAATATTGGAAAGGCCGCAGATGGTGTTTACTCCCGGAAATCCATCCATAATTTGCCGGATAGCCCCCAGAGCACCAAGTCCCATATTGGTGTCGACGGAAATCGGCTGGATAAGCGGATCGACGTGAATTTTTTCCAGGGGAAACCCGTTCTCAGTGAGTTTTTCAATTAAATCTGAAGCAACCTGGAACCTTTCTTCTACCGTGGTCGGCATCGTTGTTCTGGCCATGCAAAGAGCTATAACCCGGCAGGGGTGAGAGGTTACTACGGGGAGAAGGGCATCCAGGCGTTCGGCTTCCATGGAAATTGAATTTATCATCGGTTCGCCCTTGTGCAGTTTAATCGCCTCGTTCAATGCGTTGGGGTCGGGGCTGTCAAGGCAGAGGGGTGTATCCACGGCACTCTGTACGGTTTCTACAAGCCAGCAAAGCATCTCGGTTTCCTTATTTACGAAGGTGCCGGCATTGACGTCGATGAAATCGGCCCCCGCTTCTGCTTGCTCTTTAGCTGTTTTAATGATAAAATCAGCGTCTTTATTTTCTACGGCTTCTTTGATGCTGTTGCGGCTGGTATTGATTTTCTCTCCTACGATTAACATGCCTCTCTCCCCTGCAGATTGAGTTATGGGGCCCGAATTGGGGTAACTCTACGGAGTACGATATATCAATCGGGGAAAACTGTCAACCATAAATATCTGTTAGAAACAGCTACAGGCATATACCTGGTTATCGCTCCATTTGCAATCGAGTATCCCGATGCAGTAAAATGCCATCGTATGAAAGCCAGCAGCCAGTTACGCAACCTGCCTGGAGTCGATAAGATCATTTCCGATAAACGCCTCGCGGAGCTCCGACAGGTGTATTCACACGAGACTACAGTTGAAGTCACTCGCAGGTATCTCGATGAACTTCGCTCTTCCCTGCTGGAAGGCAAAATCCCCCCTGATTTTGAGAAAATAGTCGATTCAGTTATAGCTGAGATTGAGTCGCTGGGAACCGTTGGCCCGAGGCCGGTTATCAATGCTACCGGGGTTATCATTCATACTAACCTGGGCAGGGCCCCACTGAGTGCCGAAGCCATAGCTGCCATGAAACCCTCCTCTGAGGGGTTTACCAATCTGGAACTTGATCTGGTTAGCGGGAAAAGAGGTTCTCGCAACGTCCACGTTGAGGATTTATTGTGTCATCTGACCGGTGCCGAGGATGCACTGGTGGTCAACAACAATGCCTCCGGGGTTCTGCTGGCATTGAGCGCCCTGGCCAGACGCAAGGAGGTGGTTGTTTCCCGGGGTCATGCAGTGGAGATCGGCGGCAAGTTCCGTATCCCGGATGTAATGCGGCAGAGCGGGGCTAAACTGGTAGAGGTAGGCACCACCAACAAAACTTATATTTCCGATTATGAGGAAGTTATCACCGATAGAACGGCGGCACTTCTGCACGTTCATTTGAGCAACTTCAGGGTGGTGGGCTTTACCGAGGAAGTTTCCATTGAGGAACTGACAAAGCTGGGCAGGCGATATGAGGTAACCGTGCTGAATGACCTGGGCAGTGGCTGCCTGCTGGATACGACTGAGTTCGGACTCGCTGCTGAGCCCCGTGTACAGGACAGCATAGCCACAGGGGTCGGCCTGGCCATGTTTTCCGGCGATAAGTTACTCGGCGGACCGCAGGCAGGGATCATCGTGGGAGAAAAGCAACTGATGGCCAAACTCAAAAAGCATCCGCTGGCCCGGGCGGCCCGAATCGATAAAACCAGGCTGGCGGCTCTTTCGGCTACGCTTGTTCACTACCTGAAAGGTGAAGCCACTGCCAAAATCCCGGTATGGCAAATGATTGCCACTCCCTTGAGTGAAATCGAACAGCGGGCAAAAATATGGGCTGATGAGATAGGCTCGAGAGCCACAGTTAGAGAAGGGGAATCAACAATCGGCGGGGGAAGCTTGCCTGGAGGAACATTACCTACCAGGCTGGTCGTTGTTGAACCCAAAGATAAGGTTCAAATTTTGGCCCGCCAGTTGCGCCAGCAACCTTTGCCGATTATAGGGCGAGTGGAGAAAAATACGCTGGCGCTCGATCCGCGCAGCGTTCTTCCCCCGGAAGACCCGATTCTGCTAAGGATATTGAAGAGTGTACTATAAATCGAAATCTAGCCATCGTTAGGCCAGGCCCCCTCACCTATCAGCGGCACGAAACGGCATCCTCCCAGGTCAGAGGTGGAGAATCCCCAGTTCTGTCTGGTGATTTTCAATAACTTCTGCTCCAGCCGTCCCCCTACTGGGATTATCAGTCTGCCTCCAGGGGCCAGCTGGTCAAGAAGCGTTTGAGGAACGTCGGGAGCCGCAGCGGTAACGATAATGCCGTCATAAGGAGCTCCCTGGGGCCAGCCCAGGGTCTCCCCTGCCTGATGGATTTCGATATTCTCGTACCCCAGTTTTTGCAGGGTTTGCCCGGCCTGTTCAATTAATCGAGGGTAGCGTTCTACTGTGATTACCTTTTGTGCCAGCTCAGCCAGGATCGCCGCCTGATATCCGCTGCCGGTTCCAATCTCGAGTACCCGATCCTGCCCGCTCAGGTCAAGAGCGCTGGTCATCAAGGCGATAATAAAAGGCTGGGATATAGTTTGACCCATCTCGATGGGAAGAGGATTGTCATCATAAGCGGAACTCCTGCTGGCCGGAGGGACAAACATTTCTCTTGGAACATGTTCCATTGCATCTAGAACCCGCTCATCGCGAATACGTTCCGACAGATTATGGAACAGCCTGGCCTTGGCCATCTCGAGGTCACTATTGCCCTGCATCGCTATTCCTCAGGTACATACTTGGAAGCGCACTGGGTAATTATCTCGTGAGCATCGAAATGTCCGTCCGGATGGAGTTCACCTTTAACGGTTATCCCCCGTCCTTCACTGAAATTGTCGGGCTCTGCCCTGGCATAAAAAACACGAATGCTTTCCCGCTCATTCTCATCTACAAGCAAAAATTCCAGGTGTAAAGACTCGGACTGACGCAATACGGAATCCTCCGCCACCTTGCCATCAACCGTGACCGTTTCCCCGTAAACTGAATTGCCTTCCTGCAGCAACTCGCTGACAGTGTAAGACTTCACCGAACAGCTGCTTAAAGCTGTAGCAAATATAATTCCCACCGCCACGCAGATCAGAATTGCGCCAATAATGTACCTTTTCTTGTGCACGTTTTTGCCCTCGTTCCTTTCCCTAATCTAATTATATACCAGCCGAATAGCAAAGGCCAAACTCGATTTGTGGCTGGGAACTGGAGCTAGTATAATCTGAATCGATGAAAGCGAGCGAGTCAGGCGAATTTGGGCTGATAGAAATCCTCAGGCGGATGGTCGCTGAAAGAGGGGAGATTGCCCCCGATCTTATCCTCGGCATCGGCGACGATGCGGCGGCCTGGCAGGTCGGAGAGTCAGTACAGCTTGGCTCCACCGATATGCTTGTTGCCGGCATCCACTTCAACATGGATATGATTTCATGGCATGACCTGGGCTGGAAAGCGCTGGCGGTAAATATCAGCGATATTGCCGCTATGGGTGGAATGCCGGAATACGCCATGATTTCACTTGGCTTGCCTGCGGATGCCGAAGTCGAACGGGTAACCGAACTTTATCAAGGCATGACCGAGATCGCCCGCCAATTTGGGGTGAGGATTATCGGAGGGGATACTGTCGAGGCGCCGGTATTGACTGTCAGTCCTGTTGTTATCGGTCGGACGGAAAAGGGGCGCTTGATGACCCGCTCGGGGGCGGAACCCGGAGACCTGATTGCGGTTACCGGAAATCTGGGGACCTCGGCCGCCGGATTAAGAATGCTGCGGGGAAAGATGCAATTCGACCCGGAGACAGAGACCCTTCTCAGGAAAGCCCACCTGAAACCGTTGCCTCGGGTCGACGAAGGCAGACTCCTGAGCCGGGGCGGAGTAAAGGCGGCCATCGATATCAGCGATGGACTGATAGCCGACCTGACTCACGTCTGCCGGGCAAGCCGGGTCGGGGCCAGCTTATCGGCCGAGAACATTCCCATTCACCCCACCGTCCGAGACTGCTTCCCCAATGAATCCCTCTCTCTGGCGATTTCCGGGGGAGAGGATTACGAACTGCTGTTCACTGCGCCAAAGGAAATTATCGAATCCATAAAACAGCAACTCGCCGATCCGATAACCATAATCGGGGAGATTGTCCCGGAGGATCCGGGGGAAGTCAAAATACTGGATGAGGGTCAAAATCTAATCACCCCCAAAAAAGGCGGCTGGGAACATTTTGGGGACAGATTGTAGCATGTTGGAAATTGTCACCCGCAGCCCGGAACAGACGCAGCAGATAGGGACTTGGCTGGGCGAGATGTCACAGGCAGGCGACCTCATTCTCCTTACCGGTGAGCTGGGGGCCGGGAAAACCTGCCTGACCCAGGGAATCGCCCGGGGGCTGGGATTCGAGGGCTTTGCCTCGAGTCCCTCCTTCGTGCTGGTCAGGGAATACCCCGGCAGGCTGATGCTCTACCACGTCGACCTTTATCGACTCGACGACATGGAGGAGATTGCCGAACTGGGGCTGGATGACTATCTTGCTGGCGAAGGTGTTTGCGTGGTGGAGTGGGCCGATAAGGCTGGGGATTATTTACCCTTTGAGCACCTTTCTATCAACTTGGTTTATGTCTCGGAAAACGAGAGGCTCCTAAAATTTCAGGGCAACGGGGCAAGATATATCGATCTAATCGGGGAGCTGGAAGCAAAATGGAACTGGCAGTAGATACCTCTACCAACACAGCCGGCGTGGCGCTCTCAGATCAGGGCACCATATTGAGCGAGATTACCTGGCAGACCAATCATAATCACACCGTCGAATTGATTCCTGAGATAATCGAACTGCTGGAGGAGCAAAAACTGGTTGTTTCCGATATCTCCGCCATCACCGTAGCCAGAGGGCCGGGCAGTTTCAACGGATTGCGGGTCGGACTGGCCGTGGCCAAGGGGCTGGCTTTTGCTCTGGGAATCGGGCTGGTGGGCATCGGTACACTGGAAGCTGCCGCCTTCGCCTGTGCCGATTACGAAAATCATGTCTGTGCTATATTGCCGGCCGGACGCGGTGAAATAGCCTCCGCCACATTTCAAAAGCAAGGGAGCAACTGGCAAAAACTGTCAGCAGAACACATAACCACCATCGAGAGTTTATGCGAGAGAATTGTGCAAAAAACGGTCTTCTGCGGAGAAATCAGCCGGGAGCAGCGTGAGCAATTGAAAGAGAAACTGGGCGAAAAGGCATATTTCCCACAGGAAACAGCTATTCAAGGCAGAGCGGGGTGTCTTGCCAAACTCGGATGGTGTAGAATAGAAAACGGGGATTTTGGCAATCCCGCCACACTTCAGCCTTTATATTTGAGAAAACCTTCCATTACCAAGCCGAGAAGGAGGAAGAATGATGCGATGTCCAATATGCGGACGGGAATGCAATGATGAATCGGAACTGATGGCCTGTATTACCTCCCACATGCAGCAGGAAGTGGCCAGACAATCCCAGGAGATGCAGCGGGTCTACCTGATGATGATGGCCAGCCAGTTGACCATGGCCAGCGTAAGCACTCATACCGCCCCGCAGGATGTGGTCAGCACCTTCCGGGAAGTCTACGGACTCATCGAGAATCTGGTGGACAAGCGCGACGTGAGTGCGGAAATCGACCAGTGGCTGCAGAACCGCAGGCAGAAACCTGAGGAAGAATAACCTGGCAGGGTGAACAATGGCAGAGAAACTTGGCAAGATAGAAAAACCGGAGGTGGAAAGCTTCACCGCATCCCGAAAAATCGTAGTGGCACCGCTTTTGTTTTCCGGTAAAGATGCCCCGGAAGATTTCCTGGAGATTTTCAATCGATGCTGGAAGCAAATCGAAGAGCAGATACAAAACCTGGAGAGAAAGCTGGGTAAGGTTTCACGAATCTACCACGAGATGATCTTTAACGAGGGCGAGGAAGGCTTAAAAATACTGGAGCAGCTCAATCCGGAGAGCTTCGATCTTGTCAAAAACCGGTGCGAAGCAGGGGCAAAGCTTCAATCGACCGAGGATGCCGAACTGGCCCTGGAGAATATGGACTGGGAAAGGTGTCTGATGGTGGCTATGGGGCCGAAAGTGCGCAGCAAAATCATCCAGTTTCATCGTGAATCAAGTTCGGCCCGATACCAGCATATTGGCAAACAGATTGAGGAGACGCTCGAAGAAGGAGAGATTGGTTTGTTTTTTGCCCGGGAAGGGCATCCCACCCAGTTTCCTGAGGATGCAGAGGTATTTAATGTAGCTCCGCCGGCACTGGATGAGCTCAATCGCTGGCTCAGGGATTATTCTCAAAAGATTGCCTCTCAGATGCCGGAAACTGAGCCTTCCGAATAACAGAAAGGGGGCCGCAGCCCCCTTTCATTTGTTTTCTCTACATCCTTTACTTCTTTGTCAGCTGCCCTTGGCTTTGATGTCGATCTTCTTCGGCTTGACCTCTTCTGCCTTGGGGATGGTCAGCTTCAGTACCCCGTCCTCGAATGTGGCCTCCGCCTTGTCGGTCTCCAGGCCGGAGGGCAGGCCGACCGTGCGGGTGAAGGCGCCGTGACGGCGCTCTCGATAGAAGTATTCGGCCTCCTTCTTCTCCTCCTCTACCTTGCTCTCGCCCTTGATGGTGAGCACATCACCGGCGATGGTGATGTCCACATCCTCCGGTTTCACTCCGGGAACCGTAGCTTTCACCACCACTTCGTTCTCCGTCTGGTACATGTCCAGAGGCACCTGCCCCCCGTCTCCCAGACCTCGCCACAGGGCAAGCGGCCGAAGCTCATCCTCCCACATCCGGTCCATCATCTCCCTCAGGCTGGCTATGGGCTCCCTTTGAATCAGGCTTGTCATAGCTGCACCTCCTTTAAATTTCTTTTCAGCCAAATTATAGCATATATAAAGTCTTTTTGTCAACTATCTTCCCCATATTCTTTTAGAATATTGACAACATCATGTTATAAAGTTATAATAACTATTGTTATGAGGAGGCCGAGTTTTGGCTAAGAAGGATTATTATCAGATTCTCGGGATAAATCGGGATGCCTCGGAAAAGGAGATTAAACAGGCTTATCGCAAGCTGGCGCGTAAATATCACCCCGATGTCAATCCGGGTGATAAGTCGAGCGAGGCCAAGTTCAAAGAGGTTAACGAAGCCTACGAAGTCCTTTCCGATTCGGAAAAACGCAAAAAATACGACCGTTTCGGCGATCAGTGGCAGTATGCCGACCAGTTCGCCGGAGCAGGGACTCAGAACCCTTTCGGTCAGGGAAATATACACTTCGATTTCGGTGACATGGGTGGTGGCGGGGGATTCGAGAGCATCTTCGGTGACCTGTTCGGGGGCTTTGGAGGAGGAGGAGCTACGGGAACCAGAACCCGTCCGCAGAGAAAAAGAGCCACCGAACATCCGGTCGAGATAACCCTGGAAGAAGCCTTTGCCGGCACCACACGCCTGATTGACGTTGGGGGTAAACGGCTGGAAGCCAGGATACCGGCCGGGGTCGACGACGGCTCCAAAGTGCATTTGAAACAACCCTCCGGCGATATATACCTGGTCATTTCGGTCCGGCCCCATAAACAGTTCGAGCGCAAAGGCAACGACCTGCATGTGGAAGTGCCGGTTCCGTTAACCGATGCCGTACTCGGCGGGGAGATCGAGGTACCGACCCTGATGGGCAAAAAGCTGGCCTTGAAGATACCTCCCGAGACTCAAAATGGCAAGTCGTTCCGGCTGAGCAAACAGGGTATGCCCAGGCTGAACAAACCGGGAGAGAGGGGAGACCTGTTCGCCCGGATACGCATCGTTCTGCCCACCAACTTAAGCGAAAAGGAAAAGGAACTTTTTGAAGAACTGAAATCTCTTCGAAAGTAGGTGAATTATGAGATCGAGAGACCGGGAACCGTGTTATGTGATAAGCATCGCCGCCAGGATGATAGGGGTTCATGCCCAGACCCTGCGATATTACGAGCGAGCGGGAATCATCGAGCCGTCACGCTCAGAAGGCAATCAGCGGCTCTATTCCGACCAGGATATCGAAAGGCTGAGGCAGATTAAGACCCTGGTCGATGACCTCGGTATCAATTTGGCCGGCGTGGAGATCATCCTGAGGCTGACGAACAAAATCAATGAGATGACAGAGCAAATACAGAAGCTTGAGGCAGAGATAGCCCGGCTCAAAAAAGGACGGCAATCATGATCGGTCCGGATAGATTTACCGAACAGGCCCAGGAGGTAATAGCCTCCTCCCAGGAACTGGTTCGCAAATTGCAGCACAGCCAGTGGGATGTGGAGCATATTCTGCTGGCCCTTCTCAATCAGGAAAAAGGGTTAACCGACGAGATACTTCGCCAGCTGGGAATCGATCCGGCGCTGGTACGCCGGCAGGTTGAACAGGTACTGGAGGGGACGCCAAAGGTCACCTACCAGACGCCGCAGATTTATGCTACTCCAAGGGTGACCCAGTTATTCGAGCGCGCCGAGGCCGAGTCAGAGCGGCTTAAGGACGAATACATCAGCACCGAACATCTCCTTATTGCCATAGTCGGCGAGCGGGAAGGCCCCGCAGCAAAAATTCTCCAGGCATTCGGCCTCGATCAGGAGAAGATATATCAGGTATTGCAGGATATTCGCGGCGGACAAAGAGTCACCGATTCCCACGCCGAAAGCAAATACCAGGCGCTGGATAAGTACAGCCGGGACCTGACTATGCTGGCACGCGAGGGGAAACTCGACCCGGTAATCGGACGGGATGAAGATATTAAGAGGGTGCTTCAGGTGCTCACCCGCCGCACCAAGAACAATCCGGTCATCATCGGGGAGGCCGGCGTGGGGAAGACGGCCATCGCCGAAGGCCTGGCCCAGAAAATTGCCGACAACGACATACCGGAATCTTTGACCAATCGCAGAGTCATAGCCCTGGATATGGGCTCGCTGGTGGCCGGCAGCAAGTTCCGGGGGGAGTTTGAGGAAAGGCTGAAGGCGGTGATGGATGAGATACGGCAGGCCCACGGCGAAATCATCCTGTTCATCGACGAACTGCACACGGTGGTCGGGGCCGGAGCGGCCGAGGGTGCCATCGACGCTTCCAACATGCTCAAGCAGGACCTGGCCAGGGGAGAGCTTCAGTGCATCGGCGCTACCACCCTCGATGAATACCGCGAGCATATCGAAAAAGATGCCGCCCTGGAAAGGAGGTTCCAGCCGGTTTACCTGGACGAACCCGGTGTGGAGGATACCATCGAAATTCTGAAAGGACTGCGCCCCAAGTACGAATCGCATCACAAAATTCAGTTTACCGACGCCGCCCTGGAGGCGACCGCCAAGTTGAGCGACCGCTATATTTCCGACCGCTTCCTTCCCGATAAAGCAATCGATCTGATAGACGAAGCCGCAGCGCGCTTGCGGATCGAATCGGAAAGCTACCCCGCCGAGCTCAAGGAAATGGGACAGAAGCTGAGGTACATGACCGATGAAGAGGAATCCGCTGCCCAGCGGGGTGATTATGAGCAGGCGGCCAATCTCAAGGCGGAAAGGATAAAAATCGAGCAGGAATATCAGGAAAAGAGGGATAACTGGCTGAAGGAAAAGAAGATAACCACCCAGGTCGATGAAGAGTCCATCGCCGACCTCGTCTCCAAGTGGACCGGCATACCGGTAAGCCGGATGCTGGAAGGGGAGGCGGAGAAACTCATCAACATGGAGCAGAGGATTCACCAGCGCGTTATCGGGCAGGAAGAAGCCATTACCGCCGTTTCGGATGCTGTCAGGAGGGCACGCGCCGATATGAAGGACCCCAACCGGCCCATCGGCAGCTTCATCTTCCTGGGCCCCACCGGCGTGGGTAAAACCGAGCTTGCCCGGGCCCTGGCCGAGTTCCTGTTCGACGATGAAGATGCGCTCGTGAGACTGGACATGTCCGAATACATGGAGAAACACACCGTTTCCCGCCTCATCGGGGCACCGCCGGGATATATCGGATATGAGGAAGGCGGGCAACTCACCGAGACCGTTCGCCGCCGCCCTTATCAGGTGATCCTGTTTGATGAAATCGAAAAGGCCCATTCAGATGTATTCAACATCCTCTTACAGGTGCTCGACAATGGACGTCTGACCGACAGCCACGGGCACACGGTCGATTTCAAAAACACCGTGGTCATCATGACCAGTAACCTGGGCAGCCATGAATTCCAGCGCCCGGCAGTGGGCTTCGAGACCAGGGAGACCAAAGCCGACCGGCAGAAAATAAAATCCAATGTTGAACATGCCCTCAAACAGGCATTCCGACCGGAGTTCCTTAACCGGATCGATGATATTATCATCTTCGATGAACTCTCCGAAGAGCAGCTGCACCACATCGTCGAACTTATGCTCAATGAAATGAAGAAGCGCCTCGAGGAAAGGAAAATAGAGATTTCACTCACTGAAGAGGCCAAATCATGGCTGGCCAAAGAAGGGTTCGATCCCCTTTATGGGGCTCGCCCCCTGCGGCGGGCGATTCAGCGATTCGTGGAGAACCCGCTCTCCAGGAGGATTCTACAGGGAGAATTCCGGGAAGGCGATGGTATCCGCGTGGAACTTGAGGGTGACGAGCTCGTTTTCAACAAGGCTTAAATCTCATCGTAAAAAAGCCACGTAGCTGTCGACCGGGACATTCAGGGAGGCAGCTACGGGTGGGCATTTGGCTTTGAGCAGGTGAAACACCTTCCCCTGCGCGGGCAGTTCGGAGAGGGTTTCCCAGTAGCCCATACCCTTGGCCAGTATCAGGTCGGCAGCCTCGAATTCCGACTTGAACTCAGGCGAAGCCTGCTCCATGTCCACGCCCGGCGTATCGGTGCCGGTGCTGATTACCCGGGGGAGCAGCTCCGCCAATCCGAAGCGGTCGACATCCTCAAGGCAGACATCGTTCTGCACCGGCGACTCTTTAACCACATAGGTGACCGTGCCATATTCGCTCATCCGCCGGACCAGCCGCAGATCGAAAAACACCTCGCCTGCATTGTCGGCCAGATAAAGGATTTTTTTTGCCTCTTTGAGTTTTGCTTCCAGCTTCGGTATATCGTCAATGGCAAAGTTTACCGGTAATGCCAGGTCGCGTTTGATTTCATCCAGCGTCCTGAAGAAATCGATGGTATTGCCGCGCACGGCCAGCTCGATATCGTCCCTCAGGCTCGGCCGGGAGCTGCTGTCCCAGTTGCGGTAAAGATGCCTTGCCGTTTCCACCTCGGTTCCCTTCATTTTGAGATAGGGGTCAGGGTTGCCGGTTATTTCCCGCACTATCCGATGCAGGGGGGTGGCCACGGCGATTGAGGTCTTATCCGACGAAAACTCCTCCTCCAGGAACTTCAAACCGGCTTCAATGGCGCGTGCCCTTAACTCAGGGTCCTCGGTGCCCAGCTCCGCTGCCTGGCGCACCAGCCGCCCGAGGCACGAGTAGCATTCGTCAGCAATTTTCATGGCGACAGTTCCCCATTTTATCACGAATGGTATCCGGTAAGGAATATCGAATAACGAACAAGGAATACTGAAACAAAGCGGGGCAAATTAGTTTGGCAAGCCGGTATTACTCGATTATAATACTAGCCAAGGCGGGCTTACCCGGGGAGGATGAGAGCCTGAATTATCGTGCCTGGTTATCAGTCCTGAAAGATGCCGGGAAATTTGTGCGGAATGTTAAGATGCCGGAAAACATGAATGCAAGGAACCTGATTCTCGCGATTCTGCTGACCATCATAGCCATAGGGCAAATCGTACTGGCAATCCTCCTCTATGAAGGTGAAGCTAATAGTGTAGCCAGAAACGCCGGATGGGGGATCCTCTGGCTGTCGGCCCTCTTCGGCTGGCTGCCCATCTTCACGTTCAAGCGATGGGGCGGGGTGGCCAGGGGGAGGAGCTACGTTCATACCACTCAACTGGTCGACAGCGGCATATATGCCATCGTGCGCCATCCCCAGTACCTCGCCGGCATCCTTCTTGGGGTGGCCCTGGCCCTGATTGCCTGGCACTGGCTCGTCGGCGTATTGGGAGCGGCCTTAATCATTATTTACTATGCGAACACTTTCGACGAAGAAGAGAGGGTCATTGCCAAGTTCGGTTATGAGTACTCCAGCTATGCCAAAAGGGTGCCGAGATTGAATTTCATCCTGGGAATAGTGCGCGCTATCAGGCGCAGAACAACCGGTTGACAACAGGCATCAACTCGATTGTCGGTCGTCATTTTTGGCCATCATGCCCAGCACCTCCTCCAGTATCCGCATCCAGTAGTCTCCGAGTTGCCGACGATTCAGCTTTAACTGCGAGCTGCCGACCTTCAGGCTGCTGCCGAAACTGCGCTGCAGGAACGCCCGGTCCACCGATGCTTCATCGGCCAGTGTCAGTATGATTTTGCCCCCTTCAGTAGAGATTCTGCTGATGCCGGCTTTCGTGGCCAGCAGCTTAATCCGGACGCCGTAAAGCAGGTTCTCCACTTCCCGGGGCACCTCGCCGTATCGATCCCGGAATTCACCCCACATGTCTTTCGATTGCTCCGGCGAATCGATCCTGGCTATCCGCTGGTAAAGGGCCAGGCGGGCATGCAGGTCAGCAACGTAATCCTCGGGGATGTACGCTTTCAAAGGAAGATCAAGGGTGGGCTCCGGAGGGGTTTCCCCTTTCTCCCCTCCGGCCTTCAACTCCTCCACCGCTTCGGCAAGCAGCCGGCAATAGAGGTCGAAACCCACCGCCCCCACGTGTCCGCTCTGCTCCGCCCCCAGGATATTCCCGGCCCCGCGAATTTCCAGGTCCTTCATGGCAATCCGAAACCCTGCCCCCAGCTCGGTGGCCTCGAAAATCGTGCGCAGACGCTTCTGAGCCGGGGCGGTAAGCCGCTTGCCCTTCTCGTAGAGGAGATAGGCATAGGCGCGCACATCCCCCCGTCCCACTCTACCCCGCAGGTGGTAAAGCTGGGTCAGCCCCAGTTTGTCGGCCTGATTGACTATCAGCGTATTGGCCGAGGGCAAATCGAGCCCCGACTCGATGATTGTAGTACAGACCAAAACATCGAATTGGCCCTTCATGAAATCGACCATCACCGCCTCCAGCTTGTCCTCCGGCATCTGGCCGTGGGCCACCGCCATCCGCGCTTCCGGCACCAGGTTCTGCAGGTGCCGGGCAACAGCGTTGATACTCTGCACTCGATTGTGCACAAAGAAAACCTGACTGCCGCGATCCAGTTCCCTGAGGATCGCGGCCCGGACGATCTCGTCATTATACTCCGATACCTGGGTCCTGATCGGCAAACGTGCCTCGGGGGCCGTCTCGATGGTGCTCATATCCCGAACACCGATGAGCGAGAGGTGCAGGCTGCGGGGGATAGGGGTGGCGCTCAGGGTAAGCACGTCAACCTCGCTTCTCAGCTTCTTGAGGCGTTCCTTGTGAACCACCCCGAACTTCTGTTCCTCGTCGATTATGACCAGTCCAAGGTTGCGAAACGATACATCACGCTGAATCAGGCGGTGCGTCCCGATACAGATATCCACCAGACCGCTGTCCAAGCCTTCCAGTACCTTCCGCTGTTCCTGAGCTGAGCGAAAGCGGCTCAGCATCTCGATTTCCACCGGGAAGGCTCCCAGTCGCTCGGTGAAAGTGGCGAGATGCTGCTGGGCCAGCACCGTAGTGGGAACCAGCACGGCTACCTGCATGCCGCCGTTCACCGCCTTGAAAGCCGCCCGAACTGCCACCTCGGTTTTGCCGTAACCCACATCGCCGCAGACCAGCCGGTCCATGGGAAGCGGGCTCTGCATGTCGCTTTTGACGTCCAGGATGGTTTCCCTTTGGTCGGGGGTTTCTTCGTAAGGAAAGGAGGCCGCCAGTTCCTGCTCCCATGGGGTGTCGGCGCCGAAGGCAATGCCGGGGGAAACCTGGCGCGAAGCGTATATGGCGAGCAGTTCCCTGGCAATTTCCATCGTGGCTTTTTTCACCCGTTCTTTTGTCCGGCCCCATTCATGGGTATGCAATCGGCTCAGCGAAGGAAGGTAGCCCCCGGAACCGACATATCGAGCCACCCGCTCGACCTGGTCGGAGGGGACGTATAACCTGCCGTCGTCGGCATATTCCAGGATGAGATACTCGCGCTCTTTGCCTTCGGATAGCATGTGCGTCATTCCCAGAAACCGGGCTACCCCGTGATCGACGTGAACCACATAGTCACCGACGGCAAGGTCGGCCACAAAGCTCTCGCGCTGAGATCGGCGCGCCGGTGTCGGGCGGCGTTTTTTGACCAGCCCGAAGATTTCGGTATCGGTCAGCAGCAATGTTTCCCCCATGCTCCATCCCGCCGAAAGAGAGCCATGAACCAGGGTGAGGGAACCTTCTGAAGGCAAATGCTCAATCCGGGAGACCGTCGATGCCGGGATATCCTGCTCCCCAAGCACCTCGCCGATTCTCTCGGCCTGCTGCGAGACAACAATGATCCGATGGCCATTTTTCAACCAGCCAGGCACGTCTTCCAGAAAACGGGATAGCCGTCCCCCGTAGACTGGAGGCTCACCAAATCCAAGGCGAAGCTCGTTGCTTTCCCCGCTCCAGCCTGGTAAGGAGTAAATATGTCTGAGGTGGGATGTCATTTCTTCCATCTCAGGCCAGTCAAAGAAGGAATCGGGGAAGTTGGGGGGTAACTCGCCCCTTTGAATCATGTTCTCCCTGATTCCTGCCGCCAGCGATCTGATGTCATCCAGTTCGGCCAGGATACCTTCAGGGTCGTCCAGGACAATCACTGAATCTGCCGGAAAGTGGTCGATTATGGAATTTCGATTGAAGAGGGGTGTATAGAAATGAAGGGTGTCATGCCATTGTCCCTGGAGCAGAGTTCCCATATCTTCGTATATAGTGTCGCGAACCTGCTTGCTGCATCTGGAAAGCTCGAGTTTCTCAAAGACGGCCTGGATTTCAATCCGCTCCCCCACGACCATCTCCCGGGCAGGTATAATTGAGACCGAATCCGCCAGGCCCACGGCGCACTGAGTTACGGGGTCGAACCAGCGCATGCCCTCCACCTCGTTGCCGAAAAACTCAATCCGGGCGGGACGGTCGTTATTGGGCGAGTATAAATCAACGATGCCACCCCTCCTGCTCGCCTGCCCGGCAGTCTCCGTCACATCAACGACCTCGTAGCCCATATCTGCCAGACGCGACATTAACTGCCGGGGATCGATATGGTATCCCTTCCTCAACTCTAAACATCTCGACTTAAAACCGGAAGGGGAGATAGTCTTCTGGCTGAGCGCATGAACCGAAGCTGTCACCAGCGGAGGCAATCCGGCAAAAGCGTCGTTCAAATTCCCCAGCACCCGCAATCTCTGGACAAGCGCAAAAGAATCGGGGCCCAGTTGCTCGTAGGGGAGTACCCCGAATTCGGGGAAAAGGTGAACCGGAGCTTCGGGACCACACCAGCCAGACAGGTCATCGGCCATCCTTTTGGCCTGCTCAACATCGCGGACGATTACCAGCATCGGCAATTTGAGGTCGTAATAGAGCGAGGCTAATAGGGCCGGCCTGGCAGCATCGATGACAGTTACGCTGGTGGATTTTTCTGCTACCAGGTTATTGTAATCGGGGAATCTTCTGATAAGTTTTAATAAGCCGGCAAGGTTCATCGCACACCTTTAGGGCTAGCCGCATGCGACTAGCCCTTTCTGCGCAAGGATTGTACCATCCATCTTTGAAGGGAGCAAGCTGTTTGCAAATGATTCAAGTACTTGACAGTGGCAAGCTAAAATGCCAAAATTATGCAAGCTGACCCGGCGAAAGGGGGAGGGTGATTATGCGTGTTCGCGAGTTCATGACCACCAATGTGATAACGGTTTCCAGCAAGACCTCTATTCTGGACGCTCAGAAATATATGAGCATGCATAGAGTGCGCCGACTGCCGGTAGTCGATAAGGGAAAGCTGGTGGGCATTGTGAACGATAACAGGATAGCAGCCGCTTCGCCGTCGGCCGCCACCAGCCTGAGCGTATGGGAACTTAACAATCTGTTGTCGAAGATGACCGTGGGGGAAATAATGGCCAAGCCGGCGATAAGCATCCCCGACGATACAACTGCCGAGAGTGCTCTTTCCCTGGCTCAGGAACATGGGGTAGGGGCCTTCCCGGTAATGGATAGCAAGAACCGTCTTGTTGGAATTGTCACCACCAACGATTTCGTTTACAGGATTATGAATCCGCTCCTGGGGATTGGTAAACCAGGGGTACGCCTTCACATTTATGATTGCGGAATCCCCCAGAAGATAGCTGAGGTCCTGGGGGTTATCAATAAACAGGGCTTACGGATCGAAGCCATCCACGTTGACGATTCCTTTGAACGGGATACGCGAGACCTTATAGTCCAGATCGATACCGAAGATCCCGCGAAGTTTATGAGCGATCTGGCCGATTTGGGTTATCGGGTAGAAATCAGAGAGCGCTAGCACCCGGTTATTTCCCTCAGTCTAAAAGGTGCTCTTTTAACTTCGTCAGTCTTCTTAATCATCCACCGTAAGGTGCGGGGCAAAGTTCCAAACAGATGCAATTCCGCCTCCGTGCGTCTTGAGCCGTTTAATCTCCAGTGGCAATCCTGCCGAAAAGGGTACATTTGGTCAAAAGGAAAACCCGGCGCTAGATTTTGAGTTTAATTCCGATGGGGCAGTGATCGGAGCCGGGCACCGAGGACAGGATGAAGGCGTCTTCCAGAGCCGGCAGCAGGTTTTCGGAGATAAAGAAGTAATCGATACGCCAGCCCACGTTTCGCTGCCGGGCCCCCGATTTCAAATCCCACCAGGTATACCAATCCGGTTCCTGGTTGAAATGGCGGAAGGTGTCGATGTAGCCGTGGGCCAGGAGCTTATCGATCCACTCCCGCTCAATAGGCAAAAAACCCGATATCTTCTCGTTTTCCCTGGGACGGGCCAGGTCAATCGGCCGATGGGCGGTGTTCACATCGCCCCCGATGATGATTTTCTGCCCCTGAGCCTTAAGTTCATCGACGTATTCCAGTAATCTTTCGTAAAAAGCCATTTTGTAGTGCAGGCGGGTCTCATCCTTCTTTCCGTTGGGGAAGTAGACGTTGAACAGGTAGAAATCCACATAGTCCGTGCCGATTATTCGTCCCTCCAGGTCCAGCCCCATTTCTTCAAAATCGTACCAGACCCGGTGAGGCTCCTCCCGGCTGAAGGTGGCCACCCCGCTGTATCCCTTTCGCTCCGGGTAGTTCCAGTACGTATAGTATCCCGATGGAGACAGCAGGTCTGAATCCAGTTGCTCCGGGTGGGCCTTAGTTTCCTGCAGGCAGAGGATGTCCGGGGATTGCTGCTGAAGCCAGTCGAGCAGGCCCTTTTTGGCGGCTGCCCGGATGCCATTTATGTTCCATGAAATGATATTTACGGTTTTCATACGTCCGGCATTCCTCCCGGGGGCTTTCGGGGTTAATCATACTTTACCGAATGGTGGTTCGTAAAGGGGGATTGGGGAGGTGGAAAAATGCAGCTTCGGGGAAGCCCCCTTTTATTGGATTCGCAGTGGAGTCTAAAGCCCCATCGATTCGGCCATCACCTGGTCCAGCGACACAACCTTCACGTCAGCATTCATGCTTCTGGCCGCCCGTTTCAAACTCCAGTTACAGAAAGAGCAGGCGGTGAGGATGGTCTCGGCACCCACCGCCCGGGCATCCTGTATCCGGTACTGGCCGGTTGTCATCGACAGCTCAGGCTGTTCCACGGGATTCCTTCCGCAGCACCAGGTTTGCCGCTTGTTGGCTTCCATCTCAACGTAGTCTATCCCCGGAATGCTTTGAATCACCGCCCGGGGTTCGTCGTATTTCTTCACTCCCATCCGAACCAGGTGACAGGGGTCATGGTAGGTTACCCTTCCGGCCGGTGCATTACCGGGTTTGATTCTGCCATCTCTTACCAGCCGGGAAAGCATCTCCACCTGATGGACCACCTCAAACGGCAGTTCACCGACCACTTTCGGATACTCCATCGCCAGGTTGTGGTAGCAGCACCCGCAGGCGGTTACCACCGTCTTGGCTCCGGCCTCCTGGAAGGCCGCTACGTTTTTCTTAACGAGCTCTTCATAAGCCTTTGTCCGGCCCGATTGTTCCAGCGGATTGCCGCAGCAGAATTCATTTTCACCGAGGATGGCAAAATCGACACCTCCGGCTTTGAGCACCTTCGCTGTTGACTGTGCCAGCTCCGGGCTGCGGAAGGAGGCTACGCACCCGGCGAAGAAGACGATATCAGCCTTGCCGGGAAGGTTCATTGCTTCAGCCCACCTGGCCCGGTCGGCCTGATTGCGCCCGAAGCGGTTGCCCGCCTTTTCGATGAGTTCGGCATCCTTCTTCCAGGGATTGGTGGGTCCCCAGCCGAGATCGACCAGATCCTCACGCCAGGCCTTGATGATATTAACCTGATCGCCGGCAATCACACAGCGGGAATTGGTACACGAGCCGCAGAGATTGCAGGCATAGACGTAATCGACAAATCGGGGCTCCATCTCAAGCTTGCCTTCCAGTAAAGCCCGTCCGGCTTGTATCCAGCCCTGCGCGCTGTAGGATATGCGGCGATAGTGTTCCCAGGTGGGACACAGCCTGTCGGGTGCAGGGCCGCGCGGCGGGTAGGGGGTCCACGGACCTCGCTGGCAAACGCCGCAGGCCTGGTCATTCCATAATTTTAAATGATACTCATTGAGCTTCGGATAATCCATGATAAACCTCTAGTCCTCCATATCCGGCGGCATGCCGCGGTGCATGATATTGTTCGGGTCCAGGGTCCGCTTGACCTTGCGATACAATTCCAGGTATGAGCGCTCGATGTGCCCGGTCATGTTCGGGAACGGGCCCGGATAGTCGGGGGCGTACCCGGCCTCAACCCAGCCGTCGTGGACCTCCTGGATGATATCGAAAATCCGGTCCATATCCGTCTCTTCGTTGTAAACATAAACGGGAAACTGATTGCAGTAATTGCCGTCCACCCACCAGCCCATTCCGCGGTTGAGCCCGTACTTTTCCCCCACGGCGTTGTAGTGATTGAAGATCTCCTTCGTCTTGTGAATGGGATGAAATCCGCCGCAGGATATCTGCCGGCGCGAGGGCTCATATGGCAGTGAGATCGAAGCCGCCGAACCCCATTCGGCGGTTTTTTCACCCTCCCTGAAGGGGCGTCCGCCCGCCTGGATGGCCAGTTCGGTTGCCTTCCTGACTCGAAAATCGACTTCCTCCTGCCAGCCTTCGGCGATCACGGAGAGGACCCATTTCCCGGGCGCGGGCGGCAATCGATTGGTGATGCTCATCTGTTCATCGGTAATGCAAATCGCATAGGTAATGTTCGCCTCGACCAGGAGCCGGACCGCTTCCTGGACAGTGTCCTCATCCTGGAAGGCGAAATCGACCTGCTGCTGAGCCTGGGGTATCCGGTACATGCGCATGTAAACCTCGGTGATGGCCCCCATCGTACCCAGCGATTCCAGGAAGAGCCCGGTCAAATCCGGCCCCGTGCCCTGATAACGGGTGAACTTGCCGGCCTTTCCGAAGTGGGAAGAACCGGTGTGCACGATCTCGCCGGTGGGCAATACCACTTCCAGGCC
Organism: Dehalococcoidia bacterium; assembly: GCA_046498265.1. GTDB lineage: Bacteria > Chloroflexota > Dehalococcoidia > SZUA-161 > SpSt-899 > JBGLNL01. Next base: position 9,007 of record JAWOBB010000039.1, on the reverse strand, counting down.
CAGCAGGAAATCACCGACCCGGCCGTAGACGGAGGAGCCCACCCCCATGCCGTTGAAATTTACCCAGGCAGCCAGCGTTACCGCGTTCCCGAACTCCGGTTTCCAGGGGATCTTCCAGCCGTGTCTGGCCAGGTCCTTGATGATCTGGTAAACGGTCACGCCGCCCTGTGCGGTAAAGGACTGGCATCCCTCGTCGAGCTCGATCGGTGCGTTCATCCGGTTCAGATCGAGGGTGATGCCTCCCTCGCGGGGGATGGCCGCCCCGGTATTGGTGGTGCCGCCGGCGCGGACGTTTACCGGGGTCAGGGTCTCATTGGCCAGTTTCATGATTCGGGAGACCTCGTCGGTGGTGGCCGGGTTGACCACGATCTCCGGCCGCCGGTGAAGCTCATAACTCCAGGCCCGGGCATAGGCGCAAAGCTCCCAGGGGTCGTCGGTGACCCATCGCTCACCGACAATCTCGATTAAGCGGCGTTTTAATTCCGGGTCCAAATTTACTCTCCTTCTGGTTCCATAGGTTGCCTCGTCGGGCTTTATCTGCTCTCACTTTGAGCCAGAAGCCATGAGGCCCATTTGCCGATTCCCTGGCCGGTGGTGCAGGATACGTGGAAAATTTCTGCCTCCTGATTTATCCCTCTAACCGCCCCGGAAAAGGCCTCGGTATCGAACTTTAAATGGGGTATCAGGTCGGTTTTGTTCGGCTTTCTCCCGGGTTCGCTTTACTAGACAGAGACGACATATTTGACTTCGGGGATCTGCTCTTTCAGGACTCGTTCGATCCCCTGCTGCAAAGTCATGGTTGCCATGGGGCACCCGGCACAGGCCCCGGTGAGTTTTACCTTGACCGTTCCGTCTTCCACGGCCACCAGCTCGACGTCCCCGCCATCTGCCTGCAGGGCGGGCCGCACCCGGGTCAGGATCTCCTCTACTTTCTCTTTCATAACTTGGCTCCTTTCAGGTTATCATCCAGCTCCTTTAGTCACACGGTTTATATCATTATGATGATACCTTTTGCAACATGGAAAACTCATAAAACACAGATAGAAAAAGTTACAAAACTATGACATTTGAGCTGGGCAAGCGCGGGCTCACAAAGGAGCCCGATTATACCCCTGCCCGAGTGGTTGCCAGTTCGTAGCTAAGTCAAATATCCCCGAATTACACTGCGTTATCCGGAGTTAGATAGGGGTTGTGGCGGCAGTTTTGAAGGTGTTTCAGGAACGTGAATATATGGCCTGTATCGCTGAGGCAGCATGATGCCAAGTTGATAGAGCCTGACCTGGCCGAAGAGAGATTAAGGCCAGCAGTCATTTAACTATAACAGTTGAGATCACGGGCAAGCGGGATTTCCGGCAACAGACTGTGGCCTGCCTGAAAGGCTAAACTTCGGAAAATCTCGCTGTCTTAGTTTGTTATTTGATGAAGATAAGCCATATGGCGTGAATTATCGCTGGTATCCAGAAGAAAATGCATAAGATAATATTGATGACCAGATCCTGCCCTACACCTTTCTTAAAAAATACTGCGAGCGGGGGCAGCAGAATTGAGAGTATCAGTAGTACTAACTTGTTGTCCATGATTCATCCTCCTGAGTATTTTTATTCCCTGATATGTATAACGTTGCTGATAACATGTTGCAAGGGCGATTGGCCGGCCAGAACTTGCTAACACTCAATAAGTGGTAGCATTATACCACACCTTTTCGGTATAGGTGAAAACATTTTATTGTTACCCCTGTAACCGTATCCAGTCTACTCTACTTCTGTATCTGCGGGATTCCATATCCTCATTAGCTTTACATAATTCAGGGGGTTTCTGGCTATTTCCCCATAAGTTGTCTCGCCCATGAAAACCCGGGTCATTGTTTTAGTCAGTTTGTGGCCGTACCAGCCAAACAGCCTTGATCTGACCCGCGGATGATTATATAGAAGGTTTCCTGCAATCCTGCCCAGCCTCAATTCCTTTAGTACTCGTTCATTGATTTCGTGATTGTAGAGATTTTCAACCAAATCATTTTTAAGTTCGCCCGAAATCAGGGCTTCGGCGGCAATCTGTGAGCTCAGAACAGCAAAGGATATTCCCTCAGCAGTGATCGGGTCGACCAGTCCGGCGGCATCACCAGCTAAAATTATACGGTTTCTCATCAATCCATCTTTACGAGGGCTGACGGGTATAACGGACCTATGCAGCTGCGGTTCGGCCAGGGGTGCAATCCCTGAAAGCTTGAGGTAACGATGAAAGGAATCAAGCAGCTTGATACTTCGTCCCCCCATTCTCCCGATGCCTACGGATAAATGGTCTCTTTTGGGAAACGTCCATGCATATCCGTCGGTCACCAAATCAAAATCAAACCTTGCGGTTTGGCCGAACTTCTCCAAAGTCTTATCATCGACATGAATCCGGCATTCCAATGCCGGGATTAATCGCCTTGTTTCCTGCCAGCCCCCTTTTCTGGCTACCCTGCTGAGTGCTCCGTCGGCTGCAATGACAAAATTTGCGCTGAAGTCTCCTTCATTAGTTTGAAGGACAACGGAGCCTGAATTCTGGTGGACATCGAATACTTCACAGCGGGAAAACATTTTGGCGCCGGCCTTTTCGGCCTCCATAGCCAGCAGGTTGTCGAAGTTGTCCCTGCTGGTCATGGAGATAATTGGCTGATTTCGCCAGATGCTGAAGTGAAGTGCCGGGGCGAGCAGATTGAACTCGACGGTGAAGCATTCGTTGTCGATAACCGAACTCATATCGACGGGGATATTGGCAATCGCTCTCCGGACTATCCCGCCGGCGCATGTTTTATATCGAGGGAACTCTTCCTTATCGAGCAGGGCTACGCCCACTCCCCCATTTGCCAGCTCCAGTGCCGCACAGGAACCTGCCGGTCCGGCTCCCACAACGATTACATCGTAGTTTTTTGTTGTCATAGTTGACTAATTTTACATTGAAGAAGGATTTAAATAAAGTGACAAGTAAGCGGGTAATGGCCTGTTCTCCCTCCCTTGAGGGAGGGATTAGAGGGAGGGTGAAATGCACAAATGAGTGCCAGGTTCACGGTTCAAAGTTCACGGTTCAAAGTTTCCCCCACTCTCCGTTTCCCCCGTTCTCCCGTTCCCTGACCCCCGACCCCTGAACCACATTTAGAATTTATCGCGGTTTCTCTTCGATTCACTCAGAGATCTTCGGGGGTTAAACCGGTATGTTTTGCAATACGTGCCAGCATACGGGGCCCGATTTCCTGGTTCTCATGGAAGGCAAATACGTAATCCGGCCAGCCGGGGCGTTCCAGAACACGATGGGAGGTTCCTGATTGCCGCCTGGTTGTCCAGCCGATGCGTTGAAGGGCGGCCAGCACCCGGCGAGCTTTCGTTGAGGCCCATTGGCTCACGAAGACACCGCGAATAACTGTTGAAGTTCGGGGACCTGCTCGCCGTGGTCGAGACGTTCGGCAATGATTCGCAGCGCCAGGGATTTGACTTTGGAGACGGCTTCATCACGGCTCTCACCGTATGCCATGACGCCCGGCAATTCCGGTACTTCGGCTATCCATAGGCCATCTTCTTCACGTTCAATTTCTATTTTCACTGTTTTCAGCTTCCCTTGCTCTGCCGAACTATTTTCAACACATCTATTATATCATTCATGTAAAAACATTTCCCCATTCTCCGGTTCCCCTTTTCTCCGTCTCTCCCGATCTCCGATCCCTGATCCCAGATCCCTGGCCCCTGATCCCCGCCTCTCGACTTACGCCTATCTCCTTGAATTCCCCATCAGCAAAGGTTTATAATTCGGGCAAACTGTTGGCATGAAGGGCTGGAAGCTGAAGGAAAGGAATCACGAGCGAGATTGGGTGGGGTGTCCCCATAATTTGCGATGCTGCCTTGACATTTCGTTGTAAGCGATGCAAAATGGTATATGTATTTCCGAATTGAGTCGCATTATGGAATTAATTGATCGATTTTTCACACCGCCCGGGGGGAGCTTCTTTTTGTTCGGGCCTCGCGGCACCGGGAAATCAACCTTCATCACCCGTCACTTCCCGGAGGCCTATTATATCGATCTGCTCGATCCCGAAAACATTCGCTCTTTTTCCGCCAGGCCCGAGCGGCTGGAGGAAATCGTTCGCGCCCGGGGCGATCAAAAGCATTTCATCATCGACGAAATCCAGCGGGTTCCCGAACTCCTTACCGTGGTGCACCGGCTGATTGAGGCCAGACAGGGTTTCCGCTTCACCCTTACGGGATCGAGCGCACGTAAACTGAAACGGTCCGGGGTTGACCTGCTGGCCGGTCGGGCGCTGCTGACCACCATGCATCCGTTCATGGCTGCGGAACTGGGAAACAGGTTCCGGCTGGATGATGCGCTGGCGCATGGCCTGTTACCGGTGGTGCATGGAGCAGAGAACCCTGGTGAAACGTTGCGTTCCTATGCCGCCCTGTATGTGCGGGAGGAAGTGCAGATGGAGGGACTGGTCCGGAATATCGGCAATTTTTCCCGCTTTCTGGAAGCGGTCAGTTTTTCTCATGCCTCGGTGCTGAACATCACCAATATCGCCCGGGAATGCGCCGTGGAGCGCAAAGTAGTGGAAGGGTACATTGGGATTCTGGAAGATATTCTCCTTGGCTTTCGCCTGCCTGTTTTCACCAGACGAGCTAAAAGGGCGCTTGCCGCCCACCCGAAGTTCTATCTTTTTGATGCCGGGGTATTTGTTTCCCTGCGGCCCAGGGGGCCTCTTGACCGACCCGAAGAAATCCACGGCCAGGCGCTGGAAGGTCTCGTCGCCCAGCACCTGCGGGCATGGACTGCCTATTCAGCGGAAAAAAGCGAGCTTGGTTTCTGGAGGACGCGGTCCGGCGTGGAGGTTGATTTTGTGGTCTACAGTCCCCGGGCACTGTGGGGGCTGGAGGTGAAAAATACCGCCAGCGTAACCCCTGCGGACCTGCGGGGGCTCAAGGCCTTCCGGGACGAATATCCCGAAGGACGCGTTGTTCTGCTTTACCGGGGAAAGGAAAGAATGATCCATAACGGGATTCTGTGTCTTCCCTGCGCCGAATTCCTGGGCAAGCTTTATCCGGATAAAACCATCGAGGAAGCGTGCGGATAACAAAGGGGAGATTCTCTGCCATCGGAGAAAGCGTCTCTGGCATTGAAAGGAATGAAGGTATACCTGGCCGACCCCAGTTGTCAGTTCTCAGTTCTCAGTTTTCAGTTCCCCCTGACCCAGTTATCAGTTTTCAGTTGTCAGTTATCAGTTCCCCCTGACCCAGTTATCAGTTCTCAGTTGTCAGTTGCCAGTTCCTCCCTTCTCCCGATCCCCGACCCCTGCCCCCCGACCCAGTTTTCAGTTTTCAGTTCTCAGTTATCAGTTCCCCCCTTCTCCCGATTCCCAGGAACCCATTTGAACCTAAAATTAAGCAGGGTGTCACTTTAATTCGAAATTGGAGGCAGTTACTCTTCTTCACGAACGATATAATCTTCGCAAAGGTCAAAAATCAAAGAATGGACTTCGATATCAAACCACTTTTTGAAGGTGGCATAATCCCGTTTTTTCGGCCACATGCTTTCGTCGGTGCACCATCCCCAGAGTTCGTTCCTAAAGATTTCTTCGTAGACACCCTTTAGAACTTTAAGGTGGCCGTCTATTTCCTCATAACTCTTAACGAGGTATGCGCTATGATCGTCCTGAATTTCGGCCAGCGTGATATCATCATCCCCGTCATCTTCGGTGGAATTGACCCAATCCAGGAAGGGCTGTTTCGGCTTTATGACGACTACTGCGCGATTGATTGTGTACATGTTTCACCGGCATCGCTTATCCGGCGCAGCTTCGCATGACTGCCTTTCTGTGAATGTATATCAAAACCGAAGGTGCGCATGATGCTCACTACTTCGGCACCGGAGAGCCGCTTCAGTTTAGGGGACACCTGCCGGCTCCAGTTCGAAAGTTACCAGCAGAGAGGGATTAGGAGCCAAACCGAATTCGGCCAGGTCTTCACCTTCCAGGTGCAGGCCAACGGCCTCCTGCAAATTATGCATCGTTTCGTCCAGTGTTTTACCCTGGGTCACCACAGCGATATCCATGCACTCGGCAATATAATATTCTTCACCTTTGTATACAAACGCTTTAATTGAATGGCGCATGCTGCCCTCCCGCTATGTCGTCAATTCCTCAAATTTCCGGGCGATAGAGCCGTCTTTTCCGTTCCTCTATTTTATCCCATGTTTGCTGGTTACTCAATCAGCCTCCTCCGACCCCAGTTGTCAGTTCTCAGTTGTCAGTTACCAGTTATCAGTTCTCAGTCTTCAGTTTTCAGTTCTCCCTTTGGCAAAGGGAGACTAAGAGGGATTTTCCGGCTGGTTCCTACTGTCCCCCGTGGGAACGGCCCGTTCCGGATTCTAAATTCGTTCCCCTTCATGTCATTCCTGCCAAGCTTGTCCTCTACTCGATCGGGGAAGCCGGAATCCAGGGGCAGGGTAATGGGGGGCATATCCTCCCTCCCTTGAGGGGAGGGATTTGAGGGAGGGTGAAATGCCCGGCAATAGGTAAAGTGCTGGGTGAGGGGGGTAATCTTCATTTGGATAAGCTCTGGATATGGTACAGTGCTCATCCAGTGGATATCATAGAGTGAGAACTCGATATACTTCATTTCAGGAGGATGTGATGGAGATCAAAACCATGCCAGGTTCATGGAGGGCAGTATCTGAAAATGGGGCATATATCATTCAGGATAAAGACGGTCGTAAAGTTGTGACTGTTGAGCAGGTTGATGACATGGAATCGGTCACCCGTTTGATAGTAACCAGTCCAATTATGCTGGAAGCGCTCAAAGGCCTTGTAGCTTTAATCGGAGATGATGATCTCGATGACAACGGCGAACTCAGCGGGGCTGCTGTTTGTGATATGGCCAGGGAAGCTGTTGCATCATCATTGGGCATTGACGAGTGGAACTGGAGAAGTCATTTAGAGTAATCAGTATCGACTTTCATCGGTAGTATTTCTAACAGTTTGTTTCGTAAAACTTCAATATTCGTTGTCCCCCCTTCCCCGATTCCCCGTTTCTCCCGATCCCCGACCCCTGACCCCAGTTATCAGTTTTCAGTTGTCAGTTATCAGTCCCCCCCGACTCCAGATTCCTGACCCCCGATCCCTGACCCCTGATCCCCGACTATCGACTAACGCCTATGTCGACACGAGCAAAAATTAAGTAATGTGCCCCCTTATTTAATTGAATCCTAAACTCGGCGCAATATGCGGTGTCCTGTCCACCGATTTTTGAGGTGATTGACAAGTGCGATTACTATCGCTAAATTAAAGTAAATGAGTAATATTGTTTGTACAGTAAGATCAATTAATTTTTGAGTGGCGCTCACAAATGGCTTTGAAATGCATTGATCTTTTTTCAGGTGCTGGTGGGCTCTCTTGCGGATTGCATCAAGCGGGGTTCGACATAGTACTTGGTTCCGACAATCATCCAGCCTATTCGCTTACTTATAGATTCAACCACCCGGATACCATATTTATAGAAGATGACATAAGACATGTATCGACCGAAGCCATCTTTAAAATGCTAAATCTGAGGAAAGGAGAGCTAGACTTATTAGCTGGTGGTCCCCCTTGCCAAGGATTTTCCATAAATGCCCCCTCGAGAAGTCCCCAAGACCAGAGAAATCATCTATTCAGAGAGTTCCTACGCTTTGCTGAAGCGTTGCTTCCAAAGGTAATATTAATTGAAAATGTGACAGGTATCATGTCTTTTGAGAAAGGTATAGGCGTAAGGTTACTTTATTCGGAACTTGGCCGTCTTGGTTATAGGATGTCTCACAAGGTCTTGTTTGCTGCACACTACGGGGTACCCCAAATCAGATACCGGACAATTTTCATAGCAACTTGTTTGAGTAAAGAGATCACATTTCCGCAGCCATCCCATTATGCCAATGGATATGCCAATTTCACTGATTCGAAGGTGCTGTGTTTAAATATCCTGCCTTTGTTATCTAAGCAGTTGGAGAAGCCTACTACGGTGTGGGATGCCATATCTGATTTACCCGGAGAAACGGTCGACGAAATGGATGAAACTAGCAACTATAGGAATATGCCCACGAGCTCTTATCAATCGAAACTGCGAAATGGCTTAAAAGCAGTTCACAATCATGTTGCTACAAATTTGGCACCAATAAACCAGGAACGCCTGAAATATGTTCCTCAAGGTGGAAATTGGCGCAACATTCCATTCAATCTGCTGCCTGACGGTATGAAAAGGGCACACCCAAGTAACCACACTAAAAGATATGGAAGATTGAATCCTAATGGCCTTTGCTCAACTATACTTACCAAGTGTGATCCACATTGGGGCAGCTTCATTCATCCGTTTGAGGACAGAGTCCTGTCTGTAAGGGAAGCAGCACGAATACAATCATTTCCGGATAGCTACGTATTTAGAGGGTCAAAGACTCACCAATATGAACAAGTTGGTAACGCTGTACCGCCACTAATGGCAAAGTGCATCGGGCATGAATTGATATCGGCCTTTTTCGCGGAGTAACCAATTAAATCAATAGATGTTAGGTGATCCTACTCTTAACCTATCAATGTTTTCTTATTGTTTCTATCAGTAGTCTTTCATACGGCAATGGATAGAGTCTCTACTGAGCGGCGCAGTGAAAATATGCGCCGAATAAAAAGCAAGAATACGACACCGGAACTAGTCGTGCGGCAGCTTCTGCATCGGCTTGGGTATAGATACCGTATACACTGCAGAAACCTGCCGGGTAACCCCGACATTGTCTTCACAAAGAAGAAGAAAGCCATTTTTGTACATGGATGTGACCTACCCCCATTTTATGTACCAGCTGGAATGATAGGATTAAGCTCTTTCCCAGCCCTCGGGGGGTGGGGTGGCGCGGTGGCCGCAAACTCCTTTGGCGTAAGATATCCTAAGCTGCTGTGAGGCCTGAACTCATTGTATTCCTTCCTCCAGATATCAGCAACCTGTTGAGCTTCCTTTACATTCCT
>JAWOBB010000042.1:0-10919 GCA_046498265.1 Dehalococcoidia bacterium | reverse complement strand
CCTTGGGCGCTCAACAGAATAATCCGAGCTCTTTGCACCAGACGATGCGGGGTCGATCCCTTCCGCAACCATGATTCCAACTCTGCCTCAATTGTTTCATTTAACGGTATGTTTTGTGCTTTCCTTGCCATACTCAAAGTATAGCATAAAATGACTATTATGTCTACTAATTAAACGCACGGGACACTAGTGCATGGGCTTGAAGACCAAGGCGGAGAAGGTGTCCATCACCATCATAAGTAAATGCCGAATCAAGAATAGTCAGACTTTCAAGGTCATGAGAAGAAAGCGTAACCTTACGAAATCGTTCGGATTGAGTTCCTACCAGGCCAACGGTCCAGTTGCCATCACTGCCAGCGCGCACGGTCTCCACCCGCATCGGCTCGTTAAAGAGAGGACCGATGATGATGCAACCTTCGTTAAGTACTTCATCCGGGATTGTCATTAGTAGGCATCCGTGTTGCCTGAATTATACGCCCTTCAACTTGAAGAACTCAACCCCGGTTTATACCGGATTAGGGTATGAACATTGCTTATCGAACTTTAGATGAATAGTCGCAATGAAAGAACACAAGTCATTGAGGTAAAATAAAATGGGGATAGTTGATAAAGATTGAGGACCAAGAAAAATGGTCGGGGCGGCCAGATTCGAACTGGCGACCTCTGCGTCCCGAACACAGCGCGCTAACCAGGCTGCGCCACGCCCCGACAAGTTTCTTGATATTAAGTTGTTAACGTATTCCGTTTTATCAACTTCAGCCTCCCGAAGGCGGCGCGCTACCCAGGCTGCGCTACTCCCCGACGATGAGTATTATATCCCGACGGGCCGGTATGAAGCAATAAACTGCCAGAAAACCTTCGATCAACTTTAAAGCACCTTTGTCAGGGAGGATTAAGCCAATTAACCAGCTAACCAGCCAGTTCCTCCCGCTTCCATTCCTCGTGGAGTTCCTTAAGCCGGTCGATCGCATAATGGCAGGCATCGAATGCCGGGCCGCGGTGGCCGGCGCTAATGGCAACAAGTAATATAGTGTCGCTGATATCGAAAGAGCCGGTACGATGCACAATGGCCATCCGGCTCACCTCGAATCTCTGCAAAGTTTCCGCTTCCACTTCCTGGAGTTTTTCCCGCATGACAGCATCATCGACTTCGAAGGAGAGCCCTTTGCTTTGCCTGTCATAGAGATAGTTGCGTACTGTGCCCAGGTAGGAGATGACCGCCCCGCACTCCGGGCTGCGCAATGAAATGATGGTTTCCTCAACAGGGATCTGGTCTCTGGTTACTGTAATCATGAATTTTTGACCTTAAATAGAATGGGGTGGGGCAAAGCCCCACCCCATCATTATCGGATATTTGTACAAATTCGGTCTTACACCTTGGGAAGATGTTCCAGTGCCTGTTTGACCATCTCCTCCGGATACTCGTAATCCTGCAGCTTGCCGGAGAGGTAGGCCTCGTAAGCGGCCATATCGACATGCCCGTGTCCGCTGTGGGCCAGCAGGATGGTCTTAGCCTCACCGGTTTCCTTGCACTTGAGAGCCTCGTCGATGGTTACCCGGATGGCATGGTTGGCCTCGGGCGCGCTGATGATGCCCTCTGTACGTGCAAACTGGACTCCGGCGGCAAACGTCTCCAGTTGATGGACGGCGCGGGCTTCGACGAGCCCGAGCTTGTGAAGGTGGCAGATGATGGGCGCCATGCCATGATAGCGCAGCCCTCCGGCATGAACCGGGGGTGGGATAAAGTCATGGCCCAGGGTGTACATCTTCAGCAGCGGCGTCAACCCGGAGACATCGCCGAAGTCATAGGCGTAGGGGCCCTTGGTCAGGGTGGGGCAACTGGCCGGTTCCACGTTGATGATGCGCAGGTCGGGTTTTCTGCCCTCAATCTTATCCTTTACAAAGGGAAGGTAAAGACCGGCAAAGTTGGAGCCTCCCCCTATGCAACCGATAATCATATCGGGATAAGCTTCGGCCATCTCCATCTGCTTCTGGACTTCCTGGCCGATGATGGTTTGATGAAGCAGAACATGATTCAGCACACTGCCCAGCGAATAGTGAGTATCATCTCTGGATACGGCATCCTCGATGGCTTCACTGATGGCCAGCCCCAGGCTGCCGGGGCAGTCCGGGTCCTTGGCCAGCATAGCCCTTCCCGCCTCGGTATCCTGGCTGGGACTGGGCACGCAGGTGGCTCCCCAGGTCTCCATCATGATGCGGCGGTAAGGTTTCTGGTAAAAGCTCACCCCCACCATGTAAACCTTGATTTCGATATCGAAGAATGCTCCTGCCAGGGCCAGCGAGCTTCCCCACTGCCCGGCGCCCGTCTCGGTGCTGATGCGCTTGATGCCTTCCTTCTTGTTGTAATAGGCCTGAGCGATGGCCGTGTTCGGCTTGTGGCTCCCTGCCTGGCTGGTCCCTTCGTAGTTAAAGTAAATCTTAGCCGGCGTATCGAGGGCTTTTTCCAGGCGATATGCCCGATGCAGCATGGTGGGCCGCCACGTTTTGTAAATGGCCTGCACTTCTTCCGGAATATCGATGTAGCGCTCCGGGCTGAATTCCTGCATGATCAGACCCATCGGGAACAGCGGGGCCAGATCATCCGGGGTTACCGGCTGGCCGGTGGCGGGATGCAAAACATCCGGCAGCGGCTCCGGCAGGTCGGGCAGGATGTTGTACCACTGGGTGGGCATATCCTTTTCATCGAGATAGTACCTGGTTCTTTCCATTATGTATGCTCTCCTTTTTGATACTTAGAATTGGGCAGTCCTGCCCGTCGAAAATACCACGCTTAAGAATAAACCAGCCAGCGAAAGGTTGTCAACGCCGGGCTGGAAATGATGAGAATAGCGGGGGGCAGGGCACACTCAAAGCGCTGTATGCGTGCAATCCTCAGATGCCCATCAAGCGGGCGATCTTTTCCCGATGAAAATCCGGGTCTCCGAAGAGAGGCCAGGCCTGGCGGGCCCGCTGATAATAGAGGCCCATATCGTGATCCCGGGCCGTGCCCAGGGCTCCGTGAATCTGAATGCCCATCCGGGAAGTGTGGTTGTAGGCCTCGCTTATGAAGGCTTTCAGCATCGAAGTCTCGCGTTCGCAGGGTATACCCTGGTCAATCTTCCAGGCAGCATAGTAGGTCATCCGCTTGCCGAGTCCTGCATCGGTCCACATGTCGGCCAGGTAGTGCTGGATTACCTGGTAGGCGCCGATGGGCTTACCGTACTGCACCCTTTCTTTGGAATAGGCTACGCTCTCGGCGACCACCCAGTCGGCGCCGCCGTTCATCTGGGCGCACTTGGCCACGATGGCCTGTCGGAGCAGGTTTTCCATGATCGGCCAGCCCTGATTGATCTCCCCCAGCATATTCTCCTTCGGGACCTGAACGTTTTCCAGAATCACCTCGTTCGCATGTTCGTGTGCCATGGTATCCAGGGGGGTTATCCTAATACCGGAGCTCTGGGCATCGACCAGGAAGAGGGTGATACCTTTCCCATCTTCGGCAGTGGGGTCGGTCAGGGTGGTGCAGAGCAGGTAGTCGGCTACCTGGGCATCCTGTACGAACAGTTTGGTGCCGTTGATGACAAATTCCTCGCCCTCGGGTTCGGCCGAGGTGGTAATCCCTTCGGCATCGAAGCGGGGAATTGGCTCTGTCAGAGCCAGAGAAACAATCATTTTTCCTTCGGCAATCGAGGAAAGGAACCGATTTCTCTGCTCTTCGGTGCCGGCATCAAGAATTGCCCGGGCGCAGAGGGTGGTATAGAAGAAAGGCCCGTCCATGCAGGCGCGACCCATCTCTTCCATGAGAATGACCAGCTGCATGAAGTTGCCATCGATGCCGCCGTACTCTTCGGGGAGAAGCAGTCCCATCCACCCCAGTTGCGCCATCTTCTGCCATACCTGGGGGCTGTATCCGCCGGGGTCTTCCTCGAGTTCGCGGACAAGCTCCCTGGGGTATTCCTTTTCCAGAAAATCCCGGCTTATGCTGCGGATCAGTTCTTCATCTTCGGTGAAATCAAGGTTCATGGTTTTTCCTCTTTGTGCAAGCAGGGGCAATTCATTCATCGCCCCTTCAGGATTATCCGCTAATTCCTGGGCAGTTCCAGTTCCCTCCAGGCAATCAGGTTCTTCTGTATTTCAGTAGTGCCTCCGGCGATGGTCATGCCCAGGTCATGCTGGCAGGCATATTCGAAGGCTCCGTTCAACCTGGCCCATTTGGAACCTCTTTTGATAGGGCCATACATTCCCAGGACCTCGAGCCCTACCTGGGAAATCTTGACCATCATTTCCGAGGCCACCCGCTTGACAGCCGAGGCTTCGCCGGTTGCCTTTGCTTTCTTGCCCTGCAGCCAGGCAACGTAGTAAGCCCATTGCCGCCATATTTCCAGTTCGATCTGGCATTGAGCCAGCTTATGCCGGGCGGCGGCCGCCTCTCCGGGGCTCCTGCCATCGAATCCGTGCTCTTTGATAAAATCGATCAGCTCGTCGAAATCGCGCCAGGTTTCCGCCACGAAGGCCACTCCTGTTCGCTCGAAGTCCATCCCGGCCATGAGTACATACCAGCCCATGTTCTCCTCGCCGATGATGTTTGCTCTGGGTACGCGGAAGTTGTCGAAAAACACCTCATTGTAAGAATGTCCCCCATACATCCGCAACACGGGTCTGATCTCGAGGCCCGGCCCCTCGACGGGGGTGAGAAAATAGGTAATTCCCTTATGCTTGGGGGCCTGAGGGTCGGTTCGGGCCAGCAGGATCATGTGGCTGCAGCGGTGAGCCCCGGTGGTCCAGAGTTTCTGCCCGTTTATTACCCAGTCATCTCCATCCAGTACACCGGTGGTGGCCGTGATCGAGGCCAGGTCGGATCCTGAATCCGGTTCGCTCCAGCCTTCGGTCCAGGTGGTATCCCCGCTGGCAATCTGAGGCAGCCACTTCTGCTTCTGTTCCTCGGTTCCCCTTTCAAGCACCCCGGCAGCGGCCACCACCGGGCCGGGGTCAAATCCAGGGATACGATGGTATGCCCGGATCTCCTGGAATATCATTTGCTCCAGCTGGCCCAGTCCTTTGCCGCCGTACTCCTCCGGCCAGGGTAGGGAGAGCCACCCTTTCTGCCCCAGCTCTTTACCTATCTTGCGATGGAATTCCCATGCCTCGTCGTGCTCATAACAGTAATCGATCTTGGCGGTGAACCAGCCTTCAGGGACTTCTTTTTCTTTCCGGGAAAAATATTCTTCGAATTCCTGCCGCAGGGCTTCCTGTTCGGGGGTGAAGCTGAAATCCATGCTTATCTCTCATCTTCCTCGGAGTCGGTGGGGCGTGGGAGGAGAAACAGAACCAGGAAGGCGCATATCCACAGGAATCCGGTCAGGAAACTTCCATTATTCGTTCCCGCAATCAGCATCATCCCGATAGCAGCAGCAATAATTGCCGCCGTTATTGCCATTCTCGTTATCATTCTTTCACCTCCCGTATCCTCTCGCTTCAGTTATGATTTTTCACAAAACGATGGGGATACCCGGCATAGCTTTCAAAACTAAGCCAACTATCCCCACCAGACAATTGCTCGCCTTGATTTCCTTTATTTCTTCCTGAACTGGGAGAAGTCGGGCTTTCTCTTTTCTACGAAAGCTGTTTGCCCTTCCCGGGCTTCGGGGCTTGACTGGATATATCCTGTCAATTGAGCACCGAAGAGGGCTCGGCCGATGTACGGGGCGCTTTCCTCCAGGAAGCTGTTCTTGCAGGCGGTCAGCGCTGAAGGAGAAAGTGCCAGTATTTCACTGCACCATTGGTCAACTTCCGCATCCAATTGGTCTGCCGGAACCACAGCATTAACCAGTCCCATTTCCAGGGCCTCGGGGGCCTTGTACTGGCGGCAGAGGAACCACATCTCGCGGGCCTTGCGTTCGCCGACCAGTCGGGCCAGGTAGCTGGTGCCGAAGGCGGCATTGAAGCTGCCCACCCGAGGGCCGGCCTGCCCGAAGCGGGCTTTTTCGGAGGCGATGGCCAGATCACAGCAAACCTGCATGACGTTTCCACCCGCGATAGCGACCCCGTTAACCCTTGCAATCGTAGGTTTGGGACAAGTTGCGATCGCAGTGAAAATGTCGACCTTGGGGCCCCAGCCGCCGCCGAACCCTCTGGCTTCCCATTCGACATCCCCGCCACTGCAAAAAGCCTTTTCTCCAGCGCCAGTGAGCACCACAACGCCCACTGCGGGGTCGTCGCCCGCTTCGACAAATGCCTGCACCAGCTCATAAAGAGTCCAGCGGGTAAAGGCATTAAATTTCTCTGGTCTATTGATAGTGATTTTAGCTACATTGTCTTTCACTTCATAGAGGATGTCTTCGTATGCCATTTCACTTCCTTTTTTCAAGATATTAAGGGAATTGCCGGCTTTCTTCTCAGAGGTAACCCCCTTTGTCCCCCAATCTTGGGGGTAAATACTGAAGCTGGAGGACACCCCCCAGGCCCCCGGCAGGAAGGTTCCCGCACCTCTTTTTGGATAGCCGATTTCCCCTTTTTACCAAATACTAATCTACCCCAGATTCCTTTGGCGTGTCAAGCCAGCCGGCTCCAACCGACCTGGGGAGATGTCGAATCCAGCAAAAAGGCGGGACGATGCCCCGCCTTTTAACAGAACTAACTGCGAAGGCTGCAGTTAAGCTGTTCGCCTGAAGAGCCTGCCAAAAGCTCCCGTTTCCCAGACCACCAGCAGCTGGCTGGCGATAAAGATTGAGCTGTATGTTCCCGAAATAACACCAACTATGAGAACCAGCATAAAGCTCTCAATAGCTTCACCCACAAAGAGGTAAACCGATACCAGCACCAGCAGCGTAGTCAGACTTGTATTCAGCGACCGACTGAGGGTTTCCACCAGGCTGTTGTTGACTACGGTCTGGAAACTCTGACGCCCGGCTTTCCCAAGGTTCTCCCGAATACGGTCGAAAACTACGATTGTATCATTCACGCTGTAACCGATAACGGTCAACAGTCCGGTGATAAAGATCAGGTTGATTTCCAGATCAAGGGCATTGCCAAGGATGGCAAAGACAGCCATAGCTATCAGCACGTCATGGATCAGGGCAATAACAGCACATGTACCATATCGGAATGGCTTGGGAAGCTTACGGAAAGCCCAGGAAATATAGATCAGGATGCCAAAGGCGGCAACCACCACCGCTATTACCGCCCCCCGAGCTTTTTCATCGGCGATGGGATTGGACACCGAATCGAATTCCAGTTCGCCAGTCATGCCGATTTCCTGGAGCGAATTGACCAATTGGCTCTGCTCGGCATCAGTCAACTCCTTGGACCGGATTATATATCCGTATTCGGTTTCCTCTGTCTCAGTACCCTGAACTTCTGCTTCCGGGTGCCCGACTTCAGCCAGCAGGCCCGCTATATCATCTTTTTCCACGGCTTCTTCGAAACCCACCGTCATTATAGTGCCGCCGGTAAAATCGATCCCCCACGGAATTCCAGCGCTGGCGGCAAATATAGTCCCCAGGATGATAATCACAATTGAAAGTCCGAAGAAATATCTCTTTTTACTTACAAAATCAAACATGTTACCGACCCTCCCCGGAGAGCATCTTTTCCTTAAGAGCAGAAATATAAAGAGCCCGCTGGTTCACCACGCCGGTGGTGCCCAGGAAACGCAGGAAAGTCCTGGTAATCACCATAGCGGAAAAGAGACTGAGGAGCACACCGATTCCCAATGTCCAGGCGAATCCTTCCACCGACGGCGCTCCCAGCTTCTGGCCCATAAACCCAAGAATGAAACAGGTAATGAGTGTAGAGACATTGCCGTCGCGAATGGCGGGCCACGCCCGATTAAAGCCGAGTTCCACCGCTGCCCGCAGGGTCCGGCCTGACCTGATTTCCTCCTTCATTCTCTCAAAGATGAGCACGTTGGCATCGACCGCCATTCCGATGGAGAGGATAAAGCCGGCAATGCCGGCAAGTGTCAGCGTAACAGGCCATAACTGGTACACGGCCATCACCAGGACAGAATAAATCAGCAAAGCAATACCTGCTACTAGACCCGGCATCCGGTAATATAAAATCAGGAAAAAGATTATCAGCAACAGACCTACCACGCCGGCCTGAATACTCCAGTCAACGAAGTTTTCTCCAAGCGTGGGGTCCACGTCATGCTGTTCCAGGGTATGCAGCGGAACCTCGATGCGACCGGCGTTCAGGAAATTCTGCAGGTGCGTGGCTTCATTGTAAGACAGGCCGGTAATGACCCCGCTTTCCCGTATTGGCTCTCTAACGTTGGGTGCATCCTCGTATTCATCCCCTACAAATATTCCCAGCCGCCTTTCAACGGAGTCCTCCTCCTTCGCCGAGAGACGGGTGGTTATCTGATGGAAAATCTCGGCACCGGTTTCATTCCATTCAAAATAAAGTTCAGGCTGGTTGGTACTGGAATAAGCTCTGACCTCCACTTTCCCTTTGAAATACTGACTGGTCAGCTCGATTTCTTTGCCGTCGAGAGTCCCGGTTGCCGGGATGGCCTTATATTCGGCTTCATCGCGGGGAACTTCGGTGAGCACCATCCTCCCTTCGTCTTCGTCGTAGCGCTCGGCAAAGTATATGGGGCTTCCACTATCAACCGATTGAGACGGAGTGCCGCTCAAGTTCGGTTCGACCGAAGTGCCGGATGCATCCGGTTGCACCGGTGTCCCGGAATTCTCCGGCTCAGTCGGCGTAAAAAGCGAAGTGCCGGACTCAGACGGCTTTGGGGCAGTTGTTGTGTCTTGCGGTTCAAAGGGAACAAATTCCTTGAACTTAATCAAAGCGGTTTCGCCGATCCGTGCCTTCGCTTCCTCAAGATCATCGATACCGGGAATCTGGATAAGGAGCCGATCACTACCTATTTTCTGGATCACCGGTTCGCTGACCCCGTAGGCGTTAATACGTTTTTCGATTACCGCCATAACGCCCGACATGGCATCACCTGGATCGGTATCCTCGGGGAGTTCGCTGAAGTCCGCTTCATACACCAGGTGCGCACCACCCTCCAGATCCAGTCCCAATTCCAGCTCATCCCTGTTTAGAGATTCTCCAAAAGCCGGCCAGAGCAGGGTCATCAACGCCAGGGCTGTCAGGACCACTATCAGCAAAAGCAGTATTTTATCTCTGGTTCGCATGTTTCTTGTCGAACTCCTTTCTAGCAAAATCCAGGGCATCCTCTTCAGTATTGATTTCCCCCGAAGCCTGGGCTTCCCTCACGGTCTCCAGCAATCTGCCTATCTCCGGCCCCGGCGAGATTCCCAGCTTTTCGATGAGGATGTGGCCATCGATAAGTTTCGGAGGGGAGATTACCGCCTCTTCATCAAACCAGCCAGCGAGCATTTGCCTGGTTACCTCCACATGTTCCTGCCAGCCTTCCCATTCGAAGGATGGTCCCCGCGTGGCCAGGTGATCGGCAAGGCTGAGGAAAAGTATGTCGATCCCCGTATCGGAATTATCCCGAAAGTACCGGTAAATGGCTCGGGACGTCGGTGGCTCAGGTGCATTGCTGAGATGCCCGGGACGAAGATGCTGGTCAATTATTCTGGTTACCATCTCTTTCTCCCGCGAACTGAAACGGAATCGCTCCATAATGGTCCCGGCTATAGCAGCACCCTGTTGAGCATGCCCCAGAAAACGCATTTTGCCCTTTTCCTCATCGAAGCTCTTGGTTTGCGGTTTGGCCACGTCGTGCAGCAGGGCAGCCAGTTTAAGCAGGGCTTTGCGGGTAAGCCCGCCGCCCGCCTTTTGCTCAAAATGTTCAGCCAGTTCAGCAGAAAAGGCAAAGGAATCCAGCAACTCATCACCTGATTTCAACGCCGCCAGCAGCCTCTCTGTGGCCGCCACCGTCTCTATAGAGTGATCGAACACATCCCAGAAATGCTCTTTAGGTTGTTCTACCCCTCTGCATACTGAAAGCTCCGGGATGAGAGAATCGAGAAAGCCAAGGCGGTCCATTTGCCGCAACGAGGGGGTGGCTTGATCCGTCTGGAGGATTCGACCGAGCTCCTCTCGAATCCTCTCCCCACTGACCCTCGTAATGAGTTCGCTGTCACGTTCTATGAGAGTTTCGGTTTGCGGTTCGATGGAAAACCCGAATTCCGCCGCCAGCCGAAATGAGCGCAGAAGGCGGGCCGGGTCATCATGGAATATGGATTCGCTCGCAGCGCGGATGAGCTTTCTTTCAAGATCGCCAATACCATCCAGCGGATCGATGCATTCCACCTGATTCCATCCGGCCTCAAGTTCCGCCAGCTCTATGGCTATCGCATCGATGGTGAAATCGCGCTCCCTTAAGTCCTCTTCGATAGAGCCCCTGCTAGCGGCAAAATCGATATACCATCTCTGGTCATTTTGCATCAGGACCACTCTGGCAACCTGATGAAGTTCATCCAGCAGGACGAACCTGCCGCTCAGAAAATCTGCCGCCGCCCGGGCTGTATCGATAACATCATGGCTTATGACCAGGTCGATATCATGACTCATTTTGCCACATATGGCATCTCTGACATAGCCACCAACCAGAAAAGGCCGGATATTTCGGGATGCAGAGAATGGCTGCAAGCGAGTTAAAATAGAAACCACGCTTGACTCAACGAAAAGGTTCGTTTTTGTCTGCATTCTGACGGGTACCGGTGAAAGCATATTCCAAAAATGGATAAATCAGGGTGAATTCACTTTGACTAGAATATGCTGTGGGACAGTGTTTTGTCAAGATAAACATACTCACCCCGAAGCCCCCGTGTCAAATCATTAATACCCCTGACCGAAGGTCAGTTCTTCCATCATATAAAAACCTAACCGAACGACCTTGAACTCTCTTATGGGGATCGATACTGGGAGTTCCCTTCTTTGCCTTGTAAGTATCGAATAACTCACGAAGCGTAATGTCGATCCTTCGTTTGAGT
>JAWOBB010000034.1:0-66741 GCA_046498265.1 Dehalococcoidia bacterium | reverse complement strand
GGTTCATCTCCATCCACCATCTCGCTCTTCCGCTCCCGTCTGGGAGAGAATATCTGCATGACCCAGGTGGGGGAGCCGGCCACCCCGACCTTGCTCTCCTCTACACCCAAATCAGCCGCCGACCAGGTGGGAAATTGAGCCGATTTCGCCTTCATCTTTCCCCGCAGGGAAGGCAAGCGCGGCACGTTGATCTCCTTGGAAACGCTCATCACGCAGGGAAGGGGAGCCTCGACCACCTCGTGGCCCTCGTCGGTCATCCGCTCCGCCTTCATCCTCCCCTCCGTAATATCGTCAATTCGGCTCACATAAGCGACAAAGGGGGCCCCCAACCGCTGGGCGATTCCCGGCCCGACCTGGCCGGTGTCCCCGTCCATGGTCTGTTTACCGGCAATTACCAGGTCATAGTCGCCGATCTTTTCAATCGCCCTGCTCAACACGTAAGCAGTGGCCAGGGTATCCGAGCCGGCAAAGGCCCGGTCGCTGACCAGGATCCCCTCGTCGGCACCCACCTCGATGCATTCCTTTAAAGCGGTATCGGCCTGGGGTGGGCCCATCGTCAGAACGGTAACCCTGCCGCCGAAACGCTCCTTGAGGCGCACCCCCTCCTCCACGGCATAGGTGTCGAAGGGATTGATGATGCTCTCCACGCCTTCGCGAACGAGGGTGTTGGTCTCATTATTGATACGCACCTGGGTGGTACTCGGAACCTGTTTGATGCAGACCACGATGTTCATACGTTCATGCCTTTGCGCTTGTAAAGATGGGATACCATATCGTTGCGCAGCACCTGGTTAGTCCCTTCGTATATTTGCAGGATCTTGGCATCGCGCATCATTTTCTCCACGGGATAATCCCGCATGTAGCCGGGCCCACCGAATATCTGCACCGCATCGGTGGTAACCTTCATGGCCATATCGGAGGCGAAAAGCTTGGCCATGGCCCCTATTTCAGTGAAACTGGCGGTCCCGCTGTCAACAGTACGAGCCGCAGTATATACCAGAGCACGCGCCGCTTCCACCTGTGTGGCCATGTCGGCCAGCATGTGCTGGATGGCCTGGAAGGATGAAATCGGGTGCCCGAACTGGACGCGCTGGCGGGAATAAGCCACCGATTCCTCCAGCGCCGCCTGGCCCAAGCCCACACCCTGAGCCGCCACGCCGGGACGCGACTCATCGAAGGTCTTGAGCGCAATTATGAATCCCTGCCCGTCTTTGCCGATCAGGTTCTCTCTGGGCACCCGGCACTTCTGGAAGACCAGCTCGCAGGTGGCTGAAGCCCGAATCCCCATCTTCTTTTCCTTTTTGCCGAAAGTGAATCCCGGGGTATCCTTTTCCACGATGAAGGCGCTGGCTCCCCGCGAGCCCCGGGCCGGATTGGTCGAGGCGATGATGGAGTAAATCTCGGCCTCACCACCGTTGCTGATGAACTGCTTGGTACCGGTGAGCACATATTCCTCGCCATCGAGCTCGGCCCTGGTCTTAACATTGCCCACATCGCTCCCCGCCGAAGCCTCGGTTAGCCCGAAGGCACCCAGCCGCCCGCCCGCTATCCGGGGCAGATACTTTTGCTTTTGCTCGGGGCTACCGAATCTCAGTATGGGAATGGTGGCCAGGGCCACGGCGGCATAGCAAATGGAGACGCCGCAACACCCCCGGCTCAGCTCCTCCACAGCGATGCACAAATCCAGCGAGCCTCCACCCATCCCCTCATACTCCTCAGGAATAAAAACGCGAAAGAGATCGGCGCTGGCGATCTCTTTTACTATCTCCCAGGGAAACTGTTCTTTCTCGTCGAGTTCCGCCCGGACAGGCTTGATCCTCTCTTCGGTAATATTCCCGGCGATCTCCTTGATCATCTTCTGCTCTTCTGTCAGGAAATACTCCAAATTATCCCCCTTCGTCTAACTTAATTGGAACCTGAAATCGGCACTTGGCGTTATTATAGCAATTATTTTCGGCAGTGTCTAAAGCGGGAACCGGAGGCTCATTGCCTCAGCCGCCCCCCTCTGCTATCATCTAATATACCTTATCGGAAAACGATTCTTGCAGAAGCATCCTCAACCCATTCAGGCACAGGAGGGAGAAAATGAGCGTTGGACTGATTTACGACCCGATCTATCTGGAACACGATACCGGCTCCCACCCGGAAAGCAGCGAGCGCCTCGTTTCCATGATGAGACTACTTGAAAGCTCAGGCTTAAAAGAGCAACTGACCTCGATCCCACCGCGTATGGCCACGGAAAGCGAACTCTTGACCACCCACTCCAAAGAACTGATTTCGCGAGTCGAATCATCTTCCGAACGGGGAGGTGCCTGGCTCGATGGAGACACTTACTGCTCTCCGGGGTCTTACAAGGCGGCCCTGTATTCGGCCGGCGGCATCCTGCGGGCTGTCGATGCGGTCATGAACGGGGAAGTCAGCTCGGCTTTCGGGCTGGTCCGTCCCCCGGGCCACCATGCCACCAGAACTCGGGCCATGGGTTTCTGCCTGTTCAACAACATCGCCATCGCCGCAAGATATGCCCGAGAGCTGCACGGCCTCAAGCGGATACTCATCGCCGATTTCGATGTCCATCACGGCAACGGAACCCAGGATTCTTTTTACGATGACCCCGACGTACTCTATTTCTCTACCCACCTTTACCCTTACTATCCCGGCTCCGGCGATGTCAGCGAGACCGGGACGGGAGATGGAAAAGGAGCCACCGTGAATGTGCCGCTTCCCGGCGGATGCGGGGACAACGAGTACCGGCAGGTCTATGAGGAGATACTGGTGCCCGTCGCCCGGCGATTTAAGCCGGAGCTGATCCTCGTCTCCGTCGGATTTGATCCCCACTGGAGCGATCAGCTGGCCATGATGCAGTTGAGCGTGCAGGGGTTCGCCGATATCGTTAAAATCATCAGGGACCTCGCCGAAGAGCTTTGCGGCGGGAGACTCGTCCTCACTTTGGAGGGGGGATACAACCTGGAGGCTATCAGTTACAGCTGCAAGGCGACCTTCGATGTGCTGCTCGGCAACCCGGTCGAGGACCCCATCGGAGCCCCCAAATACGGGGGCCGGGCACCGGATATCAGCCAGCTGCTGGAACGGGTCAAGAAGACACATCAACTGGAATAAGCGGCGCTCTTTTTTTAGATACTCACAGCACCAATGCAAAACCTTCCCCTGTCCGATCTCAAGGTCCTCGAGCTGAGTCAGTTCGTCTCGGGTCCGTATTGCACCAAGCTCCTGGCTGGCTTCGGGGCCGAGGTCATCAAAATAGAAAATCCCGACGGGGGTGATATTTCCCGCCGCCACGGGCCCTTTCCCGATGATATCCCCGACCCTGAGAAAAGCGGGCTTTATCTGCATCTCAACACCGGCAAGAAAAGCATCACCTTGAACTGGCAAAGCAGGGCAGGCTACCGGATTCTGGGCCAACTCATCAAACGGTCAAATATTCTGGTTGAAAGTCTAGGGCCGGGAGTTATCGATCATCAGGCTCTGCAGGAATTGAACCCCTCCCTCATCATGGCATCTATTTCGTATTACGGTCAGACCGGGCCGTGGCACGAGTACCAAGGATCGGATATTACCGCCCAGGCAACCGGGGGAATCATGAATTTGACCGGATTTGGCGATAAGGAACCGTTGAAGATAGCCGGACCGCAGGCTGAGTATCAGGCCGGATTGAATGCGGCCGTGGCTGTGATGGCAGCACTCCTTTTTCGGGATGATACCGGCACCGGCCAGCACATCGACATATCTATCATGGAATGCCTGGCCTCCATCCTGGAAGGGGCACTGCTGAGCTGGGCTTACGACGGCACTTTGCGCCAGCGGGACGGGGCCCGCCATCCCTCGATCTATCCCTCCACCATCCTGCCCTGCCGGGACGGCTACATCCACCTGGATGCCAGCACCGACTGGGAAACCTTTGCCGGCTTCATGGAAATGCCGGAACTGCTCCAGTTCAAACCGGGAGAGCTTCGCCAGAAAGCGGACGAGATTGATGCCCTTCTCACACGGCGGCTGGCAGAAGAGGACCGCGAGGAAATCTTCCACCGGGCCCAGAAATGGCGGCTTCCCTTTGCCAAAGTGATGGAAGTAGAGGAACTGGCAGAAGATGAGCAGTTTCAGGACAGGGACTTTTTTACCAAAATTGAACACCCCGCAACCGGTATTCTCACTTATCCGGGAACCCCTTTCAAGATGAGCGACTGCCGGACTAATCTCGGCAGAGCGCCGCTGCTGGGGGAACACAACGAGGAAATTTACGGTGGCCTTTTGGGATATGCTAAAGAGGAACTGACACAACTCAGGGGTATGGGGATTATCTGAGCCTGCCAGTTCTGCCATTCTGAGTCCGCCTGATGCGGACACAATATTTGAAAGATGCCGAACTTACCTTTAGAGGGAATCCGACTGCTCGACCTCAGCCAGGTATATGCCGGGCCGCTGGCCGGACGCTTACTGGCCGATATGGGGGCCGAGGTCATTCGCATCGAATCGGCCGCCCGCTCCACTCGAGGCGGTCCTCAGCCGCAGCCGGGGGCGGTTTATCCCCAGACAAATCCCGGCGAGCAGCCTTATAATCGCTCAGCTTACTATAACGAGCTAAACCGCAACAAACTGGCCGTCAGCCTCAACCTTGCCACTGAGCAAGGTAAGGAGATATTCAGGAAACTGGTTGAGATCAGCGACGTGGTACTGGAGAATTTCACCCCCAGGGTGATGGCCAACTTCGGGCTGGACTACCCGGTACTGAGCGAGATTAACCCGGCAATTATCATGGTCTCCATTTCGGCATACGGGCAAACGGGCCCTTACCGTGATTATGTCAACTTCGGCCGCGGCATCGAGGCGATGGCCGGACTCTCCTCGATAACCGGATACCCGCAAAGCCAGCCTCTCGGCCCGGGAACGGCCTATGCCGACTCCACCGGCGGCCTGCATGCGGCCTTCGCCGCCATGGTGGCCCTGCGGCAGCGACGCAAAACGGGCAGGGGTCAGCACATCGACCTTTCGCTGCGGGAGAGCCTTGCCCCGCTGCTCGGCGAGCAACTCCTGGATTATTCCATGAATAAGAGAACTGCGGAACCCAGTGGCAATCACGATCCCACCGCTCCCTTCCAGCGATGCTTTCGCTGCCGGGGTGACGACGCCTGGATTGCCATCGCTATCGGCCCTGAAGAGGAATGGGCCGCCCTGAGCCGGGCCATCGGCAATCCGCTGGATAAAAATGAGGACCCGCTCAAGCTGCGCCGGCTGATCGAGGACTGGACAGCTCAACACGAACCGAATGAGGCCATGGAAACCCTTCAGAAGTTCGGGGTTCGGGCCGGGGCCGTTCTCGATGCCGGGCAACTCAACGATAACCCGCATCTGAAAGAAAGAGGATTCTTCGAGATGGTCACCCATCCCGAAGCAGGCACACATGAGCATCCCGGCATGCCCTGGAAACTGAGCCGGACTCCGGGAAGCATCCGCCTTCCCGCACCCTGTTTTGCCGAGCACAACGACTATGTCTTCGGGGAATTGCTGGGCATGTCCGCTGAGAAGATTGCCGAATTGGAAGAAAGCGGAGTAATCGACAGAAGGCCGCGCCGATAAGGCGGGTTCCGGTTGCTAACCTCATTCGTAAGTGCTACTATTGGTTTGAGAAGCAAGGAAAGAGAACATGCGCTGCCGGGGAATTCGAGGGGCAACCACCGTTAACCAGAACTCCAGGGAATCCATCCTCCAGGGCACCAGCGAGCTCCTGGATAAGATAATCGAGGCCAACCGGATCGAGGTGGACGAGGTGGCCTGCGTCTTCTTCACCACCACCACAGACCTCGATGCCGAGTTCCCGGCCCTGGCAGCCCGCCGGATGGGATGGACAAAGACAGCACTCATTTGCGGGCATGAAATGGATGTTCCCGGAAGCCTCGCCAGATGCATCCGCATCTTGATCCTGTATAACACCGAAAAATCTGCCGACGAGATCGAGCACATATACATCAACGGGGCCGAGAACCTGAGAAATTCCACCCCTTCAAGTTAGAGGAGAAGAGAAAAATGCTCCTGGTTTTAAGCAAGACTTCCAGTAAAGATGATCTCCAGGGAATCATGGACCATCTGAAAGAGAAAGGGCTTTCAGGCCACATATCTGAAGGGGTGGACCGGACGGTGGTGGGAGTGGTGGGACAAACCTATCCCGAACTCAGGGAAGCGCTGGAAAGGTCCCCCGGCGTCGATGAAGTTATCCCCATAAGCAAACCCTATAAGCTTGCCAGCCGCGAATTCCAGCCTGCTGACAGCCGGATTACCGTCGGCAACGTCACTATCGGGGGTGAGGGCCTGGCGGTGATGGCGGGACCCTGTGCCATCGAATCCGAGGAACAACTCATGTCCACCGCCCGCTCGGTAAAGGAATCGGGGGCCAATATACTGAGGGGCGGGGCCTTCAAGCCCAGCACCTCGCCATACAGTTTTCGAGGACTGGGAGAGGAAGGGCTCAAGCTGCTTGCCCGGGCCGGTAGGGAGACAGGATTGCCCACCATCACCGAGGTTATGAGCGCCAACGACGTGGAACTGGTGGCCAGATACGCCGATATCCTCCAGGTCGGGACCCGGAACATGCAGAATTTCATGCTGCTTGATGAAGTCGGGAAAATCAGAAAACCCGTCATGCTCAAGCGGGGAATGTCGGCCACCATCCAGGAATGGCTTCTCTCGGCGGAATACATCATATCCCAGGGGAACCGGGAAGTGATTCTATGCGAACGAGGTATCCGCACCTTCGAGACCTATACCCGCAACACCATGGATGTGAGCGCCATTCCCGTCATCAAAAAACTCAGCCACCTGCCCGTCATCGGCGACCCCAGCCATGCCACCGGTAAATGGTATCTGGTCGCCCCTCTCGCCCTGGCTTCGGTGGCCGCCGGAGCGGACGGGATTATGGTGGAGGTGCACCCCAATCCCGATAAGGCCCTCAAGGACGGGCCGCAATCGCTCACCTTCGAGCATTTCCACGAGCTCAACGCCCAACTGATTTCAGTGGCCGCTTCAATCGGCAGAAAGGTCAGTTAGAGGCTGATGCCCAGAGGTCAGCAATCCACCAGCGGGCCGGACAGGATGCTCTTCGGGACTGCGGGAATTCCTCACAGTTCCGCAAAGAAGACCACCCGGGGGGGCATCATCAGGGCCCACGAACTGCAGCTGGGTTGCATGGAGGTAGAGTTCGTTTACGGGGTTCGGATGAGCCGGAAAAACGCCCTTGACGTCGGGGAGGTTGCCAGAAAACGCAATATCCGCCTGACTGCCCACGGGCCATATTATATCAACCTGAACGCCAAGGAGGAGGAGAAGATCGCCTCGAGCAGGCAGAGGGTCATGCAAACCGCCCGGGTGGCACATGCCTTCGGGGGAGAAAGCATCACTTTCCATCCGGCTTTTTACCTGAAAATGCCCCCGGAGCAGGTTTACGAGAGGGTAAAGCGCCACCTTACCCAGATAGTCGAACAACTGGAAAAAGAGAAGGTGCATATAGCCATCAAACCGGAAGTTATGGGCAAACCCAGCCAGTTCGGAACCCTGAACGAAATTCTCAGGCTCAGCTCCGAAATCGAAGGGGTCGGCCCCTGCATCGACTTCGCCCACCTGCACGCCCGGACCGGCAAGTTCAATACCTACAACGAGTTCTCCCAGGTACTGGACCAGGTGGGGGAAAGGCTGGGCAGGGAGGGGCTGGACAACCTGCATCTTCACGTCTCCGGTATCAACTACGGCGAAAAGGGTGAGAGGAACCACCTCAACCTGGAGGAGTCCGATTTTCAATATCAGGAGCTTTTACAGGCGCTCAAGGACCACGACGCCAAGGGCGTGGTCATCTGCGAGAGCCCGAACCTGGAAGATGACGCCCTTCTCTTGCAGAAAACCTACGGTACATCGGCATGAAAATACTGGCAATCATCGGCAGCCCCCGTAAAAACGGCAATACCGAAATCCTCATCAACGAAGCTATGGAAGGGGCAAAAGGGGCCGGGGCAAAGACGGAGATACTGAACATCGGGGAGATGGATATCGGCCCCTGCCGGGGATGCGCCTTCTGCCTCGAAGGCGGCGAGTGCAGCATCAGCGACGATATGCAGCATATCTACCCCAAGCTGCTCGAGGCCGACGGCATTTTCATCGGCACACCAGTCTATTTCTGGAACGTGAGCGCTCAGGTGAAAATCCTGATCGATCGGACCTATCATCTCATGGTCCACCGCAAGCTGCGGGGCAAAGTGGGGGGCATCGCGGTGGTGGCCAACCGGGCCGGCTGCGGCAACGCTTACAGTTCCCTGAACGACTACTTTGCCCTGATGCGGATGACGCTTGCCGGCGGGGTAATAGGATATGCCGATGAGCCCGGCGATATCAGGGGAGACAGCGAAGCCATGAGCCAGGCCGGGGCCGCCGGCAAAGCCATGGTGAAAGCGATACAAAGATCAAGTACTTAACAATGTCATTGCGAGTCCGCCTATGGCAGGCGAAGCAATCTCCCAAACTGCCTGGAGATCGCCACGTCGTCCTTCCGCCTTCGGACGGAAGAGCTTCTCGTGATGACAGAATACTCCGCGGGAATAAAATGTTATTATAGTTTTCAGCCATGTCGAATTTGAATTTATCAGTACAGCTTGCCCCGCAGAACAAAAAGGGATTGCTGCTCTCCAATCCGGTGATAGCCGCCTCCGGGACCTTCGGCTACGGGACCGAGTATGCCGATATCATCGATATCCGGAAACTGGGCGCTATTGTCTCTAAAGGGATAACCCTGGAGCCGCAGGAAGGTAATCCCCCCCCGAGGCTGGCAGAAACTACCGAGGGCCTTCTCAATTCGATCGGGATGGAAAACATCGGGGTCGAAGCTGTAATCCGGGAGAAAGCACCCCGCTGGGCAAAATGGGGGACGCCGGTGATCGTTAATATTTCGGGCGAAAGTATAGACGAATATGCTCAAGTAGCCGGCGAACTGGATGGGATTGCCGGCATCGCCGCCATCGAGGTTAACGTGAGCTGCCCCAATGTAAGCGCCGGTGGAATGGAATTTGGAGTCGACCCTGAGCTGTGCGCGGCGGTGGTGGGAGCCAGCAGGGCCAAAACCGGCCTGTCCCTTATAGTCAAGCTTACCCCCAACGTAACGGACATCGCCGAGATCGCTCGCGCTGCAGTAGATGCCGGGGCCGATTGCCTGACCGTTGCCAATACCTTCAACGGGATGGCCATCGATACTGCCGCCCGCCGCCCCGTGCTGGGAAATTTAACCGGCGGACTCTCCGGCCCGGCAATCAAGCCGATCGCCCTTTATCTCGTCTATAGAGTCGCCCGGGCGGTAAAGGTGCCCATAATCGGATGCGGCGGGATCGCTTCGGCCGATGATGCCCTGGAGTTCATCATGGCCGGAGCCAGTGCTGTCCAGGTGGGGACGGCCACCTTCGCCGATCCTCAAACCATGAACGGCATCAGCAAAGGAATCGAGGACTTCATGCAAAAAGAGGGGATTGAGAACCTCACAGAGCTTATCGGTGTTGCTAATTTCTGTTAGAATATAATATGGCTTTGCAAACGAGACTTGCTCAAATACCGGAGGCATTCCTCGATCTCCTTTTCCCCCTCAGATGTATCGGATGCGGAATGGAAGGGGGGCTGATCTGCCCTTCCTGCACACGGGGATTCCCCCCACTGCCATCACCTTTCTGTGAGCGCTGCGGACTGCCGCTGAAAGGAGCCGCATCCTGCCCCAAATGCAATGCCAATCCTCTCCAGATAAACGGCATACGCTCGATTTTTCTGCATGAAAAACTGGCCCGTGACGCTATCCACACTCTGAAGTATAATAATTTGAAGTCGCTGGCCGGGCCGCTGGCAAATTTTATGGCCAGGTACCTTCAATCGAATCCCCTGCCCGCCGACGTTCTAGTTCCGGTCCCGATGCACTCGAAAAGACTGCGCAGGCGGGGCTACAACCAGGCACAGCTGCTGGCAAAGGAGCTGGGCAAACTGATGGGATTGCCCCTTTCATCGACATCGCTTGTTCGAGTCACAAACACGACTTCTCAGGTTGCCCTGAAAGCACAGGGGCGCCAGGCAAACGTGGCGGGGGCATTTAGCTGTAAAGACAATGATTTGGCAGGTAAGCGAGTTTTGCTCATCGATGACGTATGCACGACGGGAGCAACGCTGAATGCCTGCGCTATCTCCCTGAAAGCGGCGGGGGCCGCCTCCGTCTGGGGGCTGACCCTTTCAAGAGAATTGTAAACGATGAGGAGGATGGAATGGAACTGTTAATCAAAGGCAAAAATCTCACTGTACCTGAAAACGCCAAAGATTATATTGAGAAAAAGGCCCAGAAATTCGACCGTCACCTTCAGAGCATTTCCAAAGCCAAGGTGGAAATCTCTGAGGAGAATACCAGGTCCCGGGAAAATCATTATGTGGTCGAAGTGACGGTTGACTCGGATGGAACCTTTCTGCGAGGTGAAGAACGGGGCCCCGATATTTTTTCCGCTATCGATGCGGTAGCCGCTGTTATGGAACGACAGATCAAACGCTATAAAGACAGACTCCAGGGAAAGAAACGGTACCGCACCGGCGTATCAAAGACGCTAGCGCCCGGGGAAGAGGCGAACCTGGTCTCTGAGGGTGAGAACGAAACAGGCGCGATGATCAAGTTCAAACGATTTCCGGTCGATCCCATGCCGCCCGAGGAAGCCATCGACCAGATGGAGCTGCTGGGGCATGATTTCTATATCTTTTTCAACTCATACAGCGAGCAATTTGCGGTGGTATACAAGCGGGGCGACAGCAATTACGGTTTGCTGGAACCGGAACTGGGATAGGCCAGCTTTGAACCCTGCCACTACAGAAATAGATCCAGCAACTCTCCGGTCCTGATATCCAGCAACCCTTCAGGGGATATGCGAATGGACGGGATGATGGTGGTGCTGAGCGTAACCAGCATCAGGTGAGCGTAAGGAATCCGACAGCCAAGTTCGGTTACCGCCTGCTGGATTTGATCCATTCTTCGATCGATCTCTTCCATCGGCAGGTCGGAAGTCTGGCAGCCTATCGGCAGGGGCAACTCGGCCAGGACCCTTCCATCGGCGTAA
The DNA here is from genome assembly GCA_046498265.1 of Dehalococcoidia bacterium. Classification (GTDB taxonomy): domain Bacteria; phylum Chloroflexota; class Dehalococcoidia; order SZUA-161; family SpSt-899; genus JBGLNL01. The sequence continues at coordinate 55,621 of JAWOBB010000034.1, read as the reverse complement.
ACGACCGAACCACCCCCCATCTGGCGAATTCGGGCAACCGCTCCGGCCATATCCTCTTGAGAAGATCCCACCACCAGGATACAGGCTGCATCCCAGCTGGCCGTGACCGCAAAAGCCCCCCGCTTCAGGCCGAATCCCCGAATCAGGCCGGTGAACATCCTGCCCGAATTATGAATCCGATCTATCGCGGATAACTTGATGATATCCCTTTCAATATCCACTTTCACTTCGCCAGCGGACACAGGCACAGCCAACCGAGCTTCCTTATTGGCAATATCCGTTCCCATATCAATAACTCTGGCCGTAACCTCGTCTGCGGTGCTGTCAAACCTTATGGAAAAATCGGCTGGCTTCAGTTGACGAGGAATTCGGATGGTATTTCGGAAAGATTCCGGATAAACATGCTTTCCGGGCTCGATGAGCGATTCGCCATCGGCGGCCACAATCCGCCCTTTGCTGATAACCACTTCCGGTTTGATATCGGTCGGAGAGGGGATGACCACGATATCGGCATGCTGGCCAGGGGCGATGCCGCCGGCGATGTCATCGATGCCGAAATGCTCGGCCGGATTGAGTGAGACCATTTGAATGGCGGTGACGGGATCAAATCCCAGATCGACAGCTTTCTGCGCCACCGAATCCATATACCCCTTGTTCATCAGGTGCTTGACGCCGATGCCGTCCGTGCAGATGCAGAGCCGCCGGAAATCGACTTGTTCGTCCTTGATTTTCGAAACAGCCTCCAGGTCATGGCGAACGTCCCCTTCACGGATGAGCACATACATCCCCAGCCTCAGCCGGTCCAGCACCTCCTCGGCTGCTATGGGTTCGTGATCCGATGAGTTCCCCGAAGCGGCAAAGGCCACCAGTTTGTTCCCTCTGGCCCCGGCGGCATGGCCTTCGAGCTTTTTCCCCCACCTGAGAGTATCGGCAAAGAGATCGAAAATCAGCCGATTCCCCTTGACCACCGAAGCCCAGTTACTCTCCCCCACCCCAAGGATACCATCGTGCTCGAGCAGCCGGCGGAACTGTTCGGGGGAAATATTATTTCGATAGGACTGCTGTCCGTTGGCGATGGTCGAAGGGACGGTGGCAAAGATTTTAATGGGCTGGTCCTTCACAGCCTGGAGAAAATCGAGAACCCCCTCATAACCGAGCGTGAAAGCGAAATCCAGAGTCTCCGATATGATAGTGGTCGTACCCGTCCTTATGACATATTTGAGGAATTCCTCGACGGTGCCATACGTGTGCAGCATATGGGCATGCCCATCGATAAAGCCGGGAATCAGGGTTTTGCCGGAGACATCGATAACCTTTGTCTGGGGGCCGACGGTATGGGAAGCATCCTCTCCAACGTAAGCGATCCACTCCCCCTTGACAGCCACCGACCAGCCCTTTAACACCTCCCCGGTGTAAACATCCACCAGATCACCGCCGACAACGGCCAGATCGGCCTTTTCGGAGCCCAACGCTACGTTCACCAGGCTTTCCAGCCGGGCCGCCGCGGGAGAGTCGATATTTTTCATGCTGTCTCTACCTCGGACAGATACTCAATGGCACTCCTTACCACCTCCGAAGGAATGTCACTGGCAAGCCCTGGCTCCCCGATCCGGGAGAGCAGAACCCACCGAACTTCTCTCATCCGAACCTTTTTATCCAGCTCGATGGCCTGCATAACAGCATTCACATCAACCCCCGGACACTTCACCGGCAGCCCGAAATTCTCCAGCAGCGATCTCTGCCGCCGGAGGTCTTCATTTTCGAGAATCCCCATCTTAGCAGCAATCTCAGCAGCCCCCGCCATTCCCACTGCCACCGCTTCCCCGTGGAGCATCTCGGCATAGCCGGTGGCGGCCTCCAGGCCGTGAGCGATGGTATGCCCGTAATTGAGGATGGTGCGCAATCCGGCCTCCTTTTCATCCTCGCTGACCACCGCAGCCTTGATGACAGCGCTACGCCTGATCGCCTCTGTGGTGGCCGCATCCTCGAGAGAGCGTAACTTATCCACATTTTCCTCTAAGAATCGGACATATTCACTATCCCGAATGAAGCCGTGTTTGGCAACCTCCGCCCATCCGGAAGTCAGTTCCCGTTCCGGCAAAGTAGTCAATGTCTGAACATCACTGAGGACCAGACGGGGCTGATAGAACGACCCGATCAGATTCTTCCCGTCGGGGTGATTGACGGCTACCTTCCCCCCGATGGAGGAATCAACCATTCCCAGCAGGCTGGTGGGCACCTGAACCAGGGGCATCCCCCGCAGGAAGGTGGCCGCGGCAAACCCGGCCAGGTCCCCCACCATCCCGCCACCCAGAGCCACAACGGTATGGTTACGTTCGGCTCGATGCAGGACCAGAAAATCGTATATTCGCATAGCGACAGGCAGGGATTTGCTCATCTCCCCATGAGGCACGACGAGGGAATCGACCGCAAAGCCCGCCCCTTCAAGCGAGGCCTTAACCCTCTGGCCATAAAGGGGAAAAACATTATCGTCACTGATAATGTAGGCATTACCCTCCAATCCGGTTTCTTTCATCTTCTGACCGAGTGAATCCAGCATTCCCTCCTCAACGAATACCGGATAGCTTTCAGTGGCAGTAGCTACCATGCAGGCAATTTGCGGGTCGGCGGCAAAAGCCCGGTTCGACCGGCTGACAAAACTCCAGCCTCGTATAACCTCGCCGGCGACCTCCTCCGGGGTGAGACTGTCGGTGTGCACCGTCCAGTCGGATTTGGCATAGTTGCTCTGGCGCGATTCCTTCAGGGAAGTAATGCGTTCCAGGGGATCATCTGCCTGGAGAAGGGGACGAATCACCTTCTCCCCGGATTTTTCCGAATCTATCATCAGTCGCCTGTAAATGGTCTCCGGTTCGGCTTCGAGGCAAACGACCACCCCCGATTTCTTCATGATCTGGCGGTTCTCAGCCGCCATGATGATTCCGCCGCCGGTGGATATAACTGTCCCGTTTCTGGTGCAGACATCGCTCAGCGACTGGTGCTCCAGCTTGCGGAAGTGGTCTTCTCCTTCCTGAGCAAATATCTCGGGGATAGGCTTGCCGGCCAGCCTGACAATCTCGTCGTCGGTATCGACCAGTTCCCATCCAAGCCGCTGAGCCACAATCCGGCTGACCCGGGTCTTCCCCGTATAAGAGAAGCCGGTCAAGATAATGTTTTCATAATTCCTTTTACCCATTCCACTCCGTCTCGATAGTCATATTCTCCCAGTTCCTCAGGATAGCACAGCGGACTCTCAAAGATCACCGGGCAGGAGGGTTTGAGGATTTGCAGCATTCTTGAGATATCCACCCACCCTTCCTCCGGGTCCTGGGAAGGATGAACCGGGATATGCCGGAAATTCGCGTAATCTTCTTCCCCCCGATTGTTCCACAGGTGTATCGAACCCACAAAGGGGGCCATTTGAGCGGCGAAATCGTACAAATCAAACCCATTCCTCTTCGCTGCCAGGTTCATGTGACCGGTATCAAAACAGTATTTCAGCGGATATTGCCCCATAGCCTGAGCCAGGAAACCATCATTCAGGTAAGGGCTGCTTCCCAGCCCCTCGATATGTATGGGCATATCCCATTTAACGCTGAGTTCAGCCAGCTCATCACAACTCTTCCAGGCTATGCTCGCCAGTTTGGAAGAGCTCTCACCTTCTCCGTCGGTGCTGGGGGTGGGGAAATGAACGATTACGTACTCAGCCCCGAGATCTCCTGCCCGGGCAAGGGTTTCCGTTATCATTCTGAAAGTGAGATTCCGGTTGTCCGCAGCCACGTCGCAAAGGAAGGACCAGGTAGGAGGATCAGGATACCAGTCAGGTTTAAGCAACGGGGCATGCACACTCCTTGCCAGGTCACGATTGGCTAATTCCTTCCTCAGGCCCTCTATTTCACCGGAAGGAAAGTTGAAGAATTCGCCACGGTTTAGCCCGTTATCCAGGATACTCTCCTGAATCTTCTCGAGCTTGTGACAATGGAAACCCATCTCAGGGCCCGGCATTTCCCCCACCCTTCTTTTTCACCACTGGAGAAACATCTTCGATTTTCAACTCTACGGTGGTCTCACTTTCGAGTTGCACCATAACTGTTCCTTTAAAATGATTGATGTATATTATCTTGCCTTCTCCCTGGGGGATATTTACCCTGCTACCAAGTGCAGGATACCGGTTTTTCATCTCCAGATACTGATCGTGCTCATATTTCAGGCAGCACAATAACTTTCCGCAAGGTCCGGATATACTGGCCGGGTTCAGCGGGAGCGACTGGTCGCGAGCCATCCTCACCGAAATCGGGACGAATTTATCGAGAAAAGAGGCGCAGCATAATACTCGCCCGCATCTGCCAATCCCGCCAATTAGCTTGGCCGCATCTCGGGCACCCACCTGGCGCAGTTCCACCCGCGTCTTGAAGGTAGTCCCCATTTCCTTGAGGAGCGCTCGAAAGTCAACCTTGCCTTCCGAGGTGAAAAAAACCGTCAGATGGCTGCCATCGAAATTATACTCCGCATTCACCAGTTTCATGGGGAGATCGTGCTTGCTCACCAGTTCGGCACACCTGGTCAGCACCTCCGCTTCCTGCGCCTTCAACTCTTCCCGCCTGCTGAGGTCCGATTCCCCCGCTTTTCGCTTAACCGCTTTCAGCGAACCCTCGATATCCTTATCGGCAACTGACAAGAAAGAGGCAATCACCTTGCCCATCGCAAGGCCATGAGAAGTTTCCACAACGACCCAGTCCCCTACTTCACACTCAACATCACCCGGGGCAAAATAGTAGCTCGGGCCGGCATCTCTGAAAACAATACTAACAACTTCAGGCATGACTCGCCTCTTTTTCAATAGTGGGGATATTCAACATCAATACTTCAAGAGCCAGGCGCGCATTAGAATTTTGCTCAAGCTGGTGCATCGTTTCCTGAATTCTCCTTATAGCTTCCCTGAGGCCATTCAAGCCAAATTGTTCCGCCTGCTGCTCCAGTAAATCCTCCCGATCAGCATTAATCATAAACTCAGGGTGGCCACTTTTCAGCAATAACAAATCCCGCCACCAGGTCAGCCACAGCTCCAGCCATTCCCTGACTGTTGCTCTGCTCCTGCCAAATTCCGCAGCCAGGCCAGCCGCAAATCGAAAACGCTCACTGATATCGGAGTAAATCAGTGAAATAAGCTTTCCCAGTTGCTCGGAACGTTCCTCCTGGATACTCTCCTCGCTCAGGGCCGAAATCGCCCATCCTATGCAGCCACAACTGAATCTGGCCAGCAGATCTGCCTGGTCGGGGGGTACGCCCCATTGCTCAATCAATACTTTTTGCAGGATGTTAATCGGTATAGGTTCGAATTCAATTCTCTGACAGCGCGAATGAATCGTCGGCAAAAGCATGTCCTCTTCCGCTGTCAGCAAGAGAAAAACGGTATTGGGAGGCGGTTCCTCGAGAGTTTTGAGCAGCGAATTGGCCGCCCCTTCACTCATATACTCGGCGCCATCAATAATCACGATTCGGTAGCCACCTTCATAAGAATTCAAATTGACACTGCGCTGCATTTCTCGAATCTGGTCGATTCCGATAGCTTTCCGCGACAATTGTTCCGGCGCTGTTTCGTCCAGTTGAATGAGCAGGACATCAGGGTGGTTGCCACCAGATATCCGCCGGCAGGAACTGCACTCCCCGCAAGGGCTGTCCTCAGAGGTACAATTCAGCGCCCTGGCAAGGCTGAGAGCCAGCGTCATCTTGCCCACATGACGGGGACCCAAAAGAAGGTAAGCATGCGAAAGTCTCCCTTCAGCTATACTCCGCTTAAGCAGATCTACGATTCGATCCTGTCCGATTACCGGCCACATTTTTCAGCTTTCAGTTTTCAGTCGTCAGTTTTCAGTCCCTATTCCAATTCCCCCTATTCTCCGCTTCCCCGATCCCTGACTCCTGACTCCATGTTCCCAGTCTTCAGTTTCCCTATCCTTAGGTTCTCCCTTTCCCCGACCCCTGATTCAAAAGATCACCTTTCCTGCCGCCATCTGGTTCCCTGCGCCGAATCCTCCAGGGCAATACCCAGTTCCGCCAGCCGGTCGCGAATCATATCCGCCAGTTCAAACTTCCTCTCCGCTCGTAACTGATTTCGGATATCAACCAGCAGATCGACAAACGGCCCGGCCGAGAATTCCCTCCGGACTTCTTCCAGCTTCAGGCCCAGCACCCCTGCCAGTTCCCGAAGCGCATTCTGTGCCTCCCCGATTTTAGCCCCTTCCTCCCAACCCCTGTTAACCTCTCGTGCCAGATCAAAAAGCGCCGCCACCGCCTGGGCACTGTTGAAATCGTCGTCCATAGCCTCGATAAACCTTTGCCAGTAAGGATTGGCATCGATTGAGGTTTCGCCCTCCTCGTTCTCCTCCAGTTGCGCAGTTCTGGTGAGCCGGTCGGCACCGCGTTCCATAGCCTCCAGCCCCTCATCGGTGTAAGATAACGGACTGCGATAATGGGAACTGAGCATGAACAACCTGAGAGCATCCGCGCTGACCTGCCGGCGCAGTTCCTTCACCGTGATGAGATTGCCCAGCGATTTGCTCATCTTCTCCTGGTCCATCTGCAGCAGTCCGTTGTGCATCCAGTATTTGACGAACGGAATTACCCCCGTAAAAGCCTCCGACTGAGCGATTTCATTCTCATGATGGGGAAAGATCAGGTCCTGCCCGCCGCCGTGTATATCCAGGGTATCGCCCAGGTATTTCTGAGACATCACGCTACACTCGATATGCCACCCCGGCCTCCCCGGCCCCCACGGACTCTCCCAGCTCGGCTCGCCCGGCTTGGCCGCTTTCCAAACCGCGAAATCGAGGGCGTATTCCTTAGCCTCATCCACCTCTATCCGGGCCCCGGCCCGCAGGTCGTCCAGGTTCCGATGGCTCAACTTGCCGTAGCTATCGGCTTTTCGAACCCGGAAATAGACATCGCCGTTCAATTCGTAGGCAAATCCCTTTTCGATCAGCGTCTCGACCACCCGGATGATATCCGGCACCATATCGGTGGCGTAGGGATAAACATCGGCCCTCATGATATTCAGGGCATCCATATCCTCGAAGTATTCCCTGATGAATTCCTCGGCCATATCCCGGGCGGAGATTCCTCGCTCGTTGGCCCGGGCAATGATCTTATCATCGATATCGGTGAAGTTCTGCACGTACTTGACCTCATAGCCGCGGAACCTGAGGTAGCGCCGTACCATATCGAAAATTATATAGCTCATGGCATGTCCGATATGGCAGGAATCGTAAGGGGTGACCCCGCAGACATACATCTTAACCTCATCTCCGTGGGGAACAAATTCCTCTTTGCGGCCTGAAAGCGTGTTATAGATTTTCATTCGAGCTCCTTATCAGCGCCACTGCATAAACAGCAATGCCTCCTCCCTCCCCCGTGAAGCCCAGTCCGTCGGTGGTTTTGGCCTTTATTCCAATCTGGCCTTCGCTCAAAGACAGTTTTTCGGCAAGCTCGTGACGCATCTTCCCGAGGAAGGGGGCAAGCTTTGGTTCCTGTGCTACGATTGTAACATCTATGTTACCAATCCTCCAGCCGTTCCCTTCAAGAATTTGGCGGGTCCGGGTAAGCAGAATCAGGCTGGAGATATCTTTGTACCCCGGATCATCGGAAGGGAAATGGGTGCCGATATCTCCCATGGCAGCAGCGCCCAGCAAGGCATCTATGATGGCGTGAATTGCCACATCCCCGTCGCTCCAGCCGAGCAGGCCCTTTTCAAAAGGTATTTGCACACCACCCAGAACCAGCTTCCGCCCCTCGCTCAGCCGGTGCACATCATATCCGATCCCGACACGCAAACTCATTTATATCCCACTATAATCTCCGCCAGGGCCAAATCCTCCGGCGTGGTAATTTTGATGTTTTTGTACGATCCCATGTAAAGCTTCACTTTTCCCCCCAGCTTCTCCACCATCATGGCGTCGTCGCTTACATTTTCCGATATCTCTTCGTGAGCCCGTTTTATCAAGTCAAATCGAAATACCTGGGGCGTCTGGGCCACCCATAAACCTTCCCGCTGCGGAGTCCCCTGAACAAAACCTTCCGCCGAAGCTGTCTTGATGGTATCCTTAACCGGCACCCCGGCAACTGCCGCCCCGGTCAGGGCAGCTTCAGCCAGGCCTTTTTCAATCAGGTCCGCATCGACCATCGGCCTGGCCCCATCGTGAATGACCACCCACCGGCAATCGCTCAGTTCCTCGATGCCCTTCCTCGCGGAATCCTGCCGCCGTATACCACCAAGGCATAACCGGGAAACCTTCGACCAGCCATGTTCGGCCACCAGTTTCCTGCCCTGCTCCAGGTTATCATCTCCCAGCACCACCACTATCTCGTCGACAGCCCGGCACTCCTGGAAACAATCGAGCACCCTGGCCAGCAGCGGTACCCCTCCGACAGGGGCAAAAAGCTTATCCCTCCCTCCCATGCGCCGGCTCTTCCCGGCAGCGACGATTATCACCCCCACTTTTCCGTCATTCGTCATCAATTCCTACCTGAACCGGCTGACAGCCAGGAAAATCCCGGCCGCCAGGGCTATGAGACTATACAGACCGACCCAGAGGCCAAAGGCCACAGCCACCCCAAAGCAGATAGCCGTGTTCCCTCCTGAAATGACCTGCAACCCAATGCTGCGCTTGCGGTTGGCCGCCCGGCTTATCGATTCACCGATTAGATATCCGGCAACCAGCACCAGTAGATACCCGAACCCTGCCATATAGGGAACCACCAGCCCCCACGCCACCCCCAGCACCCCGGCCGCTCCCAGCCCCACTCCCACCGCTTTCAGATATCCCCTTATCGAGACCTGAAAAACAGGTAATCGAGTCAAATTAGCACATTTCGGGCAGCGCATCCCCACGGGAGTCTGGACAGCACATTTCGGGCAGATGGGATCTCCGCATTTCCCGCACCGCAGACTCGTTTCCACTTTGGGATGCCGGGCACAATACATCGAGAAAACCCTCTACTCAGGAGGAAGATTACTGCGTTCTCTCTTCGCCGCGATCAACCGATCCACGGTCTCGGCAGGCACATTGGACCGGCCTATCTCATTCCCGTCTTCCTCAAAACCGTGATAATCACTCCCCCCGCAAGGAATCAGGCCATGTCTGTCAGCCGTCTCAGCAAGGCGCTCAACAGTTTCCGGTCCGTAATCCTTATAGTAAACCTCCATCCCCGCAAGTCCCGCTGCCTTCAGTTCCGCGAGGACAGGGTCCAGATTTTCCAGCCTGGCGGGATGGGCCAGAACCGACAGGCCCCCGGCCTCCATGATAAGTTCCACTGTTTCGGTCGGGCCCAGTTTTTCCCTTTCCACGTAAGCCGGGCTGTCATCCCCGATGTATTTTTCGAAAGCTTCCTCTAAAACGGTAACATAACCCCGCTCCAGTATAGCCTGAGCTATATGAGGCCTGCCAATAGATGCTCCGGCGGCAATACGTACCACGTGTTCCCAATTAAGTTCGATCCCCATGTCAGCCAGATTGGAAACCATTTTCTGAGTACGGGTGGTCCTGGAATTACGGAGCATCTCCAGCCTCCGGCAGAACGTCTCTGAGTAGTGATCAACAAAATACCCCAGAATATGCATTTCACCGTGGGGATAATCGGTACCCATCTCCACGCCGGGAATAAGTGTCAAATCGGGGAACTTACGGGCCTCGGCCAGGGCCTCATCAATACCCCCCACAGAATCGTGATCGGTGATGGAGATGACATTCAATCCCAAACCTACTGCCCTCCGGACAGCTTCCGAAGGGGTCAACCTTCCATCCGAAGCTGTAGTGTGAATGTGAAGATCGACTTTCATCTTTCCGCAAACTCCAGATCTATTCGTTTTATATCGACTGCCCTGCCATCGTTATCGGTTTCAACCAGGACGGAATTGAAGATGACCGGTCCTTTGCCCACCGATAGCCTCCGGGGGGTCTGGGTCAGGAACCTTTCGATCACGTTTTCCTTATCATCCCCGATGACGGATTCCAGCGGCCCCACCATCCCGATATCGCTCACAAAGGCGGTCCCGCCGGGCAGAATCCGGGCATCGACAGTGCCTACATGAGTATGAGTTCCCACCACAGCACTCACCCGGCCATCCAGATAAACACCCAGCGCCCCTTTCTCCGAAGTAGCTTCGGCATGGAAATCGACGAGTATGACAGGCGGTTTCGATTCGACATCCTCGAGCAACCGGTCCATCGCCCGGAAAGGACAATCGAGATCGCTTATGAAAACACGTCCTTGAAGGTTGACCACCATCACCTCGTCCTTGATAAGATACCCCCTGCCAGGAACATTCGGTGGATAGTTAAGCGGGCGCAGCAGGGGTAAATCGCTATCCAGATAAGGGATGATTTCTTTGTGCTTCCAGATATGATTGCCGGAGGTGATAAAGTCGACCCCCATATTGTAAAGATCCAAAGCCAGGGGGGGGGTAATCCCGATACCTCCGGCAACATTCTCGCCGTTGGCAACCACCACATCGATTCCGTATTGCTCCAGCAAATCAGGGAGCAGCCCCGCCACCGCCTGCCGGCCCGGCCTGCCTATTATGTCACCAATTAACAATACCTTCAAGATACCCTTCTTTTCGCAAATATACCGGATTCCCCGCTCAGCCCCAACTCGTTACTTGGCAAACTCCACTGCCCGCGTTTCTCTGATGACCGTTACCTTTATTTGCCCGGGATAGGTCATCTCTTCCTCTATTTTCTTGGCCACATTCCGGGACAGCTTGATAGATTCCAGGTCATCGATTTCCTCAGGTTTAACCAGTATTCGGATCTCTCGACCTGCCTGAATAGCAAACGATTTCTCAACGGTAGGAAAACTGTTGGCAATGTTTTCCAGGGCTTCCACCCGCTTCAGATACTGCTCTGCCGATTCCTGCCGGGCTCCCGGCCGGGCACCACTGATAGCATCGGCGGCGGAGACGATGAACCCGTATGTATCCATAGTCTCAACCTCGCCATGGTGCTGAGCCACGGCGGACACAATCTGAGGATTGATCCCATATCGTTCCAGGATATCCGCCCCGATCAACGCATGCGACCCTTCCACATCGCGATCGACCGCCTTGCCGATATCATGGAGAAGGCCGGCGGTTCTGGATAGCTCCACATCGGCCCCTATTTCGCTGGCCAGCGCCGCCGCTATTTGCGCCACTTCAAGGCTGTGATTAATCATATTCTGTCCATAACTGAAGCGGTATTTGAGCCGTCCCATAGTCTTAACAACCTCACCGGGCAACCCGAAAACCCCCGCTTTAGCCATAACCCGCTCTCCCTCCGCCTGAATTTCAACCTCAACATCCTTGCGCGCTTTTTCAACCACATCTTCAATGCGACCAGGGTGGATACGGCCATCCTTGATCAGTCTTTCCAGCGCCAGTCTCGCTATCTCACGGCGAACCGGCTCATAACAGGAAAGAGTGACTGCCTCGGGGGTATCATCGACTATCAAATCAACGCCTGTAGCCGCTTCCAGGGCCCGTATATTACGGCCTTCCCGGCCAATCAGTCTTCCCTTCATTTCATCGTTGGGGAGAGTTACCACCGAGACTGTAGCCTCCGCAGCTACCTCGCTGGCACATCGCTGCAATGCCTCTGCCAGAATCTCTCTTCCCTTTTCATCAGATTCTTCTTTAAACTGCGCTTCAACCTGCCGCATACGCTGTGCCATGTAATCCCGCGATTCATTTTCCACCATTTGAAGAAGGTATTCTTTGGCTTCAGCACTTGACATGCCTGCTATGCGTTCCGCCTCACGCCGGTGCTCTTCCTTCAACTTCTCGATGCGGGCCATACTGGCCTCTGCCTCCTTTTCCTTTTGAACCAGGGCCTGTTCCCGTTTTTCAAAGGACTCAACCTTACGATCAAAGCTGTCAATCCTCTGGTTGAGTTTTTTCTCCTGTTTCGTCAGTTCATTCCGGCGCTGCCTGTTCTCAGTCTCCGCATCCGACTTTAGCTTGATTGCCTCCTCTTTGGCTTCGAGGAGCATCTCCTTCTGTCTCTCTTCGGCCTCCTTTACCTGACTCTTCGCCTCTTCCACGGCCCGGCGCATTCCCCTGGATAGCATTGTGCCCCGGAGAAGAAAGCCAAGAATACATCCGATAATTATACCTCCAGCTATAATGCTAAGCCATACCATACTACTCAGTTCCATTTTCAACCTCACAAAGTTTTTCTTTCCACAGCCGCTCCACTGTGCTATTGATCACACCATAATCAAACCCTCGCCGATATAAAAAAGCTCCCAGCTTGCGGCGGAATTCAGAATAATTTGCTGCCGACAGGGAATGTGCCTTTCTGTACCCTGCTCGATAAGCCTCATCCTCATCGTCAATCCCCTCGACGGCCACAGTGGCCATCTCCTGACTGACCCCCTTCTGTTTCAACTCCCGTGCCATCATTCGCGTACTACGGGGATTAAATTCCCTTCGATTCTGCTTCCAGAAATCAGCAAATGCTGCATCATCAACCAGGCCGGATTCCCGCAGCCGGTCAATGGTCAGGGATATGATTTCCTCTCCATAACCATAGCGTTGCAACCTCATTCTCACTTCCATCTCACTTCTCGGCCTGGCCGCCAGATATCGCCGGGCACGCTCCAAGGCCTGTTGAGCTTGCTCGAAATTTTTGAGCTTCTCAAATTCGGTTTGGGAAAGTTCCTGCCCGATATGAATCCCGAATTCCTCGAACGCTTTGGGGCTCAAAGCCACAGCAAATTCGCCGTCAAGGAATAAATTGAGGCTTCTCTTCCCCTTCTTTTGAGGTTTGATGTCAGTGACAATCATAGCATTGCCCGTCAGTGATTCTGTGCGGGATATACCACTCCCGCTTCCTGCCCACCGGGCTTGATGCTACGGGAAAGAGATTCAGATACCAGCGAAATCGGCTGATTTCGCAACTCCCGTTTATTCGGGGGTATCTTCCTGAGGTTCAGCTTCTGATTCGGGTTTCTTTTTTGAGGAAGGAGTAGACTTGCCTTTCTTCGGGGAAGCTTCTCTGATCTGCTGCTCAATTTCCTGAGCCAACTCCTGGTTTTCAATCAGGAATTCCTTGGCATTCTCACGTCCTTGTCCGAGACGCGTCTCGCCGAAGGAATAAAAAGCGCCACTCTTCTTGATAATGTCCCTGGCCACACCCATATCCAGAAGGTCTCCCTCTTTGCTGATGCCGCTATTGAACATTATGTCGAATTCGGTGACGTTAAACGGAGGCGCTACCTTGTTCTTGACCACCTTGGCTTTGACCCTGGCCCCGACGACCTCATCACCCTGCTTTATGTTATCCTTGCGTCTGAGATCGATACGCACAGAGCTGTAGAATTTAAGAGCCCTGCCACCGGGAGTAACCTCAGGGTTGCCGAACATAACCCCCACTTTTTCCCTGAGTTGATTGATGAAAATAACCGCTGTCCGTGACCGGCTGATAGCAGCAGTCAGCTTCCGTAATGCCTGAGACATGAGCCTCGCCTGGAGACCAACATGCGTATCGCCCATCTCCCCCTCAATCTCAGCCCTGGGGACCAGTGCTGCCACGCTATCAACTACCACCACATCAATGGCATCGCTCCGGACCAGCTTTTCCGCAATTTCCAGAGCCTGCTCGGCAGTATCGGGCTGCGAGAGAATAAGCTCCTCGATATTAACCCCGCACGCGGCAGCATATTGCGGATCCAGCGCATGTTCCGCGTCGATGTAAGCCGCTTTTCCACCCGCTTTCTGGGCTTCCGCCATGACATGCTGAGCCAATGTGGATTTGCCTGCTCCCTCGTTGCCGAATATCTCGATCACCCGACCTCGCGGGATTCCACCCACTCCCAGAGCCATATCCAGAGAGATTGAACCTGTAGATATTGCCTCCACGGACAATTTTGCCCCGGCTTCCCCAAGCCGCATAATCGTGCCCTTGCCAAATTGCTTTTCAATCTGGCCGATTGCTGCTTCCAGGGATTTTTCCTTTTCTGTGACCATTTCCTTCCTTAATTTATATTAAACTCGAACCAGGCTTTCCCATAGCTTCGCCCCGGTTAAGTGTTGCCACTATGTTAGCACAGTATTTCCTTATAAAGCAAGGGCCGCTATTTTTACTTAAATTATTAAACCGGCAACTAATTGCCGGATCAATAATTCTCCAAAAGCTCTTTTTTCCCCTCTGTCCCGATTGCACTCCGGGCACGATCCCGAACGTCGTTGAGATTGGCAAAGAATTCCCGCATCATCACTACCAGCAAATATCTTCCGCTGGGAGTAAGCTTGAGAAACCTGTTGTCATTGCTTCGGAAGGCTCCGGCCAGCTTCATGAAAGCCATTTCCAGCCATAAACCGTGCTCAATCGAGGTGCCAAAACTGTCCTGGAAACGTTGCCTGTCAAGTTTGAGCCCAAAGAGCTCCATCATAAAGCGATAACGCATCTGCTCACGCAGGTTGAAACTGCGCATCTGCGAAACCGCCATCCGGCCGGAGGAGATTTTGTCATCATACTCCTTCAGCGAAAAGGTGTTGACATAAAGTGTGCCACCCAGATTGCTGAAGGCCCCGGAGCCGAGGCCAACATACTCCTCATAATCAACGATGTATTCATCGATCATCTCGCCGCCCCGGCGGGCAAAACACCACGCCGATACCGGCTCGAAAGCACTTGCCAGTCTTTCGGAAAGGGTCTCATAATATGCAGCCTCGCGAGTATAGTCCACCTCACCCACCGACTTCTTCATGGAGCGCGCCACCGAAGGCGAGGTCATCAGCGCATAATAGGTGACCTGATTGACGGCTGAGCCGATGATTTTGCGGATATCCTCCTGGAGGATTGTCTGCGTCTGGCTGGGGAAATTGAAGATCATGTCCGCATTCAGGGTGGGGAAAAGCCCGGCGATGCTCTCCAGGCGCTCCAGAATCTGCTCACCGGAGCCGTACTTCTCGTAACGCTGCATTTGCCTGAGCAGTCCGTCATCGAAGCTCTGAATCCCCACCGAAAGTCTCTGCACCCGGCCTTCGAGTTCTCCCACGATCTGAGGAGTGAGGTGATTGGGATTGGTCTCGCAGGAGATTTCCCTGACCCCGAACAGCTCGCGGGCCAGGTCGATGGTCTCGCAGAGTTCGTCGATCAAAACAGTTGGCGTGCCGCCCCCGATGTACAGCGCCGGAAAAGTATAGCCGAGGTGACGGGCCATCCGCATCTCTTCCCGAAGCGAGCGAAAATATCTGCGAGCCGGTTCCTCCCGGAAGGGAACGCGGTGGAACGAGCAATACGGGCAGAGGCTCTCACAGAAGGGAACGTGCAGATAAAGCAGATATTCTCGGTCCGGTTTCGGTCCGGGCAGCATTTCCATATTCGCCGGCCAAACACGGAGGGAGCGCTTGAGCTGGGGGCGAATAAAAAGGGTCAGCAGTCTTTCGGAAATCATGGTCCAGATTTATCTTATCACATATGGCGAGCCGGGTTTAGAGAAAGAGGATTCCTTTCCCTTTTTAGAACAATGTATTAGAATGATTAGACGCTGTAATTAGGAAAAAATCAACCCATGAAAGCAGCCGCAGCCCAGATAAGATGCCAGCCGGGGAATATCGAAGCCAATTGCGCTCGAATCCCGGAGCTTGCCGGGCAGGCGAAATCCAATCGATGCGGCTTGATCGTCTTTCCCGAGATGACCGATACCGGATACGATATGCCCGCCATCCAGCAGACCGCCTCTCCCTGGCCGGGCCTGCCCTATGATACCGCCGGACGAGCCGCCAGGGACTTTTCCATTTACCTGATATGCGGCCTCTCGGAACGGGAGGGTGACAGAATTTACAACTCGCTGGCCGTCTTCGACCCCGAAGGTAACCTGCTGGGCAAATACCGCAAGACCCACCTGCTGCCGCTCGATCCTGTCAACGAGGACCACTACCTCACCCCGGGCAACTCGCTAACAACAGTACAAATCGGCGATATGAAATGGGGACTCCTTATCTGTTACGACCTCAGGTTCCCCCGGGTGAGCCACGAGCTTGCCTTAAGCGGGGCCGAAGGGCTCATCATATGCGCCGCCTGGCCCTCCCCCCGCCAGGAGCACTGGGAAATCCTCAACGCGGCCCGGGCCATCGAGAATCAATGCTATGTAATCGCCGCAAATCGCATCGGCACGGACGGCCCCCTCACCTTCTGTGGCTCAAGCTGCATAATCGATCCCGAAGGAAGCATCATCGCCTCCGCCTCGCAAGACACCGAAGGACTCATAATGGCGGAGGTATCTGCTGAGGCCGTCTCTTCCCTCAGGGCCCGCCAGCCTTTTCTCGAGGATGTGCCATGAAGTGGGAAGTGATGGCAGTGGCCCCGGACCAGATCACCGCCGAGATATGGTGCGACATCCTCCTTCAGGAAGATCTCACCGCCATGATCGAACCCCGGGATGCGGTCTCGTTCATGGGAGTCTCCGCCCTTCCCTGCCGGGTGATGGTCCCCGAAGATCAGGTCGCCGAAGCCCGCAAGATATTGGGGGAATACATCGAACCATCGGATTAGCTTCCAAGACCCCGTTCCCTTGCCTCGTTCAATCGCCCGCCTGTATAATGGTAGCGTTTGTAATGATTAGAGACACCATCGCCGGTATCCTGGCCGAAGCGGCCGCCCGGGCACAGCAGCAGGGGTTGATCCCTCAAGTGACTCTGCCCGAGGTCATCCTCGAGCACCCGCAGAACCCTGGGCACGGCGATTATGCCGCCACCGTGGCCATGAAGCTGGCCCGCGCCGCTAAGATGAATCCCCTCGAAATCGCCGAAGCTATTAAAGCCACTCTCCCCCCAATAGACGGCGTCAGCGTTTCAGTCATGAAACCCGGTTTCATCAATTTCTCCTTAAGCAATGAGTGGCTGGCCGGCCGGGTGGACGAAATCCTGAAAGAGGGCGAAAGCTACGGCAATTCGGAAACAGGCAGGGGGACTCGACTGCAACTGGAATTCGTCAGCGTCAATCCCACCGGGCCGCTGCACGTCGGACACGGGCGCGGTGCGGTGCTCGGCAGCACACTCGCCAATGTTCTGAACGCCACCGGATACGAAGTGGAAAAGGAATATTATGTCAACGACGCCGGCAACCAGATGCAGAACTTTTACTCATCAATCTATGCCCGATACCGGCAGGCGCTGGGCCAGCCCGCCGAAATGCCCGCCGACGGGTACCACGGCGAGTACATGATCGAGCTGGCCGCTGACATCGCCAGGGAAAAAGAAGATGCTTTTTTGAACATGCCCGCCGAAGAGGCCCTCACAGAGCTGGGGCACATCGGCATGGAACGAATCCTCAAATTAATAGATGACGATCTCAAGGAACTGGGGGTCGAGTTCGATAACTGGTTCAGCGAGCAGCGGGAAATCCACGATTCGGGGGAACTGGGCCGGGTGCTGGATATGTTCAAACAGGGCAACCACGTCGAGGAGAAGGAAGGGGCACTCTGGCTGGTCTCCACCGAACTGGGCGAGGACAAGGACAACGTGCTGATTCGTTCCGACGGAATGCCCACCTATTTCGCTGCCGATATCGCCTATCACTACGACAAATTCATGAGGCGCAAATTCGCCCGGGTGATCGATATCTGGGGGGCCGATCATCAGGGGCACGTCTCCCGCATGAAAGCAGCCATGGCGGCGCTGGGCATATCCCCGGAAAGGCTCCAGATAATCCTCTCCCAGATGGTGAGCCTGCGGCGGGGAGATGAGGTGGTCAAGGTTTCCAAGCGCACCGGGGATATTATTACCCTCCGCGAACTGATTGATGAGGTGGGAGTCGATGTCTGCCGCTTTTTCTTCCTTTCCCGTTCGGCCAACAGCCAGATGGATTTCGACCTGGAGCTGGCCAAGAAGCAATCGCTGGACAACCCGGTATATTATGTCCAGTACGGCCATGCCCGAATTGCCGGCATTATGCGCCTGGCTAAAGATAAGGGAATCGATTATTCCAGCGGGGACGTCTCGCGGCTGGGGGAAGAAGCAGAGATTGAACTTATCAAAAAGCTGCTCGTATTCGGGGAGATCCTGGAACTGGTGGCCCTCAGCCTGGAGCCTCAGCACCTGCCCTATTACGCCCAGGAGCTGGCCACCTCCTTCCACAATTTCTACGAGAAGTGCCGGGTCATCGGTGAGGACGAAGAGTTGACCCGGGCCCGTCTCAAACTGGTGGAGGCTGCCCGGACTGTCATGGCCAGGACCTTGCACCTGATGGGAATGGGAGCCCCGGAGCGAATGTGAGAGTTTACCAGAGCCAGCCTTCAACCTCGCTCATGGGATACGCCGAAGGATTACGCTACGGCTCGATGTCGACCTCTTCAACGATGCCTATACGCTCCACCTGGAGCGGTATGTAATTAACCATACCTTCCTCGATGAGATCCCGCAGTTTCCTCTCATCCTCGGTGAGCCGGAAACGCCCGGTTTTCACCTCGATGAAATCCACTCCTTCCCCATACTTGATGCCGATAAAATCGACAGGCTCGCCGAGGTAGAAAAGACGGTCATACTGGGTCAGTTCAAAGGTTGCCATAAGCTCGTTCAACTTACCGGTGCGGGCACCCAGGCTGCGCGTTATGGAAAGCAGGAGCTGATTGGGGAGATCCTTAAGGTTGTTCTGGACCTCTCTCATGGATGTCTCGGAGGCCAGGGCAAATCGAAGCTTCTCCTCGAGTTCCGAAATTTCGGGGACCTCAATTTTCCTGGGCTGCAGGAGCAATCCGGCAACAACCAGTACCAGAAAGGCTGTAACTCCAATCAGAACGATACTCAGTGTTTCCATATCTACTATCCTCCAAAAAACCGGTCGAAAAGCTCGAAGAAAAGCTCGAAGAAGCAGGCTCCCGTAATGGCAAAAAAGGCGGATTTGATAATTTTACCTCCCAGGACATAGATAAAGAATTTCCAGAAGGGGTATCTCAGAGCCCCGGCACATATTACCGCTGCCTTGATAAGCACATTTGGGATTGCCGACACCAGAAACAGGATAATCCCACCCCGGCGCTTCATCCAGTTCTCAACCTTGTCATACCCTTTAATGCTGGTAATTACCACTTGCCCCCCATAACCTGCCCCGTAGGCAGTCGACTCCCCTATAGTCTCTCCGAGCCCGGCCAGCAGGGTTATGATTATGGGGTTCAATCCGAGGCCGGCACCAATAAACACCGCCCAGGAACCTGGCAAAGGCCAGACGGGGGATGAACTGCCGATCAATGCCATGAGAAAAACACCTGCATAACCGGAGCTTTCAAGGTAATCCTCAAAATTACGAGGCCTGTCAACGAGGAACGTGATGGAGACTACGATCCCGACAGCAAGTATAATGAGCCCTATATATAAGGCTCTCTGGTGCTGGAGGAGGGACTTTTTGAAGGCACCGGTATGAACCTCGGCTGTTCCGGCCTGGAGAGAATCTTCCTCCAACGACGGAGTGATTTCCTCTTCCATTACTCTTTATCAAAGAGTATAACTGAAGCTCTGCTTAAGTCAAGCCACACCCTGTTAACTCCCTCAAAATAACCCGCCATCCCGGTCTGCCGGTATCCCTTCCATTCTATGATTTAATGCTCATTTAAGCAATATTTTCACATTGCATCTTGACCTGTCCGTTTCATTGGTGCATAATACCACCAAAGATTATGAAGCCGCTCCGCTCCCGCTTCGGAAAAGATACCGACAGAACCGTTCAGGCCTACACTGAATCCATCTCCTTCGACCAGCGCCTCTACAGGCATGATATCACAGCCTCCATCGTCCACGCCCGGGAACTGGCCGCCGCAGGTGTTATTTCACCTGACGAACTGGAAAAGATCGTCATCGGGCTGGAGGAAATCGGCGGGGAAATCGAAAATGGCATATTTGAATTTGATGTCGGGCTGGAAGATATCCACATGAACATCGAGAACCGGCTGTCTCAAAAGATCGGGGATGTGGCGGGAAAGCTCCATACCGCTCGTTCCCGAAACGATCAGGTCGCCACCGATATCCGTATGTTTGCCAAAGAAACGATTACCACAACCATCGGCCTGCTCAAGGGTCTGCAGAGAGCCATTATAGAGGTGGCCGAGGCAAACAAAACGGTGGTAATGCCCGGCTATACCCACTTACAGCGAGCCCAGCCCGTCCTGCTGGCCCATCACCTGCTGGCCTATTTCGAGATGCTGCAGCGGGATATCGGCAGATTCAAAGACTGTTACGCCCGCACCGATGTCTCGCCGCTGGGCAGCGGCGCCCTGGCCGGGATACCATATGATGTGAACCGGGAGGAGGTGGCCCGGGGGCTGGGATTCGAACAAATGAGCCCCAACAGCCTGGATGCCGTCTCGGACCGCGATTTCCTCATCGAATATCAGGCCTCAGCCGCCATTGCCATGGTGCACCTCTCCCGGCTGGCCGAGGAATTGATCCTGTGGTCGTCGGCCGAATTCGGATTCGTGGAAATCGACGATGCCTATGCCACCAGCTCCAGCATCATGCCCCAGAAGAAGAACCCCGATGTTGCCGAGCTGGCCCGGGGCAAGACCGGCCGGGTCTACGGGAACCTGATGGCCATGCTCACCACCATGAAAGGGCTGCCTCTGGCCTACAACCGGGACCTGCAGGAAGATAAGGAATCCTTTTTCGATACGGCCGATACCCTTGAATCCACCCTTGATGTTTTTGCCGGAATGGTAAAGACCCTCAAGTTCAATTCGGAGCGCATGGGACAGGCGGCGGGAGAAAACTACACCCTGGCCACCGAGCTGGCCGATTACCTGGTCAGGAAAGGAATGCCCTTCCGCCAGGCGCATGCGATTGTGGGCAAACTGGTTCTGTCTGCCATCGGCCAGGGCAAAGGACTTGAGGAGCTTGCGCTCTCCGAGTATCAGGCCCTTTCCCCCCTGTTCGAAGAGGATGTATACTCTATTACGGTGGAGTCCGCCATTTCAGCCCGCAACATCCCCGGGGGCACCGCTCCCGAACAGGTGGAGCAGGCGCTCAAAAAGGCAAAGGAAAGACTTAAATGAGTGAGATCAAGATCGCCCCTTCGATTCTCTCGGCCGATTTCGCCCGCTTCGGCGAACAGGTCAGGGAGGCAACCGGGGCCGGTGCCGATTATATTCACATCGATGTAATGGACGGCCAGTTCGTCCCTCCCATAACTTTCGGCGATGAACTGGTCAGGGCGATTCGCCCTCATACCAGCCTTCCCCTTGATGTGCACCTGATGATCAACACCCCCGAGAGGCAGCTTGAGAGCTTCGCCGAGGCCGGCGCCGATTTCATCACGGTTCACGTGGAAGCCTGCAAACATCTGCACCGGGTGATAACACAAATAAAGGAACTGGGTGCAAAAGCTGGCGTGGCGCTCAATCCGGCGACCCCGCTCGATGCCATCGAAGAGATACTGCCTTTACTCGATATAGTAGTAGTTATGACCGTCAATCCGGGTTACGGGGGCCAGAGCTTTATCCCCGAGGGGCTGGACAAGATTGCCCGTTTGCGCAAGATGCTGGATGAGAGAAACCTCTCCGTGGAACTGGAGGTGGACGGCGGGGTCAAGGCCGAGAACGCCAGGGAGGTGGTGAAGGCGGGGGCCCGGGTGCTGGTATCGGGGTCCGGGGTTTTTAACAAAAAAGAATCCGTCCCCGAGGCCATGGAACGGATCCGCAACAGTATCGCCTCGGCCGTCTAGGCCATAGCTTTCATCTGGGTGCGCAGGCACCGGGTGCAGATGTTAATCCGCTTTTTCTTACCGTCTACCATGACGGTAGTTTTCTGGATATTGGGCCGCCACTGCCGGTTGGTGTGGTGCATGGAGTGGCTGACTCTATGCCCGAACTGCCTGCTTTTGCCGCAAATCTCACACTTCATGGTTCAATTCCTTTGACTTATCAAATTGCTTTGCTGTAAAATGCACTTAAGTAAACTCTGTAAAATAGAGCTGCCTAGCGCATCTCTCAAAGAATATCATAATTGTGCCGGGTCTGGCAAACCGGTAATGCGGCGATGACTATGCAACAGGATAGCTGGAACGGGAAAAACCTTCGGGAGATGTTTCGGGTCGGCACCAGGCTGCTCAGCGCAAATTCTTCGGCCATCAACACACTTAACGTCTTCCCTGTTCCCGATGGTGATACCGGCACCAACATGTTCCTGACCATGCAGTCAGCCATGGTAGAGGCCAACCTCTGCCCGGACAACGACGCCTCAGGGGTGGCCCGGGCGATGGCCAAAGGGGCCCTCATGGGGGCCCGGGGCAACAGCGGGGTTATCCTCTCCCAGATACTGCGCGGGCTGGCTCAGACGCTGGAAGGGAAGGAATCTTTCTCCTCATCTGATATAGCCGACGCCCTTCTTCAGGCGTCTCTCATGGCTGATAAAGCAGTCAGCCAGCCAACGGAGGGGACCATCCTCACCGTCATGCGCGAGGCGGCTTCAGCGGCAAAAGCGGCATCCTCCCAAAACCACGAAGGTCTACCAGGAATAATCGAAACCGCAGTTAACGAAGCCCGGGCATCCGTGGAGAGAACCCCGGATTTGCTGCCCGTGCTGCGGGAATCGGGGGTAGTGGATGCGGGCGGGCAGGGACTGTACATAATCCTGGAAGGTGTGCTGGCTTACCTGCAGGGTAAAGAGATAGCAGAGGAAGGGCCTCTGCCCGCCGGACTGCAGGTAAATAACATCGTTCCCAAAGAGGAAGGGGATAACATCGAATACGGCTACTGCACCGAATTCCTCCTCCAGGGTAATGGGCTCGACCTGGAAGCCATGAAAGCCAGAATCCGTGAGCTGGGAGAGCACGTCCTGGTAGTAGGGGATGAGAGAACCGCCAGGATACATGTGCACACATTCGATCCGGGGGCAGTACTGTCTTACGCGACCGGCTTAGGGACACTGCACCGGATTAAAATCGACAACATGGAAGAGCAGCACCAGGAATTCCTCACCAGCCAATCCGAAGAGACTCAGAAACCGCAGGGCAGTATCTCCACCATCACGGTCGCTTCCGGAGAGGGGCTGGTCGAGGTGTTCAGGAGCCTGGGGGCAACCCACGTGGTCCCCGGCGGCGAGACCATGAATCCCAGCGTTGAGGAACTGCTTAAAGCTGTGGAAGCTGTCCCCACCAATGAGGTGATTATCCTGCCCAACAACCCCGATATCTTCCCTTCGGCTCAGAAAGTATGCGAGATGGCGGAAAAGAAAGTGGCCATCGTGCCAAGCCGTACCATCATGCAGGGAATCACCGCCCTGGTGGCCTTCAACTTTGAAGACAGTTTTGAAGACAACATAGAGGCGATGACCGGGGAGATGGCCAACGTCCGTACCGGCCGAATCGCCACCGCCATGCGCTCCATGCAATACAACGACCTGCCGGTAACCGAAGGAGAGGTAATCGGCTTTGTGGACGATGAGCTTACCGTAGCGGCATCCACCCCGCAGGAGGTCCTGCCCCGGCTTCTGGATGGAATGGACATAACCAACTGTGAAATCCTGACTGTCTATTACGGGAACGGCATAGACTGGGCCGAAGCCGAAGAGCTGTTTGCCCCTGTCCGCTCCCGATACCCCAATCTCGAGGTGGAAGTGGTCTTCGGGGGTCAGCCTCATTATCATTACCTCATCTCCGCGGAATGACGAGGGCTTCTCTTGGCGGTAAAGATAGTCACCGACAGCACTGCAGACCTGCCCGAATCACTGGTTCAATCGCTGGGCATAACGGTCGTTCCCCTGAGCGTAAACTTCGGCAGAGATACCTACCTCGACGGGGTTGATCTGAAAGCCGACGAGTTCTATGAAAAACTGGCCCGCAGCAGGTACCTCCCCACCACCTCCCAGCCCACCCCGGCAGCCTTCACCGAAGTTTACAACACCATCAGCAACCAGACGGACGAAATCCTTTCCATCCACATTTCCCCCAAACTCAGCGGCACCCTCAATTCGGCGCTGCTGGCCCGGGAGGCGATGAACTCCGGTTGCCGGATCGAGATAATCGATTCGCTCCAGGCCTCGATGGGACTGGGGCTAATCATCATCAAGGCAGCCGAGGCTGTCCGGGAGGGGGCAGGCCTCGAGGAAGCCCTCGAATTAACCCATGGGTTAATCCCGCGCACTCATCTCTTCGGCATGGTCGACACGCTGGAATACCTGCACAAGGGAGGCCGCATCGGCAGGGCCCAGGCCCTGATGGGTACCCTGCTGAGCATCAAGCCGCTGATAGGTACCGGAGGTGGAGAGGTGCAGCCGAAAGGTAAAGCCCGTACGCAGAAGAAGGCTCTGGCCCGGCTCTCGGAAATGGTACAGGGCTTTGGGGGAATCGAAGAGATGACCATCCTGCACAGCACCATCCCCGCCGAAGCCGCCGCCCTCACCGAAAGGATGGCGGCCGTTTTCGAAAAAGACAGGATATATCAATCGAGGATCGGCCCGGTAATCGGAACATACCTGGGCCCGGGGGCAATCGCCATCGGGGTTATCGAAAAAGACTCCCATCCTGAGCACACAGATTGAAAAATTGGATTTCAAACAGCTTGATAAAAT
This sequence comes from Dehalococcoidia bacterium, assembly GCA_046498265.1. Classification (GTDB taxonomy): domain Bacteria; phylum Chloroflexota; class Dehalococcoidia; order SZUA-161; family SpSt-899; genus JBGLNL01. The sequence continues at coordinate 31,089 of JAWOBB010000034.1, read as the reverse complement.
CCTGGAACTGGAACGCTCCAGAGGCTTTGCCGATAAAGCGGTCAGCGGCGGCCTGGATAAGTTCCTGGCCCGCTTTGCAAAAGAACACCCCGAACAAATTCGCCTGCCTTATCCAAGCTATAGAGGATTGACGCCTGCGGAGCGGGAGCAGTGGATTGATTCGCTGTCCGGCATCCCCTCCGCCAAAAAGAAACCCGCCACCCCACCCAAACCCCCAAAACCCCCCACCTCCCTCGATTCCCCCATCAGCAGCCTCAAAGGGATAAGCACCAAACTGGTACCCAAATTTGAAAAGCTGGGCATAACCGCCATTAGAGACCTCCTCTACTTTTTCCCCCGCCGCCACATCGATTACAGCTCGCCCACGCCCATCGCCAGGCTGCAGCCGGAAATCGAACAGACCATCATGGTCAAGGTCTGGCAGGCCACCAGGAAACGGGCTCGGCGGATGGACATCATCGAGGTAATCGTCGGCGACGATACCGCCACTATGAAGGTCAACTTCTTCAATCAGCCTTACCTGCTGCCCAAATTCACCCCCAGCACCAGCCTGATTATCAGCGGCAAGGCCACCGTCTGGAGAGGAAACCGTACATTCCAGCCAAGTTCCTATGAAATCCTTGACCGGGAAGATATTCTCCAGTACGGGCAGTTTATCCCCGTTTACCCGCTCACCGAGGGCCTTTACCCCCGCCAGGTGCGCCGGCTGGTTAAGCAGGCTCTCGACTTGTACCTTCCCCGGTTGGAGGATTTTCTGCCCCGGCCGGTCAGGAAAAACGCCAGGTTGATGGGACTCGAGGAAGCCATCCGCCAGGCCCATTATCCTCAGGACGAGTCCTCACGATGGGTAGCCAGGAGGAGGCTTGCCTTCGACGAGCTGTTCCTCATCCAGATCGGGGTGCTTTCTAAAAAGCGCCAGCGTCAGGAAATCGCCCGGGGAATAAAGCTGGATAAGGGAGCCGGTTATCTCGAGAAATTCACCGCCGGCCTGCCCTTCGAGCTGACCGGGGCGCAGAAACGGGCCTTGAATGAGGTGAAGGCCGACCTGACCCGGTCCAAACCCATGAGCCGGCTGCTCCACGGGGATGTGGGCAGTGGCAAGACGGTGGTGGCCACCGCCGCCATGCTGGCGGCCGTCGCACAAGGGGAGCAGGCTGCCCTGATGGCCCCCACCGAGATACTGGCCGAGCAGCATTTCAACGGCATCTGCCAGTTGCTGGGAGATCGGGGCGGCGAAGGTATTATTCGCTCCTTTGATTCTGTCCTGGGCAGGCCAATTACCCTTGGATTGATGACCGGCAGCCTGCGCCAGAAAGGGAAAAGGGAGCTTCAGCAAAAGGTCTCCGCCGGCGAGGTCGATATCCTCATCGGCACCCAGGCCCTCATCCAGCAGAAAGTAGAATTCAAGCAACTGGCGCTGGCGGTGGTGGACGAGCAGCACCGCTTCGGGGTGATGCAGCGCCTGGCCCTCAATCAGAAAGGCATCAGCCCCCACATGCTGGCCATGAGCGCCACCCCGATTCCCCGAACCCTGGCGCTGACCCTGTACGGCGACATGGATATCTCGCTCATCGATGAGCTGCCGCCGGGCCGGCAGCCCATCAAGACCAAGTGGCTGGGGCCAAAGCAGAGACAAAGCGGCTACAATTTCATCCGCAAGCAGGTGAGCCAGGGACGCCAGGCCTACATCATCTGCCCGCTGGTGGAGGAATCGGAAGTCAGTGAAGCACGAGCAGCCACCGCCGAATACGAGCGGCTTTCCCGGGAAATTTTCCCTGATCTCAAGCTGGGCCTGCTGCACGGTCGCATGTCCGGTGCGGCCAAGGAAGAAGTAATGCAGCAGTTCCGCTCAGGCGAGATAGATGTCCTGGTCTCCACCTCGGTGGTCGAAGTCGGGGTCGATGTTCCCAATGCCACGGTGATGATGGTGGAAGGTGCCGAGAGGTTCGGGCTTTCACAGCTTCACCAGTTCCGGGGAAGGATCTGGCGGAGCAGTCACCAGGCCTACTGCATGCTGCTGGCGGATCACCCCACCGAGGAGGGACGCGAAAGGCTGGCGACCATGGAGCAGACCCACAACGGATTCGTGCTGGCCGAAAAGGATCTCGAGATGCGGGGGCCGGGTGAATTCTTCGGCACCCGGCAGAGCGGACTGCCCGACCTCAAGATGGCCCGGCTCACCGATGTGAAGCTCCTGGAAATCGCCCGTCGGGAAGCCGAGCAGCTTTTCAGGGTCGACCCCAAACTGCAAAAGTCAGAACACCAGGCGCTGGCCGCCGAAGTAGCCCGACTGTGGGGAGAAAACAACATTCAAACAATGGAATAACCCAAGTGCCATTACAAGGCTTTCGCTATAGCCTCGATAGTCACCTCAATATCCTCATCTTTGTGTGCCAGAGAAATGAATGCAGCCTCATATTGAGACGGCGGCCAGTAGATGCCCTGCTCCAGCAGTTTTGCGTGGAATCGGGCAAAACGCTCGGTATCGGATCGAGTGGCCGATTCGTAATCGCTGACCGTCTCGGGTGAAAAGAAAGCGGTCAGGATCGAGCCCACCCGGGAAAGCTGCACCGCCACATCAGACTTTGCGGCTGCATCAATGATTCCCTCGGCCAGCATCGCAGCCCTGCGCTCCAGTTCCGAATAGGTATCCGCCTGGCTAAGGGCCCGAAGCGTCTCGATGCCCGCTATCATGGCCAGCGGATTGCCCGAAAGCGTCCCGGCCTGATACACCGGCCCCGCAGGAGCCATCATCCCCATGATATCGGCTCGTCCCCCATAAGCCCCCACCGGCAGCCCCCCGCCGATAATCTTGCCCAGGCAGGTCAGGTCAGGAGTAACCCCATAAAGTTCCTGAGCCCCGCCGGAAGCCACACGAAATCCGGTAATCACCTCATCGAATATCAGGAGCGAACCGGCCCGGCGGGTAATTTCCCGCAAGCCCTCCAGGAACCCGGGCTGCGGCGTGATCACTCCCATGTTGGCGGCCACCGGTTCGACGATGAGCGCAGCTATATCATCGTGAGCGGCAAATAAATCTCTCACTGAATCCAGACCATTGTACCGGGAGATCAGGGTATTTTGAGCATATCCCGGCGGAACGCCGGGGCTGTCGGGCACGCCGAGCGTGGTGGCACCGGATCCGGCCTTAGCCAGCAGTCCGTCGGAATGGCCATGGTAGCAGCCGGCGAACTTGACTATTTTGTCCCTTTGCGTAAAGGCACGCGCCAGGCGCAACGCGCTCATGGCGGCTTCCGTGCCGGAACTGACAAATCGGACCATTTCGATGGAGGGGACCGCCTGGCAGACCATCTTTGCCAGCCTGGTCTCAAGTTCAATCGGAGCCCCGAAGCTGGTCCCGGATTCCGCCATCCGCTGGATGGATTTGATCACCTGCAAAGGGGCATGCCCCAGAATCAACGGCCCCCAGGAACAAACGTAATCTAAAAACTCGTTCCCGTCTTCATCGTAGATTTTTGAACCCTTTCCCCGCTTGATAAAAAGGGGATTGCCGCCAACCGACTTGAAAGCCCGAACCGGGCTGTCCACTCCTCCGGGTAAATACCTTTGCGCTTCGGCGAATAGCTCTTCAGAACGGTTTCGGTTCATATCATGTCCTTATGTTTGTTCTCGCTTGGACTACACGAGCCATCGCGCCGCGTCCCTGGCATGGTAGGTAATAATGATATCGGCGCCGGCCCGCTTGACGGCAGTCAGAATCTCCATGACAACGCTCCGCTCATCGATCCAACCATTTCGGGCCGCCGCCTTCACCATCGCATACTCCCCGCTGACATTGAATGCCGCCAGGGGGCAATTGAACGTATCCCTGGCCTGGCGGATTACATCGAGGTAGGCCAGCGCCGGTTTCACCATCACCATATCGGCACCCTCCTGGATATCCGTCTCGATCTCACGCATCGCTTCCCTTACATTCGGGGGGTCCATCTGGTACGCACGCCGGTCCCCGAACTGCGGGGCGGACTCGGCGGCATCGCGGAAAGGCCCGTAGAAAGCCGAGGCATACTTGGCCGCATAGGAAAGTATGGGAATCTGCTCGAACCCGGCTCCGTCCAGCGCCTGCCGGATGGCCCTGACCCGCCCATCCATCATGTCCGAAGGTGCCACAATGTCCGCTCCCGCCTCAGCATGGGAGAGGGCCATTCGGGAAAGGAAATCGAGGGTGGCATCGTTATCGACCACCCCGTCCTTTATCACCCCGCAATGCCCGTGACTGGTATATTCGCACAGACAGACATCGGTGATGACGAGCAGGTCAGGAGCCGTCTTTTTGATCGATTTAACCGCCTGTTGGACGACTCCATCGGGCGCATATCCCGCCGAACCGGTTTCGTCCTTGGTTTCGGGGATACCAAAGAGAATAACCGCCGGGATGCCCAGCCCGAAAATTTCCTCGATCTCCCGGGGAAGCAGATCTACCGAGAATCGAGATATTCCCGGCATCGAAGGAATCTCGCTTCTGGTATTCTTTCCGTATGTTATAAAGAGCGGATAGACGAGGTCGTTTACGCTTACCGTCGTCTCGCGCACGAGCTTGCGCAGAGATTCGGTGCGGCGCAGGCGGCGCAGTCTCTTTTGAGGGAAATCAGCCATTTGAATATGCCTCCTCGATGGCCCTGACCAGGCCGGGAATGGTCTGCTCCTCGGCTGTGATATCCACCTTGAGGCCCGCCGCCTCGGCAGTGGCCGCCGTCACCGGGCCGATACAGGCAATCTGCGCATTCTGCAACGGCTGCAGGTCACTCCCCAGCGCCTCGAGCAGATTAGTCACCGTGGAAGAACTGGCGAAGGTGATAATATCAATCTTACCGTCAAGCAACATCTGCCTGGCCTTTTCGGCAATCTCCAAAGGAGGCCTGGTCAGATATGCGGTGACCTCGACGGGCTCTGCACCCAGACCGGCAAGCCCCTCAACCAGATCCGCAGGCGCAATATCCGCCCGCGGCAGCAGAATACGGCATCCTTTGATATCGCGTTCCGCAAGGCCGGCTAAAATACCATCACTGGTGTACTCTGCCGGCATGAAATCGGGGTAAAGCCCTCTTTCTGCCAGAGCCAGGGCGGTGGCAGGCCCGATGACCCCGATCTTCACCGCTCCGAATTGGCGGGCATCCCTGCCCAAAGCTACCAGCCGGTTCCAGACCGCTTCAACCCCGTTGGCGCTGGTAAAAAACACCCAGTCGAAGCGGGGGATATCCCTAATCGCCTGATCCAGTTCAGCCGTATCGGGCAAATCCTGAATCTCGATGGCCGGCAACTCGATTGGCTGGGCACCTCTTTCGGCCAGCAGTTTGCTCAAGCTGCTGACCTGGGTGCGCGCCCGGGTGACCAGCACCCGCTTATCAAAGAGCGGCCGATTCTCAAACCACTGGAGTTTCTCGCGGAGATTGACAACCTCACCCACCACGATAGCCACCGGCGGCTCGAAACCGGCCTCCCTGGCTTTCTCGGCCACCGTTGAAAGCGTGGCGGTGATCACTTCCTGTTGTAGAGTGGTTCCCTGACGAATCAGGGCCACCGGCGTATCCGGGGCACGGCCGCATTCGATTAGTTTTTCGGCAATCAGGGGGAGATTGCCCATTCCCATCAGGAAAACGAGGGTATCGACTCCAGTAGCAAGCTTATCCCAGTTGATACTGGAGAGCTCCTTGGTGGGATCCTCGTGCCCGGTGATGACGGCAAACGAAGAGGCTGCCTGCCGGTGCGTTACGGGAATACCGGCGTAAGCGGGGGAGGCGATGGCCGAAGAAATGCCCGGCACCACTTCATAGGGTATGCCGCTGGCGGCGAGTGCTTCACATTCCTCCCCACCCCGACCCAGCACGAACGGGTCGCCCCCTTTGAGACGAACCACCGTCCGGCCTTCGCCGGCTTTATCAATCAGAATCCGGTTGATCTCGGACTGCTCCCTGGCATGCACCCTGGCCGATTTGCCCACATAGATCATCTCCGCCTCAGGAGGGACCAGATCAAGCAAACTGTCATCTATCAACCTGTCGTAGACGACCACCTCGGCCTGCCGGAGGCATTCCATGCCCTTGACTGTAATTAGGCCCGGATCACCGGGCCCGGCTCCGACTAGGTAGACTTTGCCCTGGCTCATAATTCGCCCTTTAATTTTTGACAGGATGTACAGGATTTTCAAGATTTTTTTGAGTTATTATATTATCCTGCATCCCCTGCTAATTCTGATTGCACTTTCTGATCACCATTGAAATCCCTGTATTTTCGCTTAACTTCAACTCTCATTTCCCCGAAGTTTATCAGTAAGCCTAAGGGCTTACCCGTAGCAACAAGGTAATTTACTAATTGTGCCTCATGAGCTTTAACAAGTCGCCTTACGGATTTCAATTCAACGATGATTTTATCAGCAACTACAATATCAGCTACAAATTCTCCTACTATTTCATCTCCGTAATATACTGTAATCGGCTTTTGGGACTCTGTATATAGGCCGGTTTTTTGTAGTTCTATCATTAAACACTTTTCATAGACACTTTCAGCAAATCCAAATCCCATTTTGTTATAGACGCGGTATGCGCATCCTATCACCTTTTCCGTCAGATCTTTGTACTCCATCCTGTTCATCCTGTTATCCTGTCTAAAACTATTGAATCAACGATCTCGCTCCCATATCGATCATCCCGGCAGCCAGCTCTTCCCCGAGCTTTTCGGGAGCCGAGGCATCTCCCTCGACACTGGAGCGCAATATCTTGCTCCCATCAGGATTAGCTACAATTCCATTAAGCTTGATATTACCATTTTCAATATTTCCCAGCGCTGCAATCGGGGCCCGGCAGCCCCCGCCCATGGCTCGCAGGAACGCCCTCTCTGCAGTCACGCTCCGCCGGCTTAGTTCATCATTGAGGGAAGCTACGATCTCGAATGTATGAGCATCATCGGCCCGAATCTCGATTCCCAAAGCTCCCTGTCCCACCGCCGGCACAAATTCTTCGGCAGGGAGATACTCGGTTATCCTGTCTTCCATATTCAGCCGAATTAGCGCAGCCGCAGCCATAACGATGCCGTCAAGTTCGCCCGAAAAAGCTTTCCTGATACGGGTATCTATATTCCCCCGCAAATCGCAGATTTCCACATCCGGCCTCATCTCCCGAATCTGGACGGCGCGCCGCTGGCTGCCGGTGCCAATGCGTGCTTTCGGGGGAAGCTCGGCAATGTTGCCCGCTGAAGAAAGCAGCACATCCCTCGGGTCAACTCTCTGGGGCACAGCAGCCAGGCGAAGCCCGTCGGGTATGGTGGTAAGCATGTCCTTCAGGCTGTGGACCGCCAGGTCGATCTCATCTCTCAGCAAGGCATCCTCCAGTTCCTTGACGAAAACCCCCTCCCCCCCCAGCTGCTCAAGCGAAACGTCGGTGTTCCGATCGCCGGTAGTGGTTATCTTCCCGATCTCGAAATCAATTCCGGGATGAAGCGAGACAAGCCGGTCCCTCACAGACTCTGCCTGAACCACCGCCAGTTTGCTCCCCCGGGTACCGATCCTCAAATGGTTTCTCACTTGCGCTCTTTCTGTTCATCCAGGGCAAAAAGCTCATGGAGCACCCGGACGACCTCTTCGTTGGTATAACCGTTTTTCTTCATGTACTGGATGGGATTGTGAAGTATCTTTTTGACGATTGCCCTGGTCATGGCATCCAGGCTCTCCTGCTGTTCGGCATCAAGCGGGGGCAGCTTTTTCAGGGTCATGTTCAGCTGCCGTCGGCGAACGTCCTCGGCCATCTGCATCAGCCGGCTGATGGTGGGCTTGACCTCCAGGGTCTGCCACCACTCGAGAAGATGCTCCAGCTCACTGTCGATGATGGCCTGGGCCTTTTCGACTTCCCTCTCCCGCTCTTCCTTGTTCGTTCCCAGTGCCCGGTCCAGGTCATCGATATCGTAAAGGAAGACATTGTCTATTTCGTCAACCTCTGGCTCCACATCCCTCGGAACGGCGATATCGACGATGACCAGCGGACGATTGGCGCGCCAGGACATCGCCTTCTCCACCAGCTCACGGTGAATCACGAAATGCGGCGAGCCGGTACAACTGATGACGATATCGGAATTGGCCATCTCCATGCCCATCTCCTTGATATCGACGGGGCTGGCGCCAAGTTTAGAAGCCAGCTCCTGAGCTCTGCGCAGAGACCGACTGGTAACGGAAATCGACCCCGCCCCTCTTTGAGCAAAAGCCCTGGCTGCCAGTTTGCCCGCCTCCCCTGCTCCGAGGAGAAGCACTTTGCAATCGCGGATATCCGCGCCGGCTGCCCGGGTGGACAAATCGACCGCCACCGAGCCCACCGAAAGGGCGTTCCTGCTGATATCCGTCTCGGCCCTCACCTTGCGACCGGTGCCGATGGCGTGCTGAAAGAGCCGGCGCAGCGGCGAATCGACCATCCTGGCTTCCTCGGCTTCCTCGAGGGCCTGGGCCGCCTGCCCCAGTATCTCGTGCTCGCCCAGGATCATTGAGTACAGCCCGGAGGTGATCCGGCACAGCCGCTTCATGGCCCGGTAATTGTGATGGATGTAGAGATGAGGCGAGAGCTCCTCCTCGGGAACCCCCGACCAGTCCTGCAAGAATTGGCGCAGCGCCCGCTCGGAGTAGTGGCTGTCGTTGCTCAGGGCATAGAGCTCAGTGCGATTGCAGGTATCCAGGATTATTCCCCTTGGCACATAATCGCGCAGCGAAGCCAGGGCATCCCGAATCCTGTCCTTCGGCATGCTCAGCCTTTCCCGTACTTCCACCGGAGTGGTGCTGTAGTTCACCCCGACAGCACAGATCTGCGGCCCCTTCAGCTTACGTTCCTCAGCCATCTACCTTACCGCTTCCATGAGCGTTTGATACAACTTCCTTTTGGCCTCGGCAGGGTGCCCCGAACGGATGAGCTCCAGAAGCTCTCCGATTTCAAGCGCCTGCTGCCAGGCATCCGGAGAAACCTTGATTCCCTTCCCTTTGAGTTCGGAGCGCACCTCTTCGGCAACTGCAATTAAATCGGCATATTCCGGGCCGAATTCCTCTTCCAGGCACGAGCGAATCCTGCGCGCCAGCGCCGGGCTCTTCCCGCCGGTGGAGACGGCAACGGTCAGGTCTCCCCTTTTTAGATATGAGGGAACGATAAAATTGGAAAGTGATGGAACATCGACCACGTTAATCAGCATTCCCCTCTCTTCAGCATCTGTCGCTATCCGCTCATTCGTTACCGGATCGTCCGTGGCAGCCACCACCACGAAGGCCCCTTCCAAGTCACCCTTTTGATACCCACGCCCAGCTATGGTTACCTTTCCTTCCAGCCTTTCAAGTTCCTCACATAAACGGGGGCTGATGACCGTCACCTGCGCCTGGTGCTCAAGCAGCATCTCCACCTTGCGCAGGGCCACCCCTCCGCCACCGACTACGACGCAGCGTTTGTTCCTCAGATCCAGAAAGGCCGGATAGTATGACATTCTACCTTCTCACTCCAGTCCCAGCAGACCCAGCAAGGCGTTCCTGTTCTCGGCAAATTCATCAACCAAAATATGCGGGCACTCGGATAAATTCGCCTTGCCCTGGGACAGCGCCGCCGCAAAAGCCATGCAGGTGGCATATCCACATTCCTTGCAGTTGGTCCCGGGCAGGAGTTTTCGAACCTCAAGCACGTCTGGCGGGGCGGCTTTCCCCTGAAAATCGGGGGTGATTTCATTCCTCCTTGCCCAGATATCGTTAACTCTGGAAACGATATCATCGCACAACCTGACAGCCGTTTCCCTGTCCTCGGCCGGGGCGATATCGATTTCATGCGGTCGGAAAGCATATCGCCTGCCGTTATCGCCGTTGTACAGGAGGGTTTGGGCATGGTGATTGTAACTGGTATCTCCCAGCTCGGCGTTTAAGTACGGGAGCACCCGGCTGATATCAGTTTCGAAAGTTACTTCGGCCCTCCATATCGGCGCCCCCGGGAAACAGCCGGGGGTGACCATTTCCAGCCTGTATTCGTTTATTAACTGCTGCGTTCCGATACTCATCCCTTTACACCTCGTATTTCAGCCTTTCCTTCTTGAACTCTCTGACCGTGGGCAAAACCTCGTATTCGGTGATCGACGTTTCAGCGGCCATGCGGGAGATAATCCCTTCGATATGCTCAGGCGAATCCCCGTGAACCATGGTGAACATGTTGTACCGCGGCCACCGGGGGCAGGTCCGGCGTTCATAACAGTGCGTGACCTCCGGGAAACCGGCCATCGTCATTCCTGCCTCATCCACCTTCTCTTCAGGAACAGCCCAGCACACCAGCGCACCGGCCGTAAATCCGGCATGGCGCTGCTCAATGGAAGCGCCGAAGCGGCGCATCAGGCCGCGCTCTTTCAGGGAACGGCACCCGGCCAGGAAATCCTCAACATCCATGCCAGCGTTCTGGGCAATTCCATCGAAAGGCCGCTCCACCAGCGGCAGTTGCCGCTGCAGTTCATTAATGATGGCCCGTTCCGAAGCGGACAAACTCGGCAAAACGACGGTTGTCAGCTCGCGCGGAGCCTCGCTGCCCCGATGATTGCCCTTCCCTTCCAGGTCGAAGAAAAGCCTGATCTTAAAGAGCTTTACGGCAGGTAAATCAACCATATCCTCGGGGGAAATCTGCTCCCGAAGCTCACCGAGTGCCTCTGCGAGGGCCGATTCGCCCCGCGCCGCCAGGGTGAACCACAGGTTATAAAAATGACCGCGCTCATAGTTGTGCCCCACACCGGGATTTCGGTTGATCATTTGCGCCGCCCGCTCGATTCCCTCTTCAGGGATGCGCATGGCCACCAGCGTGCTCCGGTAGCCGAGGTTGCGGGAATTGAACACAGGCCCGATGATCCTGATGATGTGCTCATGCTGTAAACGCTTCACCCGCTCAAGTACCTCCGGGGCACCGAGATTAAGATTTTTCCCCAGTTCGGCAAACGGCTCCCTCACCAGTGGGAAATCCGATTGCATCAGGTTCAGCAGGCGCCGATCGATCCGATCCAGTTCCACAGTCACTTTCCGGCCCCCTCTCGCAAGGCAAGCGGTTGATAGACGCAATACGGCTCCTCCGCCAGGTAATCGCCCGTGGCTTCGTAGGCCCTGGCCCGGCAGCCTCCGCAGATTCTCTTGTATTCACAGACCCCGCACTTGCCGCCCAGATTGGAAAGGTCGCGCAGGCGGGCAAAAACCGGTGAATCGTTCCAGATGCGGGCAAAACTGGCCTCCTTCAGATTTCCGGCTTCGACGTCGAGGTAACCGCAACCCTGCACCCTTCCCACGTGAGAGATAAAACAGAATCCCACCCCGGCCAGGCACCCCCGCGTGATGGAATTCATCGAAGGATGTCCGCCGTAACCGGATGTTTCCACGGCTCCCCGCTGCTTCAATATGCGCATATAGTGGGGGGCATCGGTGGGTTTGAAGAAGATTCGATCCCCCAGCTCCTGCTGCCTGTCATAGACCCAGTTGAGTATCCGCTCGTACTCCTCGGGGGGAAGCTCTACATTGGCCAGTCCCTTTCCCCGGCCGGTGGGCACCAGCATAAACGGATGGAAGGCCTCGGCCCCCAGCTCGATGGCGAGGTTCAGAAGGTCTTCCAGATAACGGGAATTCAAACTGGTCACGGTACAATTGATCTGTATGCTGAGTCCGGCTCGCTGCGCCGCCCTGATTCCGGCCACCGCCTCATCGAAGGCCCCCGCTTTGCCCCGGAATTCATCCTGAAGCTCGGGCAGCGGGAAATCGATGCTGACACCCACCCGCGCCACAGGCACCTCGGCCATCATCTCGGCTATCTCTTTTGTGATCAGCGTGCCGTTGGTGCCCACCACCACCCTGAGACCACGCTCGCTGGCGTAGCGGCCGATCTCGAAGATATCGGGCCGCATCAGGGGTTCCCCGCCGGTCAGTATGATAATGGGTCTGCCCACCTCCAGAATGCTGTCGATGGTATCAAAACACTCACCGGTAGTCAGTTCCCCTTCATAAGCCGTATCCTCGGCCGCGGCCCGGCAGTGCTTGCAGAACAAATTGCAGCGGCGGGTAACCTCCCAGGCCACCAGGTGCAGATTCGGTTCGAGTTTGTCCTTTCGGTCTTTCATTTTTTCACTGTCATTCTGAGCCAGTGGCGAAGAATCTCATGCAATTAGTGGGGATTCTTCATTTCGCTTCGCTACATTCATAAATGACATGACTGCAAATTCATAAAATCCCGATCTCCTCATCGGTCAGGTAACAGGCCGGGTCCTCGGCCCGCATGTCGTCGAAGACGGCCTCGGCACGTTCACGCAAATTGCCGTTGCAGATTTCCAGATACCGGCATCGGGCGCATCGGCCTTCAAGCTGGCCCTTTCGATCCTTCAGCCAGTCCATTATGGGATTAGAGGTATCCAGCCAGATATCTCCGAACGGCTTCTGGTGAACGTTGCCCAGGCTGACCGACCTCCAGAACTGGTCGGGATGGACATTGCCCAGCTCATCCACCGCCCCGATGCGAATACCGGAGTTATTGCCGCCATTGATCTCCAGAAGCCCCATAATCTTCGCCGCCCGCTCCGGGTCCTTTTCCCTTTCGCGCAAATAGAGATAAACGCCATCGGCATGATTGGCCACCAGCAGGATTTCCTTGTTCAACCCGCGCCGGTAGAAATCCCGTGTGCGATCGGCAATGAGATCGACTACCTCTCTCGTCTGGGCGTGATTAAGATCGATATCCCGAAGATCGTTCCCTCTCCCCGCATAGGCCAAATGATAAAAACAAATTCGATCGATGTTCTCCCGCTCCGCCAGGTCAAGGATGGCGGAGACCTCGCCATGATTTGCCTGGGTAACGGTCATTCTCAGCGAAACCCGCTGGCCCTCGGCGATGCAGTAACGGATGCCATTAAGCGCCGCCTCAAAAGCGCCCTTTTTGCCGCGAAACTTATCATTCTTTTCCCCGATTCCATCGAGGCTGATGCCCACCTCCCGAAACCCGATCTTCTTCATTTCCCGGGCTGTTTCAGGCGTTATCAGGGTTCCATTGGTGGAAACCACCACCCCGACACCGCCTGCCACGGCGAACCTGGCCAGTTCCAGAAAGTCCCGGCGCACGAGCGGCTCGCCCCCTGAAAAAAGAAGAACCGGCACCCCGAAATCGGCAAGCTGACGGATGAATATTTTGCCTTCTTCTGTGCTCATTTCCCGGCTGGAATCATCGGAAACGGCATCGGCATAGCAATGAACGCAGTGGAGGTTGCATCGGCGGGTGCAATTCCATACCACGATGGGGCGGGCTTGGCGGGCGGGGGAGAGATGCCCGTTATGCCCGTAACGAAGCTCATCGGCCGGGCCAACCTCATCGCAAAGCAGTCTTGAAATCGAAATCATTTATCTTCTCCGTTGCCGATATCCTGAGTCTGGTACGCCGTAACCATGGCCAGCAGGACCTCGTCAGTGAGTTGTGTTACCAGCGGTATGGCCTCGGCGGCGCGCTCGTTGAGGGCTTTGCGTTTCTTCATGAGGTCGGTGGCGGCGGCAACCAGCGGTGCCCGGTGCAGCATGAAGGCTTCCATGGCATCGGTCAACGGAAGCCCTATTGAGACCAGATACTGCCCGAATTCCCTCCCCACTTCCCGGCCAAGCTCCAGCGTTTCCTCGCGCCTCGACGGTTTGGATATATAGGTAATAACCAGGCCGTATACCTTTTTGCCCAGTTCCCGCAGCCGGGCAAGAGAATCCGGGCTGAGCTCGTTGTACCATAACATCGCCGGAAATCGGGTTCTGGCAATCTCATGCTCCTCTTCCGGGGCCAGCTCCATCCGGGCAAGCAGGTCCCTGATGCCGTGGATGCGGTTTCCCGAGCCCATGAAACGGCGAAGTTCGCTTTGGGAGTAGCGGCGGTGTCCGCCGGGAGTGATGAACGCCTCGATACGGCCCTCGTCCGTCCACTGGCGCAACGTCACTTCGCTGACGCCAAGGAATCGACTGGCCTGGCTTATGGTCAGAAGGGATGACTGCCCGCTCGTTGTCATAATCTTAGGAAATCGCCAAAATTCTATAAAAATCTATAACCAACTTTATCAGGATATCACACCGTCAAAATGAAGACAAGGGGGAACTCAAGGGCCGGGAGGGATAGAACGGAGCCAGCCGCTAATAGATTTTTCCTCGTTTTATCCCTCTTTTATGCCAATCTTCTTTTCCATGCTTGCATAACGTGGTAAAATAGAAGGAAAAACATCTGGCAGAGTCAAGAAAAGGGAAACACTATTACCCTTGTTACCGATTCCCTTGTTACTAAGATAAGAAGTGTAATCTTGGGCAAGAGGATCGTTCGTGTTGATCAAACAATAATTTTTTAAAAGGAGAAAAGGAGGAATTAATTATGAGGAATTCATGGAAATGGGCAATCCTGGTCATCGCTATTTTACTGGCAGGGCTTCTGGTATTGGCTGCCTGCAGCGATGACGATGATGAGGGAGATAGCGAGAAGGTTGCTGAACTTCAAGTGAAAATCACTGAGCTGGAAGCAGAAAATGACGACCTTCAATCGGAGATCACCGAACTTGAAAGCACCATAGCAGATCTTGAAGCGCAGATAGAAGCTCTCAAGGAGGAAACCCCTGAACCGAGCGGGCCTACCGCCGTTTACCAGGTCACCTACGAAGAGGAAGTTACTGAATGGACAATGAACGTTACCTCAGAGGAAACCGTCGAGGGAGAAGATTGCTGGGTAATCGAAGCCACCTTTGACGAGGAACCCTTCCGCTATGCCCAGCCCAGCGGGGCACCGACCAAGGTCACCGGTGTTTCCTACGCCATCAGCAAGGATACGCTCGATGTGATCCAGGCAAAAGCCAAGGTCGACGTTATGGGGAATGTGCTGACATCCACCCAGACAAATAACTACGGCACGGTTGATCACGGCCAGCCGTTCTCCTACGGAGACGCTTATTCCATAGAGCAGGGGACCGTGCTGGAACCGCCAATGTACGATCCATACACCACTCCCATCGATATCGAAGTCACCGCAGTTGAGGATGTGACGGTTCCGGCCGGCACCTTCCGCTGCTACAAGGTCGAGTTGACCAGCCAGGGGAATCCCCTGGATACCGAATGGTACTCAGCGGAATACGATATGATCCTGCCGGTCAAGGTGGAACGGTACGCACAGTATCAGGCGCTGGAAACCAGAGAGCTTGTCTCCTATACGCCCATGCCAGCAAAAAACTCAGATGTGCCGGATTTGACGGGAGGCGAGGAACCGACCGCTACGCCTACGCCTTCACCTTCACCCTCACCTTCACCTTCGCCTACACCTTCGCCTACAGCTTCACCCACTCCTACAGTTTCGCCCACTCCCACATCAACGCCAGGCGACGGTGAAACCCCAACAATCGGCACTTCCTGGGCATACGATGTATCATACGAATATCTGGAAGACCCAAAAAGAGAAACGACTAATGAAATCACCTGGGACGTTGATGTTAACGAGGAAGCCAAGGTCACTGTTGCAGATAAAGAATACGACTGTTATGTTATCTCAGCCGAATTCAGCGATCAACCGAGACGCTGGTACAATGAGACCTCTATGTTGAACACAGTTATTCCGGTAGATCTCCATGCTGCATCCATTTGGCGGGACAAATCTACCGGAGGAATTGTTCAGGAAACGTTCACTTTGTATGTTTCGGCAGTTCAAATGACCCTGGATGCAGAAAGAGGTTATGACTATACGATAGAGCGACCGGAATCCCTGTCCGTTGGTGACACATGGGCTTATACAACCATAATAGACATGCCTGATTTCCTGGTACACATAGAAACACCATGGACGCTGGAAGTGGTAGGCACGGAGGAAGTCACCGTTCCAGCAGGTAATTATGAATGCTTTAAGATAGCGGCCACAGCAGAAGATGGTACCGTCAATTACGAGTGGTGGGCAGTGGATGAGGATTTCCTCTGTCCCGTCAAGTACCAGTATAATTACATCTTCATGGGCTCCGAAACCAAGGAATTGACTTCTTACACGCCTGCTCCATAACCCCTTCTTTTCTCCAAGCGTGGCAAAGCGGGGCGAGCCGGTCGGCTCGCCCCGCTTTTTATTCCTTAAATATTGACTCACAACCGGTTCACGATTATTATGGAGAGCAGGAACTCACCCTTCGATTCAGGGAGGTAGGATATGCCAGATGAAAAAGACGGCGCTCTAACCGGTTACAGAATCCTTGATTTAGCCGACAGCAAAGGGGCCTTCGCTACCAAGGTTCTGGCCGATATTGGAGCGGAGGTTATCAAGATTGAAAAACCGCAAGGAGAGCCCGGAAGGAACACCCCTCCTTTCCTCAATGACACTCCCCATCCCGAGAAGAGCCTTTATTTCCTCTTTCGCAATACCGGCAAGCTGGGAATCACCCTGAACATCGAACTTGAACAGGGTAAGGAGATTTTCCGCAAATTGCTCAAAACCGCCGATGTGCTGGTGGATAATTCACATCCTGATTACCTGCCCGGCCTGGGTTTCGATTATTCTAATCTGAAGGGGATAAACCCCGGACTGGTCGTCGACAGCATCACCGAATTCGGGCAAACCGGGCCTTATCGCGATTACAAAGGTTCCAACCTCGTCGATTTCGCCCTGAGCGGGACCATGATCACCAGCGGATACCCGGGCAAGGTGCCGTGCATGATGCCGGGTTCGCCGGCCTATGATGCTGCTTCCATCCATGCCAGCATATCGATAGCGGCTGCGCTCTATATGAGGGCCACTACCGGTGAAGGGCAGTTCATCGATACCTCGGTTCACGAAACCTCTCGTATGGGGCTTTATCCCTGGATTATTCCCAATTACCATTATGCCGTCAATCCGGATATGCCACCCCCTACCCCCGAAGTACGCATGGGAGACTCCATTTACCCCGTTTACCCCTGTAAGGATGGTTTTATCAGGGTAGTAGCTTTGACTCCGCGACAATGGGACGCCCTTGTCAGGGTGCTTGATAATCCTGATGTTCTCCAGATGCCTGAATGGCGGGATTTCATGTACCGCATTGGTAATGCCCAGGACCTGTATTTCCTGATGCAGGAATTCACCAATAAGTTCACCATGCTTGAGCTTTTTGAAGCGGGAAGCCGGGAGGGGGTCCCGATCTCTCCCATACTCAAGATGAGCGATTTTTATAACAGCCCTCACACCAGAGCCAGACAATTCTTCACCGAAGTCAGCCATCCGGTGGCAGGCAAAGCCGAATATCCCGGCCCGCCGTATAAGTGGACCGAAACGCCGGCCGGAATCGGGTGTCCCGCCCCCTGCCTGGGGGAACACAACGAGCAGATATACTGTGATGAGCTGGGATTTTCGAAAGATGAGCTGGCAGAACTCAAGAGCGGCGGGGTCCTGTAACCAAGGAGGAAAATGATGTTACCACTGGAAAACGTAAGGGTTCTCAGTTTTGGAACGGGCGGCGTGGGCCCCGATTTCGGCAAGGTAATGGGAGAGTTCGGGGCTGACGTTATAAAGATCGAATCCAGAGACAACATGGATTTCATGCGCACCATAGGGCCGGATATCAACAACATCGCCGGATTCAACGAGTCAAACCGCAACAAGCGCAGTTTCGGAGTGAACCTGAAAACGGAAAAGGGGAAAGAGCTCGTCAAACAACTGGTTAAGCTTACCGATGTCATGATGGAGAACTATCGCGGGGGAGTCATGGAGGATCTCGGGTTCGATTATGAGAGTATGCGACGGATCAACCCTTCCATCGTATACTTGAGCAGCCAGGGATTCGGAAGCGGCGGGCCCTACAGCAATTACCAGGCATACGGCCCCATGATTTCCGGTGCCTCCGGCATGCTTTCCCTCTGGGCCCATCCCGACGATCCCTA
This sequence comes from Dehalococcoidia bacterium, assembly GCA_046498265.1. Taxonomy (GTDB): domain Bacteria; phylum Chloroflexota; class Dehalococcoidia; order SZUA-161; family SpSt-899; genus JBGLNL01. The sequence continues at coordinate 13,223 of JAWOBB010000034.1, read as the reverse complement.
TCCGGTAGGATCCAATTCCCCTATTCCTGACCATATTGCCAGCAAGTACCTGGCCATGGCCGCCATAGCTGCCCTCGATTATCGACGCCGTACCGGCAAGGGGCAGTTCATCACCATGGCTCAAACGGAAGTAGCCGCGGGTATGGTAGGGGAGTATTTCCTCGATTACACCATGAACGGGCGCTCTCCTGAGCCAATGGGTAACCGAAGTTCTCATTATGCGCCGCATGGCTGTTATCGCTGCCTGGGTGATGACAACTGGTGCACCATAACGGTGCTTAACGAGGAGGAATGGCGGAGTTTCTGTCAGGCCATCGGAAATCCTGCCTGGACTACCGATCCTAAATTCTCCGACATGCCCGGACGTTTGCAGCATGTCGACGAACTCGATCACCTGGTCGAAGAGTGGACTTCCACCCGCCAACCGCAAGAGGTGATGGACATCCTGCAGGCTGCCGGAGTACCGGCAGGGGTAGTGCAGCGGGCCACCGATTCCATTAATGACCCTCAGCTTCAGCATATGGGGGCAATCATGGAACTGGATCACCCCGTAGCCGGGAAACGGCTCTACCCCGGCATAGCCTTTCACCTCTGGGGCACATCCGAATTCAAGAGTACGCCGGCCCCCCTGCTGGGCCAGCACACCGAGGAAATATGCAGTCAAGTGCTGGGAATGGCCGACAGGGAAATCAAGGAACTGGAGTTCGAGGGAGTCCTGCACGTTCCCGAGATTTCGTAAAAGCTGGTCATATAATCAGCTAACTAAAAAATAAGCTGTGGGAGGGCTCAAAGTTAAGCAGCGTTACCTTCGGTAATCGCAGCCGGAATTAAAATGTCTATTGACGGATGTGATTCCAGATGGCAAAATAACGGTTAACAACTCTTTTTGTAATTTTTTTAAGGGAGAAGGGAAATGGCAAGAATTCCTGGCAAAGCATGTTTACCGATTCTGGCAGGTTTGTTATTGATATTACCTTTGCTGGCCGGATGCGGTGGTGAAGATAGTACCGGGGAAAGTAACGGGGAAAAGGAACCTCCCGAGATCACTACTATTACTATCGGGTATATTACGGATCAGACGGGAGCTTCGGCAACCGCCATGGAGCCTATCGATATGGCTCTGGATGATGCGGTGGAATATTATACTGAAAACGGGCTTATCCCTGAGGGAGCTCGCCTGGAGGTAGCCACTTGTGACTGCGCTTACGAACCCAGTAAGGAAATCCCGTGTTATGAGAAGGTAAAACGCGATGGTGCGGACCTCATTTTCAGCAACGTGCCCACCACTCCCCTTACCCTGAAACCTCGGGTTACCCAGGATGAGATGGTCCTTTTCACCACGGCAGCAGATGATGACCTGGTATACCCTCCCGGCTATATTTTTGTCCCCTCAACACTGCCTTCGGAGAATGCCTATACTTTACTCAAATGGGTTGCCGAAAACGATTCGGATTTCCCTGCCGACAGGCGAGCAAAGATAGGGGCTGCAGGATGGAAAACCCCCTACAATATCGCGCTGCAGGATGCCATGAAGGAATATGCCGAAGCTCACCCGGACAAGTTTGAATGGGTGGGGGGATATACCATCGAAATCGGCTTCAACTGGAAGACCGAGGTAGAGGCCCTGAAGGAATGCGATTATATAATGCTGCCCATCAGTCTCGTCAGTTTCGTCAAGGAGTATCGAGGTGCAGGATATGATGGCAAATTCATGGGAACGGGGGCTCAGTCTGCTTTTCTGGGAACGATAAGCGATGCCCATCTCTGGGACAAGTTCGATGGATCGCTCTTCATCCTTCCTTCCGGATGGTGGACCGATGATACTGAGATAATCAATATGACCAAACAACTCCTCTTCGCCAAGCATCCGGACTCGGCCGAAGAGATTATGGGGGAGGGAGCTTCCTACATCTCAATCGATGCCATATACCAGATACTTGATATAATAGTAGACGCCATCGAGGAAGCGGGCCCGGGGGGATTTGACTCGGAAGCTCTTTATCAAGCCGCAGAGGCATATTCTCAGACCGTTGATGGCATAGAGAGAGCCAGCTTTGGCAAAAACAAGCGTTCTTCAATCGACCATCTGGCTATTTATGAGGTAAACGGCGAGGAAAAGGACCTTTTCCGGGTTCACGATGAATGGTATCCGGTCGTTCGATCGCCTGCGGAGTAGAAACGGGATTTGCAACTCAAGCCAAAAACAAGAAAGGGGGGATAAATATATAGGGAGAAAAACCAACACTTCAAGATTGCAAATGACATATACCGGCAAAAGATAACTTTTGCCCGGGAAGGAGGGGAAATGAAAAGTAAATGGGTAGTAATAATTAGTTTTCTGGTAATTCTGTTGCTGGCATTACCTTTGTTAACGGCCTGCAATTGTGACGATAATGATAACGGGGGCAATGGGAGCAACGGTGACAATGGGGTAACCCCCACCAATGGAGGGGAAGTTGGGCCGGAGATAACCATAACCATTGGGGCCATAATGGATCTTACAGGCGTGGCAGCAGCGGGAATGGATAAAATCCTCACGGCCACCGAAGACCTTGCCGAATACTACAACGACGAAAACTTAATCCCGGGTGTCACACTCGAGGTTAAACACTACGATAATGAGTATGACCCGGCCAAGGATGTCCCCGGGTATAACCGGCTGAAATCACAGGGAGCGGATGTAATCTTCGGGCCGGTTTCATCCACTGCCATAGTTCTCAAGCCCCTCTGTGAACAGGATAAAATCGTCATGTTCACAGTGGCTCCCAACCTGGAATCTTTCGTGCCGCCGGGATGGGTTTTCGCCGCCGGCCAGACTGCGGTCGACTGGGAGATTCAAAGCTTATTGAAGTGGATTGCCGATAAAGACTGGGACTGGGAAACCAAAGGACCGGCCAAAATTGGCGCTGCCATGTGGAAGGAGTCCTACGGGGAAGGTTGCATAAACGGCCTGAAAGCTTACTGCAAAGCACATCCGGAACAGTTCGAACTGGTGGAAGTTTTCCTGACGAATATGAAATTCTCCTGGAGTACCGAGGTGGAAGCGTTAAGCGACTGTGATTACCTGCTTCCCCCTGTGCCTATGAACCAGTTTGCCAAGGAATACGCGCAGCAGGGTTACGAGACAAATTACATCGGCACAGATGCTCACCTTGCTTTCCTGGATATGATAACTCAACAGGAGTTATGGCCCGCCCTCGACAAAATGCTGCTCATCAAGGTTGCCCAGTGGTGGACCGACAGCGGCGAGGTTATCGATATGACGGAGGAGATGCTGCAAAGATATCATCCCGGTAAAGAGCAGGAAATCAAGGAAGCCGGCATAGCCTATCTGGCAAGCCAGCAACTCTATGTAATGTATGAACTGATAAGGGACACCGTGGAAAGATACGGCACAGAGAATTTCTCCTCCGAGTTCCTTTATAAGAATGCTCAGAACTTCTCCATAACGGTGGACGGTTGTCCCCACAGCTATGCTCCGGACAAACGTACCTCCAATGACAAACTGTCGGTATACAGGATAGATGGTTCAGCCCCTACTGTTCTGGAAAAGATGTATCGGGCGGACCCGGACTGGATTCCCATTGTATACGAACCATAGTCTGGAGAGCCCTTCAGCCTGAGTGAGAAAGAGGCGGGGTGGGCCATTTGGCCCACCCCGCCTTCTTACACTGTTATTAATACCGGATTGCAACTCTGCCAATACGGTGCTAATATACCAGAGGACCAAAAGCACCTTCTGGAGGCGAATTAATTGAATCAAGCGAATCAGGCGGAAATTGACCTTGAATGGAATGACGATCATGTGATGCCGGAGGTGATAAATCCGGATGTCGCCTTCCTGTTCCGGAAGATGATCGAGATTACTTACCAGAAGATTGACCCCAGACCGGGAGAAATCATACTGGATGTCGGCTGCGGCAAGGCCACCGACGGCGTGGACCTGACCAGAAAGGGGGCAAGGCTCGTAGGATTGGAGCCCTCAAACATAATGGTGGCATGTTCTAAGGAAAATATCGCCGCCACTGGTGCCGACATGAGCGTTGTCCACGGAATAGGAGAACATCTGCCGTTCAAACCGGGGTCATTTGATAAAGTATATTGCAAGGGCTCGCTCGACCATTTCCCTGACCCCTCAGCAGCCATAGGCCAGATGGGCACAATGGTAAAACCAGATGGGGAAGTCATCATCGCCATAGCCAATTTTGAAAGCCTTGGCTTCAAACTGGGGAAATCCATCTGCTGGCTGAAGTGGAAACTGGGATTCGGGAAGGTGGAGGGCAAGATGGTATGGGACACCCCTGCCGATCATACCTACCGCTTTCACTACTCAAACTTGAAAGAGATGGCCAAGAAACACCTGGAAATCAAACAAATCAGGGGGGTGTCTTTACTGTTCGGGCTTCCCTGGTGGGGCTCCTTCCTGAGCAAGTGCCCCAACATTATCTCAAATGCAATCTTAAATACCCTGGATGCTGTCGCCCGCTATCTTCCTTCCATTAGCGACGTGATAGTAATCCGGTGCCAGCCTAAAAAAGCTGCTTCTTAATCAGCATCAACGACTTGATTTCATAAACCCCTTCAATCTCAGTCATCTCGCTGATTTCATCCCGGTGTTCATCAAACAGCTTTCTGACCGCCGCGGTAACCCCCGGCCAGTCCTCATATTCCCAATCGTGGAAGCCCAAAACTCCCCCCGGCACGATGTGAGGCCAGATGAGATGGAAATCGCTTCTCACGTATGTCTCTTCGTGACAGCCATCGATAAACCCAAAGATGAAACTTTGATCTCCGCCAAAATTGACTTTCTTCGAGTCTTCCCGGATAGTTGTGATGTTGTTGAAAGGGGCGGTCGCTTCCCGATAGACATCCCACATCGAGCGACCCTCCAGAAACCCTTCGTATACGGAACAGGCGCTTTCCCCGCTCCTGCTGATAGTCTGGTCAAGTACCGGCTCGAAAATATCGACGACGTACAACTGCCTGTCGTATTTTTGTGCATATTCAGCCAGCTTAACGGTGCCGCCGCCCATGAAGGCACCTATCTCTACCAGATCACCGTCAAGTTCGTGGAGCTGTTTTTCACTGATGAAAGCTATGAGGTTTTCGTAACCGACAAAATCAGGGGGTCCTTTGGACTTCAATCAGGGGCCTCCGACCGGGGTTCTCTTCTTCGAATTTGCCCCATAGAACCGCCGCCAGTTTGTTCTTTTCGTCGAGATAAGCGGAGGCAGCAATCGCCAGGGCTGCGGCCACCCACGTGGGTTTCTCCTGCGGCCAGATCATCTCTTCCGGTATCTTTATCCCGGACCAGAAAACGCCGGGCTCATCCTGAAGCTCGAGTATCCAGTTCAATAACTGTTCGGCCCTGCCCCGTTCCCCCACGCGAATCAGGGCCATAATCAATTCGGCGGTTTCGGCAACGGTCACCCACCAGGGTTCTTCCACCACGCATTTACACCCGCGGTTGTCAATGACGAACTCGTCCCAGCGATCCAGAAGGTGTTTTTTGCCCTTATCGCCATTGACCACCCCGGTAAGCACGGGGTAGAACCAGCTCACCGCATAGTCGCATTTGCTGTAACCGCAACTGTCAAAGAGCTCAGGGCGGTTTCTAATAGCTGCAGCCAGCCGGGTACTTGCCTCCTCCCACGCAGGTTTTTCAATGCCAAGCGTGCCGGCAATCCTGACGCCGCATCTAAGGCTTAACCAGACGCAGCTTGAACCGGCAATCAGGGCTCTATCCCAGGTATTATCGTTCGCATCAGTTCCCCAGTGGATCTCCCCGTCGGGCTGCTGCAGGCTCAAGGCAAAGTCGAGGGCCCTTTCCACCGTGGCCCACATTTCTCCCAGGAACTCCTCATCGCCGGTGGCCACATAATGACACCATATCCCCACCGCGATGTATGTGCTGTAATTGGTATCTTTGGCCATCTCCCGGGGTTGACCGTTGTAATAGCTGTACCACCACGTTCCATCCGGATTCTGAATCTCCTGCAGCCAGAGGTAGGCCCGTCTGGCTTCTTCATGTTTGTTGCACAGGTCGAGGGCGATGGCACATTCGGTATGGTCCCAGGGATCGGTTTTACCGCCTTCAAACCACGGAATATCGCCTGAAGGCCGCTGACTCTTGCAGATATATTCCGCAGAATGACAAATCAGCTCAAAAATATTACAGGGCATCTGTTTCATGGCAGTAAACTAAGTCTGGTTTTTGCGGGCATAAAAGACGATGCTCTTGGCAAATACATTGTTGAGCATACTGTCAAGGAACTTCACCGGCCAGGTATTGGTTTTCAGGTCCCACACGAGAAATTTATGATAAAGTGCAGGCAAACGGGCCTTATCGTTGCTGGCCCCGAAAAAGCACTTTGAAATCCAGTAGAAGGAATGCAGGGCGTGCTTATGGCGGACAGCGTAAATCTTCAGCCTGTTCTGCTGTAACTTGGAACGAAGCTCCCTGCCCTTATATATCCTGATATGTCCTCCCGGGTAGTTGTGATATTCGGCGGAAAGCTTCCAGCAGATGGCTTCGGGTAAATAAGAGGGAACGCTGACCGCCAGGAACCCGTCATCTTTCAGTACTCGCGTTATCTCCCGGATTCCCTGGTGATCATCGGGAATATGTTCCAGGACTTCGGAGCAGATAATTCTGTCGAAGGTACCGTCCCGGAAAGGAAGCTTCAGAATGGTGCCCCTGGTGAGCAGCCACTCCCCTTTAGTTTCGCCCTGCTCATCAAGTTTCCATAGAACCAGCCGGCCTTTGTCCAGGCTGGTTTTATCCATATCCAGCCCGATCACCTGGCATCTCTTTTCTTTGCAGGCTATCCAGGTATGCCTTCCCTCTCCACAGCCCAGGTCGAGTATCCTCTCACCATCTTCTATTCCCAGGAGATCATAATCGACGGTAAGCATCTACAACAACTCCTCGTAAACCCGGATGGTATCCTCGGCGGCCCGCCTCCAGTTGAAATGGTCCTCAACCCGCCTCCTTCCTGCCAGCCCCATCTCCTTTCGTAGAGAATCGTCAGCCAGGAGCCTTTTAATCGCTTCGGCCAGGGCCACAGCATTGGCTGGAGGCACCGAGATTCCAGCTTCATTGTCCTCCCCCACAACTTCGGGCAAGGAACCGGCGCGGGAAGCTATCACCGGGGTCCCGCAAGCCATCGCCTCTGTAGCCGGGAAACCAAACCCTTCATAAAGGGAAGGTACTACTGCTATTTCAGAAGAGGAATACAGGGAAACTAGCTCTTCATTATCGATCCGGCCGGTGAAGGTGACCATGTCTTCGACGCCGTACTCCTTAACCAGGCGCAGGTTCCGGCTCTCCGGTGCTATCCGCCCGACGATGGTCAGTTTCGGCTGAGAGGGCCCATCGCGTAACATAGTCAGCGCCTGGAGAAGATAATCGGCACCCTTGATGGGCGAGTCCCCGCTATTGACAGTGATGATGCTGTTCGCCTTCCTCACCGTTTCAGGGCACGGTTTGAACAGATTATGATCAGTGCCATTGTGCACCACTTCCATCTTGTTTCGATCGATCCCGAAGGCCTTAACAAGGTCATCCGCAGAATTATGGGAAACGGTTATTACCCTGTCCATCCTCCTGGCCACGTATTTCTGCATCCGCAGGAAGGAATACCACAGCCGCAGCCTGATGCGCCATCGCAGATTCGGCGCGGTGGCGATATCCGTATCACGGTCAACGGTAATGGGATGATGGATAGTAGCCACAACGGGAATTTTCAGCAAATGCTTTATCAGGAGCATGCCGTATCCAAGCCCCTGGTTATCATGAACGATGTCGAACTTGTGTATCCGCTGGAGCTGGCGCAACTTCCTGAAAGCCCTCATACTGAAGGTGTAGGGTTCCGGGAATAAGCCGAAACAGACATTGAGGTATTCATAAAGGTTGAGCGGGGTGGGATGCCGCCAGGGGAAATCCCTGGGGAAACGTTCCGGTCTGTCATAAAGCAGCAGGCTGTCCAGTTTGTGCAGGGTGATACCTTCTTCAACCACGGGATAGGGAGGGCCGGAGATCACATGGACCTCATGCCCCAGATTTTGCAATTCACGGGAGAGGTAGTAAATGTAAACACCCTGACCCCCGCAATTGGGCTTACCCCGGTAGCATAAAAGGCAGATTTTCATGGCACGATGATTTTTCGGCCCTTCGGATATTTCTACCACCGAAGGGCCGAAGCTAACGCAAGTATACATAAACACCCTCGTTTTGTCAAGGCGATATGCACAAGTCGTGCATATTTCGTCCCTAATATGAACTTTTTGGTGCTATACCGCGGTTGCACGGCATACACTGGCATCAACACGATGCCAGTGCTTGACAATTTGTTCTCGCAGGTGTTAGAATTTCGCCGAATGGAGGGCATTGGTCCTGCCCTCTTTTTGTGTGGCTAAAGCTATCTGGAAAAAGGAGATGTCAATGGCAGGAATAGTATCTTATGGAGCGTATATTCCCTGGCATCGCATGGAGAGGCAAAAATGCGTCGATGCCTGGGGAGGATTCGGAATGCCCGGAGAGAAAGCGGTAGCCTATTTCGATGAGGATAGCGTGACCATGGGCGTGGAAGCGGCCAGGGATTGTCTGGGAGACCTGGACAGTCGAGCTATAGATGCCCTCTATTTTGCTACTACCACCTCTCCTTACAAAGAAAAACAATGTGCATCTATCATGTCACTTGCACTGGATATGCGCCGCGATGTCAGGACGGCCGACATAAACACATCGCTTCGAGCGGGAGCCAGCGCTTTCGGTATGGCTCTCGATGCCATCGAGGCTGGCTCGGCAAACAGCGTGATGGTGACCTCATCGGATGCTCGCACGGCAGCACCAGCCGGAATGACGGAACAGGGACTGGGCGACGGCGCCGGCGCGGTTCTGCTGGGCAAGGATAACGTCATCGCCGAGGTCGAGGGCAGTTACTCAATTACCGATGAGCTTGCCGGTGCATGGCGGGCCTCCAACGATGATTATCTGCGCACCTGGGAAGACCGGATGATCATGGATGAGGGCTATTCAAGAGTCATCCCGGAAGTGCTGGGCGGGATAATGAAAAAGTACGGCCTGGAGCCAAAGGATTTTGCCAGGGTGGTCTTCGACAGCCCGGTGGATGGCCGCCGCCATGGCAAAGCCGCAACAGCAGCGGGATTCGATGCCTCACAGGTACAGGATCCCTTCACCCTGTTCTTGAACGTGGGGATCACCGGCTGCGCCCAGCCGCTGATGATGCTTGCCAGTGCCCTGGAGGAGGCCAAGCCCGGCGACAAAATCCTCTTTGCCGGCAGCGGGGACGGGGCCGATGCGTTTATTTTTCAGGTAACGGATGCCATTGAAAAGCTGCCCCAGCGCCGGGGCATAAAAGGACATCTGGCCTCAAAGAAAATGATGGATGGATACAATCCTTATTTGATATGGCGAAATATAGTTCCCCAGGAAGAGGCCAGACGCCCCACTAAAACCCCGGCCCGGCTTTCAGCCATGTGGCGGGAGAACAGGCAGCAGATCGGGCTGTGGGGAGTCAAATGCAGGCAATGCGGGACCGTTCAATATGACGACGGTGCTGCGGCTACCACTCCGGTTCGGGTCTGTGCCCACTGCGGCGCCTGTGATGATTTTGAGGATTACAACTTCTCCAGAAAAAGGGCAAAGGTTTTCAGCTACACCCACGACAATCTCGCTCCGGTAGCCGATCCCCCTGCCTCCGTGGTTCTTGTCGATTTCGAGGGCGGCGGTCGAGCTTTTTTCGATCTCACCGACAGGGATCCGGCCGAACTTGAAGTGGGATCGGAGGTGGAGATGACCTTCCGCCGGATGCAGGTAAACCGGGGCTTGAGTGTTTATCACTGGAAAGCCCGACCAGTTAGATAAAGGAGGAATGAAATGCCCGGGAGCATTAAAGATAAAGCGGCAATTGTAGGGATGGGCTGCACCAAGTTCGGAGAACTCTGGGAGAAGGGCCCCACCGACCTGATCGTTGATTCCACAAACGAGGCCCTGGAAGATGCCGGTATAGAATTGAAAGACGTCGAAGCCGTCTGGAGCGGCACACTTTTCAGCGGAAACGGAGGGCGGACCGTCAGCGAGGCCCTGCGGCTTCAATATAAGCCGGTTACCAGGGTGGAGAACGCCTGCGGTTCAGGGCATGAGGCCATCAGGGGAGCTTCCTATGCCATAGCCGCGGGAATCTATGATATCGTTCTGGCAGTCGGCTATGAAAAGCTCAAAGACGAAGGCATGAGCGGCCTGCCGGGAATGCAGAACAGGGCGGGCACCCATTATGAATCGACTATGCCGGGCGTATTTGCCATGATGGCTACCCGTTACTTCAGCCGGTATGGGCTCACCCCTGAAGAGGGCAAAACCATGCTGGGAAAGATTTCCGTAAAAAGCCATCACAACGGCGCGATGAACCCAAAGGCACACCTGCAGCGGGAAATCACCCTCGAGCAGGTACTGAATGCCCCGATTATCGCCTGGCCGCTCGGGCTTTTCGACTGTTGCGGCGTATCGGATGGCGGTTCGGCAGCCATACTGGTCAAACCGGAAATAGCCAAAAGTTTCAAGGAAATACCGGTCTACGTAAAGGCGCTCCAGATTTGCGCCACGCCCAGTACGGGGCGGATGGTCACCGATTTCGATTATACCCACGTCGAAGAGGCCTACCGGGCAGGCATTGCTGCCTACGAAGAAGCCGGGATTAAGAACCCCAGAGAGGAAATAAGCCTGGCAGAAACGCATGATTGTTTTTCCATCACCGAAGCGGTGACCATGGAGGACCTCCAGTTCAGTCCCCGGGGTAAAGTTAAAGAAGATATCGACGCCGGCACCTTCCAGCTGGATGGCGAACTGCCGGTACAGCCTGACGGCGGGCTCAAGTGCTTCGGGCATCCCATTGGTGCCTCCGGCATAAGGATGCTTTACGAACCCTATCTGCACTTCCAGGGTCGGGCCGGTGAACGCCAGACAAAAGACCCCAAACTGGCTCTGGCCCACAACATGGGAAATGAGCCCTATGCCCCGGTGGTCAGTTGCTGCATCATCGGGCTTTAGTTTATGAATATAAGACAAAAGGGGGCCTCAAGGGCCCCCTTTTTAAAACTTCACAATTATAATCTGTAGATCAACGCACCATGGTAATCCTTACTTTTATTATGATGGAACCTTTTTATTATTGATTCCGTCTGAGATGGTGGAACCGAAGAAAAGGACGGGTTATAGTTGTATCGAAGGTATTGACACTCGAGTTCGAACATGGTACAAAGGATACGACTTAAGTGATGAATAGCAGAGCTGTGCCCAACATAGCAACTTCCGTTGGAACCCCGGTTACCCCGACTGGAAACAGTGGGGTAACTTGCCCCGTTATTTCCTCCGTTACCCCTTATTCCCCGCCGGTAAAACGTTTTTTCCTCAGCCGGGAGCTGGAGTTGGGTGTTATTGCGACCAGTATTTGCGGTTGCAATTTAGATTCGAAATAAATCCCGAGGAGGTGAGATCGAGAGAGAAAACCGTTACATTAATAAAAAGGTAGACACAAAATCCCGTAAAGGGTCTTTCGAGAAGGGAATTTTCGAAAGGGAATTTTAAAACCAAAGAAAGGAGAGAAAGAGATGAAGTACAGGATGTTTAGTGTATTGATGATTCTGGCGATGGTCGCCTCCCTGTGCGTCGTTGCGGCTGCCCCGGCCAGCGCGGTTGATGCAACGGTAACCACGGTTCAGATGACGCTGGGCAAAGACAAGGCGGGCGCCAACAACGTTTCATGCGAAATTTATCTGGAAGGCCCGGATGCAGGTGAAACTGTGAATATCACATTTCCTGACGGGTTTGATCTCAGTGACCTTAACCTGGATACGGATAGTGCTAAGGATTATAGATACATCACCTGGTCGGGGTCACCCATTAACTCGATTGATGATGTAATCACAGTGGACGGCCAGGTATTAACAATCGTTGAGATGCCGTCGGCTGCCCCTGGCACATTGTCCCTGAGCCCACTTGCCGAGCTGGGCAACCCCGACGTTTCCGAAGAAATGGATGGGACGTGCAGCCCTTACACCGGGAACTACCCTTATGCCTGCGGGAGCTATACGTACGCACCGAGTCCTGCAGCATTTAGCGGCACCGAGTGTCAGGATTCAGCGGTAGATGATGAGCTTATAATTGAGGCAAACGGCGAGCCAGGATCTCCCGTCTATGTTTATGACTGGCTGGAGGTTTCCCCCAAGAAGTTTGCCGTCGGTGACTCGGTCGTGGTAATGGCCCATGGCTTCAAACCCGGCAGAACGGTGACCCTGAACGGTACGCTCGAGGGTTCCGGCGTAGTTCGTTCCGATGGCACGGTAGAAATTGGTGCCGCCCCAACTGGTCAAAATATAGGCTTACATGCAACTGACGGCAGCGGCCGGCATGCTTGCATGCCAGCCAGCGAGTTCACGCTGGTTCCTAGATTGACAATTTCCCCCGAAGAGGGGGCCGTTTGCAGCCAGATAGAAATCATAGGGTTTGATTATCCTTTAAGTACAGACCCAGGAACTTTAACATGGGCTGGTGAGGACCTCCAATATATAGATGACTCTTTTTTGGGGGATTTTGATAATGATGGCTGGATGGATGATATTCATTTGGTAAACGCGACGGTCCCGCGCTCATCCCCGGAGGGCGTGGTTGATATAACGCTTGGCGATGCTTCGACCGAATTTGATGTTCATAATAAAACGATAACCGTCGACCCGGCCAGCGGTCCTGCGGGCAGCCTGGTTACCATTACGGGTGCCAACTTCTGTAGAGAGGATGCCGGAGAAGGGGGCGGATGTGGAGGTAATGTTGTGGGCGGAGTTCCCGGACAGGCCCTCTTTGTATACGGAAATAGCGGCAAGACGGGGCCCATCACAGATTTGAACATCAACGTTGACGACGAGGGCAAATTCACGGCGGTCGGTACCATTCCGGAAGATGCCCCTGAGGGAGTGCATGGGGTGATCGTTTACTTCAATTCCGACGCAGGAACGTGGACTGCTACTAATCCAAATTGTATCAGGGCCCAGGGCACGTTCATAGTTACCGACCGGGTGCTCACGGTTATACCGCAAAGACCCGCCTTGGTCACTGGGCGATGGCGGCAACCCTCACCGTCTACTTCTACATTCAGACCAGCGGGCTGCTGCTCTGATCGCCGGTCGACCCGCCGTTTTTCGGCGGT
>JAWOBB010000017.1:0-36943 GCA_046498265.1 Dehalococcoidia bacterium | reverse complement strand
CCTTCACCGCGCCGGACATCGACGGGGCACTCACCTTCACCTTGGCGGTGACCGACACGGAGGGCCTGTCGGCCACTGACACGGTGGTCATCACGGTAGGTGACCTCCGACCGACGGCCTACGCCGGGCCAGACCAGGAGGGTGCGGGGCAGACGCCCTTTACCCGCAATTGCGGCATGTCTATCCGCGAGCTCTGCTTTGAGGCTTATAAAGATGCGGTGCAGGGGCTTAATCTCGACCCCAAGGATGTTGATGCCTCGATCATTGCCTCCGCCCCGGAGTATGATAAGCAAAGGACCCCGGCGGCGCTCGTATCCGAGTATCTGGGATTTCCTCCCAGCCCCACTTTCTACCTGGAAACCGTCTGTTCCTCCGGTACCACCGGTGTCCGGGTAGGTTACTCCATGATAAAGGCGGGATTGCACGATATCGTGGTGATGGTTGGCTTCCAGAAGATGTCGGAGCTGACCTCCCGGCAGGCGGCGGAGGTCATGGGCCGCGGGGATGATACCATGTTCAGTTCTCCGTTCGGTACCACCATGCCCGGCGGGCATGCCCTCTATGCGCAGGCCCACATGGATACCTACGGGACCACCGAGGAACAGATGGCCAGAATCCGGGTCAAGAACTCATTTTACGGTTCCCAGAACCCCCTGGCCAATTACAAGAAGCGGCTTGACCTGGAAGCCTGCATCAGTTCCGATCCCGTGTGCAGTCCGCTGAAGAAATTCGATTGTTGTGCCAACTGTGACGGGGCTTCGGCGGTTATACTGGCCGGCGCGGAGACGGCTAAAAAGTACACCGATAAACCAATCTGGATTCTGGGCACGGGCATGGCCACTTCCGAGCTGAACTGGACGCTTCGGCCCACGATGACCAGCTTTGAGAGCGTCAGGAACGCGGCCAAATCCGCTTATGAGATGGCCGGATTGGGGCCTGAAGATATCGATGTTGCCGAGGTCCATGATTGTTTCACCATTTCGGAGATACTGGCCTACGAAGACCTCGGTTTTGCCAAAGCCGGAGAGGGTCCGAAACTGATCGAAGAGGAAGCTACCTATCATACGGGCCGCATCCCCGTAAACGTTGACGGCGGCCTGCTTTCGAAGGGGCATCCCATCGGCGGCACCGGCGGGTCTCAGGTTCGAACGATTGTGAAACAGCTCAGGGGTGAGGGTGGCGAAGCTCAGGTCAGCGATCCCAAAATCGGGCTGGTCCACAATGTCGGCGGCGTGGGAACTTATGCCAATGTAATCATCTTCGGGAGGGATTAAGCGATGGATTTCAGCAATTTCGGAGTAGTCAGTTTTACAGCTCAAGCCAAATCGGCGGCGTTCGTTGACCATCTGGCAGAGGGCAAACTAATGGGCACCGTCTGTAAAAAGTGCGGCAAAAAGTATTTCCCTCCCCGCATGGATTGCGCTCAGTGTCTGGGTGATGACGTGGAATGGTTCGAGATTAAGGGGCCGGGAAAGCTGGTGACGCATTCGACGGTGAATTTCGGACCCTCCGGATTTGAGGAGGTCCAGCCGTACACGCTGGGGATCGTTGATTTCCCCGAGGGCGTGCGGGTACTGGCCAAGATCAGCGACAAGGTAGATGCCGCCAGTATCAAATCGGGAATGGAGCTGAGACCCGTTCCCCGCAAATTAAACGAAGAAAAGCTCACCTATGAATTTGAGGCTTGAATCCCACTTTTGAGGAAAATTGTGGCGGGATGCAGCGAAGCTGCGTCCCGCTTCATTTGGCATGGATGAGATGATCGTATGTCGGGTAACCCCGTGTTCTATTGACTCTAGAAGAAGCCGTATATTATAATGGGCATGGCCTTTTGAAGCGGAAAACCGGGTGGTTTAAGGCAGCATTTATGAAATGCGGGAACGAGGAATACAGGTGGTTTACTTCCCTTTTGAGTGCCCCGTGCTGTATAAAAACATGAGGCAGGAAAACGGGAAGGTTTTGCAAACATAACTTAGGAGGATGGACGTAGTATGAAGAACAAGGAAATGACTGTGGCCCAGGTGCTTAAACAGATAAAGAGCGGTGACACCATAGCAATCGGTGGATGGGGAATGATTCGTAAACCCCTGGGTCTGGTCCGAGAGATCGCCAGGTCGGACCTCAAGGATTTGACCATCATGGCGCTGGCCGGCATGGACCTGGATATGCTCATAGCTGCGGGTAAGGTCAAAAAGGCTATCACCGGTTTCGTGGCTTTCGAGGGTGGCGAGGGACGTGCGGTGGCATATGACGATGCCAGGAAGAAGGGGAAGATCGAATACATGGAATTGTCCGAGAACATGATTATTTCCGGCTGGAAGGCTGCTGCCGAACGCATCCCCTTCTATCCCACCCGATCCGGCCTGGGGACGGACATCCTGAAGTCCAATCCTGAAATTAAAACTTTCAAGGCACCCTATACCGGTGAGAAGCTGGTTGCCATGCCGGCACTGCGTGCCGATGTAGCCCTGATTCATGCCAATGAGGCCAGTCCTGAGGGATATGCCACCATAAAGGGTGACAAGCTCTGGGACCATATCATTATTCGGGCCGCCGAGAAGGTTTTTGTAAGCGCCGAGCGGGTCGTTCCCCGGCATGAGCTTCAGGAGGACCTGGATAATATTAAGGTTCTCACGCCCTGGGTTACCGGTGTTGTCGAGGTTCCCAACGGGGCACGTCCCGGTACCATCTTCCCGGATTACACCCAGCCGGGTAACCGAACTATCAAAGCTTATATGGATGCGGCCCTTGACCCCAGGAAATTGAAAGCCTATCTGGATCAATATTAGGTTGAGCATTTATTAAGAAAAGCGAAACGGAGGATTGATAGTGGCAAAAGCAACTACAGCAACTAAAACGAAAGCGGCAAAACCCGAACTTGCTAAAGATTATACTATAGAAGAGCAACTTTGTTGTGCCATGGCCCGTGAGTTTGGCCCTAACGATAATATAGCTTTGTCAGGCGTTCTCAACTGGACCTTTGTAGCCGAGGCACTGGCACAGAAAATGTATGGCGCTCAGCTGGCGCTTCACCATGATTATTTTCTGGCGGGCGGGGCCGGTTGTTTGACCGAAGGTCCCCGGTTCCCCTTCCAGGTTGGTGATCCGCCTCCGGAGTATGTTTCCGCCCCGCTTACCAGTGAAGATATCTTTGCCATGGTGCTGGGCGGCAAATGGTGCATCATGATGCAGCCTGTTCAGGTGGATAAATACGGTAACTGCAACCTGGCCCTTGTTGGAGACCCGAAGAAACCGGATCGGTACTTCGTTGGCTCAAGGGGCCTGCCGGATAACTCCACTAATGCAGTTCGTTGTTATTTCACGGTGCCGAACCACGAGAAAAGAGTGTTTGTGGAAAATGTCGATTTCAGATCTTCGGCGGGGTGGGGGCCTGAAAGAAAGGCCGGTGATATCCCTTATGGTGCGGTTGAGAAGATTTTTACCAACCTGTGTGTGTTTGATATCGACCCCAAGCTCAAACAATTGCGGCTGGCTTCGGTTCACAAAGGAGTGACGGTAAAGAAGGTTCTGGACAATACCGGCTTCAAACCCATCGTCCCAAAGAACGTTCCGGAAACGGCGGTTCCCACTAAAGAGGAACTCCGCCTGTTGCGCGAGGTCATTGATGGTGCGGGAATCCGGCGGCTGGACCACGGAACCCCGGAACAGAAAAAGGCGACCTTTGACCAGATCAACGATGGGACCAAGTTTCAACAGGTTTATCCCGGTAGAAAATAGTACTGATAACATAAAGATGAGCAGAGCACAATGCCCCCCGTCTTCCGCTGACAGGGGGCATTGTTGGATTAGAAAGCGCCACATAATGCTTGTGAGATTATACTTTGGGGTGGTGATAAGACACGCCGGAATCCAAGGTGAGGGGACTCCAGGTTAACAATGGGGGAATATCCACATTACCAGCCAGGAAGTCATTCGTGCAAATCCGTTGTAATAATTCATAGTTGGGTGAGAGGAATATGAAACAAGAATACACAGCCCGGGATATCCAGGTTCTGAAGGAAATCGAGGCGGTGCGCTTGAGGCCGGGAATGTACATCGGCAGCACCGACCAGCGGGGATTGCACCATCTGGTTCATGAGATACTTGATAATGCTATAGATGAAGCTATGGCCGGGTATTGCGACCGGGCCAGCGTGACAATTCATCCGGATAACAGCGTTACCGTATCGGATAACGGCCGCGGCATTCCGGTGGATAAGCACCCTTCCACCGGGCTTTCCGCTCTGCAGACCGTTATGACCACTTTACACGCCGGTGCCAAGTTTGGGGGAGGTTCCTACAAGGTTTCGGGGGGGCTGCATGGCGTTG
The DNA here is from genome assembly GCA_046498265.1 of Dehalococcoidia bacterium. Taxonomy (GTDB): domain Bacteria; phylum Chloroflexota; class Dehalococcoidia; order SZUA-161; family SpSt-899; genus JBGLNL01. The sequence goes on along the minus strand of JAWOBB010000017.1, from coordinate 32,614 downwards.
GTGCTTCGGTGGTGAATGCACTTTCCTCTTCTTTAGTTGTGGATGTGGCCCGGGACGGCAAAGTGTATCGGCAGGAATTCAAGCGGGGGATTCCCTTGCATGATGTTCAGGTGGTCGGGGATTCCGATACCCACGGTACCACGGTTACCTTTATTCCCGATGAAGAGATTTTCATCACCATAGACTATGACTTTAACATCCTGGCGCAGCGATTCCGGGAGATGGCTTATTTAAATCGCGGGATATGGCTCGATTTCGCCGATGAAAGGAAGGGCAGGGAAACCAGTTTCTATTTCGAAGGCGGGAGCGTCAGTTTTGTTCACCAGTTGAATCGCAAGAGAACGGTCATACATCCCAAGCCGATTCATGTCAGCAAGGAGATTGGCAGCACCGTGATCGATATCGCCATCCAGTATAACGAGGGATTCAGCGAGTCCACTCTTGCCTTTGCCAACTGCATCAATACCATCGACGGCGGGGCCCACCTTACCGGTTTCCGCACGGCTTTAACACGTGTTTTGAATGATTATGCCCGCAAATATAAGGTGATTAAAGAGAGCGAGCCCAATCTTTCCGGTGAGGATGTACGAGAGGGGCTGGTGGCGGTAATCAGTGTTAAGCTGACCTCTCCTCAGTTTGAAGGGCAAACCAAGACACGGTTGGGTAACCCCGAACTGAAGGTTCAGGTCGAAACCACCGTCTACGAGGGGCTTGGTATTTATCTGGAGGAGCATCCCCAGGAAGCCAAGCGCATCCTGGAGAAATGCCTTACTACCGCTCGGGCCCGCGAGGCTGCCAAAAAGGCGCGTGAACTGGTTACCAGGAAAGCGGCTTTTGAGGGGGGAGGATTGCCGGGCAAGCTGGCGGATTGCGCAGAGAAGAACCCTGCTAACCGGGAGCTGTACATCGTTGAGGGTGATTCAGCCGGTGGTTCGGCCAAGCAGGGCCGGGACCGTCATTTCCAGGCCATTCTGCCGCTTAAGGGTAAAATTCTTAATGTGGAGAAAGCCCGGCCGGAAAAGATGCTTTCTCATGATGAAATCAGGGCCCTGATAGTGGGGCTGGGAGCCGGGGCCGGTACGGGGGACGGCACGGATATGGATATCTCCAAACTTCGCTATCATCGCGTCATTATCATGACCGATGCCGATGTTGATGGTGCTCATATTCGCACCCTGCTGCTCCCTTTCTTCTTCCGGTACATGCCGGCACTTATAAACGAGGGGCATCTGTACATAGCCCAGCCGCCTCTCTACAGCATAAAGAAGGGGAAGGAACATCACTGGGTCTATTCCGATGAGTTGAAGGATGAACTGCTTGAGAGAATGGGCTCTAAAGGACTGACAATCCAGCGCTACAAAGGCCTGGGCGAGATGACCCCCGAGCAACTCTGGGAGACTACCATGAACCCGGAAACGCGCACCGTCCTTCAGGTCAGTATCGAAGATGCCATCAAGGCGGATGAGATTGTGGAGATGCTGATGGGTGAGGAAGTCCCCCCCCGCAAAGCCTTTATCCAGGCGCATGCAGCCCAGGTCAGGAACCTGGATATTTAACCTGAATCTAATTCAACCAGCGTTTCTTCCTTTTGTAATGCTTGATTCCACGATAGCTTTTGGCCTGTCCGCCGGTGCCAACGCCCAGGTAAAACTCTTTTACGTCCTCGTTACTGGCCAGCTCTGAGGAAGGTCCATCGAGCACAACTCGCCCGTTTTCCAGTATGTAGGCATATTCAGCGATAGAGAGCGCCGCTCTGGCATTCTGCTCCACCAGGAGTATGGATACCTTTTCTTCCTTATTGATTGTATTGATTATAGAGTAAATCTCCTGTTGCAGCAGCGGTGCGAGCCCCAGGGATGCCTCATCGATCATGATAATACGGGGGTGAGCCATCAAAGCCCGGCCTACCACCAGCATTTGCTGCTCGCCGCCGGAGAGATACCCGCTGGTCTGATTGCGAAGGGAACCGATTTTGGGGAAATATCCGTATACCATGTCCAGGTCCCTTTTTAAGTCACCGTTTTTGGCCACGTATGCCCCTGCCTTCAGGTTCTCTTCGACCGTCAGGTGCTGGAGGATTCGTCTTCCTTCCAGAACCTGTATTATTCCCTCTTTGGCAATATCTTCGGGGTCGCCGTTCTCTATCCGCTTTCCCTCGAATTTAATATGTCCTTCGGTAACCTTTCCCTCTTCCGACATAAGCAATCCCGAAATAGCGTTGAGAGTAGTGGTCTTTCCTGCCCCGTTGCTGCCCAGAAGGGCGACCAGTCCGCCTTCCTTAAGTGAGAGCGAAACCCCTTTGAGCACCAGGATTACGCCCAGATATTTGACTTCAACATCATTCATTTCCAGTAAAGCCATTCTTTACCTCCGCAGGTAGTTGGTTACTTCCTATTCGCCCAGGTAGGCTTTGATTACAGTCGGACTTTGTTTGACTTCGTCGGGGGCCCCTTCGGCTATTTTCCGCCCGAAATCCAGCACAACTATCCTGTTGGCGATATCCATGACCACGCCCATATCATGCTCGATAAGAACGATGGCCATGCCTCTTTCCTCCTGAATATCGAGGATGAACCTGGCCATATCCTCTTTTTCTTCTACGTTCATCCCGGCCATGGGTTCATCAAGGAGGAGTAGTTTGGGCTCTTGCGTCAGGGCCCTTCCCAGGTCGATTCGCTTGCGCAGTCCATAGGAAAGGGATCCCACCACTGCTTCCCGGTATCTCTGCATTTCCAGAAACTCGATGGTTTCTTCCACGGCATGGCGGTGCCTGATCTCTTCGTGATGGGCCCGCCCGAAATATATAGCGCCCTCGAGGAAATTGGATTTGAACATGAAATGCCTGGCGGCCATGAGGTTATCCACGGCGGTCAGGCCCGTGTAGAGCTGGATGTTCTGGAATGTCCTGCTGATGCCCAGTTTGGCAATCTTGTCAGGGCGTTTGCGGGTAATTTCATGACCTTCAAACCAGATATCCCCCATTTCAGGTTTATAGAAGCCGTTTATACAATTGAGCATGGAAGTTTTCCCTGCCCCGTTTGGTCCGATGATGGAAAGAATCTCTCCTGCACGAACATCAAAACTAACTCCTGCCAGTGCCGTGACACCGCCAAAAGTAAGGGTTACATCTTGAATCTCCAGGATTGGTGGCCTGTCCATGATAACCTTAACTCCTTTATTTTAACATTGCAGTGAATTTATCCAATCACAATTCGGCCATGCTGTCAAGCAATTCAATTGTAGTATTTATTTTTTATATGAGTTTGTAAACCAGCTCCTTTTCTTCTTCCATGTTCTTAATCTCCTTATCCAGCCGGGCATCCTTAAGAGTTCTTAGAATACGTCCCATCTTCTTTCCCGGGGGAACCCCCATTTCCTGGAGGTTATTACCACTTAGCTGGCACTTGACATAACGTAACTCGTCGAGATAAAGCTCCAGCCGTTGCTTTACAACCGGTGAATCCGAAGCTATGGCAACCCCCTTGACGGCTTCCGGCAGTTGTCTTTTCAGCTTGTGGTATATCTGGCTGGGGAGAAGTTCGGGGGTCTGGAGCGAGGCGAGGTTACCCTTAAGGCGGGATGCGTTTCGCACCGCCCGGGCCGCCCACGCCGGCATTTTGAGGCGTGCCGCGAAATCTTCGGCTTCTTCCGGCCCGAGCCGGCAGGCTATGATGGCCAGGTAGACAGAGGGCAGTATCAGGGATTGCGTGTCAGAATCCCGGGCCCGGGCGAATTTTTTTGCCAGCCAGTTATCGCCTTTGAGAGAGGGGTGGAGATGAGGCAGGACCCCCAGGTTCTCGGCGCGGAGGATGATTTTTTCCGGCTGTTCCTCCTTCAGGATGAGTTCGAGTTCATGCCACAGGCGTTCGACCGTCACCGTGTTAATCCCCCTCAGATCCCGCTGAAGTAATTTGGCGGTTTCGGCTTCCAGATGGAAATTGAGCCTCTGCTCGTAACGGATGGCCCGCAGGATGCGGGTGGGGTCATCTTTAAAACTCTGCGGGTGGAGTATGCGGATGAGTTTCCGGGACAGGTCACGCCGGCCGCCGTGAGGGTCCAGTAATTTGCCGAAGGAATCAGGTGAAAGGCAGATAGCCATGGCGTTGATGGTGAAATCGCGCCTGGCCAGGTCGTCCTCGATGGATCCCGCCTTAACCGCCGGTAATGCCCCCGGCCTCTCATAGGTTTCGGAGCGGGCGGTTACCATATCGAGGCTCAGGTTTTCCGCTTGAATGGTGGCGGTGCCGAAGCGAGGGTGGGTTTTGAGGCCGAAGTTATTTTCTTTTGCCAGTTGGCGGGCAAGAGAGATGGCCCTTCCTTCAACTACCAGATCGAGATCGAGATTTTTGCGTTTCAGGAGCATGTCTCTTACCACCCCGCCAACCAGGGAGACCCTTTCTCCCCTTTTATCAGCCGTTTGCCCGATATTGCGAAGCAATTGCAGGGTTGACGGCGATAATGCTGATTTGAGCTGGTGGTACAAATTGTTCAAGTTTTCCCCGGCTTGATTATACTGGTGGTGCCTGGATTTTCCTCAGCAGGGCAAGGGGATTGGTTTCCAGCACCTGTTTCATCTCCTCTTCATTCAGGCCGGCGCTTTGCAGGATGGTGTCGATCGAACTTGGAGTGAGCAAATCCTCCTCATTGTGAGCATCGGAATCGAGCAGCAGGCCGGCACCGGTTTCCCTGGCAACTGTGGCGACGTGCTCATTGGAGAGCGAATGGCCTTTCCGAGCCGACAGTTCCAGGAAAACCCCGTTTTCCCTGGCAATCCCGGCTTCCTCCTCCGTCAGCAATCCGGGATGGGCGAGAATATCTACATGGAGCGATCTCACTGCCGCGGCGTTGGTGCCCTCTTCCACGGGTTCAACGGTGGTTTCTCCGTGTACCACTACTACTCTGGCCCCCATCGCTTTGGCCTGTCTGGCCGTCTCGTCGATCGATGCCGGGGGAAGGTGGGTCAGTTCCACTCCTGCCACCGCCCTGATATCCCAGTGTTTTTCCGCCAGGATGCAATCCTGAGAGACTTCGGCGATGAACCGCTCTATTTCACCGGGCCCGGCATGGTCCGTGATACCAATAAACCGGTACCCGTTCACAAAAGCGCGGCGAATCAGTTCCAGGGGCGAGAGCTCTCCGTCGCTCAAAAATGTATGGGTATGGAAATCGTAGATCATCTTCACTATTTTCCTCTATTTAAGATAATGCGTCAAGGAACGGGGTTCCTTGAAAAGATACCTTGTACTTGGCATTCTATTTGTGGTACGCTTATAGCAAATAGGATAAACCTTATTTCCGTATTTTATCTTTAATTTTGAGTGTAAGGAGAGCATAAATTGGGTAAAATCAACGTGGCTATAATCGGGGTGGGCAACTGTGCCTCATCTTTCGTTCAGGGTGTTGAGTACTACAAAAAAGCGAATGAGGATGATTTCGTTCCCGGGCTGATGCATGTTAACCTCGGTGGGTATCATATCGATGATATCAATTTTGTGGCGGCTTTCGATATAGACAAAAACAAGGTGGGCAGGGACCTGGCCGATGCCATTTTCACCAAACCAAATAATACCTTCAAATTCTGCGATGTTCCCAAAAAGGGGGTCAAGGTTGAGCGGGGGATGACCCATGACGGACTGGGCAAATACCTCAAGGAAGTTATCACCAAGGCTCCCGGCTCGACGGCGGACATCGTGCAGGTTCTCAGGGATCGGAAAGTGGATGTGGTTGTCAGCTACCTCCCGGTAGGCTCGGAAGAGGCCACCAAGTGGTATGTCGAGCAGGTTCTTACCGCCGGCTGCGGGCTCATAAACTGCATTCCGGTTTTCATCGCCCGGGAGAAGTACTGGCAGAAAAGGTTTGAGGAAAAGGGCCTGCCCGTCATCGGAGATGATATCAAATCGCAGGTGGGCGCTACGATTACACATAGAGTATTGACCCGGCTGTTCAGGGATCGGGGTGTCAGGGTGGAAAGAAGTTATCAGCTCAATTTCGGCGGCAATACCGATTTTTACAACATGCTGGAGCGGGAGAGGCTGGAATCCAAGAAGATATCCAAGACCAATTCGGTCACCTCCCAGCTTGATTATGACATGGGCGAGGACAACATCCATGTGGGGCCCAGCGACCATATACCCTGGCTCGATGACCGGAAATGGTGTTATATACGGATGGAGGGGCGCACCTTCGGCGATGTGCCTTTGAACCTGGAATGCAAGCTCGAGGTCTGGGACAGCCCGAACTCGGCCGGGGTGGTTATCGATGCCGTCCGCTGCTGCAAGCTGGCCCTGGATAACGGGATCAGCGGCTCGCTTATAGAGCCTTCATCGTATTTCATGAAGTCGCCTCCCATCCAGTACACGGACGACCACGCCCATGCGCTTACCGAAGAGTTCATTGCCCGGAATGCTCAGGATTCGGCCAAAGCAACCCCGGGCAGAAAAACCAAAAGTGCCAGGGCGAAAACGGTCAAATCGAAAAAGAGCCGCAAGAAATAGAATAGGTGGATTCAATAGAGTAAAAGCGGGAGCCTTTAAATGAAAATCGTACAGGTGTCCCCGTATGATTATGCTCATCCCAGCGGAGTAAATCGCCATCTGTTCTCACTGGGTGAACACTTCACCCGCCTGGGCCATGAGGTGAAATACATACTTCCCTCTTCGCGTCCCGGGGAAGCTCGGAATAACGGCAGCATTACCTTCATCGGCAAGCCCATACCGATTCACGCCAGCGGTTCCATAGTGCGCTGCCCGGTTTCCCCCTGGATTTTATATTCCGATTTCTATCACCTGTGCGAGAAGCTGGAGGAGGGGAAATTCGACATCGTCCATATGCATGAGCCTTTATTTCCTCCTCTAACGACTGCCTGCCTGCGCTACTCCCGGGCCACCAACGTCGGGACCTTCCATGCTTCCCGTGACAGGAGCTGGGGGTACTGGTTCTGGCGTTTCTGGCTTAATCAGTGGACCCCCAAGCTCGACGGCAGGATTGCCGTTTCCGAGCCGGCGAAGGATTTCATCGCCCGCTATTTCCCCGGCGATTATACCATCATTCCTAACGGCATCGACCTGGAGCGCTTCGATACTTATACCGAGCCCTTTGAAGAATATATGGATGGAAAGGTCAATATACTCTTCGTGGGTCGTCTGGAAAGGCGCAAGGGGTTCAGGTACCTGCTGGAGGCCTACAGGGCACTCAAGAGAGAAAACCCCGATATTCGCTTAATCGTAGTCGGCCCTATCAACAAGATGCGCCTGCACTACAAGTTACTTACTCACAGTTACAATCTCAAGGATGTAATCTACGTTGATTATGTTTCCAACGAGGACCTTTCCCGGTTTTATCACACCGCCGATATCTTCTGCGCCCCCTCAACCGGATGGGAGAGCTTCGGGATAGTCCTGCTGGAGGCCATGGCCGCCTCCAAACCGGTGGTGGCCACCGATATCCCCGGTTACGCCAGTGTGATATCCCGCGGGGTTGATGGCCTGCTGGTTCCCCCCAAGGATATCGGGGGGCTCGCCGGGGTGCTGGACAAGCTCATCAAAGATGAGCCTCTGCGGGAAGAGCTGGGCAAGCAGGGGAGGCAGAAGGCGGAAGCGCACACCTGGGACAACGTGGCACAAAACGTAATGGCCTATTACGAGCAAACCATCGAGAAATCGAGGTACAGGAAAGGCCGTTGATTTCCAGGCTCCGCCCCACCGTTGGCCGTTTCCTCTCCGAAGCCCCCGCCCGCCTTCTGGCGGCACTCAGGGTAACCCCCAATGCCCTGACGCTCATAGGTCTGGCCTTTAATATATTCACCGCCTGGGTGCTGGCTGCCGATTTCTCTCATCACCTGCTCATCGGCGGAATCCTGGTCCTCTTTTCGGGTTGGTTCGATATGCTCGACGGGGCGCTGGCCCGCCTTACCGGCGGCATCACCAGATTCGGTGGAATGCTCGATTCCACGGTGGACCGGTTCTCCGAGGCGGCCCTGTTTCTGGGTTTAACTGTCTTCTTCGCCAACCGGGGGGATACGCTTGAAGTGGCGCTGATAGTTGCTGCTCTCGCCGGCTCGCTGATGGTCAGCTACACCAGGGCCAGGGCGGAGGGGATGGGTTTCAAAGGGGAGGCAGGCATATTCGCCCGGCCCGAGAGGCTTGTGCTCCTGACGCTGGGGCTGCTCTTTTCGGAGATATCTCTTGTGTCGGTTGTCGTTGTCTTATGGATACTGGCGGTGGGGGCCAACCTGACAGCGGTTCATCGCCTGATTTATGCCTGGCGGCAGTCGAAATCAGGGGAATGACGGATTCCACATCAGCTGCGGCGTGAGGTGAGATATAAATTATCACCCGGCAGGGAGAGTTCATGAATTATCCCTGCGATTCCTTTTCTAATGTAGATTTCAAATATGCCGTGATCATCTCGTCCAGGTCGCCGTCGAGCACGGCATCCGGATTGCTGGTTTCGTACCCGCTGCGGTAGTCCTTGACCATCTTGTAAGGGTGGAGAACGTAGCTCCGAATCTGGTTCCCCCAGCCGGCGCTGACGTGCTCGCCCTTCAATTTAGCCTGCTCCTCGGCCTGTTTTTCCTCCTCCTGTTCAAACAGGCGGGCCGCCAGGACTTTCATGGCAGTTTCTTTATTCCGAACCTGAGACCTCTCGTTCTGGCAGGTAACGACGGTCCCGGTGGGGATATGGGTGAGGCGGATGGCCGAACTGGTTTTCTGCATGTGCTGACCTCCCGGCCCGCTTGATCCAAAGGTATCGATTCTGACTTCTTCCGGGTTTATGGTTATATCCGTACCGGTTTCCACCTCGGGCATAACCTCAACCAGCGCGAAAGAAGTGTGCCGCGCATGGTCGGCATCGAAAGGCGAAAGGCGTACCAGCCGATGCACGCCGCGCTCGGATTTCAGGTAACCGTAGGCGTAATCGCCTTCCACTTCCACCATCGTGCTTTTGATGCCGGCTTCATCGCCGGGAGAGGTATCGATGACCTCGGCTTTGAACTTGCGTTTCTCGAACCATCGCAGGTACATGCGCAGCAGCATCTCGGCCCAGTCCTGGGATTCGGTGCCGCCGGCGCCGGCGTGAATGGCCAGCACGGCGTTCCGGCTGTCATATTTGCCGCCCAGCGTCTCCTGAAATTCAATATCCTCGACGAGCCGTTCAATTTCGGCTAACTCGGCAGCGCTCTCGGTCTCGATAGAAGAATCGTCTTCTTCGATGGCGAGATTAAGGAGGTCGATGAGGTTGTTACATTTGCCGGCCAGCTCATGCCAGCTTTCGATGGTCGACTTGATATGTGCCATCCGGCGCATGGTTTTCCGGGCTGCTGTCTGATCCTGCCAGAAATCCGGCCGGCCTGATTCCTTTTCGATTCGGGCAAGTTCGGCTTCCTTACCGGAAATGTCAAAGATGCTCCTTCATTCTGTCGATGCGGAGCTTCAGTTCTTCCAACTTTGATTTCAGTTCTTCCATTTTCTCTCCATTAATTGTAACAGTCCACCCTGTGAGGTCACTCTACCTCAAATCAGGGAAGATGGCAAGAGATTTTTTGGCCGGCTACATCCGAATCGAAAAAGCAGGGCCCGGATGGACCCTGCTTTTGTACGTCTAAGCTGTCACCTCCACATATAGGAAGGGTGAACTGACAACCGATAACTGGTAGCCGATAAGCTCTCTATAGGCCGTAGGTCACCAGCCGGGGGGCGACTTTCTGCAGTTCTTCGACCGTCCATCGTTCGCCCTGGCTGAAGATGCTTCGTTCCGGCAGCATCTCGCCGTAGAGCCTGATTTCCCGCCCCAGGATGTGGAAAATACAGCCGTTGATTCTCTGCGCCTCGTCCGAGCCCAGGTAAGCGATCATGGGGGCGATATCCTCCGGCTGGAGCTCACCGGCTTTCATCTTATCCAGCACCGTGGTGGTGGCATCGACGATTCCCTGGGCGGCCCTGGCGTCCCAGGCCTTCTCCAGGTCGTCGCTCCAGCCCATGCGGGTCTTGGCGGCGGGGAAGACTACGTTGCAGGTGATGTTCTTGCGCCCGCCTTCCATGGCGACGGTGCGGGAAAGTCCGATAATGCCGGCCTTGGCGGCGGTGTAATTGGCCTGGCCCGGATTGCCCAGCGGGCCGCCCCCGCCGCCGCCGATGGATGAGAAATTGATGATCCGGCCGAATCCCTGGTCCCTCATGTAGGGCACGGCAGCCCGGATGGTGCCGAATGTGCCGTAAAGGTGAACCTTGACCACGGCGTCGAAATCCTCCCACTCCATCTTGTGGAGCATCTTATCGCGCAGGATGCCGGCGCAGTTGACCACGATGTCGATCCGCCCGAAATTGTCGACGGCGGCCTTAATCAGGTTCTCGCTCCCCTCCTTGGTGGCGATGTTGTCCGTGTTGGCCACGGCCTCTCCGCCGGCCGCCTTGATATCCGCGACGGTCTGGTCCGCCGGCCCGCCTTCCGTGCCGGTACCGTCCAGATTGGCCCCCAGGTCATTTACCACCACCTTGGCACCCTGTGCAGCCAGCTCCTTGACGACGGCCTGTCCGATTCCCCTGCCGGAACCGGTAACCACAGCCACTTTGTCTTTTAACAGTTCTCCCATGAGTATCCTCCTATAATTTGTTTCGTTAATCGGCTGAAAAAGTTTGCAGGGGTCGGGAATCAGCTGCTTTCCCCCAATGACCTTCGCAAACCGTTGAGCATCCGACCGACGTGTCCGGTTTTATCCAGTGTCTCTTCAGATTGTTTAGTATTTATGTAATTCAAACGTCCGGCTATGAGGACACGGGCTTTTTGCCATACTTCCAAATCCTGATAGCTTCGGAAACTCATTTACTACTCCTGATCCCTGACCCCTGACTACCCTTTCGACGGCAGCACGACGGTTGCCTTGTGAGGGGCATATACTGTTCCGTCCACCTCCGTCCAGAGGTCGACCTCCACGATATGCTCATTATCTTCGACCCGTTTGTCGGTGACCTTCCCCTTGCACAGGATTTCCTGGCCGGGGTGGTGAAACTGTTTCCACTTGACCTCCATTTTCTTGACGAACCCGTCCTCGCCCATCCAGTCGGTGACCAGCTGGGCCAGGAAAGATGATGTAAGGTGTCCGTGCACGATAACTGTGGGAAGGCCGCCCTTCTGGGCGACGTCTTTATCGTAGTGGAGTTCGTTCCAGTCCTGTGCAGCCCCCGCCCATTTGACCATCTGGCGGGTGGTGGGTTTCTTGGTCATGGCGGGGAGCTCATCCCCCACTTGAACATCTTCGTAGTAAATCTGTGCCACTGTGTATTTCCTCCTGTTTTTCGTACCGTCACCGGATGCTGAGAGCGCCTGGGGTAAATGCAGTTGTTACTCTTGTAATTACCACCGGGCTGCCGACATGGTTTCGCGGGCAATGACCTCGCCTTTCTGATTGGTAAACTCTCTGACGGTGGTGATGTTGATCATGAACCCCATCCTGGATTCCTTGCCGCTGATGTCAGCAATTTTGCAGGTGACCGTTATCTCATCCCCCGCCTTAAGCGGCTGGAAGAATTCAACATCAAAACCCTTAACGATGCCGTTTTTCTTTTCCCCGACGGGGATTTTGCTCATCAATGCGGCCTGAAGTTCCGGGGCTCCCAGGGTGGTCACCATGAGGAGCGGGGCAATATTGGCACCATGTTTGCTGTTCTTAGCGTATTCGCTGTCCACATACAGGGGATTGAGGTCTTCGACTGCTTCGGCCAGCCTCCTTATGGCTCCCTTCTCCACCTCGAATTTCAGCGGGGGCACCAGGTCTTTGCCGACCATATCAAGGGCTTGCTGTGGTACGGTTTCGGACATTTGACAGACTCCTTTTTGTTGCAATATCAGGAAAGTTTATGATATGGAAATCTCAGGCTCAAAACACTTTGATTTTGCCTTTTTCCGGTATGTTTTGTCAAGTGCCGGCAGGAGCGGTGAGAAGCTGATATGGCTGATATGGCGGTTGCTACTGGACAAATTGTTACTGCTGTTGTAACATAAAATGCGTTTGAGGAGGCAGAAGATTGGCAAATAGTTTATCGGCAAAAAAGAGGGTAAGGCGGAACCGGAGAAGAACTATCCGCAATAAGGCTTTAAGGAGCCGCTATAAAACTTATAGTGCCCGGGCGCTGAAAGCTATCGAAGGTGATGATTTTCAAGCTGCCGAACAGGCGGCAAAGCAGGCCCTCAGCATTCTGGATAAAACGGGGCAGAAAGGGATTCTGCATCGCAATAATGTGGCCCGGCGTAAGTCACGGCTGATGAGGAAGCTTAACTCGCTTAACCAGGCAGGCTGATTTCAGTAGCCAGGCGCAACTTTAATGCCGCTCCATCCGGATACACATGTTGAGAGCGGTATTTTTATTATTACTCCGGCAACTAAATATGATCTGTCATCGCGAGGCGTCCTGAGGGTGCCGGGGCGCTCTTCCCGATTGGTAAAGGGATTCTTCGGTCGTCTCCGCCTCCCTCAGAATGACATATTGAGGAACTTCTGAATAAGAGGTAAAGCCTGACAGAAAACAGACAGGGTAGCCGAGAGCATCCGCTCTCAGGGGCATGGATTCCAATCGGGTAACCGTCGGAGCAGATGCTCCAACCTGCCCCCGGAACAGGGTTTTCCGGAGGCTCCTTAATTGCCTCAGTATTTGGACAGTTTGAAGTTGAGTCCGTTGTCCCTCAATATGCCGGTCAGCAGCCGGGGGTGAACGCCCCATCCCACATTCAGGAACTGGTTTTCCTCGATTTCCCATTCGCCTCGCTTGACCCTGGGACTGAACCCCAGCGGGAAATGCATGGTCCGGCTCTGGATGGCCCACACGGTTCCCGCCACATCGAATATGGGGCCGCCGCTCTGGCCCTGCAGCCCCGGCGAGGATGTTTCCAGAAACTCTATATCGTATTTGCCGTCTTTGGATTTGCCGGAGTGTACATTACGGGTATAGATCCCCTCCAGGGGGAATCGGGGAAGCGGGAGGGCCTCGGGAGCCAGCTCGAAGGAGCCGGTTTTTTCGTTGAAGGCGGCCTCTATTTTGTGGAAGGGATAGCCCAGCTTGCACAGGCTGGTGCCCACTTCCAGGGTTTCCGGGTTCTTGAAAAGCGGGTATGAGCTTATGCTCCTGGGATCGAAAGGTTCGAGCCGCCCGATGAGCAGATCGGCCGCGGGAAAGGTTATGATGTCCTTCAGGTGGACCCCGTCGCGCCCCCACCAGAAGGAATGATTGGTTATCCAGGCGGGATTGGTTTTCAGCCTTTCGATTTTGTGCCGTTTTTGCAGGGCGTTCATTTTGTGGTCCTGCTTGACAGCCTGAATTTGCCTGCTGTATTTATCCAGTTCCCCGGTATGCTCCTGGAACGTAAAGTAAGAGCTGCGCAGGTGGGCTGCCGTGATTATCCACCCTTCACTGTTGATTATCACGAACGCCCCGCAGGCGCAGTCCACCGTCCCGTCAAAGAGACGGGTGGAGATGATGACGGGCTGGGTAAACTGGCTGGCCAGTTTGTAAGCTTTGGCGAACATTTTTCAGTCTTCGGTTTTCAGGGGTCGGTTTTCAGTTGCCCCTGACCCCTGACCCCCGGCGCACTCGGCAGCTTCCCCGCGGACCGTTTCCACCGCGTGCGGGATTGCCGGCAGGATCACTTCCAGGCATTCCCGCACCGCTTTGGGGCTGCCGGGGAGGTTGATAATCAGGGTTTTCCCCACGATCCCGGAGACCCCCCGGCTGAGCATTCCGTGGGGTGTTTTCCTGATGCTTTCGGCCCTCATGGCCTCGGAGATGCCGGGGGCAGCCTTTTCTATTACCGCCAGGGTGGCCTCAGGGGTGATATCCCTGGGGGCAAGCCCGGTGCCGCCGGTGGTCAGGATGAGGTCGATTCTTTGGGCATCGGCCCACTCGATCAGTTTGCCGGCGATGGCGTCCTTCTCGTCGGGAACGATTTCGTACCGGGTCACCTCGGCAGACGTTTCGGCCAGCATTTCCCGGATGACCGGGCCGCTCTCATCCCGGCGCCTGCCCTGCGAGCCCTTGTCGCTGATGGTCAGTATTCCCACGGTGAACATTTGTTATTACTCGATGTGTTCAACTTTTCATTCCGGCTTTCAGACGAACCCGTTATTGTCCTGGCTTTCCTCCGGCTCTACTGGGGCAACCTCTATATCTGCCGCGAGCAGATGCTCCCGGCTGCCCAACTCCAAAACCTCTATATCTGCCGCGAGCAGATGCTCCCGGCTGCCCCACTCCAAAACCTCTATATCTGCCGCGAGCAGATGCTCCCGGCTACCCCCACTCCAAAACGAAAAAGCGAGAGGTCAGCAGCTTTTATTCCCGATCCGCGATTTTCTCTCGAGCCTCATCGAAGCTCAGTTTTTGCTGTTCGCCGCCGGCCATGTCGCGCAGGACAACCTTCCCTTCCCTGAGTTCGTCCTCGCCGATGATGATGGCATATTTTGCGCCCAGCGAATCGGCATGCCTCATCTGCGCCTTCAGGCTCCGGTTGTCCGAGGCCGGAATGGCCTGAATTCCCTCGCGCCGCAGCGCGGTGGTATACTCCAGGGCCTTCTCCCTGGCTTCCTCCCCGAGGAAGGCCATAAAGGCGGCGGGCGCGGGGACGTCGGGGGGCGGGATTTGCTGGTTTTTCAGGTTGAGAATCAGCCGCTCCAGCCCGGTGCCGAAGCCGACCGCCGGGGTGGGCCTGCCGCCCAGCTCCTCGATGAGATTATCGTACCGCCCGCCGCCGCCGATGGTGCTCTGGGCCCCCTGCGCGCCCGGCGGCTGGACCTCGAATACCGTTTTGGAGTAATAGTCCAGTCCCCGTACCAGGCGGTGGTCGAGCTCGAAGTTGAGCCCCATGATATCGAGGTACTTCTTGAGCAGGTCGAAATGCTCTCTGCATCCGGAGCAGAGGAAGTCGCTGCTTTTGGGGGCCTGCTCGGCAATCGGAATGCAGGAGGGATTCTTGCAGTCGAGCAGCCGCAGGGTGTTCCTCTCGAGCCTTCGTTTGCAATCGGGGCACAGCCGGTCGATTCTTTGTGAGTAATAGTCCCTGAGCTTCTCCAGGTACCCCGGCCGGCAGGCGGGGCAGCCGATGCTGTTGAGTTTCAGGACGAGATTTTGCAGCCCCAGGCTGCGGTAGAGGGCCAGGGCCATGTCGATTATCTCCGCATCGAGGGCGGGATCGGCGCTGCCGATGGCCTCGGCCCCGAACTGCCAGTGCTGGCGGAATCTGCCCGCCTGGGGGCGTTCGTAGCGGAATATCTGTGAGATGTAGTAGAGCCTGACCGGCTGGCTGAGGTTGTGCATCCCGTGTTCGAGATAAGCGCGGCATATTGAGGCGGTCCCCTCGGGACGCAGGGTCAGCGGCTCGCCCCCCCGGTCCTCGAAGGTGTACATCTCCTTCTCCACGATGTCGGTATCCTCCCCGATGCTGCGCACGAACAGCCCGGCGTCCTCGAAGACCGGCGTATCGATACGCCGGTAGCCGTAGAGGCGGCAGATGCCGGCAGCGGTGTCTTTAATGTGCTGCCAGTATGCCTGCTCTTCGGGCAGTATGTCGCAGGTTCCCCGCGGTGCCTGGTATTGCATTTCCCCCCTGTGAGCCTTAATTCGTCATTCTGCTTAATTCGTCATTCTGAGCACTTCGGCCTGGCTCAGTATAAACTCCGCGAAGAATCCCATTCAATGGGAATAACTCGGATATAGAATACATTATCGAGGATGAAAGTGTAAAGACGGAGGGCGGGGCATCGGGTGGCGGGATAAAAATACCATTAAAGTAACAAAAGTTTATTTCCATTTGGCACCCTTGACAAAGCCGTCCCCGCTATATATACTAATACCGATTTTCAATGGAACCGGGAATGGAATCAGGAATTGAAAGGAGGTGGGAAAAGAGCAGTGTTTTGTTGAGGTAACAGATTTTTACAAAAACCCCTTGACAAAGCCTGATACATGGTGTATACTCACTCTAGAATAACTTAACAAAACGAAGTTAGCGGCGGTTGGGTGGGGTGGGGTTAAAAATAACCCGTTCTTCGGGATAAGTAAAGTAAGTGAGAGAGGAGTGAGGCCTATGTGAGAAAAGGGAAAAAGGATTTGCAGAAAGAAAACAACGGAAAAATCTCAAAAAATTAAAGAAGGAGGATTAGAGAGATGAAATTCCATAGAAAAGAAGAAGGTTTTACCCTGATTGAGCTGCTGGTGGTGATTGCCATCCTGGGCATCCTGGCGGCGGTGGTCATCCCGGCGGTGACCAACTTCATCGGCGAGGGTGAGGAAGAGGCAGGGGAGACGGAGCTGCACAACGTATCGCTGTCGGTGGCATCTCTGATGGCCGACCCGAGCACGCCAATACGTGGATTAGCTAATGATGGTGATGTGGTTCAGGATCCCAGGGTCTCCAGTGTAGTTCTATGCGACAAAGTTGGTGATTTAACAGAAGCCGAGCTGATTGCTATGGCCCCAGCTGCTAGCCCCGCGGGTACTCAAGATCTATCCGGTGATGATGCGAACTCGCTGATATTCCTTGATAGCACCACAAATGGTGAGGGCCTGTATATCAATGATAATGAGGCCCAGCCGCTCGGCGATTATTCGCAGAAGGACACCACCAAGAACTGGTACTGCGTTGATGCCGACGGCACCGTCCACGGGTGGCTGGCATCGGACGGCACCTATATCGAGAACCTCTAAAACAGTCTGAAGAGCAAGAAAGCTCCAGAAGAGAGAAAAACGCCGGCCTTTTGAGGCCGGCGTTTTTTTGTGCCCGGGGGGAGGGGTTGCCCCGATTGCTGCGTTGTCACCGACCATAAGATTTGCTAATATCAAATAGGATACTGAAAACCGGTTTAGCGAATCCGGTTTTCAGGGGACTGCAAGCCGGGAAAGGTCGCTATTATGAAGGAGGAGGGGAATATGTTCAGTCTCAAAAGCCCTGAGGGCGGTTTCACCCTGATGGAGCTGCTGGTGGTCATTGCCATCCTGGGCGTCCTGGCGGCCATCGTTGTGCCGAGTGTTCTCATGTTCGTGGGGTCGGGGACCGAGGAAAGCGGCATGATGGAGTTTCAGAATATGGTCATCGGTGTCGGCGTGCTGGAGTATCTCAGCGCCTCGGGAACCATAAGCGGTACCGCGCTGAATACCTGGACGCAGGATTTCACCGGGGATGCGATTTACATAATAGACGAGGGGGGGAAACGGGCCAACTTATATGAGTTCGTCCAGGGCGATGTGACCGAGTTCTGGTACCTTATCGAGCCGGACGGGGACATTCGAGGTGCCTATGACCCGGCGGGAACTCAACTGATACAGTGAGAAGGGGGAGGGGAGAAGGAAACAAAAGTGGTGGGGCTCGCCCCGCGAGCCCCACCACTCAAATACTTCAATAAGCTCCTTTTACTGCTCGGAGATGGAAGCGACGTTGCGCAGTACCTCATAAGGGGTGGTGATGCCCTGTTTTACCTTGAGCATGGCATTGTGCCACATGGGGACCATCCCGTCCTTTATCGCCTGGGCCCGGATTTCCTGGGAGGTGCCGTCGTTGAGTATCAGCCGCCTTAAATCCTCGGTAACGGTGAGGAGCTCATGTACGCCGGTGCGTCCCCGGTAGCCGGTGTTTGAACAGATGCTGCATCCCCTGCCGTAGAAGAACTGCTGGCGTCTTTCCTTCAGTTCCTGCTCGTATATTTGCCGTTCCGCCGGCGGGGCGGGCATCGCCTTCTTGCAATGCGTGCAAACCCGCCTCACCATCCTCTGGGCTACGACCCCTAACAGGGAGGAAGCTATGAGGAATGGTTCCACTCCCAGGTCCATCAGCCGGTAGACCACGCCGACGGAGTCGTTGGCGTGGATGGATGAAAGCACCAGGTGGCCGGTAAGGGCCGCTTGAATAGCGATTCCGGCAGTCTCGGCGTCCCTTATCTCACCGACCAGGATGACGTCCGGGTCCAGCCGCATCAGGGCCCTCAAGCCGCTGGCGAAGGTCATGCCTGCCTGGTCGTTCGTCTGGATCTGGCTGATATCATTGAAATGATATTCCACCGGGTCCTCAATGGTCATGATGTTTTTCTCGTAACGGTTTAGTTGTCCGATGGCGGAATAAAGGGTGGTGGTTTTACCGGAACCGGTGGGTCCGGAGAGCAGGATCATCCCGTAAGGGGCTTTGATAAGCCTTTGAAACCTCTCCAGGTCGTGGGGTAAAAATCCAAGCTCCGTCAGGTCCAGCAGTGCCAGCGATTTGTCCAGCAGGCGAAGTACCATCTTCTCGCCGTGGACCGTATCGGTGGTGGCGGCGCGGATATCTATTACCCTGCCCTCTCCGCAATCTACGGAAAACTGACCGTCCTGGGGGCGGCGCCGGTCGGCAATGTTCATTCCCGACATGATTTTCATTCGAGAGACCAGGGGGGGATGAACATCGAGCGGCAGTGACATTACATCGTGCAGGATTCCGTCTATGCGATAACGAACGCGTAACCTGTCTTCCTGGGGTTCGATATGGATATCGGATGCCTTATCGTCCGCCGCCTGGGCTACCAGCATGTCTACGGTACGGGCGATGGGGCTGTCGGCGGCCAGGTCCTGGCCGGAGTCGATTTTCATTTTTTTGGCTTCGGCCTCCAGGCTCATGGCAATGTGGCCGACTTCCTTTTGTATATCACCCCCGCCTGTCTTGTAATTGAGATTTATGTAATCTTTAATCTCATCCGGGTCGGCCTGTACCGGATTGATAGGCATTCCCGCCTTGGCTTTGATTTCATCCATTAATTCATCATCGCCGGTATCCGGCACAGCTATCACCAGTTCATCATTAACTATGGCAACAGGCAGAATATTCAGTTCCCGGGCTTTCTCACCCGAGATGAGATTCAAGGCACGCTGTTCGATTTTGTGTTCCCCCAGCTCGACGAAAGAGGTTTCCTGCTGCATGCTGGTAAGGAGCCCGAGTTCATCCGGTGTTATCAGCCCTTCCTCAAAAAGGATTTCCTCGATATCCTTCTCGTTTTTCTCTCGTGTGGCCAGCAGTTCCTCGTATTTCTCGGCACTGATTATCTCCGCTTGCTGAAGCAGCTTGCCGAGTTCTCTTTCACCAATTCTAGCCATTGTGACTATCCTTCTATTTGATATCTTAGCGGTGCCCGGGGAAATCCCCGGCTGCCGTTTTATGCGCTTTTTTGCTTATTATCGAGATTCCTTATTTCTTTTTACTCTTCTTCTTCTTCCCGGAATCCATCAAATCGTCGAGATCATCGGCCTTTGATTTTTTGCGGGGAGTTGTTGATTTTGATGTGCGAGGCATATTGCCCTGCATCTCGTCCATCTCAGAATCAGTCCCCTCCAGCCTTTCCGGCCCGCCAAAGTCGCCGCTACCTTTGCCCGCTGCAGATTCGGTCCTCTTCTGAGAGGGCTGGCCGCCGGCAGCTTCTCCGCTTCTGCCACTTGCCCTGGTTGCTACGGTCTCCTCCTCTTTGACGGTTTCCTCTTTTGCTTCCGGAGCAGTTCGAGTTTCCTCCGGCAGGCTTACCTCTCCAGCCGCTACCCCGACCATGGTGGTCTCGCCCTGGCTCAGGTCTCTGGCAAAGAGCCCCTTTATTCCCTGAGGGACTTCTTCACTGCCGGTTATCCTGACCTCGCTTACGCCCTCAACCTTCTTCAGGACGCTGAGCACCGGCGCCGGCTCAGTTAAGGAGAGAATAATGGCTATCCCGTCTTCCCAGGAGCCGGCGGTTTGCAATATGCTGACGCCGGTGGTGTCTTTCAATCCACGATTGATTTTCAACAGAATGCCGGGATTGACGGGCGGGAAGATGTTTATCTGCACCTTGCCCTCGAGGTACTCCTCCAGGGGAACTTCTTCGGCAAGTTCGATTTCTCCCTCTTCTTCAGCCGCTTCTGTCCCGGCTGGCTGATAGCCGCCCTGGGCAATCATTTCCGCCGCCATCCGCTGGGCCTCGGCTTCGGCCTCCGCCCTTGCCCTGGCGCGAAGCTCGCGGGCTTCCCTTCTGGCCTCTTTCAGAATCTCGTTGCGCTCTTCCTCAAATTCTTCCTCGGCACGCTGGCGGGCCTTTTCCACTATGTCACGAGACTGTCTGCGGGCATCCTCTTTCAATTGCTGAATTTCCTCTTCAGCTTCCCTCTTCATCTGGACGATATCCCCGCCGCCGCCCTCAGACGAGGCCATTGCCCGATCGAACATCTCCTGGGCTTCCTGCTTGATTCTCTCAGCTTCCTCACGGGCCTCTTTCTTCAGCCTTTCAATTTCCTCTTCCGATTTCGTTCTCGGCCCCGAGGTCATCGCATTGTCGCGTATTTCCCGGGCATCCTCCTGGGCCTCCCTCTTTATCCGGTCGGCCTCCTCTTCGGCCTTCCTTATAAGCTCTTTTACCTCTTCATTGCTGAGCTCTCCCGAGGCCGGAGCTGCCCCCGAGGGCTGGGCCTCGTTCCGGATGCGCATGGCCTCTTCCATGGCCTCCTGTCTGATCCTCCTGGCATCCTCCTGGGCCTGCTGGCGCAGCTGGTCGATTTCCTCTTCGGACCTGCTCCTGGGCGCTGCCTTCTCGGCCGTAGACCGAATCTCCTGGGCCTCCCTCTTTATCCTCTCGGCCTCTTCCCTGGCATCTCTAAGAACTCTCTCGGCCTCTTCACTGGTGAGGCTTCCTCCACCGGCGGCAGGAGCCGAGGCCTTTGCCTCGTTGCGAATCCTCTCGGCCTCTTCCTGAGCCTGGCGGATGATTCGGGAAGCCTCCTCATTTGCCTGCCCGGTGGATACCGCTTCAGAGAGCCCCGAGCGCAGAGAATCGACCTGGGACTTGCTTTTCTCCAGGATGTCACCAAGATATTCCTCGACCTCATCCCTGGCCTTCTTGGAGACCTCGCCGATTTCCTCTGACAGATACTTCTCGATCTCCTCCTTGGCCTGTATCTTGGATTGCATTACCTCGTTAACGGCCTCGGCCTGGATCTCCAGCGCCTTCTGCCTGGCCTCCTGCAGGGTCTCAAAAGCCTTCTCCTTGGCCTCGGTTTCGGCTTCCTTATAAGCGTTGCTTATTATCGTCTGGGCCTCTTTATTGGCATCCCGGACCAGTTTATCGGCCTCTACACGGGCTTCCTTCCTTATGCTGGCAGCCTCCTCTTCGGCGCGAAGATGGGCCTCGGCCTGGGCGTTGCGTAGAACCTTCTCCGCTTCCGCGTCCGCAGCCTCCCTCACTTTCCGGGCTTCCTGCTCAGCTTTCTGCCTTATGCGGGAAGCTTCCTCGCCGGCCTCTTCCCTGGCTTCGGCGCGGGCTTTATCCAGGATTTCCTGGGCTTTATCATAAGCATCCTGCTTGATTGATTCTATCTCTGCCCTGGCCTTATCTTCGGCCTCCCTGCGGGCGGTCTGATAAACCTCTTCAGCCCGGCGGTCGGCGTCGGCCTTCAGCCTCGCCATCTCCTTTTCGGCCTTTTCTTCGGCTTCGGCGCGGGCATTATCGATTATCTCCTGGGCCTGCTGCTTGGCATCCTCTTTAATCTGCTGGACGAACTGAAGTTTCCTGGCCAGCTCCTGCGGGTCATCGGTTATTCGGTCGGCAAGTATTCGCAAGAGCTTGAGCTGGTCATCTGTAGCCAGCGAATCTGTGGAAATCGCCGGCGCCGCCTTCCCTGCCTCAAATATCGCCTGCTGGCGGGCGGTTTCTATTATTCTGTTCGCTTCCTGCTGGGCCTCTTCGAGCAGCCGCTTCGCTTCGGCGTCGGCTGCCTTGCCGGATACCGGCCCCACCGCTTCAGGAGGCGGTACCGCTTCGGCTTCTCTGCGGGCTTTATCGATTATCTCCTGAGCCTGTTTTTCAGCCGTTTCCCTGAGCTTGTCGGCCTCGAATTTGGCTTCCGCTATAATTCTATTACGTTCTTCCCCGGCCCTGAGCTCAGCGTCCTCCCGTGCCCTGGAGAGTATCTGCTGTGCCTTCCGCTCGGATTCTTCGGTTATCCTGTCGGCCTCTGCCCGGGCTTCTCGTTTGATTCTGGCGGAATTTGCCTCTGCCTCATCGTCGGCTTCCCGGCGAGCCCTGTTGATAAGGCGTTGAGCTTCGGCTTCGGCCTGGCTGATGATTTCCCTGGCGCGCCGGTCGGCCTCGGCCTTTAATTTCTCGGCTTCCGCCTCTCCCCTGCTTCGGGCGTCCTGTTGAGCTTTCTCGAGGAATTCCCCGGCCTGGCGGTTGGCGTCTTCCCTGATTCTTCCCGCTTCCCTCTTGGCCTCACCGGTAATTCTCAGGACTTCCTCCCTGGTTCTGAACTCGGCATTCCGTTGCGCCTTATCCAGAATCTCCTGGGCCTGGCGGTTGGCATCTTCCTTTATCTTCTCCGCTTCTTTCCGGGCTTCAGCGGTGAGCCTCAGGGATTCCTCCCTGGTTCTGAATTCAGCCTCCCGCTGCGATCTCTCGATTACCTCCCGCACCTGGCGGTCGGCATCACCTTTGATTCGCTCGGCTTCTTTCTTGGCCTCGTCGGTAATACGAAGGGATTCCTCCCTCGTTTTGAGTTCGGCATCCCGTTGTGCCTTGTTGATTGTCTCCCGGGCCTGGCGGTCGGCCTCCTCTTTAATGCGCCCGGCCTCCCTTCTGGCCTCCTCCGTCAGCCGGAAGACCTCTCCCCTGGCTCTGGTCTCCGCTCTTTCATGGGCTCTCTCGACGATTTCCTGGGCCTTCTTCCGGGCCTCTTCCTTCAGTCTCCTGGCCTCGGCCTCGGCTTCCTCGTTTACCTTGCGAGCCGCCTCGAGTTTTCCAGCCAGCTCCGCTGCGTCTTCCCTGGCCTTCTGGGCCAGGACCTCCAGGGAGGCAAGCTGCCCCATATTCAATGAAGAGTCGGCTTGAGCGGTCGATTCGTCGGCTATCTCCTCGGCCTGCTGGCGGGCTTCCTCGAGAATCCTCTCAGCCTCAGCCTCGGCCCTTTCCTTGATTCGGGAATACTCTTCTTCAGCCTTGGCCCTGGCTTCGGCCTGGGCGTTTTCGATAATCTCCCTGGCCTGGTGGTCGGCCTCCTCTTTCATCTGTTCGACATCGAGGCCGGCTTCCCCTCCCTCCCCGCTCTCCTGCCGGGCCCTGTCAAGGATTTCCTGAGCCTGCTGGCGGGCTTCCTCGAGTATTCTTTCCGCCTCGGCTTTCGCCTCCGAATAGGCCTCGCCTTCGCCCGTATCAGTCTCGCCGGCAGCCTGTTCGGCCGTTTCTTGAGCCTGCCGGAGGGCTTCCTGTGTCAGCCTCTCAGCTTCGGCTGCAGCCTCGCTCTGAGCCTTTTCGATGATTTCCTGTGCCTGGCGATTGGCCTCTTCCTTCACCCGATTGGCTTCTTCCTCAGCCATTTCTCTCAATTGAGAGTATTGCTGGCTGGTTTCCGCCGAATCCTGGAGAGCTTTGTCGAGAATCTCCTGGGCTTCTCTGTGGGCTTTCTCCTTGATTTGGCGCACTTCGGCTTCCGCTTCCTGGACGATGCGGGAAGATTCCTCTTTTGCCATTGCCTCGGCTTCTTTTTGAGCCTGGCTCAGGATTTCCTGAGCATCTCTATTAGCCTGGTCTTTGAGTTTCTCGATATCACTTTCGGCTTTTTCCCTGATTTGCGAGGCTTCCTCTTTTGCCTTCACCTCGGCTTCTTTCTGGGCTTGTTCGATAATCTCCTGGGCCTGGCGGTTGGCCGCTTCCTTCACCCGACTGGCCTCTTCGGCGGCCTCTGCCTGAGACTGCTCAATGATTTTCCGGGCATCGCGATTGGCCTCTTCCCTGAGTTTCTCTATCTCTTCTTCAGCTTCAGCCTTGATACGCTCGTATTCTTCACCTTCCTGAGCTTCAATTTCGCGCTGGATTTCCTCCAGTATTTCCCGGGCCTCTTTTTCGGCCTCTTCTTTGCGCTTATCAGCGGCTTCTTCAGCCTCTCTTTGGGCCCGCTCGAGGAGATCCTGGGCCCTGGCATTGGCCTCTTCCCTGATGCGCTCGGCATCCTTTGTGGCAACTTCTTTCAGGCGGGAATATTCCTGACCCGTTTCTTCGACGTCGGCGAAAGCTTTACTGATGATCTCCTGGGCCTGAGCATTGGCCTCTTCCCTGAGGCGCTCGGCCTCGGCTTCAGCTTCCTTTCTGATTTGGGAAGCCTCTTCTTTAACCTTCGCTTCGGCCTCGCTTTTGGCCTGCTCGATGATTTCCTGAGCCCGTGTGTTAGCTTCTTCCCTGACACGCTCAGCTTCGGCCTCAGCCTCTTCCCGGACCCGAGAGGCCTCCTCTTGAACCTTTTCCTCGGCCTGTTTATTGGCCTGCTCAATGATTTCCCGGGCCTGGCGGTTGGCTTCCTCCTTGAGGCTTTCAATCTCTATCTCAGCCGCCGCTTTGAGACGCTCGAACTCCTCGCCTTTCTGTGAATCTATTTCATGCTGAACCTTATCGATAATTGCCTGGGCCTGCTTTCTGGCTTCCTCTTTGATTATCTCCGCCTCAGCATTGGCCTCCTCCCTTATCTGGGCAGCATCGGCACCGGCTTCGGCATCGGCTTGTATCTGGGCTTTCTCGATAATCTCCTGGGCCTGCTGGTTGGCCCCTTCCCTCAGCTTCTCTATTTCGGCTTCGGTTTCTTCCCTGATTCTCTGCGCTTCCTGACGGGCTTTTTCCTCGGCCTCTTGCTGAGCCTGCTCGATAATCCCCTGGGCCTGCTGATTGGCCTCTTCTTTCAAACGATTGGCTTCTTCATCGGCCTGCTCGCGAGATTGTTCGATAATTTGCCGGGCTTCAACGTTGGCCTGTTCCTTTATTTCCGCTATTTCTTCCTCGGCCCTGGCCTTGATACGCTCATATTCCCCGCCCTCTTTTTCATCGATCTCCCGCTGGATTCGCTCAAGGACTCCCTCGGCCTCCTGTTCGGCTTCAGCCCTGCGTTTTTCGGCCTCGGCCTCGGCCTCTTGCTGAGCCTGCTCGATGATTTCCTGGGCCCGAGCATTAGCTTCTTCCCTTATTTTCTCCGCTTCAGCTTCCGCCAGCTCCTTCATGCGGGAGTATTCCTGACCCGCTTCCTCCACATCGCCCATTGCCTTCGCGACAATCTCCCGGGCCTGCCGGTTGGCTTCTTCCTTGATGTTCTCAGCTTCGGTTTGAGCTTCCTGGCGATTGTTCTCCAGGATTTCCCGGGCCTGCCGGTTGGCTTCCTCCTTGATGTTCTCGGCTTCGGCTTCAGCTTCCTGGCGGGTATTATCGAGGATTTCCTGTACCTGCTGATTGACCTCCTCTTTTATCCTTTCCGCCTCCGCCTCCGCCTCCTCGCGGATTTGGGCAGCTTTCTGCCGAGCCTTCTCCTCCGCCTGCTCTTCGGCGGCCTCGATAATTTCCAGGGCCTGTCTGTCGGCTTCTTCCCGGAGTAAATTGGCTTCTTCTTCCGCCTCCGCTTTTATCTGGGCAGCGTCCTGGCGGGCGCTTTTATCAACGTCACCCATGGCCTTCTCGATGATTTCCTCAGCCTTTTTATTGGCTTCCTGCCTGATGCGCTCGGCCTCTTCGGAGGCCTCAGCTTTGATTCGAGAAGCTTCTTCCTGAGCCTTCTCCTCAGCTTCCGCCCGGGCATTTTCCACAATCTCTTCGGCCTGCTGGCCGGCTTCCTCTTTCATTTTCTCCGCTTCGGCCTCTGCCTCGGCCCTGATTCGAGAGAACTCCTCCTGCGTCTTTGCCTCAATTTCATTCCGGGCGTTCTGAATAACTTCTTCCGCTTGCCTGTCAGCTTTTTCCCTGATCTCTTCAGCTTCCGCCTCTGCTTGAGCCTGTGCTTTCTCAATAATTTCCCGGGCTTTGAGATTAGCATCTTCCTTTAACTTCCCGGCTTCGGCCTCGGCAAGTTCCTTCATCTGAGAATATTCCTGCCCTGCCGACTCGACATCGCCCATGGCCTTTTCAATGATTTCCCGGGCCTGCCGGTTGGCCTCTTCTTTTATCTTTTCGGCCTCGGCCTCGGCCTCTTCCTTTATATTAGAGTACTCAGACGTTTTTTCCTCGGCCTCCTGCCGGGCATTGCGGATAATTTCTTCAGCCTGAGTATTGGCTTCTTCTTTCAGTTTCTCCGCCTCCGCTTCGGCTTCCTCCCTTATTCGGGCCAGCTCGCTCTCACTCTTTTCCTCGGCTTCCTGCTGTGCTTTCTCGATAATTTCCTGAGCTTCCTGATTTGCTTTTTCTTTCAGGCTTTCCGCCTCCGCTTCAGCTTCCTCTTTGATTTGCAAGGCTTCTGCCTGAGCTTTCTCTTCAGCTTCTGCCCGGGCCTTTTCCAGGATTTCCCGGGCCTGCTGGTCCGCATTTTCCTTGAGTTTTTCTACTTCGGTTTCGGCCTGGCCTTTAATCCGGGAGTATTCCTTGCCCTCTTTTGCCTCGATTTCAGTTTGGGCCTGCTGAACGATTTTTTCAGCCTGAGAGTCAGCCTCTTCCCTGATCTTTGCCGCCTGGGCCTCGGCTTCCTGCCGGGCATTTTCCAGGATTTCCCGAGCCTGAGAATTGGCCTCTTCCTTCAGCTTTTCGGCCGCAGCTTCAGCTTCGCCTTTGATTCGAGCGGAGTCCTCTTCCGCCTCCTCGGCATCCTTCAAGGCTTTATCGATGATTTCCTGAGCCTGCTTGTTAGCGTCCTCTTTTATGTTTTCGGCCTCCGTCTCCGTTTCTTCCTTGAGGCGGGATGAACCTTCTTCAGCTTTAGCCGCTGCCCCTTTCTGAGCCTGTTCTATGATTTCCCGTGCCTGCCTGTTGGCCTCTTCCAGAATCTTTTGAGCCTCGGTTTCAGCTTCCTCTTTCCGTTTGGCGAAATCCCTCCCTATTTCCTGGGCCTGCCGGCCGGCTTGCTCCATGACCTCCCCGCCTTCGGCTTTCGCTTTGACTTCAGAGGAATCCTCCTTCACTTCAGGTGGGGCCGGCTTTTCGGGAGTAACTTTTTCCTCTACCTTCTTTGCTTGCAGAGACTCCTCTTCGTCAAGCAATTCAGAAACCCCTTTATCCGCTCCGGCCGGTTTGTCGGGCTTCTTTTCCCCGTTCAAATCTTCGACAAGCTCGTCAGGGATTTTTTTCGGGTGACGGGGTGGTGGCGCTTCGTCGGAAAGTTCCTCACCCGACACTATTCCGCGGAATGAGCCGGCGTCGAAACCTTCCTTCTTAGCGGGTGGTTCCTTGGGTGGGGGCGTAGTCGCTTTGGGGAGGTCCTCGCTCAGCTCGGACTTCTCTTTGCCGGCAGGGGCTTTTGACTCCGCTTCGGGAACTTCCAGCTCCTCCGATAATTCCGACGACTTTTTCTTTTTCGGGGTGCTCCCTAAGTCATCCTCGATATCATGCGAGCGCTTCTTTTTGTTCTTGAAATCATCGGACAATTCCGAGAAATCGGATTCCCTTCTTTCTTTCTTAGCCATAATCTTCTCACATATATGCGGAACCTGGTATGTCAGGCCCGAACTTTAGTTGCCTTTTATTTATATTGTATCACTTAAATGGGCTGCTTTGAATGCCCGCCCTAATGCGAGCAGGAGTAAGCAGTATTTAACATTCTCCTCTTGCGTAAATGTTTGCTAAATGCATCCCTTCCTGTAAGTTCAGAGTCCTAAAACATAACACGAGTTGAGGGAAATGTCAACCCCTTGCGTTTATTTTATGTTTATCCGTTACCTGTCGGGGGCGTCCCCGAGCGACGCTGTTGATGGACTTTTGGAAATGATTGGGGTAATATGGCAAGTTGTGCATCAGGGATACAGGAGGAAACGATGGATTTTGAGTTTAGTGACGAGCAGATAATGTTTCAGCGAATGGTTCGTGATTTTGTGGCCAATGAGGTTCAGCCTTACGCAGCGGAGTGGGATGAGAGTGAGGAGTTTCCTGATGAAACGATAAAGAAAATGGCCGGGATCGAACTTTTCGGGGTGCCTTTGCCGGAGGAATATGGCGGTAATGGCGATAAACTTTCGTTTATTTTAGCTGTTGAAGAAATTTCTAAAGTTTCTGCCGGATTGGGGATAATATACCTGGTTAATTCCGGTTTGGCAATAGACCCGGTCACATTTGCGGGAAATGAAACCCAGAAACATCATTATGTCTCCAGGGTCATCGGCGGAGAGATTTGTGCGTTCGGCCTTACGGAGGAAGCAGCGGGCAGCGATGTGGCGGCGCTGGAGACCAGTTATGTTCGGGAGAGTGATTATTATATCCTCAATGGAAGCAAGATTTTCATAACCAATGGTGGCGAAGCGGATTTCATTACCACTTTTGCTACTGTGGATGCTTCTCTGGGCCATCGTGGTATCAGTGCCTTTATCGTGGAAAGGGGCACCCCCGGATTTTCAGTGGGCAAGAAGGAGAGGAAGATGGGATTGCATCCGGCTTCCGCAAGCGAGTTGATTTTCGACGATTGCCGGATACCGGCGGAGAACCTGATAGGTGAGGAGGGGAGGGGTTTCAGGATAGCTCTGGAATCTATTGATGCCAGCCGGGTGAGTATTGCCGCTCAGGCACTGGGAATAGCTCAGGGGGCTTTTGAGGCCGCAGTCGATTACGCGAAGACGCGCCGACAATTCGGGACTGAGTTATCTCGCCTTCAGGCTATTCAATGGATGATTGCGGATATGGCTACCGATATTGAGGCGGCCCGGCTCCTGACGTACCAGGCGGCCTGGCTGGCTCAGGAAAAGGGGGATTTCCTTAAGGAAGCTGCCATGGCGAAGCTGTTTGCCTCTGAGGCGGCGAACAGGGTTTGCCACCGGTCACTGCAGATTTTTGGAGGATATGGTTATATAAAGGATTTCTCTATAGAGCGCTATGCACGTGACCAGCGAATTACGGAAATCTACGAGGGAACCTCGGAGATGCAACGCTGGACAATCGCCCGGCGAGTGCTGGGCGTGAAATAGAACAAATTATTATGCCCTGCCGGGTTACTTTCAGCGCAGTTTAACTGCCGCCTCCGATGGCATAAAGGTATCCGAAACCTGAGCCTATATAAATGGTGCCGTCTGCCCCAATGGTCGGGGAGGATTCGTTGTTGCCTCCCATTTCGTATTTCCATTCCATTTTGCCTTTTGAGCTCAGAGCATACAGGTGGCCGTCGTTGGAGCCGAAATAAACGGTCCCATCAGCTCCTGTAGTTGGCGATGATTTAATGGAACTTCCCGTTTCGTAATCCCATTGCCGGGTTCCATCGGGATTCAAGGCGTATAAGAACCCGTCATTGGAGCCGAAGTAAACCGACCCGTCTTTCCCAACGGCTGGCGAGGTCATGATCCATCCATCCGTCCTGAAAGACCATTTAAATGAACCATCCGAATTCAGGGCATATAGCGATCCGTCATTGGAGCCGAAATAAACGGTCCCATCAGCTCCTATGGCGGGGGATGACCTTATTGAATTCCTGGTTTCGTATTTCCATTTCAGTGAACCGTCCGGATTCAAGGCGTAAAGGTTGTTGTCATACGAGCCGAAATAAACGGCCCCGTCTTCACCGATCGCCGGCGAGGATTTGACGGAACCACCTGTTTCGTAATTCCATTTCAGCGAGCCATCCGGATTCAAGGCGTAAAGGTTGTTGTCATACGAGCCGAAATAGACTGTGCCGTCCGCCCCGATTGTGGGAGAAGATGCAATCGAGCCATTTGTCTTGTAACGCCATAAGGGGCGGGCTTCCCGGCTGAGGGCGTATAGAGAATTGTCGCGCGAGCCGAAATAAATGGCCCCGTCCGCTCTTATTGCTGGTGAAGAATCAATGCCTCCATCTGTCTCGTATCGCCAGCTCAATGAGCCATCCGGATTAACTGCATAAATATAGTCGTCGAAAGAGCCCACGTAGATGATGCCGTCTGAGCTGATGGCAGGGGAAGAAGCAATCGGGGCTTCTGCCTTGTAGAGCCACTTAAGGGCAGGCCTGTCAGGGCCGTTGTACTGACTTTTGGCGGTATGCTGGGGACCCTGACGGAACATTGGCCAGGAAACATTTGCCGGAGCAAATCTGGAAAAGGTGGCAACAATGGATTTGTCGAAGTCCATAGTCACGGTAATCGATTTTGAATTACTATCGATATCGCCGCTCCACTTAAGGAAATCGTATCCTTCGGAGGGATTGGCGGTTATGGTTAATACTGTCCCCTTGTTATAGGAGCCGCCGGAGGGGTTAACCGTGCCACCTTCTCCCGGTGTTATATTTATACTAAGGGTGCATTTTCTCTGGAAATAGGCTACGACTCTCATTTCCCTGTCCACAGTAATGGAAATTTCCTCAGAAGTGCCACTGGCATCTCCCGTCCAGTGGTCGAAGACATATCCTGTGGAGGGGGTAGCTGTCAACCTGACTTCTGTTCCTGCGGGGAAATTGCCGCTCTCAGGGCTGACTTTGCCTCCCCTGTCGGGGCTGATGTGAATGTTAAGGGGCAGGGTGTTTTCCCCGACGAAGTGGGCGGTAACTGACTTGTTTTGGTCCATGGTTATGGTTGCTTTGTCTGAGGTACCGGTGGAGGCCCCGCTCCAGTGATCAAAGCGATATCCCTCCGCGGGAATGGCGGTTAGTGTTATAGTGGAATTTTCATCGTAGCTGCCACTGGCAGGTGAAACTGATCCGCTGTCAGACGGAGAGGCTTCAGTTGTTAGCGTGTATTTGGTCCCTTCTCCACCACCACATCCAAGTACCGAGGCCGTTAATGTCACCAGGACGATGAGCAAAACTGGCAAAACAAAAATTCTTTTCATTCTTCCCCTCCCGTCCGATTATTGTATAACGAAGAGCAGCTTTCCTGTTACATAGCCAGCTTATTATTAACTTATCCTCAGCTTGCCCCCGTCATATATGAAAGACTTTACATCGAAAGGTATGCCCTTGTCAATCTCTTTAAAGTAACGGCACTTTGAGGTTAAGGGTATTTCGCAAATGTGGACACCGAGTTTTTTATGGGGTATAATTTTGAAGCTGGATGCCAGCGTAGCTCAGCGGTAGAGCAACGGTTTCGTAAACCGTCGGTCCCCAGTTCGAGTCTGGGCGCTGGCTCCGGAGAGAAATTCCCCACAAAAGACGAAAGGGAGTAGATAAATGGGCGAGGAGAAGAAGAACGTTGCTATCCCTGCCGGACTCTATGACGCTATCGACCAGAGGGTTCGCGAGACTGAGTTCAATTCCGTGGAGGAATATGTGACTTTCGTGCTTGAAGAGGTCCTGAAGGATGAGGAAGAAGAGGAGGTTGAATTCAGCCCGGAGGATGAAGAGGAAGTTAAAAAGCGTTTGCGGGCGCTGGGATATCTGGATTAAATCCATTATTTAAAGAGATCTGAGATAAGTGCTGAGCCGAGAAATCAATTATATCGTTTCCGGACTGGAACGTTCCGGCACCTCGGTAATGATGCAGATGCTGCATAACGGGGGATTGCCGGTTGCCTTTGACGAATCAAGGCCGGCGGATGAGCATAATCCGAAGGGATACTTTGAACTGGCGGGGGGAAAGATAATCAATCAGCTGATTGATGGCACGTTCGATATGGGTGCTCACAGGGGCCTGTTCGTTAAAGTGACCGCCTATGGCCTCAAGTTTCTGCCGGAAGGGAGCTATCGGGTAGTCTATATGATGAGGAATATTGAAGAGGTCCTGGATTCCATGTATAAGATGGGTGGAGAGATGGACAGGGAAAAGGACAGAGACCTTTTTACCAGACTGGACAGGTTCTCCCTTAAGCTGCTGGATGATCGCGACGATATCAAATATATTACCATAAACTACCGAGACGTCATTAATAATCCCCGGTTCGTGATTGAAAAAATAGGCAATTTCCTTGGCGAACAAATCGATTTCGAGGGTGCTGTTGAAGCTGTTGATGATAAACTCTACCGGAATCGGGTTGCTGAGTGAAGTGCTTCAACCACGTATCAATCCTTTTATAAGCCCTCAAAAACCAGGTTTTTCTTTATGTTGTACGCTGCCGTCAGAGTATGTATTCCAATATATAGTGATATGTATTATACTTTACGCAAACCTGCTGCTAGAAAGAAGTGTCAATAGGGAATTAAAGTAGATTGAAAACGATCTGGTTCTTCCTCAAGCCATATAAATTTTACCTTGCCGTCTTACTCGGGCTGTGCCTGGTGAACGGGTTGCTGGAAACACTGCATATGGCTTTGCTGTATCCCATTCTCAATGCAAGCCTGGAAAAAGGTTCAGGGTTAAGCGGTAATTATTTCTTCGATATACTCAATGATGTAGCGGAATTGCTGCCGGTTGATGATGTATTAATCTCAAGCTGTATCCTGTTCGCGATGCTTACCGTTCTGTATTCCGCCTCCAGGTTGCTCTATGCCAATCTCTCACCCAGGGTCACGGCCAAAATCGTCAGAGAGCACGAACAGAAAGTGTTTCAAAAATACGCCACGTCGGATTATCGCTTCTTCATTGACAACAAACAGGGTGACCTGATTTACAAGGGATCATACGCCCCCCAGTTCATAGGCAACACAATAATGGCTCTCATCAGAGCCGCAGTTGAAGTTGTCCTGGCCGTGTTTGTTTTAATTTTACTCTTATCAATTTCATGGAAGGGAACTATAGTTGTACTTTTCGCCGGGGCAGGTTATTACTATTTCACTAATTTCTTGAGCAAGCGGATATCATATGTTACTGGCAAAGAAATGCG
>JAWOBB010000070.1:0-7731 GCA_046498265.1 Dehalococcoidia bacterium | reverse complement strand
CTTGGGCGCTCAACAGAATAATCCGAGCTCTTTGCACCAGACGATGCGGGGTCGATCCCTTCCGCAACCATGATTCCAACTCTGCCTCAATTGTTTCATTTAACGGTATGTTTTGTGCTTTCCTTGCCATACTCAAAGTATAGCATAAAATGACTATTATGTCTACTAATTAAACGCACGGGACACTAGAGGCCTGGGAAAGCCCGGCTGGAGCGGAGTATCCGCTCAAATGGCGAATGAGGGTCGAGCCGCTGGACCGGACCTTCATCATCCGCACGGTGCTGGAGGGCCAGGAGCAGAATCTCAGCGTCCGCTACTGGGAAGGGGCAATCGATGTAACGGACGAGGACGAAAGCGAGATGCTGGGCCGGGGATATATGGAACTTACCTCGTACGATGACGGGGCCGGCGGGAAATAAAATAAGCCAGCCTCATACAATGAGGCTGGCTTACAAAACATATATTTAACTTCCAGAATCTAGCGGCCAACGGGCTTGAAATAGGGGGCAACACGCCTGCGGCCCTGCATATCGGGTTGCACATCGTAGACAACCAGCTCCACTTCCATCCCGGTCTTCGCCTCATCCGGACTGCATTCGAGGATGGCGGTCGGCATCCGCAGGCCGTTATCGAAATCGACCAGGGCGTAAACCATGGGGGCTCGACTTTCGAGCTCCGGCGGCATGCCGGAATAGGCGGCCGTCCACGAAGCAATCTTTGCAGTCTTGGGCATATCGACCCATTCGTAATCGGTGGAAAGGCACTCCGGGCAGAGCGTTCGGGGAGGCCAGGGGATATGGCCGCAGGCCTTGCATTTGGTTGTCACCAGCTTGTTCTCTTCCCTCAGTGCCGTATAGAAATAGTGGAGCTGGGTGGTATCCTCATATTGCTGGGCCACCAGGTCCATCGCGGTATAGTATTCGGTTTGTTCTGCCATCGTAGATCTCCCTCCATAATTGTTATAGGACTAGTGAATAGTATCGTCGCTACCATAGATGGTCACGATACTCTGGGTACCCGTGCCGCTCATGGTCTGCGCCAGGCCGATATTGGGAGTCGGGGAAACCTGTCTGGGGCCGGCCTCTCCCTTAATCTGGCGATAAATCTCATCGGTCTGGCCTATGCTGGTAGCCCCGAACGGGTGCCCGCAACCGATAAGTCCGCCGCGGGTCTGGGTAACTACATCACCGCCATAATCGTTACCGCCGTCATCCACCCAGCGTCCGCCCTCCCCTTTGGGGCAGAAACCAAGCTCCTCGTACTCGATCAACTCGGAACTGGTGAAGCAATCGTGAAGTTCGGCGATATCCACCTCTTTGGGAGAAATGCCGGCCATTTCGTAAGCCCGTTCACCGGACATCCTTACCCCCTGCCAGTCGGTCAGGTCCTTGGGATTGTTGCCAATCGTCCAGTTCGTGTATCCCTGACCCAGTCCCAGAATCCACATCGGCTTGTCGGTGTACTCATAAGCCTTCTCTTCCGAACACAATATGGCACACGCCGCACCATCGGTATTGACGCAACAGTCATAGAGTCCCAGGGGGGAAGCAACTATTCTGGCTTCCAGCGCCTTTTCGAGGGCAAGCCCTTTCTGGAAATGGGCATTGGGATTCCTCGCCGAATTGGTATGATTTTTGACTGCAATTTTGGCAAACTGTTCCTTGGTAGTCCCGAATTTCTCCATGTGAGAAAGGGCAGGAAGGGCAAACAGCGCCGGCGGAGTCATGCCGAATCCCTGTTCCCAGTCATGGTCGCAGGCCAGGGCCGCATTGATATAACGCTCACCGCGGTTGGGAACCAGGATTCTCTCCCAGCCCACAGCCATGCCGACATCTATCAAGCCCGCTACAATAGCCGACCAGATGATCCTCATATTAACCGCTCCGCTCTGGCACTGGCAATCGGTATTCTGGAACAACTTGGGCGTAACCCCCAGAACCTCGCAGGCCACCGGCGAAGGATGACACTGCGGGCCTGAGCGCTGTGGGTAAACGCCGGAGGTCACCAGCCCTTCGATATCCTTATTGCTTACATTTGGGTTGCTGTCGAAACAGGCCTTGCCCGCCTCGGCTATGATATCCCGGAAAGTCGCGTCACCCCTCTGGCCCCATCTGTTGACACCTGTAGCTACAATCGCTACTCTCTTGGGCTTTGACATAATCTGTCCCTCCTTAACTGATTCATAAGGGGCGGAATATCCTTTGTGAAATATCCCCAAACAATCATTATAGCATAATCGATGACTGGTGTGCATCAGGCAACAGACGGTTGGGCTAAGGTAAGCGATTCAGTCAATTCGAGGGGTGATGATAAGTTGCACAAAGACAGCAGTTCCTGAGCCGATTAGTTCATGAGGGCTAACCGAGCATCGGTACCGCCTTACCCAAAACCCTACCATCGGGGCATGGAAACAGTTCATTCGTACTGGTATTCTATTTATATCCCAAATAAAAAGGTAAAGGTAAAAAAGTGGCTGATAAATTGAAAGGCAGAAACGCCGTCATAACCGGTGCCGGCAGGGGAATCGGGCGTGCCATAACCCTGGCCATGGCACGCGAGGGAGCCAGCGTGATAGTGTGCGACCTCGGGGTATCGGTCGATGGGAGCCGGGACGCTGTCTCACCGGCCGACGAGGTCGTCAAAGAGTGCCAGTCCCTTGGGGTTAAGGCTGTGGCCAACCACGGGGACGTATCCAGCTTTCAGGATGCCGAAGCAATGGTCAAGAGCTGCGTTGACAATTTCGGCCGGATCGATATCCTCTGCAACATCGCCGGCATCGACAAACCGAAGATGATCTGGAACATGTCGGAGGAGGAATGGGACCAGGTGGTGGGGGTGCATCTCAAGGGGACTTTCAACCTGACCCGCCATGCCAGCAGGTACATGAGGGAGCAGCGATTCGGCCGCATCATCAACTGCGTCTCGGAAGCGTTCACCGGCGGCCCCAGCCATCTGAACTATTCTTCTGCCAAAGGTGGCATTGCTACCTTCACCTTCGGTGCCGCCAGGGAGCTGGGCAGATACGGGATTACCTGCAATGCCTTCATACCCCGCGCCTCCACCCGCATGTTCGCCGAGGATGTGATCGCCTCTCTGGAGAAGCGGGTGGCTGCCGGTATCATGCCGCCGGAACAGTTGCAGGAAATCAGGGAGGACCTGATGCCACCGGAGTACTTTGTCGAGTTTATGGTTTTCTTGGCCAGCGACGAAGCGGCGGATATCAACGGTCAGTTGTTCCTCACCACGCCGGGGGCAATCGGCGTGTGGAGCCAGCCTCATGTGGAAAGGCAGGTGCGCCGGAACCCGGCCGAACACGGCCCCTGGCGTTTCGAGGAAATCGTCGACCTGCTGCCAACAGATGTGCTGATTGACTATGCCAATCCGGCACCACCGGAGCCGCCGAAATAAGGACGGGGAAAAAGCATGGCCGTCAAAGTGAATGAAGCCAACTGCATCGGCTGCGGCTCATGCGCGCTCCTCTGCCCCCAGGAAGCTCTGGAGGTATCGGCTTCGTTCATCGTTGAGGTAGATTCCCGAATCTGTACCGAGTGCCTGATATGCCTGAACTGCTGTTCCAACGACGCGCTGGAGGCTCCCTAGTTTGACCAGGATAAAGGCAGATGTGGCAATCATCGGGGCGGGCATCGGAGGGTTGTGCGCCGGAGCGCTGCTGGCTCAGGCCGGCTGCAAGACTGTAATTCTGGAAAGGATGCCCGTCTCCGGCGGACGTTATACGGCAGTAAACTACAAAGGCTATACCGTCCCCACCGCCTCGTGGATGCTGCTATATGGCGAGGATGACCCGGTCTACAAAACGCTGGAAGAGGTCGGAGCGAACCCCATCGAGATGCGGGGTGCCGGCACCCCCATCGCCAGGTACCGCATCAAGGGGAAAATTTATGACTGGCCCAAAAAGGGAGCCCTCAGATATCTGCTCTCGGCTGCCGGCGATGATGATGAAGCCGACCGGGTGATGGGGGCACTAACCCGGGCCATGAGAGAGATTCCGCCCCGGGAAATCACCTTTCAGGACTGGCTGGGGCAATTTACCAGTAACGAGAGTATCCACAGCATCTTTCAGGCTCAAATCGCCACCTGGTGCGGGATGAACGCCCACGAGCTGCCCGCCGGTGAATTTATTCGGGCACTGCTTTCCTTTCAGGGGAAGAGCGATTTTCGCATCCCCCGAAACGGGCTGAAGGATATCATCGATGCCCTCCAGAAGGCTGTCAGGGATCGCGACGGCCAGATTCTGAATCTAACAACTGCCAGGAGGATAGTCGTAGAGGATGGTGCGGTACGCGGAGTAACTGCCGACGGGGACAGGCCTGTGGAATTGGAAGCCGATGCGATTATCAGCAACATCGGCCCCTGCAAGACCGTCGAGCTTGCCGGCCGGGAGCACTTCGATAAATCCTACCTGGAAGAGGTCGAAAGCAGAATGAGGCCGGCTGTGGGAATGGACTACCTTTTTACCACCGATGAGCCGCTGCTGGATTTTGCCGGCACACTTTACACCACCGACACCCGCCGCAAGGAAGGCTGGAGCGTCCCTACGCTCATGTGGCCGGAACACGCCCCCCAGGGCAAACACCTGCTCCACGGTTTTGCCGTTCCCCCCTCTATAATTGAATACAACCCGAAGGAAGAAGACGACATCATCATGCAGGATTTAAAAGAGGTTTTCCCCGATTTTGAGGGAGCCGGCGGGAGGCTCCTGCTGAGGCGTCAATTCTGTGCCAACTGGCCCGTTACCCGTGCCCGGCAGGGATACGACATGAAGAGGCAAACGCCTGTAAAAAACCTGTATAATGTGGGTGACGGCGTAAAGCCTGAGGGGTGGCTGGTAGGAGCCGGAGCTGCCGAGAGCGGCCGCCTCGTCGCCCGGATGATAATAGGCGGAGTTAACCCAACATGACTGGAGGAGCCAATGGATTTTGAAACTATAATTTTAGAAAAGGAAGGTTACATCGCCACGCTGACCCTGAACCGGCCGGACGACCTGAATGCGCTGAGTCCACAGGTATATTATGATTTGTGCGCTGCGGCAGAAGATGTTGCCTCGGACGGTCAGACCAGGGTGCTTGTGTTCAAGGGAAACGGCCGGGCGTTCTGCGCCGGGGCGGATTTGAAGGAGGTGCAGAAGCTGATCGGCGACGTTCCCCGGATGCGGTGGTTCGTGGAACTGTGTCATCGGACCTATGACGCTATCGAGGTACTTCCCATACCGACCATCGCCTCGGTGCACGGCATGGTGCTGGCCGGCGGCATCGAGCTGGCCGAGGTGTGCGACATCATCATCGCCGCCGAATCCACCCGGATCGGTGACCAGCACGCCCAGTACGGGCTGATTGCCGGCGGAGGCGGCACGCAAAGGCTTATCAGGCAGATGCACTTCCGCAAAGCACGTGAGTTGCTCATCACCGGCGACTGGTTGACGGCCAAAGAGGCTCAGACTTACGGCTTCGTGAGCGAAGTGGTTCCGGACGATGAACTGGAAGAGGCCACGGCGAAGATGGCCCGGAAGATTGCCGAGAGGAGCCCGATGGCATCCAGTTGCATCAAGATGCTGGTAAACAAAGGGATTCAGACTGATCTTCACACCGCTCTGCAGCTTGAAAAAGCGTCGGTGCAGCAGCACTACCTGAGCGAGGATTTCGCCGAAGGCGTCAACGCTTTTGTGGAGAAAAGAAAACCGAATTTCCCCGGAAGGTAATCAGGAATACTTTTTGGAAGGTTAATGCGATGGGCTGTCATTGCGAACGAAGTGTGGCAATCTCTTTGCCGACAGGGAGATCACCACGTCGCCCTTCCGATGCCGGAAGGCCTCCTCGTGATGACATGGCTGGTGTGTAATTCTGAGGACAGGAAGAAATGAAAAACCGGGAAAGGCGCCTGGGCCGGGGGGTGGCGGTGGTCGGGGCCGGCATGAGCAAATTCGGCATGTTCGAGGACAGGGATTCCCTGAACTTATTTTCAGAAGCCTATCAGGAAACGCTGTCCTCGGTCGATAAGGGAATCGACCCCCGGGACATCGAGGCGGTCTATTTCGGCAACTTTGCCAGCGAATTCTTCGTTCACCAGGGACACTGGGGCCCCATCCTCGCCGACCTGCTCGGCCATACTCCGAAGCCCTGTACCAGGATAGAAGGGGCATGCGCCGCCGGGGCCGCCGCCTTCAGAGAAGGGGTTTTTGCCATCGCCTCCGGTTTCTACGATGTCGTCCTGGTCGGCGGGGTGGAGGAGATGTCCAAGTGCTCCACTCCGGTTGCCACCGAGGGACTGGCGCTGGGCGGCTTCATCGACGAAGCCCGCACCGGATTCACTTTCCCGGGGCTGTACGGGACAAGGGCTGTGGCCTACTTCAACAAATACGGGGTAAACCGCGAACACCTGATGCCCGTCACCATCAAGAGCCACCGCAATGCGGCCATGAATCCCAAGGCCCAGTTTGCCCTCTCCATTCGGGATGTCATGAACAATAAAATCGAACGGGCTCAAAAGAAAGGGGACCCATTACCTGATTGGGATGACGAAATGGATTTCCTTCGCGACCCCAGGGCCAATCCGGTGATATCGTGGCCGATGCATTTGTACGACTGCTGCCCCATCAGCGACGGGGCCGGCTGCATCATCCTGGTTGCCGAGGAAATCGCTCGCCATTACACGGACGAGCCGGTATTCGTCGTCGGGCTGGGGCAGGGGAGCAGCCATGGGCTCAGTTCAAGTAGGAACCTGACCTCTCTGGAGGGGGTAAAATACGCGGCCAGCGAAGCCTATGAGATTTCAGGGCTTGCGCCCGATGATATCCAGTTTGCCGAGGTGCATGACTGCTTTTCCATCGCTGAGGTCATCGCCACCGAGGACCTGGGATTCTTCCCTCGCGGCGAAGGGTATAAAGCGGCCGCGGCCGGCCTCACCGCTCTGGAGGGACCGAAGCCGATTAATACTTCCGGGGGGTTGAAATGCAAGGGCCACCCGGTCGGGGCCACCGGCACCGCCCAGTTGCTGGAGGTATGGACTCAACTGCGGGGAAAGGCCGGGCCCAGGCAGATTCCCAACCCCAACCTGGCCATCGGCGCAGCCCATAATGTGGGAGGCCACGGGGGCACCTGCGTGGTCACCATTCTGGAGCGGAGATAGAGGATGGAACAGCCGCACTTAGGAAACATCGCCTTTAACGGTTTCCTTCAGGAGGGGAAACTGATGGGGTCGAGATGCCATTCCTGCGGGACGATCTCCGTGCCGCCCCGCCCCATGTGTAACGAGTGCTTCGGCAACGAAATGGAATGGACGGAGCTCAAGGGCAAAGGGAGACTCGAAGCTTTTACCTGCACGGCGGTAGGCCCTCCCTTCATGGCAGAGAAGGGATATTCGGCTCAGAACCCTTATTGCGTGGGGGTGGTGAAGCTGGAAGAAGGGGCTCAGGTGGTTGCCCTGATCGACGGCGTGGACAGCAGTCAACCCGAATCGATTAGGAGCGGGTTGCCCCTGGAGGTCAGCTTTGTTGAGGGAGGAGAAGATGCCAGCGGTGGGGCTTTCCTGGTTTTCAGGCCGGCCTGATCTTCAGGTGCCGGCTTTTTTGATAATACCTTTTTCCATGGCCATGACCACGGCCTGCTGACGGTTGCGCACGTTCATCTTTTCCAGTATCCGGCTCAGGTGCCCCTTGACGGTGTTCTCGCTGATGAACAGGGCATCGGCAATTTCCTTGTTGGTGGTACCGCTGGC
>JAWOBB010000068.1:0-9778 GCA_046498265.1 Dehalococcoidia bacterium | reverse complement strand
CCGAACCGGTTCGGGAAGCCGGTTATTTTTAAAAGG
The DNA here is from genome assembly GCA_046498265.1 of Dehalococcoidia bacterium. Classification (GTDB taxonomy): domain Bacteria; phylum Chloroflexota; class Dehalococcoidia; order SZUA-161; family SpSt-899; genus JBGLNL01. Next base: position 9,742 of record JAWOBB010000068.1, on the reverse strand, counting down.
AGGCTCACCTTCCCCGGCATCACGTCAAGAATAAATACTTTTCCATCCCCCCCCTTGCACTGCCGGGAAAATGCTATTACAATTGAAAGTAAACAGAGTTATCAGCCAAAGAGGTAATTGAAATTAAGATATTATTAGTATACCCGCAATACCCGGACACCTTCTGGAGCTTCAAGCATATCCTGAAGTTCGCCTCCAAGAAGGCCGCCTTCCCGCCCCTGGGGCTGCTGACCATCGCCGCCATGCTGCCCGATAAGTGGGAGAAAAAGCTGGTGGATATGAACGTCTCCTCCCTGAAAGACAAGGATATCGAGTGGGCCGATTACGTGTTCGTCAGCGCCATGATAACCCAGAAGGAATCCACCATCGAGGTCATCGAGCGATGCAATAAGCTAAGCACCCCGGTGGTGGCCGGCGGGCCCGTCTTTACCACCGGATACGAGTCATTCAAAGGGGTGGACCATTTCGTGCTGGGAGAGGCCGAGGCCACCCTGCCCCGGTTCCTCGAGGACCTGGAGAACGGCTGCGCCGGGCCGATTTATTCCTCGGACGAGCATCCCGATATCTCTCAGACGCCGGTCCCGGCCTGGGACCTGATAAACTTCAGGCATTATTTCTCCATGCCCGTCCAGTATTCCCGCGGCTGCCCCTACGACTGCGAATTCTGCGACATCATCATAATGTACGGGCACGTGCCGAGAACCAAGGCCCCCCGGCAGCTCCTGCGGGAATTCGATTCCCTCTATAAGCGCGGCTGGCGCGGCTCCACCTTCATCGTCGATGACAATTTCATCGGCAACAAGGTCAAAGTAAGGGAGATGCTGCCGGAGGTAATCAGGTGGCAGCGGGAAAGGAAGTACCCCTTCCTGCTCTTCACGGAAGCCTCCCTGAACCTGGCTGACGATGACAGGCTGATGGAGATGATGGTCGATGCCGGCTTCGACAAGGTCTTCATCGGGCTGGAAACGCCGGACGAGGGGAGCCTGGCCGAGTGCAACAAGTTCCAGAACGAAAACCGGGATATGGCCGCCTCGGTGAAGAAAATCCAGAACAACGGGATGCAGGTCCTCGGCGGATTCATCGTGGGATTCGACAGCGACACGGAATCGATATTCGAACGGCAGATCAACTTCATCCAGAACATCGGGGTGGTCACCGCCATGGTGGGCATCCTCACCGCCCTCCCCAAGACGAGGCTTTACAACCGGCTGAAGGCGGAAAACCGCCTGCTGCAGTCCAGCTCCGGCAACAACACCGACGGGACGCTGAATTTCATCCCCAGAATGGACGCGGAGAAAATCATCAGCGGGTACCAGCAGATAATCCAGACCATCTACTCGCCGAAGAAATACTACGAGAGAATCGGTAATTTTCTGGACGAGTACAAGCCTACCCGGACGAGAAGGCAGAGAATCGGCTTACGGGAAGTAGTCAGTTTTTTGCAGTCCGTATGGCACCTGGGTATCGTGGGCAAATCAAACTCGAAAAGGTATTACTGGAAGCTCATGAGCAAGGCCTTCTTCAAGCACCGAAAGGCCTTCCCCGAGGCCGTGACCCTGGCCATCTACGGGCTCCACTTCCGCAAAGTGACGGAGGCCGCCGCCAAGGGCCGGCTCGATAACCATCTTTAATATTCCCGGGCTTTCCCTCGATATCCCCTCACCCGGCCGAAGTTATCCGCTCCTTCAATTGGGCCAGGGCGCCCTCATATTCGCCGTCGAGCTGGGCCGAAACCCGGCGCCAGTTCTCCTGGAATTCGGGGCGCTGCTCCACGTTAAGGCTGCCGGAGGGAGCCGACCCCGTCTGCTGGCGGATTTGCAGGGCCAGAGCCTGCTCGACCTGCGCTCTTAACTGTTCATAGTGCTGCTTCCTCGCCTGGCTGTAATAGCCGGCAAGGTTCTCCAGCTGTTCCTTCGCCTGCCGGACGGCGTCCTTATCCTTCTTGAGGGAAGCCAGCCCCTCGAATATCTTCGCATTGCCGGCCATGTCCGGTTCCCTCTTGGGCAGCACCAGGTTCTGCAGGAGAACGGACTCCAGCGCGGTGGCTATCTGCGGCCTCGTTCTGGAATCAACTCTCTCCAGGGCGGCTCCCAGGTCATACTCCGGCCCCTTAAGGAATTCGGCCGCCAGGCGCTCGGCCTCGGCACGGTACTCCATTTCCCGCAGCTTTTCCTCCGGGACCTCTATCCGGTCGGCCCTTTCCATGGCCCGCTCGAGGGCACTCTTCATGAAATCGTCGCTCATGTCTCAGCCTCCTACTGCCAGGTCCACCATTTGTTCAATATAAAGTTGAAAAGCGTTGCGGCGATTATGCCCACTATGGCAGACAATATGTAGTACAAACCAGTGACCTCGGTGAAGAGAATCAGGACCCCTTCATTTATACCAAAACCCGCCAGGCACACCAGGTTGAACTTCAGCAGGCGCCCTGTAATCGATCGATGCGCTGAGGAGGTTCGCCTGTCCCGGAAGGTCCATACTTCGTTCCAGGCAAAATTGTTGATAATGGACAGCTCAACAGCGACAGCGTTCGAGAAGGCATAGAACACCCCGGCCACCTCTGTCAGCAGTGCCAGGATTCCCAGGTTGACCACAACCCCGCTGAGCCCTACCAGGCAAAACTTGATGAACCTGTCGGTTTCCTTCTCCGCCCGGGTGAGCCGCCAGAGATGCTTCAGGTAGTTGATTTGTTCGGTAGTGTTGAAATTGCTCGTCCCCAGCTCCCGGCCCCTGAATACATAAGGAACCTCAACTACATGGTTATGGTTCCCCCTGACCAGGATTTCCAGCAGGATTTTGTAACCGATTGGATTGAGGGTAACGCCTTCGATCACCTCTTTACGGAAAAGGAAAAAACCGGAAAGGGGGTCTTTGACGGAGCGGATTTTGGCAAAAAGGAAATGCGGCATCAGCCTGGCCCCCTGGGAGATGACTTCCCGCACCAAGGTCCAGCCCTCGGTGCCGCCGCCTTTGACATATCTGCTGGCAATGGCGATATCGGCCTCACCCATCGCCTTGAGCATTTCGGGGATGTGTTCCGGGGGATGCTGCAGGTCGGCATCTATGACGCCTATGACATCCCCCGAAGCCTGCCGGAAGCCTTCGATAACCGCCGAGGCAAGCCCCAGTTTACCTTCACGGTGAATCACCTTTACGGGGCCGGCCCGGGCAAGTTCCTCGGCCAGGTCGCCGGTGCCGTCCGGGCTGTTATCATCGACCACTACCAGCTCATAGTCGAAACCCGCCAGGCAGCCATGGATGCGCTCGGCCAGAACAGGCAGGCTTTCAGCCTCATTATAAGTAGGAACAATAATCGATAAGTCGGTCAACAGTAAGCACCCCTGGATTCACCATAACGGGTCGTGCGTCTTACATATCCCTTTAGATTATCCATTAAATTAGACAGCTTTGGCAAGCCCGGCACATAAAAAACAACTTGCCATGCATCCTTTGATGCATGGCAAGTTTAATACTTCCCAAAACGGGGGTAAAATAACTTCTCAATCAGGCATGTTTCAACAGGATACCGTCAAGCTGCCGTTTCGCCTCCACGGGGTCCCGGCACCATTCAAGCACCATATCCCTGCTGATTTTCCCTCGGCGGTAGCGATCAATCAGCGCCTGGTCGATTGTCTGCATGCCGTATTCGATTCCCGTCTCAACAGCATTCATTATCTGGTGGGTTTTCCCTTCCCGGATAATGCTTTTGACGGCAGTGGTGGCCATTAATACCTCCAAAGCAGCTACGCGGCCCTCCCCCTGGACGGAAGGCACTAGGCACTGATAAAGGGCTCCTTTAAGGGTTTGAGCAATCTGAAGCCTTATCTGCTGCTGCTGGTGCGGCGGGAAGACATCGATAATTCGATCCATCGCCTGAGCCACACCGGGGGTGTGCAGGGTGGTCAGGACCAGGTGTCCCGTCTCCGCCGCTGTCAGGGCTGTGGCAATCGTCTCGAGGTCCCGCATCTCGCCCACCATAATAACGTCGGGGTCCTGCCGCAAGCAATGTTTGAGGGCCGCAGCGAAGTCATGGGTATCGGTGCCGGTTTCCCGCTGGACAAAGAGGCACTGGTTATCAGTATGCACATACTCTACCGGGTCCTCGATGGTAATCACCTTGGCCCCCACCCTCTGGTTCAGGTATCCCAGCATGGCAGCAAGGGTGGTGGACTTGCCGGAGCCGGTGGGGCCGGTGACGATAACCAGCCCGTCGGTCTCCAGAACCAGGTCCTTACAGACGTCGGGCAAGTCCAGTTCCTCGATGGTGGGGATATCACTTCGAATCGTTCGGAACACCATGGCTATCGACCCCATCTGATAATGGGCATTGACGCGGAACCGGCTGACGCCTTCAATGGCATAGGCAAAGTCCAGCTCCCAGTCCCGCTCAAACTCCGCCACCTCGTCCTCTTTGGCTACCGAAGCCAGTACTTCCCTCATCACCTCGGGGGTCATTTCGGGTATCTGATACTGGGTAACGAGCTTGCCATCGATTCGCAATACCGGCGGTATCCCTACCCTGAGGTGGAGGTCGGAAGCACCGCTCTCCACCGTCAGGCGAAGCATGTCATCGATGTTCATCCTTACTTAACCTTCTTCGTTTTCTTCAACAGGCGGGGCAGGTATTACCTGCAACTGGAACGGGGTGGCAGTCGAGCTGATAACCTCAACATCCGCGCTCATGAAACTCACCACGCTGTCCACCTCGTATTTGGTGGACTTCACCTCTTCGACGATTCTCAGGGTTACATGATAAATCCCGCTGTAATCATATTGATGTGAAGGATTGGCGGAGGTAGAAGTGACAGGATTACCCGCCGCATCAGTTACCCCGAAATTCCAGAAAAATTCTTTGCCTTCTGTGTCTTGAACCGGGGCCGAGAAATTAATTTGCATCTCCCCCTGGCCAGACTCAATATAGAACTGGTCATATTCTGCCCTGGATGCCTGAACAATCTTGGTTATGGTATCGCAATTAGCATCCGATTCCCAGGCTTTAAGGGTTACGGTGTAAGGCCCCTCACCCTCATAAGTGTGAACAGGTGTCGATGAACCACTCATTATAGTACCGTCCCCGAAATCCCATTCCCACTGGACCATTCTATGTTGATTCCCTTGAGCATCAGCCTCCCCGTCAGGCTCAGAGGCATCCGCAAAGCGAACCTTAAACTCATCTTCCTCACCCACCCGCTCGGGGTAAAAATCGGCTGTCGGGGTCCCGCTGGCTACCACAACGTGACTCACGGATACGGGTTTATCCAGACGACCTGCCACCGTCAGCGACACGGTGTATTCCCCCACTCCACCGAAAGTATGGATCGGCGTCCTCTCAGTGCTGTCCGGCTCACCGTTCTCTTCTCCCCCATCCCCTTCTCCAAAATACCATTCATAAGAAGTGATTTTCTCCGCCGAAACGATTTGCGGTTCAAATTTCAACTTCAGCGGATTATCGCACTCAACCAGTTCAGCGGTGAAATCGGTATCGGCCGAGGCAAACATCCCGCCCCTGGCAGCCGAAACCTTGTGCCCATGGTCATCGGTTACCGTCAGCGCCGCCCCGGCAGCCCCTTCCCTAGTAAACGTGTGCAGTATCGAAATGGTCAAATACCTGGGGCCCGGGTCCCCTAAATCCACCTCCTTTACTGCCCCGTCCGAGAATTCCCACTTGTATTTGTCTATCGGATAATAGAAATTGGCCGTCCCGCTGAATTTTATGGTAACCGGCGGCTCCAGCAGGTTCCCGCTGACCACGTCAGCACTTATACCGGACACGTCAGTGTAGGGCCTGATATTTTCACTTGCACTTCCGCCAGACTCATGGCCGCTCTCAGTTTCGAGAGGGTCCTTAATTAAATCAGAGAAGTATATCCCCGCTGCCACAGTGGAAAGTTCACTCTCACCCGGGGCCATGAGCATCTGAGCTACATCCACGCTGCCGGCATCTTTTAGAGCAACATTCATTACTCTACCAACTTCCTGAGTTGTACCTATATTCTTGATAAAAGCCTTCTCAAACTCGCTCCGTTCTTCAAAAGCCCTGGCAATGGCAAACAAACCTGAGGGAGTGTCGGCACTGCCCTGCATAGCAATGGAGTCAGTGCCCAGTCTGATGCTGTTGAAGTCGGCTGTCTGTGGCATCGTCTCATCTATCGCCCTCACAATCTGTGCCAGATATCCGTAACCGGCATTTATGGTTTCACGCGCAGATTTCAAAATGTCAATCTCGCCTTCAATCGCCTTTATTTCCTTCTCTTCCTCAGGGGGGCGCATTAATCTCTCAATATTTTCCTCAAGTCTGTTCAGGTCCTCTTCAAGACGGGCCGTCTCATCGGTTGGCTCCTGGTAGCCTTCCTGATAGCCAAAGTATAATCCGGCAAGAGCTATAACCGCCAGAATAATCAGCAATATCAAACCTGTCGGCTTTGGCCGGGGGCCGAACCTCTCTCCCCAGATATTGACACGAATATCCTGGTACCCTGTAGAAGTAACTATCGGTTTGTCACCATTTCGAAGTTTCATAATTCTGCTCTCCTATTCAAAATATGGCCACCACCGAATCACCCCCGCATGGCAAGCCCCAGGTTAACCGCAAATGAAGCGACCGGGAAAGCCGGATCATGGGCAAAAGGAACCAGCAGCGATTTAAGCGGATATTCGATTTCTTCCTGGATAATCACCGACGCATCCGGAGAATCCGCCATCTCCCCGGTCAGATAAACCGGCGTATCCTCGCTTATGGGATTTTCAGCATGCTCTCGATTATAGAATTCTATTGTTCTGGTAACCTCCCCGCTCAGACGCCTCACGTTATCTTCCAGAATCATCTCGCCCTTTTTGGGAATAAAGGTCCTCATGATGGAAGGAACACCTTCGGCCACCACGGTAATGCCGAAATTGTCAGGTTCCAGATGCAGTAACAAGCCATTACGGCAGTTAACCGCCCTGGCCAGCGCCAGCGCCTTGAGGTCAAGAACATATGGGCTTACCTTAGCCTTAGCCAGAGCCGCAATCAGAAGATCAATCGATTCCCTGGGAACGCCCACCACAAAAACGTCATGCCTGTTGCCCTTGGTACCCAGAACCTGCCAGGTAAGATACATCTCCTCCAGCGGTAATGGCATTTCATCCTGGGCAGCGCGCTGTATATTAGGAACCAATTCCCTGGGTTTTGTCTTCGGGATATTCAGGATACGGAAGGTGAAATGAAGGCCGGTCAGGCTTACGATAAACTTATCCCTGTTCATTTTTTGCCCCTTGAATAAAACGTTCACCGCTTCACTCAAGGCACTTTGTTCCAGCACCGTTCCATCCCTTATGACCCCGGGCTCCAGGGGAACACTCCCCCACCATTCGATTGTTTTACCCTTTAGGACAAGCCCCTTTACATTGTTGGATTCGATATTAAGCGTGACAACCGGACTATCAAACATGTCAATTCTCCTTTACGCGCTGGAATCAGCAGTCTCCGCGTCTGTAGTTTCCTCCGTTTCCACCCGGGAGTAGAAGCTGCCGCTTAAACTGGCCGACCACGAGCTCCCTTTACCGCTTATAGTCAGGTCAGTAACCACAATCGTGGCATAACGTTCCTCACCTATATATCCATCTTCAAGCTTCTCGATGAAATTCAGGACCTGCTGGAAAGTACCACGAGGATTCAACCTGAAATCAACCTTGTAATACTCTTTTTCGTTAATCATTTCGGTCTTCGCCGGATTTATACCCGACAGAGGGAGGATATTTACCCCGCTCTCCTCAGCTGCCTCAAGAAGTATTTCCATCACCTTGTTAGCATTTGTCTCAACGGGGAAAATACTTTCTTCCTCTTCAAGCTCATCCCTGCGCTCGGCCAGAATTTGAGTAAGGTCCTTCTCCTCCCTGCCTTTTACCCTTTCCCATTCAAGCTCCGCCCTCTCTATCTCCATCTCGAGATCATCCTGCTTTTCCTGTTCATCCATATAAAGGAGCCCGAGATAAACACCCGCACCTATAGCCGCCACGATTATGACCCCGCAAATAATCATACCCATCGTCTGTGTAAATTTTATTTCAGGCATGCGGCGATTCGTTGTTTTTTTCTCTTTTTCCTCTTTTGCCATTCTTTCCTTTCACCCCCTGTTCTATTGGGTTTACTCACTCTGACAGCCTTCTTTACATCAGGCAGCTTCCGGCCGACTAATTTCTCTTCTGTGCCATTGGTGATTCATTCCAGGCCACCAAGGACGGTATACATGGGCGAGATCACCGATATGGCGATAAAACCAACCGCCACAGCTATAAAGACTACGATTATCGGCTCCAGCATGGAGGTAAGTTGGTCCAGCCTGTTATCCACCTCGCTGTCATAAAAAGTAGCCACGTTCTCCATGCTGGTATCCATCGTGCCGGTTTGTTCCCCCACCGTAATCATCTGTACCAGCAGAGGCGGGAACAGCGCATTCATCGCCAGCGGCCTTGCCAGACCATGCCCCTGAAGAAGCCCCTCATGTACCTCCTTCAACGCGTCCCTGATAACGCTGTTCGGGGTTACCTGGGTCACTATATCCATAATTCGGGGCAGGGCTACGCCCGCCATCATGAGGGTCGAACCTGTTCGGGTAAACAGTGCCAGGTTGCTCTGAAGCACGACAATTTTTATCAGCGGAATTTTCAGCAATGCCTTGTCTTTAAACCGCTGGCCGGTGCCAGTCCTCATAAAAAGAACTATCCCGACAATTGCACCAATGACTACTATGAAAATGAGAAGGACATTTTCCTTCGCAAAATCACTTACGTTCTTGAGTATCTGGGTAGCCAATGGCAGATCGACGTCCATCTTATCAAACATAGCCATCAACTCGGGAAGTACGTAGGTCACCAGGATTAAAATCACCAACAGGGCCACGATTAGAATAACCGACGGGTAAGTAAGGGCCCGCTTGACCTTCTTTATCGTCAGCTGGCCCCTCTCGATATAGTTCACCGCCTGCCTGAGCGAAAGAGCTAAATCCCCACTCTGCTCCCCGGCCGCGGCCATATGAATATATATATTGTTGAACGCATTCGGATACTTGGCCAGAGCATCGGAAAAGGAGCTGCCACCCTCCAGCTCGCCCCTCAGCCCGGCGACAACCTTCCGGAAGGAAGCCCTTTCAACCTGCGCTTCAAGCAACTGCAATGCCTGAGGAAGGGTAAGCCCGGCTTCCAGGAGGGTGGCCAGCTGGCGGGAGAAATTTATTACATCCTCGGTTTTGATACCATACAGAGAAGGGAAAACCTCCTCCATCTTTATGGCCTTTCTGGCCTTCTTGATGCTGACGGCCGTGTAACCTGCCTTCTTAAGCGCCTCTTCCGCTTCCCACTGACCGGCAACATCAAGCGTCCCTTCGACCGTCTTTCCATCAGAGTCATAGGCTACATATTTGTACGGCATAATGCTCTCTCCAGATAGAATCTAAAATCATCTCTGCCCAACAGAGAATACCCTGCGCACCACCTCCGACGGGGTGGTAACACCTTCTTTCACCTTTTGCATGCCATCATGCCTCATGGTTACCAACCCTTCCCTCAAAGCCTTCGCTTTCATTTCCCCTGCACTGGCATTATCGAGCAGCATCTGGCGCAAATCATCACTCATTTGCAGCACTTCAAAAACACCAATTCGACCCAGATACCCGGTGTTTTTGCAGAAGTTACAGCCCTCACCCTTATAGAAAGTAACTTCTTGCTTCCCCATCTCGGACTCATATGCCTCACGCTCTTCCGG
>JAWOBB010000010.1:0-7795 GCA_046498265.1 Dehalococcoidia bacterium | reverse complement strand
TGAATTACCTGTAGCCTGAAAGTTTCTTCCATTTTATTATAGTCACAGGTCAATTAATTAGCATAAAAAAATCAAAACAGCCTGAAAGGGAGGATTTGCATGAGCGGGAAAGGTTTTATCTTAGTGGTTGACGATGAAGAAGCAGTTCGCGAAATCGTGTCCGAAGCCCTGGAGGATGCAGGCTATTTCGTGGATACTGCCGCAGGCGGATGGGAAGCTCTGGAAATACTCTCGGGGGCAAACTTCGACCTGATGTTTTTGGATATCAAAATGCCGGGCATGAGCGGACAGCAGGTTATGGACAAGTTAAAAGTAGAAAGGCCCGAGCTGCCCGTAGTCATGCTGACGGCAGTAACGGGACGCGGTTCCGAAGCCGAGTTCAGGCAGCGCGGAGCCGTCGACTACCTGAAGAAACCGTGCAGTATGGAAACCGTAGTGGCCACCGCAGACCGAATATTACAGGCTAAAAAGTAGTAATCGGCAGAAACCGGCGCTTATTAAAACGACTGTCCTTGAGTTGTTGCCTTTATCCGGCATATCCCGGCTTTCGCTGATTCAATAACAACATTGTATCAATCTATATATTCAGTGCAGGCCTGCAAATCAGGCTGAGGGAAGGTAATGTGTCATGTCGCTTTTCGGGAGTAAACCCAACATCGATGAGTTAAAGGCCAGCAAGGACATAAAGGGTTTGATTAAAGCGCTGAGACATAAAGATAAGCGGGTGCGCCGAAAGGCCGCCCAGGCACTGGGCAGTATCGGGGGTAAATCAGCTGTTGAGCCGCTCATTAAAGCCCTCAGAGACAAAGATGTAATTGTCCACCTCTGGGCTGCCAGGGCGCTGGGCAATATTGGTGATGAGCGAGCCATTGAGCCACTCATCAATGCGCTCAATGATGATACCCACCATGTACGCTATTCCGCTGCCTGGGCTCTGGGTAAGATGGGAGACAAGCGAGCGGAGGAGCCGCTCATCAATACCCTGAAGGATAAGGCACAGAATGTGCGATACTCTGCCGCCCAGGCACTGGGCACTATCGGAGACAGGCAGGCTGTGGAACCACTTATAAACGCTCTCAAGGACGAGGATGAGATTCTGTGCCTCTGGGCTGCCAGGGCGCTGGGTAACATCGGGGATGGTCAGGCTTTTGAGCCGCTTGCCAGCATAGCTAAAGAACATGAAAGCCAGAATGTGCGTCTTTGGGCTGCCAGAGCGCTGGGTAAAATAGGGGATGCGCGGGCAGTGGACCTGCTCATCGACACGCTTAAGGATGAGGACCAAAACGTTCGCTACGCTGCTGCCTGGTCCCTGGGCGAGATCGGTATGCCGGCAGTGGAGCCACTCATCGAAGCCCTCAAAGACAATAAAAAGGGTGTGCGCGAGGCCGCTTCCCACACCCTGGAAGCCATCACAGGCCGGAAATTCGGCTATGACGTAGGTAAATGGCGACAATGGGCACAGAACCAGAATCAAACATAAAAAGCAGTGAAAAAGACAGGGGCCAAAGTTGCGTCATGGGTAGCAGAAGTTTATAATATGAATATACTGGATTTATACTTTAAGTTTAATATGAATCATCCAGCAAGGTAGTTATGCCCTTTTGCCGAGAATGTGGAAGCCCTGTCCAGGAGGGCAAAAAGTGCCCTGTATGCGGCACCACAGAGCGGGGGGCACATGCCCTGACGCCCCCGGGGGCCACGGAAGAAACCCTTCGTTTTATCTTCGATTCCATCGCGGATGGTATCGTGGTCGTCGACCTGAAAGGTAACCTCATTGAAGTGAACGAGACAGTGCTGAAACTGGGTGGCTTTTCCAGTAAGGAAGAGGTGCTGGGGCTGGATGGCTTTTCTTTTGTTGATGAAGACTCTCTGCACAGGCTGAGTGAAGCCCTGGCCAAGGTGCTGCGCGATGGCCGTGCCGGCCCCGTAGAGTATACTGCTCAGGGCAAGGATGCGGATGCATTCTTCGGCGAGGCAATGGCTACATTACTGCGTGATGCAGCCGGTGAACCGATGGGAATCATCGCGGTCATCAGGGATATCTCGGAACGGAAGAAAGCTGAAAGGAAACTCCAGAAAGCCCATGCCGAGCTTCAGAAAGCCCATGAGCAACTTAAAGCCAGCGAGGAACAGCTTATCCAGTCAGCGAAAATGGCAGCAGTGGGCCAACTGGTTTCCGGCGTGGCCCATGAAATAAATAACCCGCTGATGGCGATTGCGGGATACACCGAGATGCTGCTCAAGAAAACGGAAGACGAGCCCTCCGGTAAACGCCTGCAAAGAATTTACGATGAAACTAGCCGAGCCATCAATATCGTGCATAATCTGCTCTCTTTTGCCCGAAAGCAGGATTCGGATAAGCTACCCGTACCGGTCAATGAAAGTATCGAAAGTGCTATCCAGCTCCGTGCCTATGAAATGTCACTGGAAAACATCGAGATCGAGACGAATCTTGCTGCCGATTTGCCCGATACCATGGCCGATTTCCAGCAATTGCAGCAGATTTTCCTGAACCTGCTGATCAATTCGGAACAGGCTATAAAAAAAGCCGGCGAAAGCGGAAAAGTGTCTATCAGCACCGAGCAGAAGGGGAACAACATCAGAATAACATTTTCTGACAGCGGGCCGGGAATTCCAGAAGAAGTACAAAAGCGGATATTCGAGCCGTTTTTTACTACCAAAAAAGTGGGGGAGGGAACAGGACTGGGATTGAGTATCTGCTACGGAATAATCAATGACCACGGGGGAAATATTACCGTTAACAGCAACAAGGGAGAAGGCACAACTTTCACAATTGAATTACCCATATCAACTCAGTCAAATGAGAACTCATCCTGAGCATTTTTAATGGGAAAATTTACCGGCACATTAGTTCCACAATAGATTTTAAGGGAGAAATCACATGAGTGGAAAAGGCTTTATATTAGTTGTCGATGACGAAGAATCGGTGCGCGAACTTGTTTCCGAGGCACTGGAGGAGGCAGGGTATTTCGTGGATGTTGCCTCAAGCGGCTGGGAAGCTCTGGAAATCCTCACCGGAGCAAGCTTCGATCTGGTGTTTCTGGACATCATGATGCCGGGCATGAGCGGGCAGCAGGTTATGGACAGAATAAAAATCGAAAGGCCTGAACTGCCCGTAGTGATGCTGACGGCAGTAGTGGACCGGGGAGCTGAAGCTGAATTCAGGCAGCGAGGAGCGGTTGATTATCTGAAGAAACCTTGCCGTATGGAAACTGTAGTCGCCACAGCAGACCGTATTTTGCAGAAAAAAGGTTAGCTACAGGGAACTTAACCATAGCGGAAGCCCTGGGTTAACTCGATAAAGCTCAAGCGATACCGTAAGGAAAAAATCGCCGTGTCAGGAGGCTGGGACCTACTTGGTTCCGGCCTTTTCTTTTGGAGCACATTTTCTCATTACCTTATTCGTGATACAATAAATACGGTAATGCCTTTTATTTTCATTAATCGGTAGCTTAACGGGCCACAAACAGGAGGAAGAGAACATGCCGTATTTCGATAAGGATTTCGATAAATTCAAGGGTTCGCACGATTACGTTGCCTCGGCACCACTTAAGAACGCCGTCAACGTTTCCATAGCCCTGGGAAGGCCGTTGCTGATTCGCGGCGAGCCGGGGACGGGTAAAACCATGCTGGCCCACAGCATCGCCAAGGGACTGGATAAACAGCTAATCGTCTGGAACATCAAGTCGACCACCAAAGCCCAGGAAGGCCTCTACGTTTATGATACCGTCCAGCGATTGAACGACAGCCGATTCGGCGATAAGGACATCTCCGATATCGGCCAGTATATCAACCTGGGCAAGCTGGGAGAGGCCTTCGACTCGGACGAACAGGTGGTGCTGCTCATCGACGAAATCGACAAGGCCGACCTGGAATTCCCCAACGACCTGCTCAACGAGCTGGACGTGATGACTTTCTATATTCCTGAAACCAAGCAGACCATCACCGCTAAGCACCGGCCCATTATGATCGTGACCTCCAATGCCGAAAAGGAGCTGCCGGATGCTTTCCTGCGGCGCTGCGTCTTTCACTACATCGAGTTTCCCGATAAAGAGGGTATGGAGGAAATCGTCCACGTCCACTATCCGGATGTTGAGGATAAGCTGCTGAAAGAAGCCCTCAAGGTGTTCTACGCCCTGAGGAACGTGGATGAGTTCCGCAAGAAGCCTTCCACCAGCGAGCTCCTGGACTGGCTGCAGGCTCTGATGATCGGCGGCATCCCCCACGACAAAATATCCCAGGAGATACCCTTCATCGGGACGCTGCTCAAAAAGGAAGTCGACTACGAATACTTCACCACGGCCTACTCGGGACAGGCAAGCGGCGGCGGGCGCAACGTCCGATGGAGATATTGATTCAGGGATCAGGGATCAGGGGAAAGCTGACATCCGAGGACTGACCCCCGACAGCTTATAGAGATGTTCACCGAATTTTTCTACACCCTCAAGCGCAAGGGCGTGCCCGTCACCCTCACCGAGTGGATGACGCTGATGGAGGCGCTCTCCAACGGGTACATATCCAACCTGGAAGAGTTCTATTTCCTGGCCCGGGCCATCCTGGTCAAGAGCGAAACCTTCTTCGACCCCTACGATCTGGCTTTCCAGGAATATTTCGAGGGCATCGAGACGCCGGACGAAATCCGGGACGAGATACTGGATTGGCTCAAGGACCCGGATAATGTTGCCAGCATCGAAGAGCTTTTCACCGAAGAGGAGATGGCTCAGTTCGACGAGTGGGACCTCGACGAGCTTATCAAAGAGCTGGAAAAGAGAATGGAGGAACAGACCGAACAGCACGACGGCGGCGGCTATTGGATCGGCCGGGGAGGCACCAGCCCCTTCGGCCACGGCGGCAGGCACCCGGCCGGAATCAGGATCGGGGGCGAATCAAGGGGGCGGGGCGCGGTGCAGGTGGCCCAGAAACGTAAATACAAGAATTACCGCAGCGACCTGATACTGGATGTCAGGCAGATAAAAATGGCGCTCAGGGGATTGCGCCAGCTCGGCCGAATCGGGCCCGAAGAGGAATTGGATATCGAGGGCACCATCGATGCCACCGCCCGCAATGCCGGGGACATCGACCTTAAATGGATGCGCAGCCGGGTCAACTCCACCAAATTGCTCCTGATGATGGATACCGGCGGTTCCATGATTCCCTATGCCCGAATGTGCTCCCGGCTCTTCACCGCGGCCCATTCCGTTTCGCACTTCAAGGACTTCAAGTACTACTATTTCCACAATTGCATCTATGACAGCGTATATCAGGATATCGAGCACGAAGAAGGAATCCCCACCGAGTGGCTTTTCCGCAATTTGAGTCCGGATTACAAGGTGGTGATGGTCGGCGATGCCCGTATGGCCACCTCTGAACTGACGCATCGCTACGGCGCTATCTACTATTATGAACGAAACGAGATACCGGGAATCTATCGGCTGCAGCAGATTGCCGACCACTTCACCCATTTTGTCTGGCTCAATCCGGAAGACGAGCGATTCTGGCAGCATCCCAGCGTGCAGATGATCCGGCAGATATTCCCCATGTGTCAGTTGACCCTGGAGGGCCTTGGCGAGGCCATTCGGCTGCTCAACGTGAAGAAATAAACCGGGGGTAGGAAATGAGTGAATTCCTCAAAAAACTGGAGGAGATATACCGGGGAAAGGCACGTTCCATCGGGTTCGGGGCAGCCGCCAAATCCAAAGCTCCTGCTTTAATGATGGTTGGGTGTCTCACAAGCCTGGACGAGGAACCTCCCCAAATCGCTATTTCCAGCAAGGTTGATGCTCTGCTTTACGACATCAAGGACGGTGCCGGGCAGGCCTATACCATCGCCAAGCTGGCCAAAAACGATGACAAGATTCCCTGGGGGGTGCGGGTGCAAAAGGCCGGCCCCGAAGGGATCAATCGGCTGGCCGAGGCCGGCTGTGATTTCGTAGTACTCGACGACGACTCCCTGGCACAGGTTCTGCAGGAAGAAAAAATGGATAAGGTTCTGGAAGTTGACCCCTCCCTCAAGGATGGCTCGCTCCGAGCCATCGGGCAACTGCCGGTTGATGCCTTATTCATAGCGGAAGATAAGCATTCCGGCTCGCTCACCATCAACCAATTACTCAACTATCACCGTGTAACCGGCTTTGCCGGTAAATATTCGCTGGCATCCCTCCCGAAAGAACTTTCCGACCTGGGAGCCTTGAGGGATAGCGGGATAAAAGGGATTGTAATGGAGGTTAGCGGAAAGGATATCGAAGCCAGAATCAAAGAGGTCCAGGAAAGCATCCGGAAACTGCCGACAACGAAAAGCAGGAAATCAAAGGGGGAGGGTTTTGCCCTGCTGCCTACCACCGGCGAGGTGGAGGAAATCGAGAGCGAGTATTAGATTGAATTGAAAAAGGCCCTTGCTTGAGCAAGGGCCTTTTTCAATAGTTCTCCCCTTATTTCTACTACAGAACAAAATACAGAATCACCAGGACGATAAAAGCTATCACCGCGATTATAACGGTGTGGATTATGTCGGAGACCACATAGGTATGAGAAGCAATGGTTGACTGCATCTGACGGGCCTGTACCGAAGAAGTTTGTGGTTGATTCAAGGTCATCGTTTCCCCTAGAGTACTCTCGTCCTTTGATGCAGAGAAGTCACCTGTCTGGCTGACGGGCTTCTTCTGCTGGCGTTTCTTTTTGGCCTGGCTTCCTGTTTTGGCATATTTATTCCGCGATTGGTATTGCTTCTTTCCCATTTGTATCTACTCCGATTTATACTCGGACTCTCGCTTAGATTCTAACGGCTGGAACAAACTTTGGCAAGACCGCTGAGTGTAAAGCATCCGGTAAGAGGCCCATAATCCCTTATGATGTTTGCACTTATCTCAATCCAACAGCTATAATATTCAGGCTTATTATGGAATCAAAAGCATGTATGCCAGACAGCATGCTGCTCAATGTCTCCCGCCCGGGACGCTATACCGGAGGGGAGTGGAACAGCGTCGAAAAGGGGTGGGATTCGGTTGAGATTCATTTTGCTCTCGCCTACCCCGATGCCTACGAGATCGGCATGTCCAACATGGGCATCGCCATTCTTTATGACCTTTTGAATCACAAAGATGAGGCCCTGGCCGAGCGTGTCTATACTCCCTGGCCGGATATGGCAGCCGCCATGCGGGAGGGGAATATCCCCCTTTTCAGCCTGGAATCGAAGCACCCCCTCAGAAGTTTCGACATTATCGGTTTTTCCCTTGGGTATGAACTCGGCTATACCAACATGCTCAACATGCTCGATCTGGCCGAAATACCGGTTTATGCCGCCGAACGTGATGGTTCTCACCCGCTGATTATTGCCGGCGGGAGCTGTACGCTGAATCCGGAGCCGATGGCGGATTTCTTTGACCTGTTCGTAGTCGGCGAAGGCGAAGAGGTGATACAGGAACTGCTGGACATCTTCCGGGACTGGAAGAGAAGCGGCTCGGGACGGAAAAACGAATTGCTCGAGAGGTCAGCGCAAATCAGGGGAATCTATGTTCCCTCGCTTTACCGGGTTGAATATGAAGACGACGGCCGTTTCAGGGCTGTAATTCCACAAACCCCCGAAGCGCCACCAGCCGTCGCCCGGCGGATTATGCCTGAACTGCCTCCCCCGGTTACCAGATTCGTAGTTCCCTCCATCGAGGTCACTCATGACCGAGGGGCAGTGGAGATTCAGCGCGGTTGCACTCGCGGTTGCCGCTTCTGTCAGGCAAGCATCGCTTACCGGCCGGTGCGGGAGCGGCCGGTCGAAGAAGTG
>JAWOBB010000056.1:0-8149 GCA_046498265.1 Dehalococcoidia bacterium | reverse complement strand
GTTTCGCGCCAGGCGCCGGACCGTCGGGGAAGAGCAGGTACACGGCCAGCAGCCCCAGCGCGAAGGGAAGCGTCGCCGCCAGGAAGCTCGCAACCGCGGCCAGCCGGTTGTAACGGCGCCTGACGTCTGCGCCGAAGATCAGGTTATCATAGCTCATGGGTGTGGCACCCGGTCGGGGGACTATTGCCTGTCAAGAGTGAAGCCAGCAGTTGCGTCCAGCCCGTCCAGGATCGTGGGCTCCTCGAGGCCGGGCAGATAGCCGTACTGAAAGCAGACGATCTCATGTGTGCCGGTGGGAAGCGGGAGCGTGTAAGTGCCACCATCGCTGAGTGTCCCCAGGACCGTGAAGTCGAACCACGGCTCGTCGGGAAGATCGCCATAGGCCCCCTCGAGATCATTGATCCTCCCGGCCCGCACGTGCGGAGCGAATGGTGGATCGACATGTGCTCGCAGGTTCGCCCCGCCAAGCGACTGCGTTGCGCCTGCAGGAGCCGGAGGCCGTCACCCGAATCATTGTTTTTAACGGCATGGACGGCGAAGGCGTCCCGCAGGCGGTGCGGGGAGACGTTATGGACTCGACCGGTCTCAGGATTTACCAGGTTGGGCAAATTAGCCTTCCGGGCCAGCCCGGTTACAATGCGCCAAGCGGTGTTCCGGCAGATCCCGAAGATAAACCGCTTCCCGTCCTTTTCGACAGGACCGCCGCGATCGATATATTCCCGGAGCAGCGCCAAGGTTTCCCCATCGATGGGGAGTGTCCGCTTTCGGCGGTGTTCCCTGGCCTGGGTGACGGCCTCCTTCACCTCAGCGCCACATCCGGGGCAGAAGGTATGCGACCGTCCCAGCCGGGCGTTGCACTCCGGGCAGGCGAGGTGGGTCCGAGACTTCAGGTGCTGGATGGTCACCGTTCCCGATTCGAAATCGACGTCGTCTACGGTGAGGGCCAGCGCCTCGGAAACCCGGCAACCTGATCGGAAGAGAATCCGGACTAGGAGCCGGTCCCGGAGGTTGTTGGCCGCCGCTTCCAGGGAGTCGACATCTGAGATTTCAAGATAGACCTTGTTTACCATCGCCTTTCGTTTTCATCTGCTGGTTATCCGGCGTCTTTTTCCTATTGGGACAATTTACGTGAGTGAATTTCCTTGATTGACGAGTCATGATCGTTAAAATCTTCTTGTCTTCCTCATCTTCAACCCAAGCCCATTGCTTACAATCCTCACAGAAAAAAGGTATCCCGACCCGTCTCGTGGCTTGCCGGTATCCGATAATGCGGCCTTCCTCCATCATCTGCTTCGCGTCACGCCATTTTACCTCGAGAAGTTTCAGCCCGAGCTTGCTTATATCGAGCATGGTTAGTCCCTCCTTCTCCCTCGCTATATCTATAGCTTCATCAACCTCCTTGGGAACCCGAAAGCTCTTAACTGGATTTCTCATGTCGTATCCCTCCTGCGATTTAGTCCGTTTTCCTTTCGGTTTAGATTTCTTTTTTTTAGCCATGATCCCTCCTTATGATTAACTTTATTAACTGCCCCATTATTGTGTAAGCAGTCGTTCTAAGGCAGCCCGCGGAACCAGCATCCGCCGTCCGAAGCGGATGACAGGTATCTGGCCGGTACGGGCCAGCTCGTAGGCCAAACCTCGGCTGATTCCAAGCAGCCTGGCAGACTCCTCGACGGTCAGGGTTAACTTCTCTTCCATATTTCCTCCTTGACAAAATGCGAACTATGTGGTATGATTATTTCGTAATCAAATTTAATAACTGAATTATTTATTTCATATTTTAGCGAAATAACTCTATCATAAAATGAAACGTTTGTCAATATCATTTCGCATGATATTTTTGCCGTTGTGATGTTGGCAAGTTACAGGAGGAGAGTGAACATGGCCAGTTACAATGTTGAGGTTAAAATATTTGCACTCGAGCAACGGAAAAAAAGGAAAAGATGGAAATCAATTCAGGATAGCATTAAAAAACGTTTTGGTATTGAGCCTCCTACTATCCGTGTGATGCAAAAGTGGGAAAAGACGCTGGACTTAAAAGACCTCAGCGCTGAAATCGCCAAAGGCGTTAAGAAGCGAATGCCTGCAATACAAACTAGCGCTGAACTCAGTTTTGCCCAATCTTTATTGCCTGCAATTATGCATGCCAAGGAAGTCGGAGAGGATATGGAAATCACTGCCTGGAAATGGTTCCTCCAGTTCATGAAATCGCAAATAGGTGAAGAGAAACTCAAAAGAGTCATCGATGAATATATGAGGGATAGTTAAAGCAGGCATATTCCTACAAATTGTCAAATTTTAAACTATGAGGCAAATGAAATGAGAGGCCATATCAGGAAACGAAGTAAGAATTCTTGGACGATAGTGGTGGATCTGGGGCGCGACCCTATCACTGGAAAACGTAAACAGCATTGGCAATCGGTGAAGGGAACAAAAAAACAAGCGGAACAGATTCTGAACGAACTTTTTCACAGCATGGAGAAAGGCGTATACGTTAAACCAACTAACCGCACCATTGCAGATTTCCTATTACAATGGCTACGAGATTACGTACAAACCAATACGTCACCCAGAACGGCTTCGAGATACTCAGAAATCGTCCACCGTCATCTGATCACAAATCTGGGGCACATCCCCCTAAGTCAGCTGAGGCCAGAACATATCCAGGCATATTACGCTAAAGCACTCACCAACGGGAGACTTGACGGAAAGGGCGGATTATCTCCTCAGACTGTAAAACACATCCATCGAGTTTTGTCGGAAGCTCTGCATCACGGCGTAAAATGGGGGATTCTGACTCGGAATGTAGCGAGTGCCGTAGACCCACCGCGCCCTGTGAAAAAAGAAATCACTATTGTCGATGTCGACGATATAGCGCTCTTGCTGGATGAGGCATCTAAACTGGAGAAAAGGAGTGGTTTGCCTTATTATATTCTTTTCTATACAGCGCTACATACGGGCATGAGACGTGGCGAGTTATTGGCTCTCCGATGGTGTGATATTGATCTGAACATTGCTACAATATCGGTAACCCGATCTCTCTTGTGTCTTCGAAACGGCTCTCTCGAATATCGGGAACCCAAAACCAATAAGAGCCGAAGAACCATCGCAATGACACCATCATTAGCGACTAAACTAAGAGAACACAGGATATCGCAAGAATCCTTCCGGATTGCTATTGGAAAACTCTTAAATCAGAATGATCTGATTTTTTCTCGTCCTGATGGTTCACCAATTACCCCCAATACCGTCAGCCCGGCTTTCTCCAAGATCGCCAAACGAGCGGGATTGACAATGCGCCTTCATGATCTAAGGCATACCCATGCAAGCATGATGCTGAAAGCAGGTATCCACCCCAAAATCGTCTCAGAAAGATTGGGGCATTCGACCGTTTCATTCACTTTAGATGTATACAGCCACGTCGTACCGGGGCTTCAGGAAGCAGCAGCGAGAACGTTTGACGAAAGCTTTAGCAAAGCTCGACCATCGACAATGGAAAAACAGGGCATTTTTTAGGCGCGTTAGCAAAATGTTAGCAAAATGAAAATCCGGGGTTGGTGGCGGGGGCCGAAAATCGGCGATTTTGAAGCTAAAATGGTGGTACCCCTGGGGTGACTCGAACACCCGACACGCGGTTTAGGAAACCGCTGCTCTATCCTCTGAGCTACAGGGGCGCTGGCTTCAAATTATACTCATTTTTCCCCTTAAAAACAAGAATGGGCTCCTGCTGGATTCATCGATTTTGGAACCTTTAGTTGCATGGTTTTCACTTTGCTGGTAAAATCACGTTTGCCGTAAGACGCCGGTCGTTATTAACCATACGGCTTTCAATTAGATAAAGGAGATATCGGCCAAGTAAACCGGGTGGCCGCTCCGGTATCGCTGCGGCGTTGTCGGGGAGGAAAGTCCGAGCTCCACCGGGCAGGGTGCTGGGTAACACCCAGGAGGGGTGACCCTCGGAAAGTGCCACAGAAACATACCGCCCGCTTCAGGCGGGTAAGGGTGAAATGGTGAGGTAAGAGCTCACCGCTTCCGCCGTGAGGCGGATGGCGGGTAAACCCCACCTGGAGCAAGACCGAATAGGGGGACAAAAGGCGCCCGGCCTGTCCCCGGGTAGGTCGCTTGACCCTTTCGGTAACGGAAGGGCTAGATAGATGGTCACCATCCGCTTAACGCGGAGACAGAACTCGGCTTACAGGTTTACTTGGCCGTTTCTTAAAAGGGATGGATAGGACAGCGATTATCGTCGTTGACATGCTCAACGACAATGTTTACACGCAGTCTCATTCCGGGATGGATGCTCAGGCTCAGGCGCTCATTCCTTCCATCCAGCGGCTTTTAACCCACGCGCGGTGTCGGGGGAATCCCGTTATCTTTGCCAATGATGCCTTTCTGCCCGACGATTTCATTTTCCGGGAAACTGGAATGAAACCGCATGCCATTATGGGAACCGAAGGGGCAAAGGTTATCCCGGAATTTGACCCCCAGGAGGGGGATATCATTCTGGAAAAGCGGCGGTTCAGCGGCTTTATGGGCACAAACCTGGAAGAAAGGCTCAGGGGAATGGGTGTTAATACCATAGTTGTAGCGGGAATTGGCACACCGGTTTGTGTGCTGGCCACGGCGCTGGACGGGCTGGCGCATGATTTCAAGGTTATCATGCTGGAGGATTGCTGTGCCGCCTCCCGGGCCCGGGACCATGAGGCTATCATTAATGTATATCGCCGCTCTTTCAAGGGCTCTATATTTCGGGTAATGACGCTGGATGAGTTTCTGGCTCAAGCCGAGTGATAAGAGCTATAACCCTTTCCTGGCCAGCATGGCAGCCAGATCCGCCGCCCGGCAGCTGTATCCCCATTCGTTGTCATACCAGGAAAGCACCTTGACCATCCTGCCATCCAGGACCATCGTGCTCATGGCGTCCACAATGGAACTGTTTGGATTGTGCTTGAAATCGATACTGACCAGCGGTTCCTCGCAAAACGCAAGTATTCCCTTCATGGGTCCTTCAGCGGCTGTTTTCAGAGCAGAGTTTATCTCTTCGCCGGTGACCTCTCGTTCCAGATCGGCCACGAAATCGACAACGGAAACGGTAGTGGTAGGTACCCGGAAAGCCATCCCGTGAATTTTCCCCTTAAGTTCCGGGATTACCTGGGTCACGGCTTTGGCGGCGCCGGTGGTGGTGGGGATGATACTGGCACCCGCCGTACGGGCGCGACGAAGATCGGCATGGGCGATATCCAGAATCCGCTGGTCGTTGGTATAGGCATGGATGGTGGACATGAGGCCCCTTTGGAGGCCGAAATTGTCGTGGAGCACCTTTACCACAGGTGCAATGCAGTTGGTAGTGCATGAGGCATTGGAGATGATGCGGTGTTTGACCGAATCGTATTTATCATCATTCACACCGAGAACCAGAGTCAGGTCCTCATTCTTGGCGGGTGCGGAGATTATCACTTTTTTGGCGCCTGCGTTCAAGTGAGCGGCTGCCTTAGTGGCATCGGTGAAAAGCCCGGTGGCCTCCAGCACGATTTCAACTCCCAGGTCCTTCCATGGGATATTGGCCGGCTCGCGTTCTGCCGTTACCCTGACGGTGTTCCCGTCGACTTTGATAGCATCTTCAGCAGCTTCCACAGTACCTGAATACTGACCATAATTGGAATCATATTTCAGCAGGTGCGCACTGGTTTTGGCATTGGTGAGGTCGTTGACAGCTACAATTTCCATCTCCTCCGGGTGATGGTCCTTGACAGCCCGAAAAAACAAGCGTCCAATCCTTCCGAATCCGTTGATCCCTATTTTCGTTGCCACATCATTTCCTCCATTGGGATTTGATTGATTATAATAACAAATCAATATGAAATGTCAATAAGTAGTGTCGATAATGCTTTAAGGCTTGACATTCGACAGCCGGAGTGTTATAAGGTAATACGACCCAGTATATTAAATGCTGTTAACGGGAAATTATATCGTTGCTTTTTGAAATGCCGGGGTGGTTCAGGGGGACCCAATGAATCCTGGGAAGGAAACGGCGTTCCCTGAAGAGGAAAACACAGGAGTCAGACCATACATTAATTAATTGTTGAAGGACAAGGCAACTGCAAATCTTTGTTAATATTTAGCAGTTGTGTTTCGGAGGTGACGCCATAGCTGCGCGAATTTTAATGGTTGATGATGAAGCTGGTTTCTCGAGAGCGGTCAAATATGCCCTTGAGAAAGAAGGTTATGAAGTTCTTACCGCTTCGAACGGTTTGCAGGGACTTATGACAGCCCAGAAGGAAGATATCGACTTGTTGATTCTTGATGTAATGCTTCCCGGCCTTGATGGGTATGAAGTATGCAATCGTTTGCGGGCCGATCCTAAAACCGCCGATCTTCCCATAATAATGCTTTCGGCCAAAGGACAGGATGTAGATAAGGCCACCGGGCTCACTGTTGGAGCCAATGAGTACATAAGCAAACCTGTGGATAACTCGACACTGCTGGGCAGGATTGCTTCCTGGCTGGGAAAGTGATGATAAGGAGATTATCTGATTGCTGGCAGTCCGGGCATCCTGGTGATGAGCGTCGAAGACAAGCAAAGCAGGAGATATGTCAGATACATCAAAAGATTCGGGCAAGAGACCCTCAGATGAGCGATTGATTGAGGCGGATTCGCTGGACGCTGAACGGTTGGGTAAGGAGATAGAGGAAGAGGGAAGGAAAAAGCGTGAAAAAGCACGTGGGGGAGTGGGTGAGCAGCAGAAAATCGACAGAGCTAAAAGTCTGGGGGATATCCTTGTTGAAGCAGACCTGATCAGCGCTGAAGAGCTGGGCCAGGCCCTTGAAAAACGCCTTAAGGAAGGGAAGCGGTTAAGGGATATACTGGCGGAAGATGAGATGGTTACCGCTGAGCAGTTTGCAACTGCTCTCAGCATTAAGCTGAATATGCCCCTCATCGACCTGAAGAGGCATACTATTCAGCCAAGGGCTTTAAACCTTGTATCCGAAGAAACCGCCAGAAAACACACTCTGATTCCCCTGGATATCATCGAAGATGTTCTCTATGTTGTTATGGCCGATCCCACTGATTTCTATGCTATAGAGGATTTGCAGGCCGAAGCAAGGATGAGTGTGGAGCCCATGCTGGGCGTGCCGGAGCAAATAGAACAGGCCATCGATCTCCAGTACACCACTACGGGTGAGATTGAAAAGCAAATCAGCCAGTTTATACCTTATGAGCTGGAACCAGTAGAGGGCCCCGTTGATCTTGAAACTGCTGTGCATTCTCCTATTATGCAAACTTTCGACGTGATGGTTGCTAAGGCGATACAGGACCGGGCCTCCGATATTCACATAGAACCCCAGGAAACCAGGAGTCGCATAAGATACCGGATTGATGGTATACTTCACGATGCCGCAATTCTGCCCATCAGTGCTCATCCGGCACTGATTGCCAGGGTGAAGGTAATGGCCGGGCTGGATATCGCTGAGCAAAGGCGCCCTCAGGATGGACAAATCACGGTCAAGAGCGGGGGCAGATTTGTGGATATCAGGGTAGCTACCTCCGGGACATCCCATGGGGAAAGAGCCACGCTGCGGCTTCTGGACAAGGAACAAACCTTTATCGAGTTGGAGAACCTGGGATTTTCCGATGATTCTTTAAAGAAATACTCGGAATTTCTCAAAAGTGCCTATGGGATGGTGCTGATGAGCGGGCCTACCGGGTCGGGCAAAACCACAACCCTTTATGCTTCCATAAGCCAGCTTGATAGAGATTCATACAATGTTATGACGGTTGAGGACCCGATTGAATACCAGTTCACCAATTTAACTCAGGTGCAGGTCAACCTCAAAGCCGGGATAACCTTCACCACCTGCTTACGTACGTTTCTCCGCCATGACCCCGATATTATGATGGTTGGGGAGATTCGTGACGGCGAGACGGCGAACCTGGCAGCTCAGGCGGCCATGACCGGGCATCTGCTTTTTTCTTCAATCCATGCCAACGACAGCGTCAGTACAATTTTCCGCCTGGTTGATTTGGGGGTTGAGCCTTATCTTATAGCGGCAACGCTTTTGGGAGTCGTGGCTCAGAGAATGGTGCGCCGGGTGTGCCCGCATTGCCGCATTGCTTTTGAGCCGTCACCGGAAGAGCGTGAGGCATATG
>JAWOBB010000006.1:0-23730 GCA_046498265.1 Dehalococcoidia bacterium | reverse complement strand
ATGAGATCGGCCCAGGAGATCTTGCTGCCATATTTCTGCTTGATCGGCCAGAGCAGCCGACGGGCCTTGTCGAGGTTCACATTGTCCGGCCAGCTGTTCAGCGGTGCCAGGCGCTGGGTGCCCGACCCGGCGCCCCCGCGGCCGTCGCCCATGCGGTAGGTGCCCGCGCTGTGCCATGCCATTCGGATAAGGAGCCCCCCGTAGTGGCCGTAATCGGCCGGCCACCATTCCTGAGAGTCGGTCATCAGCGCATAGAGGTCCTTCTTCAGTGCCTGAAGGTCGAGTTTGGCAAATTCCTCAGCGTATTTGAACTCCTTGCCCATCGGATTGCTCAGGGAAGAGTTCTGATGGAGAATCCTGAGATTCAACTGGTTCGGCCACCAGTCACGGTTCGACGTCCCTCTGCCCATTGCCGGGTTCTTGCTATCTTCAGCCATAATGCCCCTCCTTTTCTAAATTCCGATTTGAAAGTAAATATAAAGTAACCCCGGTTTTTTCCCTATGGTCTCGTTCATATGCTCCATAGACTTTACTCAGTTCCCATCAATACTAATCGAAACCAGTCATTCGGATCGCTGTACCATTCCTCTATAGATAGCCGGCTGTCTCTGGCCATATCCGAGATCGCTTCATGGGTGAATTTATGAGAATTCTCTGTATGTATGGTTTCGCCTTTGCTGAACTCGAAGCCCATCTCCAGCCCTTTGACTCTTACGGAGCAGTCGCAATTGGCTTCAAGGTGCATTTCAATACGGCTCTCTGTCCGGTTGAAAAAGGCCAGGTGAGCGAAATTAGCTGTATCGAAATCAGCATTCAATTCCTTGTTGATGACGTTCAGTAAGTTCTTGTTGAAATCTCTGGTTACACCCTGAGAATCATTGTAAGCTGCCTCGAGTGTGCTTTGCGGTTTGACCATGTCGAATCCGATTAGCAGCTTATCATCTTCCCGCATGTTTCGGGCCAGCGCCGTTAAAAATTCGACCGCCTCTCCTCTGCCCATATTGCCGATAGTGCCCCCCAGAAAACAGTACATCTTAGCTCGATGATCGGGCACAGCCTCCAGATGGGCAAATATATCCGCTGCTATGCCGATAACCTCGAGTTCCGGATACCGCTTCAGCAAATCCCGCGAGGCTTCAGCAACCGCAGTTTCGCTGATATCGACGGGAATATAACGCATTGTGGCTCGATTAGCAATTCCTGCCGCTTCCAGTAGAATGCTGATTTTCCAGTTGGCACCGGCTCCGAGCTCCACCAGGTCACGGTTGGCAAATCCGGGCATCAAATTGGGGGCAATCCTTTTCAGAATCGATATCTCCGTGCGAGTGGGATAATATTCAGGCAGCCAGCAAATGTCCTCAAACAACTTCGAGCCTCTAGCGTCGTAGAAGTATTTACTGGGGATGTATCTCTGCCTGGCCGACAGGCCGGCCGTGATATCGCCGATTATCATATCCCGGTACCGACCGTCCAGATGGTTGACCACGGCGCATTTTGTGCTCGAACCGTTCATCATGCTTCCCTTTTACATGGCTTTACCGGCAGGCTACAAACCGGACTAAATCTCTCGATTGATTAATGACCTCATCGATTGCCTTTATAGTACGATCGATTTCCCCTTCTGTAGTATCAGGCCCGAGTGATATCCTGACCGCACAATGGGCCTCTTCCGGGTTCAAACCCATTGTCGTGAGCACATGCGAGGGCTCGGGGGAACCGGACCGGCAGGCCGACCCCGATGAAATGGCAATTCCCTTTCGATCCAGGGCCAGTACCAGTGATTCGCCGCGAATTCCCGGTAAAACCATACACAAGGTATTGGGAAGGCTTTGCCGGGGACTGCCAACCGTGTGTGCATTAGGGACAATGCGCAAAATGCTTTCCTCCAGCCTGTTTCTCAGGATACTTATCTGAGCCATCCTCGAAATCCGGTCCGCTGCCAGGTCGGCCGCTTTGCCCAGCCCGGCAATTCCCATCACATTTTCGGTTCCGGCCCGCAAACCGTTTTCCTGGCCTCCGCCGCAAACCAGCGGGTCGAGGTTGACGCCTTTCTTCACGAAGAGCGCGCCCACCCCCTTCGGCGCCCCGAACTTGTGCCCGGCAACAGAGAGCATGTCGATTCCCAGTTCTTCTACATCAAGAGGGATTTTCCCGGCCGCCTGGACGGCATCGGTGTGAAATAACACTCCCGCCTGTCTGGCAATTACGGCCAGCTCCGGAATCGGCTGGATCGAGCCCGTTTCATTGTTGGCCAGCATGATGCTGATAAGGCAGGTTTGACTGGTAATGGCTGCCTTTAAATCATCAGGCTGCGCCTGCCCGTTTCGGTCGACGGGCAGATATGTAACTGAAAACCCCAGGCCTTCGAGCCATCGGCAGGTATTCAACACCGAAGGATGCTCAATGCAGGTTGTAATTATCTGTTTTCTGGCATTGGATAAAGCCACTCCCTTGATGGCCAGGTTATTGGATTCCGAACCGCCACCAGTGAACAGAATCCGTTTTGCGGTGCAGTTCAACATAAGCGCCAAGCTGCGGCGCGCCGCCTCGATTACATCGTGGCTTTCCCTGCCGGCAGCATATGCGCTTGAGGGATTGCCGTATATATCGATGCAGGCGATTATAGCCTCTTTTACCGCCGGCTCGATCGGCGTGGTGGCATTGTGATCCAAATATATTCCCGCTTCGTTTTTCCGCTTCTGGACCGTGTCATCAGAAATGTACTCGCCGGTTCCGGTAACCTGGCCCTTGTTTCCATTGGAGGCCTTGACTACATCGCACAGCAGGGCTTTGTACACCGGGAAGCCGGAGATGGGGTCGTAGCGGGAAAGATCGGTAAGGTCGTTGATGCAGGCCTCTCGCCATTCCGAGGCCCCTAGCGCGCCGCCGCCCATGCCGCTGGCTTCAATGGCCCCCCGGACAATACCATCGGTTACCATGGCATACATACTTACCTGCCCACGTCCGGTTCGAATATGTGTCAGGTCGCCGTTTTCGATGCCTCTTTCTGCAGCATCCTTCGTATTGATCATCACAGTAGGCACCGGTTTTTCCTGCCGCAACTCCTTTACGCTGTGATGAAGAGTATGCAAATCGACGTTTGAGCGGGCTCCCGAGTTGAAAACCAGCGGAAACTCTCTTGCCATCTCCGGCTGGGAGAGGGGGCTTTCACCGGGTTCCACATAGACCGGGAGGGCGTCATAGCCATGTTCATCGAGAATCGATGAGAATATCTCGAGTTTACCCGAAGGAGTCTCGAATCCCGGTCGGCCGTCTCCTCTCAGGAGGCCCTTTCCCCACTTCCTGTACTGCATCATGGCAGCAGGAACCTGAATTATCCCGCCGGAGGCACGAACTTGTTCCGGCGTGAATCCGGAGCCCCTTAATGCATGTGATAAGACCTCTTCCTCGGTTTGCGGATAAAGGTGGCCGTAACCGAGCCTGCGGGCCAGTTCGGCCAGAATGAAGTAATCGGGGCGGGCCTCACCCACCGGCTCGATTACCTTCTCGCGAATTCGAAACATGGAGCCGTACCGCATATATGATCGCATTTCATAGTATGTCGTTGCCGGCAGGATGATGTCGGCGTAGGCCATATCGGCGGTCCACTAACGATCGGTGCAGACCAGAAAATCGAGTCCGGCCAGTGTCTTGCGCCAGATATCCGACTGCGGCCAGGAGTTGATGATCGAAGCCCCCAGGCTTATCAGTAATCTTATTCTGTACGGATCGCCTTTGAGCACGGCATCCGGGAGTATATTGGCATGAAACTCTCCGCGGTACATGGTATAGATGGGGAAGTTGTTGTGCCCTGCCGCTTTACGGACATCGGGATTGGGTACGAGCCCCTGGCGATTGATAGGGAAATGGTTTTCCCTCATGGTGAAACACCTGCCGCCGGGGACATCCAGTTGACCTGCCAGCGCCCATAGAACCATGCTGGCCCGGATGGCGTTGACGGCACCATCGCTGTATTCCAGGCCGCTGTACATCACCGGCGCTGCGCCGTCGGCGGCAGCGATTTCCCGGGCCAGTCGCCTGACCGTTTCCGCAGGGACCCCGGTGATATTTTCCACTACTTCCGGGCGGAAATGCTGCACATACCGATCGAACTCCTCGAAACCGACGGTCCAGTTCCTGACGAAGTCCTCATCGTACAGCTCTTCCTCAATGATGACATTACACATACCCAGGGCCAGGGCGCCGTCGGTGCCCGGCCGAATAGGGACCCATTCGGAATTCGAATACCCGGCCATCACCGTTTTCCTGGGGTCAATTACAACTATCCGGGCCCCGCGCTTATGGGCCTGTTCGATTCTGTTGAAATCGTGAGGCGGGCAATGCGCCGCCGGATTCTTGCCCCATACCACGATCAGGCTGGCATTCTCGATATCGGAGAACATGTTGATGAACATGCCGCCCATCGTCAAATGAGGGGCGATCATGGCGAAGGAAACATAGCACAGCGCGCCAACTCCCAGCGTATTGGGTGAGCCAAAGGGAAAAAGGACGCTGGCTGCCGAGGAGACGGCCACCCCTTCCGGTTGAAATATATCGCAAAAGGACAACTCGAAGCTGCCGCTGCCTGTATAAATAGCCGCAGCTTCCGGCCCGTACGCGTCTTTGACCTCATTCAGCTTTTGAATAATGGTATCGTAGGCTTCATCCCAGCTGATTGGCTCGAAATCGTAAGTGCCTTTGGGCCCGACACGCTTCATTGGATAAAGTATGCGATCGCGGGAGTAAACCACGTCGCGGGAAAGCTCCCCGACCTTGCATATTGCCCCGTGCGGGGAGGTCTCGTCGGCTCGCACCCTGGCTATTTTACCTTCATCATCATATGTGACAATTACCCAGCATCCAGCGGCACAGATCCCGCAGATGGCTCGCTTCTCATTAGGCCCCAGTTCGTTATCCGGCATATTCAAAAAACCCCTTTGCCAGCATCATCACCTCTCTACTTCAATCCCGCCCCCAAAGGCCACATGTCTGGTGATGTGAAGGGCCTTTTCTTTTGGCTCCAGGTAGGTCCAGGCTGCGTCTTTGTTCGTTTCCCCATCGACGATGACATCATAGTAAGATGCCAGGCCCTTCCACGGACAGGTGGTATGGGTATCGGTCAAACTGAGATAGTCGAAATTGACACAATCCGGCGGGAAATACACATTACCCTCGACAAGCTCGAATTTGTCGCTTTCGGCCAGAACCGTACCTTTCCATTTTGCCTGTGCCATGTCTACCTCCTTAAACGTAACAGGCTGTAAACCAGCCTGTCACTGAGAGTAAACGATATTTCCTGTCTCCACCCAATCTATCCTTCTCCTGAAATGAGGAAGTCAAGCTCCAATCTTTTTCAAATTCCTGCTAAAAAGATGTATTCGCTAAAGGCTGTCCAGAATCTCGAGCATCCTGGCCGGGTCTGCAGTCGGTAACTGGCAATTGTAATCTTTGCAAACGTAAGCCGTAGCCTTGCCATCGATGCTTACTTGATCTTTGGTGAACTGGGATAATTCATGTATTTTCGGGGATTTCTCGTCAGTCGGGTTAAAGAGCACCACCTTGTTCGGAGCGAAATGAGACCTGAGTTCCGTAAGCATGGTTTTCGTGTCCGAAGAGTCAGGGTCGCCGGCGATAACGACTTCGCTGCCCGGGCCAACGGCAAAGCTCAGGGCACACATGAGCTGAGTATATGCAGCCGGGACTTTTTCAACATCGACGGAAAACGCCCGCCCGATCTGGGCAGCTTTCTGCTCCAGTTCGGGATTAGCAGTCATCCGGCCCAGGCGAAGCAGATTCAGCATGGCTACCGAATTGGCCGAGGGTAGAGCGCCGTCATGGATTTCCTTCTGGCGGATGAAAAGCTCCTCACCATCATCGGGGGTGGTGAAAAAAGCGCCGCTGGCTTCATCCCAAAAGTGATCGATCAGATTCCGGTTCAAATCGAGCGCCGCCTCCAGATAGCCGACCTCGAATGTTGCCTCGTAAAGTTCCAGCAACCCCCAGATCAAAAAGGCGTAATCGACTGCAAATCCTGAGAGTGCAGCTTCACCATCACGATACCGGTGCAGCAGCCGGCCTTCGGGTGAGCGCATTTTGTTGAGTATAAAGTCGGCTGCGTCTTTGGCCGCATCGGCATAAGCTGGTTCGTCGAAGGCTTGAGCCGCTTTGGCCAGCGCTGCGATCATCAGGCCGTTCCAGTCGGTGAGAACCTTGTCGTCCCTGTGGGGGTGAACCCGCTTCTCTCGATGGGCAAACAGCTTCTGCCTGGCATTTTCCCATGTAGTTCCCCCTCCTTCAGATAAGGGTTCTGTGAGGTGCAGGATATTGTGCCCCGTCCTTTGCCAGGTGTTTGCTTCGTAGTAATTGCCTTCGCTGCTAACATTGAAGGCGGCTATAACCGAATCCGCTTCGTCACCCAGGATTTGCCGGATTTCGTCGGCCTGCCATAGATAGAATTTCCCCTCGACCCCTTCGCTGTCGGCATCCTCGGCGGAATAGAAAGCACCTTTTGGGTCATGCATATCCCGGAGAACGTAGCTGATAATCTCCCGGGCGGTCTGTTCATATTCACACCCGCCGGTGGCCTGATAAGCCTCGGTATAGGCCATCAACAGCATAGCCTGATCGTAGAGCATCTTCTCGAAATGAGGTACCAGCCATTGCCGATCGGTGGAGTAGCGATGAAACCCCAGGCCAACATGATCGTATATCCCGCCCCTTCTCATGGCCTTGAGAGTCTGCTCCACCACCTCGAGCGCTTTTTCATCATGTGATTTTTTCCAGTATCTGAGCAGGAAGAGCAGGTTGTGGGCCATCGGGAATTTAGGGGCCTCCCCGAAGCCTCCATGTGTCGAATCGAATCGAGCAGCCAAATTTTCGAAAGTGCGCTCCAGAAGCCTTTCATTCAGATATGCACCGGATTCGCCGAGAGCGAACTTCTGAATCGAGGAAGCGATGCTGTCAGCCGATTCGAGAACCCTGGCTTTGCGGCCCTCCCAGGTTTCCCTGATAAGCGGAATCAGCTCCATCAGACCGGTGAGTCCCATCCGGCTTTCCCTGGGGATGTAGGTGGCAGCAAAGAAGGGCTTCTTATCCGGGGTCATGATAATGGTAAGCGGCCAGCCGCCGGCCCCGGTCATCATCTGGCAGACGGTCATGTAGATTCCGTCGATATCCGGGCGCTCTTCCCGGTCGACCTTGACCGAGACGAAAGTATCGTTCATCATACCCGCAACCTGCTCATCCTCGAATGATTCGTGGGCCATCACATGGCACCAGTGGCATGTCGAGTATCCGATGGAGAGGAAAACCGGTTTATCCTCTTGAGCGGCCTTGGCGAAGGCCTCATCGGACCACGGGTACCAGTCCACCGGGTTATCGGCGTGCTGGAGGAGATAGGGGCTCTTCTCCTCGGCCAGCCGGTTTCGATACTTTGTCTCATGATTTGGTGTCATTGCACACCTTCAGTTGGAACTTTTTGTCATTTCGGCGGGTGAAATTCCCGGCCTGCCAGCTCCTTATCAACTTTCTTCAGGGCTTCCTCATCCTCCCCGGCCGCTTTCACCTTTTCCACAAGGTTGCCGGCGGATTCCTCCTCTTCGACCTGTTCCTTGACGTACCATTGCAGGAAATCCCTGGTGCCTTCGTCTTTTTCTTCGACTGCCAGTTCGACCAGCCCGTTAATGAGACTGGTGACGAATTTCTCGTGAGCCAGGGTCCTTTCACACATATCCAGGGGCGATTTGAAATCCGCCGGCGGCTCGTCGATGGCCAGGAGCTTGACCCGATTGCCCTGGTCGTGAAGGTAATTGTAGAACTTCATGGCATGGGCCATTTCCTCGTGGTACTGGACCATGAACCAGTTGGCAAATCCCTTCAAACCCAGGGAAGTGAACTCCGCCGACATCGCCATGTAGAAATATCCCGAGTAAATTTCCTTGTTGATCTGGGTATTGATTGCCTGGGCCATCTTTTCACTGAGCATTATTGTTCTCCTTTGGTTTCTTAGGCCTAAAGAAATATATGCTAAAAGAAATCCGAGCCCCTCTCCCTTGAGGGAGAGGCTGGGTGAGGGTGATGATTGTGCCTCAGCTTTTCACCCTCCCTCTACTCCCTCCCTTCGAGGGAGGTATTTAAGGACCCTCTGAATAAGTGGTAAAGCCTGACAGAAAAAAGATGGGTTAGCCGAGAGCATCAGCTCTCAGGCGCATAGATTCCCATCATGTAACCGTCGGAGCAGATGCTCCAACCAACCCCCTAGAATAGGGTCGAGCAGAGGCTCCTTAACTTGTAACTTGACGCCTGTTCGACCGGATTACTCAGCAACTAAAAGGCGTTTTCCGGTTTCCATTCTTTCCAGACTTTGCCTGCCAGCGCGGGCCCCGGTGTCAGGGTCGGCCTGCCGGGCTGCCAGCCGGAAGGTGTAACCTCGCCGGTCTTCTGCACGTGCTGGAAGGCCTGGACCTGACGAATAAGCTCAGACACGTTGCGCCCCACCTCGGGGGTCATCACCTCCATGGCCACGATCACCCCCTCCGGGTTGATCAGGAACCGGCCGCGGATATCCACGCCGGCGTCTTCATCGTATACACCGTATACCCTGCCAATCCTTCCCCCGGCATCGGAGAGCATGGGAAATGGCACTCCACCTTCGACCATCTTGGAGAGCTCTTCCTCCTGCCAGATTTTGTGGGTGAAGCGGCTGTCGGTGCTCAGGGAAAGGACCTCCACCCCCATCGACTTCATCTCATCGTACTTGACGGCAACTGCCGACAGTTCCGTCGGTCAGACGAAGGTGAAATCCCCGGGATAGAAACAGATGACGACCCACTGTCCCGTATAATCTGAAAGCCTGATATTCTTGAAACCGCCGTCAAAATAGGCAGCAGCTTCGAAATCCGGCGCCGGTTTACCGACTCTTGCAAGCACTGTAGAACCCCCTTTATTAGTTTGATTCTGGGCCGGAGATGATCCTTCTTCTTCCGGCATGATGGGCCCTTTGGCAGGCGATACGCATCCGTCTTTCGGTTCAGCCATTTAAATCTCCTCCTCTAACCATTTTCAATACAATTGTCCCACACGCCGTGAATATTGCAATAGCAAACGGCACAGAATGACTTGAATTGTTCGGGCGCGGGCACGTGAAAAGTGACATTCGGCTCGGTGTAGGTGGGGGCGAAGGCGGCCCTGCCCAGGTTTATCACCTGTCCCTCCTGCCTGGTCCCGTAGAGTTCAATCCAGCAAATGTGATGCTCGACGGTGTTGGGGTGAGGCGTTTCCTTGCCGACCACCACATGAACCACCTTCTCCTGTCCCGGTCCCTGCCCGGTTTTGACCTCCAGAAAAGGTGTGTGCTTTTCCTTGCCTTCCTCCTCCGGCCCTTTTAACATATCTGCAAATCT
This sequence comes from Dehalococcoidia bacterium, assembly GCA_046498265.1. Classification (GTDB taxonomy): domain Bacteria; phylum Chloroflexota; class Dehalococcoidia; order SZUA-161; family SpSt-899; genus JBGLNL01. Next base: position 14,329 of record JAWOBB010000006.1, on the reverse strand, counting down.
CACCATAACCTCCTCAAATATTACTGCCTGCTTCCATCGATGCGAGCAGGCGAGAATCCATTCGGGCATCCTCTAAAGTTGTTTCTTATCTAATAACAACCTCCCTCTTCTTGCTATGAATAAGCTAAGCAAATCCGCCCTCTTTATGCTTCTGGACAATGGTATCGGCCAGATTGTCCAGGGCCTGAAAGTCGGCCTCGGCGGGAAATCCCTTGCTGAGCACCGGCTCCAGGATTTCAACCTTCAGGTTGGGTATCATGCCGGCAAGCTGTTCGACGGTTTTACCTCCCCAGCCATAGGAGCCGATAATGGAGGCAAATTTCAGATTGGGCCTGAGGGCATTGGCCACAAAGGCTGCATAGGCGGCATCGGGATGGGCCCCGGCCAGGACCGTGGGCGTCCCGATGACGACGGTGGCCGCATCCACCAGTGCCGCTGCCAGTTTCCCCAGGTCGGTTACCACCAGGTCGAATTGCTTCACAGTGATGCCCCGTCCGATCAAAGCCTGAACAAGGTGTTCGACCATTGCCCCGGTGCTGGAGTGCATGGATACGTAAGGAAGAACCACGATGCTGGCGGGTTCACCAAAGGCCCATTTGTGATACGCTTCTTTAATAAAGTGGACATTATTATACATTGGGCCATGGCTGGGAGCAATGATTTCAACGGGGTAATCTTTGATTTTTTCCAGGTTCTTCTGGATGGTAGTACGGAAAGGCATCATGATTTCCCCATAGTACCGCCTGGCCGACTCATAAACCTGACCTTCATCGGTTACATACATATCGCTGGTGGCCAGGTGCGAGCCGAAGAAATCGCAGGGAAAGAGTATCTTTTCCTCCTGCAGATAGGTGAGCATGGTCTCCGGCCAGTGGACCCACGGAGCATGGATGAACTCCAGGGTCCTGTCCCCCAGCGAGACGGTCTCCTTATCCTCAACCGTTATGAACCTCTCTTCGGCGACCATGAGCAGGTCGACCAGCATGCCCTTGCACTTCGGGGTGGCCACCACTTTGGCTCCCGGATACATCTCCAGAACCCGCGGGATAGAGCCGGAATGGTCCTGTTCGGCGTGGTTGGCGACGACATAATCGATCCCCTCAACCCCCAGCCGGTTCAGGTTATCCATGAGCACGTGCTGCATGGTGGGGTCCACCGTATCGATCAGGGCGGTCTTTTCGCTGCCCCTGACCAGATACGAATTGTAGGTTGTGCCGTCGGGAAGCGGTATCAGCGCATCGAACAGCCGGCGATCCCAGTCGATGGCTCCCACCGAGTAAATGTTGTCCCTTATCCGTCTGGCGGTCATTTTCTCATTCCACTTTGACAAAATCGCTCTTGGCGGCTCCACAGACGGGACATACCCAGTCGTCGGGGATATCCTCGAACGCGGTGCCCGGGGCGATGCCGCCATCGGGGTCGCCCAGTTCGGGGTCATAGATGTAGCCGCACACTGAACATTCATACTTGGCCATTTTGGATGCCTCCTTTTCCTCTTTAATATATGATGGGGCGGTGGTGGGGGTGGTGCCCCTCTTCACCTGGTGATAGTAGGCATAGGTCATCGGCTCCTCCTGCTTGAGAAGCTCGGCGCCGACCAGGTCGCCGATGAACAGGGTATGTGTGCCGGCATCGGCGGTCGAAATTACTTTTGCCTCAAGGGTGGCGATGGCATTCTCGTTGATGACGGGAGCGCCGGTGACGTCTATGCCGTAGTCGATATCCTTGAGCTTGTCCACATCCCGGCCCGACTTGAACCCCAGGCCGCCGATGAAATTGAGCGGCGTATCCAGGGCCAGCACCGAGACGGTAAAAACCCCGCTGTTCTTGATGAGATCGTGAGTGAAATTGTTCTTGTTGATACTGACCAGGATCGTCGGGGGCTCGGCGGAAACCTGGATTACCGAATTGGCAATCTGGGCATTGATTTTCCCCTCGTGACCGGCCCCTACCACATAGAGACCGTAGCTTATCTTGTGCAAGGCTTTCGTGTTCATAAATACCCCTCCTTCTCTAATTTGCTTTATAGAACTTATTTCAAAAATCACTTTTAATCCCTCTCCCTCAGGGAGAGGTTAGGTGAGGGTGAAATACCAGAATATATTTTTGACGTTATTTTCACCCTCCCTCACTTCGACAAGCTCAGTACAGGCTTATCCCTCCCGTCAAGGGAGGGAAGAAACAAGGTCTTAGTAATTCTCAGCCAGCAGTTCGTAATAAGCCTGTGGATGGGCGCAGGCCGGGCATTCGACCGGCGCTTCCGGTCCCTCGTGGACATACCCGCAATTGCGGCATTTCCACCTGACCGCTTTATCCTTTTTAAAAACCGTGCCGTTTTCAACGTTTGCCTGAAGCTTTCGATACCGCTTTTCGTGCTCCTCTTCGACTTCGGCGATTTCCTTGAATACTTTGGCGATCTCCTCGAATCCTTCATCCCGGGCAACCTGCTCGGCATCCTTGTAGAGCGTCGTCCACTCCAGCTTTTCGCCGTCGGCAGCCGCTTTCAGGTTGGCTGCCGTATCGCCAATCACCCCGGCCGGGAAACTGGCCGTTATCTCAGCATCTCCTCCCTCGAGGAACTTGAAGAACCGCTCGGCATGTTCCTTTTCGTTGGCGGCGGTCTCCAGGAACAGGCCGGCGATCTGCTCATATCCGGCCTTTTTGGCCACCGAGGCAAAGAAGGTGTACCGGTTCCTTGCCTGCGATTCACCGGCAAATGCCGCCATCAGGTGCTGCTCAGTTTTGCTCCCTTTCAATTCCATTTTGTCCTCCCTTCGTTTAGTCACTGGATTTACAATTTGCCGGCATCATGCTCATATTGTGTCTCTGACAAGACTGTGAACCAGGTTTTTCAAAGCGGTTTCGATGGGGTTATGCTCTTCAATGAGCTCAATCCCCGCTTTTTTCAATGCTTTAACCGCATTGGGCCCGGCCCTTCGGGTGATGACGTATTTGCAGTCGGATACCAAATCGACAGCCTTGGGCAGGTCTATCTTTCCATCGTCCAGTTCCACATCCCGGGTTTCGACGAGTTGGAACTCATCGCCCTTTACTTCGTAGATCAAGAAGCGCGGAGCGCTGCCGAAGTGCAGGTCCACCCAGCCGTCGCGGGTCGAGCTGGTCACCGCCACCCGGAACGATTCCTCTGACGGCAGGGGCTCGGCGATTTTCTTCGGCTCGAAAAGCTCGCTGGAGAGGTCCTTCCCCAGCAGGCCTATGGCGTCGGCCCGGCACTGGCGGCAGTGGCGCATCTGTCGGATATATTCAGCCGAGGCATCCTGGGCTTTCTTTCGCTGCTCGGCCGTCGGCGGTTTCAGGTGGGCGAACTTGTATTGAGGAATCAGCGGCATGATGTTCTGCATGAATGCCCCCAGCTCCTGTGCCTTTTCGGCGATCTCGGTCATGTGCCGGTCGTTTATGGTGGGAATCATCACCGAGTTCACCTTGACGAGCATCTCCCTTTCCACTGCCATCTTGATTCCCTTGAGCTGCTGGGTAAGTATCAATTCGGCCCCTTCCAGGTCGCGATAGTACTGCCCATTATAGTAAACCCAGGAATATATCCTGGCCCCGATGCGCGGGTCTACGGCGCTCATGGTCACCGTCACCGTGTCCACGCCGAGCCGGTGCAACGCTTCGACTTTCTCCGGCATTAGTAAACCGTTGGAGCTGACGCAGAGATGCAGATCGGGGAAGTTGTCCCTGACCAGTTGAAAGGTCTCGAACGTCTCCTCGTTATACAGCGGCTCGCCCGGTCCGGCCACTGCAATGGTCCTGATGTTATCGAACCTGGCCACCACCTGCCTTACCCGCTCCAGCGCCTCGGCGGGGGTGAGCACCTGGCTGGTGACGCCGGGCCGGCTCTCGTTGACGCAATCGAATTCCCTCAAACAGAAATTGCACTGCACGTTGCATTCGGGGGCCACTGCCAGGTGAATGCGCCCGAACAGGTGCGAAGCCTCCTTGTTGAAACAGGGATGCTGAGCGATCTTGCGCATGGTTTCGGGATCGATTTGTTCATCGTTCAAATCGACTCCGCATCCGCCGCACGAGATAGGTTCGATAAAATCGTTCATAATCTTTCCTTTTTTTAAGTCAATCCCTTACTCTTCAACCAGTTTTCTACCTGCTTCAAATGCATCCTTGAGAGCTGTCGGATGGTCTTTTACCGCGCCCTTTGCATCGAGATTTGAATAATGTAATTCATCAACCAGAAACGCATCGATAGTTGTCAGCCAGCTCTTGATCACCGGCCGCGAGGCATCGAACTGGCTGGAAAATCCGGTTCCTCCCAACGCTATGAACAGGCCTTTGCGCTCCCCGCCGGTGTTCAGGGCAACCGGCTGTTTGAGCACATATTTGAGTGCCCAGAGCGCCTGGCAGCGGTCAATCATGGCCTTGGCCTGGGCCGTTATCCCCATGAAGAACATCGGGGAGGCCAGGATGATGCGGTCAGCCTCCCTCAATTTGGGGTAGATCGACTGCATATCGTCGTCGATAACGCATTTTCCTTCCTTCAGGCAGCCATCACAGTGGCGGCAGGGCGCAATGTTAAGCTGGCAAAGGACGATGGTCTCGGTCTCGGCACCGGCACTCTTCGCTCCTTCCATTGCCTGCTCTAAGAGGAGGTCGGTATTGCCTCCGCGGCGGGGACTGCCCGCTATTCCCAGCACTTTCATTTTAGATTTCTCCCATGCGTGTTAAGTTATCTCATGTCTTCAGATTTTAAAATCATTCAGCGGCATAGTCCAGACCCAGCTTCTCCTGCCAGAGGAGCGGATTGAACCCTACGATCACCTGGCCGTCTATGATTATGACCGGTACCCCCATTTGCCCTGATTTGGCAATCATCTCGTTTCGTGCGCTCTGATTTTCCAGGACATCGAATTCCTCAAATTCGACCCCTTTTTCGGCGAGAAATCCCCTGGCTCTCCTGCAATAGGGACAGGTTGACGTTGAGTAGACTTTGATTTCATTTGCCTGCACCATTTAACTCCCCTTGTTTGCGGCTGGCCAGCACTATACTGGCCAGCGCCAGGCTTTCTTTAACCAGGTCTCCCAAAGTCAGCAGACCTGAGAATTTGCCACCCTTGCCGACCACCGGCAAATAACAGATCCCGTTGTCGGCCATGATCCTGGCGGCATCAACTATATCAGTACCATCTGAAACTTTGGGAGAGTGGTTGGTTATTAGTGATTCGGCTAGCTCACGTGAGGGGGCTTGCCCCTTGGCTACAAGATGAGAGACTATATCGCTTTCAGTGATGATACCACGAAATTTACCATCTTGACATACAGGCAAAACTCTCTGCCCGGAATCTGCCATCTTTTGAGCTACCTTGGCGATGGTATCGGTCGGGGATACCGATTGAACATCATCGGTGATAATCTCTTTTACTTTTGTCATCTTTTTATCTCCAGTTTATTTGGATAAGACTTTATCACACCAGCCGGCTTCATTCTGTGATATATGTCTCTATCCAGATGAACCTTTGGCATAGTGCCCTTTCAAGGCTTCAATGATGACTTTATTGAACCTGGGAATATCGGCCGGCTTGCGGGCCGTGATGATGTTGTTATCCTGAACCACCGGCTCATCAACCCATTCGGCCCCGGCATTGCGCAGGTCCACTGCCACCGATGGCCAGGAAGTAGCCCGGCGGCCCCTGAGGATATCGGCTGAAATCAGGAGCTGTGGCCCGTGACAAATTGCGGCCACTATCTTCCCTGATTCGTAAGCTTCCCTGACCATATCAACCATAGCCCCATGCAGGCGCATCTTGTCCGGGGCATTCCCCCCCGGGATAATGACGGCATCGAAATCGGTAGCACTCACTTCATCCGCGTTCGCATTAGGCTTTACATGGACAGTGTTTCTCTTTCCTTTGTAGCTCCTCTGCGAACCGCTGCCAATCAATATCACTTTGGCCCCGGCATCTTTGAGCGCCTGCATGGGGCCGACCAGTTCCGAATCCTCAAACCCTTCCTCGACCAGCATGGCAACCCGGTTACCGCTCAGCATGTCAGGTTAAAATCCTCCCTTAAGAAATTAACAAATACAGGATAGCTGAAGGGATATGGACTAGTCATAAAACCGGGCGGGGAAATATTACAAACCTGTGACATTTGTTCTCCTTGCTATGTGACAAAAGTCGTATCGACGGGAATGTTAAACGATGATAATTAAAAGCAGGAATTAGGGATAAAAACTACAAGGTGGTGGATAATGGAAAAGAACGCTGATAAGAGAACCGAATATCAAAAACAGATCGTATGCCCGGGATGCGGGCAGCCGATTACATTAGATCTGCAACTCTCCCGCATAGATGGGGATCTCTACATATGGTTCGAAGGGCTCTGCCCCAAGTGCCGGCACAAGGTGGTCGACCCCATGCCAATTTCGAGGATCGAATTAAACGAAGCTGTCAGGCATATACTATCCAACTAACCGAGTTCAAAAAATAAACGATGACAACCAGTTCCAGGGCCATGGTCGCTGAACCAGGGTGAAGGCAAATTTAACCAGAGTTCCTTGAATGAAGGGCGATGGCAAGGAGAATCAGGGAAAGCAAAGAGGGATTAATGCGGGATTATGGGATTACCGGCTATCTACAGGCTATGAAGGTAGCCTTTGATGTACTTCTCCACTGTCTCGGCAGGCCGGTAAACCCCAAAGTGACCTTCGCATAGGATATCCGCTTTCAGGTCAATCAGCTTTTGCAGCGATTTTCGGGCATCCTCAATATTTGAACCCAATTCAGGAGTATATGGGCCATGAATATCCTGCCCAAAGAGAATCCTGCCATTGGCAGTATCGAGGTAAGCAGCGATGCTTCCCGGAGTGTGCCCGGGGATATGAATAATATTAAGTCTCTTATCGCCAAATTCCAGGGTTTCTTCTTCCTGCATAATTTTTATGTCAACTGAACAGGGCGTGTAGGTGATATCATATAATTCGGCACCAATCCCCACCCCATTTTCAATCCTTGAAACATCCAGATTATGGGCGATAACTTTAATACCGAATTCATCTTTAAATTGCTTGAGTCCTCCGATGTGATCGATGTGAGCATGTGAAACCAGAATTGCTTCCAGATTCTCCGGGGACAGCCCGATTTTTTTAATATTACTCACCAACTGATCAACCCCCGCCCCCACCCCGCTATCTATGAGCACAAGGCCACCTGTATTGATCAAATACACTGAACAATCATCCACATGAGAGAGTCCACGACCACCGATTATATAAACATCGTCTTCTATACGCCTTGGATTCTTCATAATAACCCCCTCAAATCGGTGATCATAACCCGATTTTCCCAGCCACAGTGCGCATACCCATAATAGTATCTGTTATGATTTCACGCAACCCCACTCCGAGCATCTCGGTTCCTTTTTCAATCAACGAACGATCCACTCCAGCCGCAAATGATTTATCCTTCCATTTCTTCATTACCGGCTTTGCCTCCAGGTCCATCACACTTCGGGAGGGACGTACCAGCGCAGCAGCGGCAATGAGCCCGGTGAGTTCGTCAACCGTGTAGAGGCTCCTTTCCATCAGGCTTTTGGGTTCGATATCACTATACGTTCCCCACCCATGTGAAACAACTGCCCTTATATACTCATCAGGCCAGTTACGTTCCTTCAATATTTCCTCTGCCTTGAGACAGTGCTGATCAGGAAAACGCTCATAATCAAGGTCATGTATCAATCCAACAATCCCCCACTTATCCTCACCCTCACCGTATTTGCGGGCCAGGTACCGCATGGCCCCTTCTACCGCATAGGCATGTTTGAGCAGGCTTTCGCTCTGGTTGAATTCCTTGAGCAGCTCAAGGGCTTCCTCATAACTCGGAATATGTTCCGTCATCAGTTGCTCCTGCCAGAGGTTCAGCCGCCTCTTCTTCAGGGACTTGCAAATTCCAGACGAGTGCAGCTACAAAAATCACTGCAAAAGCGCCGAGGAAAAAGGGAAACCTGTAGTCACCCAATTCATCAAACAGAAATGCTCCCAGATATGCCCCCCCTCCACCCCCGATAACCCACACCATTGCAACGATCAACACCCTCATCTTTGCTTCCGGGCCAGTCCACATCTCCGGGGTATTAATAAACGCATAAAGCAAAGTCCCGCCAATAACGGGGGCAAACAGGATAGCAAATACAGAGAAGCGCCACACCGCATCTGCTTCAATGACCCAGAACATGGCTATAGCTCCAATAAGTGCAAAAATGATGCTCAGGGTTTTCCGGTCCGCCGTATTATTCATACTGGCAGTAATCGCAGCCGATATGACAGCCACTCCGCCTAGAATGCTCAGCAAGAGTGAAGCTGTGCGAATGGAAATCCCCGCCTCGACAGTGTGGGGAATAAGGTTGACGGTAATCATATGAAATGAGAAGGATAAGAATAACAGGAGAAAAATAATCATCTGGAAATTACGAGACGAAACAGCCGTGCGCGTGTAAATGCTCTTGTCAATGGATTCTTCCCGAAGCGGTTGCTTCAAAAACAGCGCTGGCTGGATGGTTATCAGCCAGGCTATAATCCCGAGGATCAAACAGGCATCCTTCCAATCGTAAGAGCACACGAGCCACCCGCAGACCGGAGACACAACTATCAGCCCAAGGCCGATTCCAATAATCATCAGGAACATACTTTGTCTCCGATTAAACCATTTACTGAGAATCAAAATAGCAGCAGAAAAGGTGCCTCCCACCCCTATTCCCAGCAGAAAACTATAATTAAAATACACCTGCCAAGTCGATTCCGAAAGCGAGGTTAACAATAACCCTAGACCAATAATTATCCCGAAAACCAGCATCATCATCCTGGGCCCAAATTTATTGATGGCCCATAATACCATCGGAACAACGAGCAGAGCCACAAGTAAAAAGATTAAGAAGACACCCGCCGTGGCAGCCCGGCTCCAGCCGAATTCGTCCTGCAATGGATTGGAAAGTATGCCAAACATACAGCATATTCCCGCAGAGAAAGCAATCATCGCAGTACAAAACCAGGCAGCCAGTCTGCTGTCAAGGTACTGATCGCCGGAACCGTTGTCATTATTATTTTGGCTGAAACCAGCAAACATTACGCTGATTATACCATTTACACCCGGGGTGATAAAATAGAGAATAAATGCTCACTTATGCTCGGGATTAGCAACCCGATAACCTGACTCAACTCGTGCTGTCAATTTTGAGGAGGGGTAATTGACCGAAAATCTGTTGATTGGCCTGGCGAGCATAATAATACTGGGGATCGGCGCCCAGTGGCTGGCATGGCGGTTTCAACTGCCTGCAATCCTGCTGATGCTGGCTTTCGGGATAATCGCAGGCCCGGTACTTTGCCATTTCTATTCCGATTACTGCCTTGATCCTGACGAACTTTTCGGCGATTTGCTCCTGCCGATCGTTTCACTTTCCGTAGCCATCATCCTGTTCGAGGGCGGACTGAGCCTGCGCATATCCGAACTTAGAGGACTGGGCAGCATCATCCCTCGATTAATAACCATAGGCGCTCTGGCAACCTGGGTAATCGGTGCCGCGGCCAGCTACTATCTCCTTGACCTGGAACTGGATATCGCCATATTGCTCGGGGCAATACTCATAGTATCAGGCCCGACGGTTATCCTCCCTCTCCTCAGGCATGTACGCCCACGAAGTCAGATCAATTCGGTCTTAAAATGGGAAGGGATAGTGATTGATCCGATTGGCGCCATTCTGGCAGTTATAGTGTTCCAGGAAGTGCTGGGCGGCAGTCTGGAAAACGCGACCCAAAGCATCGTAATCGGTATTTTGAAAACCATTTTCTTCGGTACAGCGACAGGAATCGTCGGCGCTTATTTTATCCTGGCAATGCTGAAACGATACTGGATTCCCGATTTCCTGCAGAGCTCGGCGGTATTGATGATAGTGATTGCCGTTTACATAATTTCCGATCATTTTCAGGAAGAATCAGGATTGATGGCAACAACGATCATGGGAATAGTGATGGGAAATCAAAAAAGCATATCAGTAAGGCATATCATCGAATTCAAAGAGCATTTGGGGGTCTTACTGGTTTCCAGCCTTTTCGTATTGCTGGCAGCACGCCTTGATCCCAGCGACTGGAATGAACTTGGCTGGAACACCGTAATATTTCTGCTGGTTCTGATATTTGTGGCCCGACCGCTTGCCGTGGTGCTCTCGACTATGGGCTCCAACTTTAACTGGAGGGAGCGGGCCTTCCTCATGTGGGTAGCCCCCCGTGGCATAGTAGCTGCAGCCGTATCATCGGTTTTTGCCCTGCGCTTAGCTGATGCCGGTCATCCCCAGGCCTCCCAACTGGTGCCCTTAACCTTCACCGTTATCCTGGTCACTGTGATAATCTACGGATTGAGCGCTTTTCCACTGGCCCGGCGTCTTCAGATATCGCAGGCAAACCCGCAGGGATTCCTGATTATGGGTGCCCATCCCTGGGCCAGAACCATTGCTTCAACTCTCAAGGAAAATGGATATAAAGTGCTTCTGGTGGATACCGCCTGGGTCGGGCTGATGGCGGCCCGTAATGCCGGGCTGGATACCTTCCACGCCAGCATCCTCTCCAGATATGCGCTGGATGAGATCGACCTGGGCGAAATCGGCCGTTTGCTGGCCCTGACCCCCAACAACGGGGCAAATTCTCTTGCCGCCCTGCATTTTGCTCCATATCTGGACAGTGCAAATGTTTTCCAACTCTCCCCCGGCGTTGAAGAAGAAGGACGAAAAGAGGAGATATGTCACCAACTGTGCGGACGGATTCTTTTTGGACGCGATATAACCTTTCAATACCTTATGGAGAGGTTCCGGCTGGGCGCGATCGTGAAATCCACCAAAATTACTGAAATATTTGATTTCAATGCATTCAAAAATTACTATGGCCCCAGCGCCATCCCGTTGTTCTTAATTAATAATACAACCGGTGATATCACCGTTTTTGCCTCCGATACTAATATCAAACCTGAACCGGGATACACCCTCATCAGCCTGGTCGACCCGGTGGAAGAATCCGGCTCGCCCGCTAATGGTTAAGGGGTATCGGACTTCCTCGGCCTGCTCTTGTCCAGGGCAACTTCGCCAAATAATCTGGCCTGTGGCCCGGCCAGTGGAAATTTGGCTCGAGGCTACGTAAAATGGGGTATATGATGGTGGATAACAAAAGCGCCGAGATGCTGGAGTTCCCCAAACTGCTGGGGATACTGACCGGATTTACCAGTTTCTCTGTTAGCCGCTCCCTGGCGGAATCTCTTTTGCCCCAGGATGATCCGGAATCGGTTTCGCTGCTCCTGCGGCAATCCACAGAAGCCCGGAATCTGCTCTCCTTCGAACCCAATTTATCTATCGGACAGCCCGTGGATATAAGGGAAACGGTCAGAATGACCAGCCTGGGCAAGGTACTCGAGCCTGCCTTATTGCTCGATGTCCGTTCCATCCTGCTGGCAGCCAGCCTGATGAATTCCACCATTAAGGAACATTCCCCGGATTTGCCCTCTCTGTGGGATATCGCCCGGCAGATAGTTGTGCTGCCCCAGCTGGCCGATGAAATCGAGCGATGCATCGATCCCTCCGGCGAGGTTCTCGATACGTCTTCAGCGGAGCTTGCCGGTATCAGACATGAATTGAGCCAGACGCGCCTCCAGATAACAAACCGGCTGGAGAAAATCCTGCGGGCCGAGAACAACCAGCCGATGATACAGGACAATTTCATCACGGAACGCGGCGGGCGGTATGTAATTCCCATCAAAACGGAATTTCAGGGGGAAATGAAGGGTATAATTCATGATGTCTCCAACACCGAGGCAACCGTCTTTATCGAGCCGATGGCGATAGTGGAACTCGGCAACCGTCTTCGCCAGCTGGCAATGGAGGAGGAACGGGAGGTTCTGCGTATTCTGACGGTTCTGAGTGAGGATGTGGCCGAATACAGCGAATTGATCGTCTCCGATGTCAACCTGATAGCCGAACTGGACCTGGCACTTGCCAAAGCCAAATTTGCTCAGAGCTACAGCGCCCGCGAACCTCAAATAGCAAGCCCGGATGAGGCCACCCGGATTTTCAGGCTGGCTGGAGCGCGACACCCTTTGCTGAAAGAAAAAGCGGTGCCCATCTCGGTCCAGATAGGCGACGGTTTTTCGGGGCTGGTCATCACCGGGCCCAATACCGGCGGCAAGACCGTTTCACTCAAAACCATTGGGCTGTTTGTGCTGATGGCCCAAGCAGGAATTCCCATTCCTGCATCCGAGGAAAGCCGGATTCCCGTTTTCGATAATATCTTTGCTGATATCGGCGATGAGCAGAGCATCGAGGAAACCCTCTCCAGCTTCAGCTGGCATATAGGAAACATCACCCGAATCATCGAGAAAGCCACTCAAAATAGCTTGGTACTGCTCGATGAACTGGGCACCAGCACCGACCCCGCTGAAGGTGCGGCGCTGGCACAGGCGATTATGAGCTATTTCATCGAGAACAACACGATGGTGGCAGCCACCACCCATTTCGGCGAACTGAAAGCCTTTGCCCACAAGACCCCCGGGATGGAGAACGCTTCCATGGAATTCGACCCCGTCACCCTGGCCCCCACCTACCGGATGGTTCAGGGAATCCCCGGCGGAAGCAACGCTCTCTCCACCGCCGCCCATCTCGGGCTGCCGACCCAGATAATCGACAGGGCCAGCCAGATGCTGCCCAAAGGCATGCCGGAGATGGAATCGATGGTGAGGGAACTGGCCCTGGAAAAGGAAACGGTGAGGGCTGAGCGCTCGGCAATGGAAAGCGAGAGGGAGGCTGCCACCGCTTTGAAACAGCAATTAGAAGAGGACCTCCAGGATCTGGAACGCCACAAGCAGGACATACTGCGGGACGAAAGAGAAAAAATCGGCAGCGAAGCTGCCGAACTCCGTAAGCAAATACGCCGGGCCTCCTCAGAACTGAAAAAATCCAAATCGAAACAGAAAATAGAAGAGGCCAGAAGCGCCATCGATACAGTTCACGAACAGCTCGAATCGGAAGTCTGGCAGGTGCCGGCAAGCAGCTCCGGGGAAGCATTGGCAGTCAGCGGAATCGAGGATATTTCGATTGGCGAGGCGGTGAGAGTGATCGATACCAGCATCCGCGGCACAGTGGCGGGCATCCTGGAAAAAACGGGGGAAGTCGAGGTTCATGCCGGTAAAACCAGGCTTAAAGTAAGCGCAGAGGACCTGGAAAAGATCGAAAAGTTGGGGGAAAAGTCCTATTCCCGGTCACATACGTTGACGAGGGATGAGACTCAACATCCCCGCTCCCTCGAGCTCGATCTCCGCGGAAAACGTGCCGACGAGGTGGAACCGGAAGTGGATGCCTACCTCAATGATGCATCGATTGCCGGGTTCCATGAAGTACGTATTATTCATGGCTACGGGACCGGCACCCTCAGGCAGATCGTTCGGGATATGCTTGCCTCGCATCCGCTCATCCGGTCATTTCGCAGCGGCAAGCAGGAAGAGGGCGGGGACGGGGTCACCGTCATTAAACTGTAGGGGCAGGTTTGAAACCTGCCCCTTTGGATTTCAACTCATGCGAACTTCGCACCGCCGCCGTCTCAACCGAGAGCGAACCCTCCGGTTTCTCGAAGAGTTGGGGGCATCCCCCGAAGCCGGCGTTTCGCTCTATCTGCCTGCCGGTATGCCTGAAGAGGAAGCCCAAAATGCGCTGAACGAAGCGGTAGCAACGGCCCAAATCGCCTCGTATCTCGGCAGCCTGGCTTGTCCCTCCCGAACCGGTGCTGTGCTGTTCTGGGGAACGGATTGCAAAATCCTGGTTCTGCCCCCTTTTCCTTTGGGAGAAAAATTCCTGTTGAGCGGATACAACGTTGACCCCTTACAGCATCTGCTGGAGCAGGAACTGACCATCGGCCTGGTGCTCCTCAGGCTGGGGGAATACGCCATCGGGATTTTTCGAGGCGAGCACCTTCTCACCAGCAAGCACGGGACGGGGCTGGTTCACTCTCGTCACAAAAAAGGCGGTTCCTCACAGGGAAGATTCGAACGGCACCGGGAAAAGCAAATGGAATCATACTTCACCCGGGTTTGTGCCCATGCTCGAAATCAACTGGAGCCATACGAGACAGATATCGACTATTTAGTTTACGGCAGCGAACGAAACACTTTGCTTAAATTTCGCCGGCAGTGTTCATATCTGAAGAGGTTCGATTCCCGCACCAGGGATTCCCTGCTGGATATACGCCATCCAAACAGAGCAGCTTTGAAAGCCTCGATCGAAAATATCTGGTCCAGCGAAGTAATCGAATTCGCCGAAACCTGAGCAATTG
>JAWOBB010000011.1:0-15193 GCA_046498265.1 Dehalococcoidia bacterium | reverse complement strand
GTCGCTCTCCTTGATTCCGGCGGGCAGCTTCCGGCCCGAAACTGTCCCCGATTGGACATACTCCGCCCAGGCCGAGCCCGATATGTAACCCCGGGCGATGCATTCCACGTCTATTCGCTCGGCCCGGCGAACCACCATCGAGCGGCCCGCCAGATAGGGAGGAAATTGGGATATCTGGCTTCGCCCAAGATAGGGGTCGAGAGCTTTTACGTTATTGACCAGGGTTATCATGTGATTGGGGATCAGGTGTTTTGTTTTATCGAACCAGAAGGCGGAAAGCCGGCAGAGCACCTTTCCTTTGTCCGGCACACCGTTCGGCATCACCACATCGAAAGCGGAAACCCGGTCGGTGGCCACGAACAGCAGCTCCGAAGGGGTCAGTTCGTAAGTATCCCTCACCTTTCCTTTATATAACAGCCCGGGTAAATTCGTCTCCAGCATCGGTTCCATATCATTTCTCCACGTTCAGGTTGTCTCAGGATCAATGCTTAAAATGCCTCGTGCCGGTGAACAGCATGGCCAGGTCGAGCCTGTCCGCCGCCTCGATGACCAGCTCGTCGCGGACGGAGCCGCCGGGCTGCACCACCGCGGTCACGCCGCCTGCGGCCGCCGCCTCAATTCCATCTGGGAAGGGGAACATGGCATCGGAGGCCAGTACACTGCCTTTGGCTTCATCACCGGCTTTCTTGAGGGCAATCTCGACGCTGTCCACCCGGCTGGGCTGACCCGCTCCCATACCCAGTAAAGTGGTACCGCCGGCCAGCACGATGGCATTGGATTTCACATGCCGTGCCGCTCTCCAGGCAAAGGTCAGGCTGTCCATCTCCTCAGGTGTGGGACCACGCCTGGTCACCACCCGCCAGGTTTGGGGGTCTTCCTGGAGCATATCGCTCATCTGGACCAGCAACCCCCCGCCGACGCGGCGGTAATCATACTGCATGGCAGCGGCCTTCTCCCCGGGCAGTCCCATCTCAAGTATCCGCAGGTCCTTCTTGTTTTTGAGGATTCCCAGTGCTCCCGGTTCATATTCGGGAGCAATAATGATTTCGTAGAATGTCTTGACGACTTCCTCAGCCATAGCGGAGGTTACTGCCCGGTTGACTGCCACGATTCCCCCGAAAGCGGAAACGGGGTCGCCCGAGAGCGCCCTTCGGTAGGCCTCGACGAGGTCGCGGTGAGAAGCCAGCCCGCAGGGATTGGTATGCTTGACGATGGCCACGGTCTGTTCGGCAAACTCGCCGGCTGCATTCCAGGCAGCGTCAGCATCGAGGATGTTATTGAAGGAAAGCTCCTTGCCCCCCAGTTGTCTGGAGTCAGCGATGGTATTATTGCTGCCGACATCCCCCACCCGCTCCTCCTTGTAGAAAGCTGCCGCCTGATGGGGGTTCTCGCCGTACCTCATATCGGAGAGCTTGGTAAGGGCGACGGTCATGTTCTCCGGCAGCGCGAAGTTGTTATCCTTTTCCAGCAGATACTGGGAGATGGCGGTATCGTACATCGCCACGTGCTGGAAGGCCTTCTGGGCCAGCTTTTTGCGTTCCTCAAAACTTATCTCCCCGGCGCTCATCATATCCAGTATTCGGGGGTAATCTTCGGGATCGACGATTACCACTACATACGGGAAGTTCTTGGCCGAGGCCCTGATGAGGGTCGGGCCGCCGATATCGATATTCTCCAGTGCTTCCTGAAGCTCAACACCTGCTTTGGAGACGGTCTGAACGAAGGGATACAGATTGACCACCACCACGTCGATGGTCCCCAGCCCATGCTCGGTCATCTGCTTCATATGTTCGGGAAGATCGCGCCGGCAGAGAATTCCGCCATGGACTGCCGGATGGAGCGTCTTGACCCGCCCGTCCAGTATTTCCGGGAAGCCGGTCAGCTCACTGATACTCTTAACAGGCACGCCGTCATCGGCAAGGGCCTTTTTAGTCCCACCCGTGCTGAAGATTTCGACGCCCAGCTTGGCCAGCCCTCTGGCAAAATCCACCAGCCCGGATTTGTCGGAAACGCTCAGGATCGCTCTCATGCCGCCTCCCTTTTGGGTGATATCAGGGGAACCGCATCGATTATATCAAATAAGGAAAGGCAAAAGTCAAAAAAGAAAACTTCAACCGGGCTGATTATTTTACATATGCGACTTTACCTCTTCGTTTAAATTTGATTGCCGATGTCGGCCGTGCTAAAATTCACAAAGCAAAAAACTTTTGGAGGAACAAATTGAGTAACTACGAAACCATTATTTATGAGAAAAATGACATGGTAGTGACCATAATCCTCAACCGGCCGGACCAGCTGAATGCCATGAGTCCGGAGGTCTACCATGAACTCTACGATGCAATGGAGGCAATCGATGCGGATGATGACGTGAGGGTAGTGATTTTCAAGGGGGCCGGGAAGGCATTCTGTGCCGGCGCCGACCTTAAGGCCATGCAGCCGAGCCTGGAAAAATCAAGCCTGACTTTCAAGTACCTGGAAATGGTACACAGGACCTACAACCGGATTGAGCGCCTGAACAAGCCGACCATTGCCCAGGTCCACGGCATGTGCCTGGCCGGCGGGATCGAGCTGATCGAATCCTGTGACATTATCGTCGCCGCCGATACTGCCCGCATCGGTGATCAACACAGCGCCCTGGGCCTGCTTCCGGGTGGCGGCAGCACCCAGCGGCTGCCGCGGCAGATGAACTTCCGCAAGGCGAAGGAAATCCTGCTCACCGGCGAGTGGATGAGCGCCGAGGATGCCTATCGCTTCGGCTTTATCAATCATTGTGTGCCCGAGGACCAGCTAGAGGAGAAAGTCAACCAGATAGCCGCGAAGCTCTGTAAGCAAAGCCCGATGACCTCCAAGGCAATCAAGTGGGCGGTGAACCATGGTATCAATGCGGATCTGACCACGGCGCTTCGGATGGAGATGGCTACCTCCGCCCAGCATGTATTCACCGATGATTTCAAAGAAGGGATTGCCTCCTTCCTGGAGAAGCGCAAACCGGAATTCCACGGATTCTAATCTGAAAAGAGGGGCTCTAACGCAAACAGGCAAAAGCGGGCGGGATTGAATCCCGCCCGCTTTTTATTGACTGAATGCTATAAAATTACATAAGGATAAAGACGGCTCATTTACTCACCCGGAGGAGATATCATGAAAATTCGAGGGAAAGTAATCGCGGTTTTGCTGCTGGTGGGACTACTTGCTGCAATGGTCGGGGGATGTTCCGGTTCCAGCGGCCCGCCCGGCCCGGAGGAAGTGGCGAAGGATTACATCGAGTCGGGAGGGGTAGAAGAGCTGGAGGATTTCATGGCTAAGGCCATGTTCGGTATTCCCGGCGTACTGGAGGTCACGCAGGTGAAAACCGAACTTGTTTCGGAGACTGCTGATACAGCGGTAGTGGAGGCGGAGTGCAAAATGGGAGTGGAGGATGAAGCTGTGCGCGGCAGCAAAGTGGAAATGAGATTGGAACTTGAAAAGCATGGAGAGGAATGGGAGGTTATTGAGGTGGAAATAATCTAATATCATCATCAGATCGGGATTTGCTTCGGGATTCGGCTTTCCTCGGTTTTCCCTCGATCACCAGCGTGAACTCCCCTTTGGGACTGGCGAAGTGCTCAACCGCCTCGGCGGCGGTACCCCGCCAGATTTCTTCGTGAAGCTTGGTCATCTCCCGGCAGACAGCCAGTCTGCGCTCTCCCATCACTGCCTGAATATCTTTAAATGCCCCCGGCAGCCGGTGCGGCGATTCAAAGGCAACGATGCTACGGGGCTGATTGGCCACCGATTCCAGCAGTTTCCTGCGCTGGCCCGCCTTGCGCGGCAGGAACCCGAGATAGACGAATTGTTCGGCGGTAAGGCCGGAGGCCGCCAGGGCGGTGGGTATGGCGGAGGGGCCGGGGATGGGAACTACCTTAATGTTGTTTTCCAGGGCAGCTTCGACCAGGGCATAACCGGGGTCGTTGATCCCGGGCATCCCGGCCTCGGAAACGATGGCGATATCACCTTCCGCAAAGGCTTTCAGGACTTTCGGTGTTTTCAGCTTTTTATTGTGCTCATGATAGCTGGTCAGAGGGGTATCGATTTCATATCTGGCCAGAAGACGTCTGGTCTTGCGGGTATCCTCCGCGGCGATAAGCGAAACCTCACGTAAGATGCGGACGGCCCGGAAGGTGATGTCCTCCAGGTTGCCGATGGGGGTGGCGACGAGATAAAGAGTGGGCATTTCAGATGCTGGAATTACCTGTCATTCTGAGCGCAGCGAAGAATCTCTTCGATCGAACATCAGATTCATTCAGTCGCCATCATTGATGGGCTCCTTCAGAATGACATGTTAATGCGGGTGCCTTATCTAAACTTCGAATTTCTTTTTCCGGTAGGCTTTCATGTAAGTCATACAGCATTCGTCTTTACCGGCCAGGGTTTCGGCAGCGGTGATAAATGCCATCAGGCGCTTATCCAGCGGATTCAGAATGGCCGCGTCGAGCCCCCGGGTAATCGCCGCCACTGCCAGCACCTGGTTGAGAATCCACCGTTTGGGCACCCCGAAGGAAAGATTGGAATTTCCCCAGACAGTATGCACGCCGGGATACTCTTTCATGATCCTGTCGATGGATTCCAGCGCCTCCATCCCATATGAGTCATTTACTGAAATCGGCTTAACCAGAGGATCAACGTAAATGTGGTCGACAGGCACACCGGCCCCCGTCAGGCCGGTTATCAGTTCATCGGCATTCGCCATAATTTCCTCAACGCCCTCGGGCATCCCTTTATTGCTGATGCAAAGGGCTATCACCGGGTAATCGCTCCCCGAAAGGATGGGCAGTAAATAGTCATAGCGTTCCGTTTCCAGCGAAATTGAGTTTACCAGGGGAATACCTTTAGTATGCAGGGGCAGAGCAGCCTCGATGGCTTTGGGATTGGGACTGTCGATGGAGCAGGGAATATCCGCTGCTTCCTGCACAATTGTCACCAGCCACTTCAGATATTCACTCTCCTCTGCGACGAAAACGCCGGCGTTGACGTCTATATAATCGGCTCCGGCATCCTGCTGATCTCTAGCTACCTTCTTAATATAATCGGCATCTTGAGCCTCAATCGCTTTCCTGATCGGCTCCCTGCTGGCATTGATAAGCTCTCCGACAATTTTCATGTTCTCTCCTTGAAATTACAGGTTTCATTGTTATCAGTCACTTTTCCACCATAACATGTTAAGGGACCTCTGAACCCTATTCCAAGGGGTAGGTTGGAGCATCTGCTCCAACGGTTAGCAGTCAGAATCCACGCGCCCGAGAGCGGATGCTCTCCGCCACCCTGTTTTCTATCATACTTTACTTATTCAGAAGTTCCTCAAATACCCGCTTTTAAAAAATGGGCAAAATCATACTCACTGGAAAAATGCTTTCTGCCTGACCTCTTCCCCCGCTTGCAGTATTACAAAATCGTCCTCGGGATAAGGACCGAACAGAATCCGGCGAAAGTAATCGTGAGTGCCGGCAATCTCGTCAAATTCCTTTTCCAGAAACCGGGCGTTTTCCATGGCCCGTTCCCTTAATGGAATCACATCCTTAACACCGGTGTCAATCAGCACGATATGGGTATAGTGTTTCAGTTCCTCTTTCAATCCCCATTCGGCGAGCTCTCTTCCCAGCTTGGGCACATACTCGGCCTCCAGATAACCGAGGGGATCCTTCTTTTCCTCTATCCAGGCAGGGGTTAGATAATAGGTTCCCGGTCTATCTCGGAAAGCCTTTTCATAGGCGACACGCGAGCCCAGAAACAGGGTGATGCAATCATGTACCCGGGGAATAATCAACCCCTGCTCCGGTGCAACCAGTCCGACAACTCCGTTCGAGCACAAGCCATACCCCAGTACAATCTGCCAGGCATATCCCTTTACCTTTTCTATCTCTGCCTGGATGATCCCGGGCATCCGGTCCGGCATTCGATGTAGATTCTGATCGAGATAGCGAACCTCCACCGTCCCGTCATCCGGCTTCAACGCCTCCAGTTCAGGCTTGATCGAGCCGCAGGCTATAACCACCCGAGGGGCATCTGCGGTTGGCTGCTCAGGCATCGTGCATCTGCTCCGGGAAGCGCATGTTTTCCACGTAAAGTTCCATAAATTCCGGGCGCTCGGCAAGGGGTATATGTTCCACCCGCGCCATCTGCTTCTCGATGAACCGGCGCTCCGAGATATCCAGGAGCAGCCTGACGCACCCGAGCCGGCTGGTATTGCCGGCAAAGGATACTTTTTTCGCCATTCCGGGGGGAATCATTCCAATAGCTTCGAGGTTCTCCGGTTCCAGCGAATAACCGAACCCCCCCGCAAGCATGACTCTCTGAACTTCCTCTGAGGAGGTCCCGGTTTCCTTGAGAAACATGTCGATAGCAGCCCTGATGGCCCCTTTGGCCAACTGTATCTCCCGTACATCTTCCTGCGTGAAGTGAACCCCTTCGGCCAGCTGGAAGGCGGAAAAACCGCCGATTTCCTCCATGCAGGCAGCCACCTTTTCCGGAATTCCCTCGGCGTTCGAAGGACGCCTCATCCTGCCGGTTTTCTCCACCACCCCGAACTCTCGCAGGCAGGCAATGAGATCGATAATCCCGCTACCGCAGATCCCCCTGGCAGGGGCATTCCCCACCGTGCCGAAAAGAATCGATTCGTTGGCGGCGAAAACCGCTTCGATCGCCCCCACCCCTACCCTCATGCCGCACGATATACCCATCCCCTCGAAGGCAGGACCTGCGGCGGTCGAGGTGACCATGCACTTGCCGCCGGCGCTCAGAGCCAGCTCCCCGTTGGTTCCGGCGTCGATGAAAAGCGTCGGCTTCTTACCTTCGAAAAATCCGTCGCAGGCCAGCAGCCCGGCACTTATGTCCGAGCCCACGAAGGCATGGGCTACCGGCGGTATATAGACCTGCGCCGCCGGGTTCACGTCTAAGCCGAAGCGATCGACGGGGAAACATTCACCACCCTCAAGGCCTTTCTTAAAGGGTATCCTTCCCAGTGGAGCCGGGTCGATCCTGGCAGCCAGCTGCAGCATGGTGGTATTGCCGCCCATGACTACATCTACAATTTCCTGCGAACGCGTCACCGAATCGGTGCAAAGGTCCCGTATCAGCCTGTTTACCCCTTTACATAACACCCCTGCCAGTTCCTCAAGCCCCTCCGGGGTTGAGCCCTTGTAGATCCGACTCATCACGTCGTGACCGAACTGAATCTGGGGATTAAGAAGAGATGCGGTAGCCAGTTCATCCCCGGTAATAAGAGAGACGAGGGTAGCTACTACAGTCGTGGTTCCCAAATCTATGGCCAGACCGTTAGGCGAGAAACCCGTTTGCCAGTCTTCCAGTTGCTCGGGTGCTAACTGCCTGTCCTTTCTTATCCAGTGAGCCCCCTCCCTGGTAAATATCTTGGCGCCCGGTTCTATATGCTCCTGATGCCAGTGGGCTTCTTCGGCCGTTCCCTGCAGGATGCGCCGGGTATCGTTGACGATCTCCGGCGGCACCTCGATAACGAGATCGGTTTCAGGAATCAGACGGCAGGCCAGACGAAGTCCCCTGGCGGCCTCTTCGGGGGAGATTTTGTCATGAGGGGTTTCGGGTACGTTATGCGGGTTCTCGACCCAGACTCCGCATTGCCCGCAGACGCCTTTCCCGTTGCACGGGGTTTCCAGTTCGATTCCTGCCCGGTATAACGCATCGCGTACCGATTCGCCGGGTTCGAGGTCAATCGTCTCACCCGAAGGGAGAATGGTTATCTTTGCCATTGCCGCATCTTAGCCGCCAGTTTCTATTATGAAATCCTTATCAGCGAGATTACGTCATTCAGATCCTCGGCAATCGATCCCAAATCCTGGCGCAGAATTTCCCTGCTGACGTCCTCAGGGACCGCGATAAGGGTTTTCATGGTGAAGACAGGCTGATACTCCCCCTCTGGAGTATCGAGGCTGGTGTGCATATCCACTATGTTGATGTTGCGGGCCGCCAGGAGCTGGGACGTCCTGTATACGAGGCCCATCCTGTCGACTCCCTTGACCCTCAATTCATAATTAGGTTTGGAAGGATAAGTTGGAAAATCATCCGGCAATCCAATTGGGAAAAGGGCGATACTGAGGTCACCCTTCTCACGAATTCGTTCACATGCCGCCGTAATGTCGGCTAAGATGTTATCACATTCTCCGGTAACCAGGATCATCAGGGCAAAATGGTTCCCCAGCACCGTCATGCTGGAATCCTCGAAGTTGCAGCCACAGGCATGGATTTCCCGGGAAACCCGGGCCACGATCCCGGTTATGTTCGGGCCCACTGCGGAAATGATGAATTGCCGTTTCATGTCGCTTCCCTCATCATATGAAGTGAGGTCATCATACGAATTGTGGTATCATCGACAGGCTCTCGTGGCGCACCAATGATAACAAAACCCGTACCAGGTAAACCAAATACTATTGACGAAGTCAGCCTTTCCTGGCTACCCGTGATTCGGCCTCTTCCAGAATCTTCGAGACTTCCTTCTTTGCATCTTCAGGAACCCGGGAAATGGGTCCCTCATAGTTTTCGATGATGTCCCGGGTCTTCTTTACTATCCGGTCCTGCATACTCAAAGAGCCCTGCGCTTCCCATTCCTCAAAACTATTACGATCCATCAGAGTTGGCCTCCAGTGGGTTCGGAACCATTTCAGCGTATGGTCTTCGTAGAGGTAATGGCCGCCGGGACCGACGTTGTGAATCTGCTCGATAGCCAGGGTTTCCTCGTTGATTTCAAGCCCGTTTTCCATGACCCGGGCCATGCCGATGATTTCATCATCCAGAACCAGCTGGAACACATCACCGGTCTTACCCGATTCCGTGTATCCGTTGTCATGAACGAAATTAGCACCTGTCAGCATCGAGGGATGGATGGAAATGGCAGCCTCGATGGCAGCCTGGATATCCATCTGCTTGGTATCGGTACATCCGGAAGTGCCGAACATGGGCAGGCCGCAGTACCTGGCCATTTCGGTCAATCCTCCGCTGAGCACGCTGAGCTCCGGGGCACCGTACGAATAAATGGCCCGGCGCATGTCCAGAATCGATTGAACCCCTCCGAGAATCACGCAGGTCCCCGGGTTAATTAACTGGGCCACCACCACTCCCACCATCGCCTCCGCCAACCCCACAGTTATCTGTCCGGCATGAGTGGCCGGCACCGTTGCCCCCCCGATGGAGCAGGGACTGTAATCCTGAGGGATGCCATGTTCGGCGCAGTACACCAGCTTGTCCATGGCATGGAAGTCGCTGACCAGCGGGGAGATGGGCTCACTATATAAAATGTAATTGGGGCGTTTTTTGAATTCTTCCTCGCCGCCGGCCATGGCGATGGCAATTCGGTGAAGGTCCCGTGCCCCTTCCCGATCAAAAGCCCAGGCCATAATTGGGGTCGTAGTATTCTGAATCATATCGGCGAACTCATAGATGGGCTGCAGTTCTGCCGGCACGTCACTGATGGAGATAAGCCCCTCCACGAAACCGATGTTGGGCAGAGCATCGCATACCCGGGCCACCAACTCAGCATCCTTGCGCAGGCATTTACGCCTCTCCAGCGTATCAGGGTCCCGGAAATAGACCAAAGTAGGGCCGGGCCCGAAATAGCTCCGGTCTTTCTCCACATAGATTTTCTCGTTGCCTTCCCAGTCATAGACGGTGGTCATCAGCGGGAGAGTGGAAAGGGCCTGGCGTACCAGATTAGGCGGAATGTGCGTTCGTACACCGTCCACCCGGCAACCGTGTTTCTTGAGCAGTTCCCGGGCCTGCTCATGATGGACATCCGCTCCGGTGTCGTTCAAAACCTTGAGCATGCCGTGAAATATCGTTTCCTTCTGATCCTCGGAGAGGAAGGAAAAACGCGGGCTTCTATTTATGACTGAATTTGTTCTGGTGCTCACTGTTAAATCCTCCTAATCAGGCTGGCCTTATCTTGAGGACACACACGAAGGCTTAAGGACATAAAATTCTAACCTTAATCATTTAACTCTCCGTGCCTTTGTGCCTCTGTGGCTGGTTCTCCTTAATTTGCGTTCCTCTTTTCCGCTTCATCGAGGATTTCCTGCATTCCCTGGCGGATTTTCTCATCCAGCGGCTCGGCCTCATATTCTTTCAATATACGCCGGGTCTCCTCGGTTACCCGGTCATTCATCGTTTTCGAGCCTTCGATTACCCAGGTATCGTAATCGGCCCGGTCCTGCAGCTTCGGCACGAACCATTCCTTCCAGTATTTGTAAGTATGGTCATGGGTCAGGTACTCACCCGCCGGCCCGATCTCGTCGATTAACTGCCAGGCAAGGTGGTCTTCATCAGTGGAGATGCCTTTGCCAATCTGTCGCACCATCCCGATTATTTCCTCGCACATGACCAGGCTTTCCAGGGAGGCGGTCAGTCCGCTGTCGAGATAGCCGACATCGTGGATGAGATTGGCACCCGACAGGAAGGCATAAAACAGGCTGGTGGTAGCTTCCGCGGCAGCCTGCTCGTCTACCAGTTTGGAATCGGTGCAGCCGCCTGTGGAGAACATGGGAATGCCCAGCCACTTGGCTACGTCGGTGTAGGCGGCGGAAGCCAGGGAAAGCTCCGGCGCGCCGTATGAGTAGCAGGAGGTGAGCATATCCAGCACCGTCACCACCCCACCCATAATTATGGGCATACCAGGCTTTCTCAGGTATGAAAGAACCGAGGCCTGCAGGGTTTCCGCCAGCGATTGAGCCAGCATCGCCGGGATGGTTGCTGGCGAAGTGGCGCCGGCGCTGGGGCATGGAGTGTAGACAGCGGGTATGCCCTTATCGGCAGAGAAAAGCAGTTTCTCCACGGCTTCACTGGTGTGCTTGAGCGGGGAGCTGGGCTCGATGTAGATGCCGAACAACGGGGCCAGGCGGAATTCCTTTTCACCTCCCCGGATAAGACAGGCCATTTCCCATTGATCCTCGAGGCCCTCGCCGCTCATGGCAGTGATGATGAACGGCTTGGTGCAATTCTCGATCATGGCAACGAACTGGTGCCGGTCATACGTTTTGGAGTTGGGCACATCCCGGGTGATGGCGTGGGACATGAGGAAATCGTAGTTGGAAAGATAATCCACAAATTTACTGGCATTGGCTACATCCTGATAGGTGGAGGGCCGCCTTTTCCCGGTTTCCGGATCGTAGGCAAAAGGCTGGTCTGAGCCCGTGCCGAAATTGGTGACGTTCCTTTCCAGTTTTATTACGTTATTCTCGTTACGTCCGGTGAGGGTAATTTTTGAGGGATGAGAGGCAAGCGCCTGTTCCACCATGGCAGCGGGAATCCGCACCAGGTTCTCATCGCTAACCACCGCATCGCTCTGCTTGAAAATATTCACCGCCTCGTCATTGAAAAAACGCCCCCCGGTTCTTTCCATAATATCCAGGGCGGCACAGTATATCTGCTCGCACTGGGAATCCGATAACACCTGAAATACCGGAGTCTCATTGACAGTCTGGTTTATCTTCATTTTCGTTATTCCTTTTGGCTATACGCGGGCGGAATGGCGCTAAGCTGTGGCTTTAGCCAGCTCCTGGGCCTTATCCGTGCCGATGGCGGCATTCGGAGCATAGGCATCGGCCCCTATCTCATCGGCATACTCCTGAGTTACCGGGGCACCACCGATAATCACCTTCACCTGATTCCGAAGCCCGGCTTCTTTGAGGGCATTGATGGTATCGGACATGCGGGGCATGGTGGTTGTCAGCAATGCAGAAAGGCCTACAATCTGGGGCGAATGCTCTTTTACCGCGTCGACTATTTCCTGGGCTTTCTTATCTATGCCCAGATTTATTACATTGAAGCCGGCACCTTCCAGCATCATGCCGGCCAGATTCTTACCGATATCGTGCAAATCGCCCTCAACCGTGGCTATTACCACGGTCCCGGCCCTGGGGCCGCTCGAGTCGGTAAGGATGGGCCTCAGCACATCCAGCCCGGCGTGCATTGACTTGGCGGAGCGAAGAACTTCCGGAATGAACATATCCTGGTTCTTGAATCTGACACTGACTACCCCCATTCCGCCGAAGAGCCCATCGTTCATGATCTCGTCTGCGGATCTGCCTGCATCCAGAGCTTCCTGAGTCAATTTCCCTACTTTTTCGATTTCGCCGGCGATCAGTGATTCTGATATCTGCTCCATTATGTCTGCCATTACTCTTTATTCCTCCTTAAAGCTTGTTTTCCTGTTTCACAACTCAAGCGATATAACCGATTTGGTGGTAGGCAGGGCTCGCAACTGTTCGATAATTGGGGTCGGTAACGGGGATTCCGTTCCCAGGAAAACCACGTCGCTGCTCTTGCTGTCCGTTTGACCGGTTGTCATCCGATCAATATTAATGGAATTCTTCCCCAGGATATCCCCGATCATACCAAAGGCCCCGGGCACGTTGTCCTCGCGTATGATGGTAAAATACCCGTCCGGGATAACCTCCAGCGGGATATCGTTGACCCGAACGATTCGCGGGGAGTTCTTGCCGAAAACCGTACCGGCAACTGTCGTAGTCTCCTTTGATGTCATTACCTTTACGGTCATCAGGTGAGTGTAGTCTTCGGATTCGGCACTGGTGGTCTCCGTTACCCTTATGCCCATCTCCTGGGCAATAGAGTGAGCATTGATGGGGTTGACCTCGTCGGGAACAAGAAGGTTGAGGAGCCCGTTTAAAAGAGCGGTGGTAAGCGGGTCCATATCCAGTCCCTGATAATCCCCGGCATACTCGATTTCTATTCGCTGCAATTGCCCCTCCAGGACCTGCCCCAGCAGGCATCCCATCCTGTCGGCCATCACCAGATACGGCTCCACCTTTGCCACTGTCTCGCCAGTGATTGTAGGAGCATTCACCGCATTGACGATGGTATTGTTTTTGGCAAAGGCGATTATCTGCTTGGCTATCTCGATGGCCACTTTTGTCTGTGCCTCGGCGGTGGAAGCACCGAGGTGAGGAGTAGCAATCACATTATCCAGTTTGAGCAGGGGTGAATCCCCGGGCGGTTCGGTTTCGAACACGTCCAGGGCCGCTGCGGCCACCTTACCGGATTGCAGCGCTTCATACAGGTCAGCTTCATTGACAAGGCCGCCCCGGGCACAGTTGATGAGCATCACTCCATCCTTCATCTTGTCGAAGGCCGCTTTGTTTATGAATCCGATAGTCTTTTTATTTTTGGGCACGTGAATGGTGATATAATCGGAGATCTGGAGCAGTTCATCCATAGAGACATTCTTGAATCCACGCCGTTCTATCTTCTCCGGATTTACAATCGGATCATGAACGATGACTTTCATCTTAAGACCCCGTCCTCGAAGCGCCACCACCGAGCCGATCTTACCGAAACCTATGACCCCGAGCGTTTTGTTGAAAATCTCCTTACCCTGCAAGCTCTTTTTGTCCCAGCGCCCGGCTTTCAGCGATGCCGTGGCCTGGGGGATGTTGCGAGTCAAAGCCATCATCAGGGAGATGGCATGTTCGGCGGTAGTCACCACATTGCCGCCGGGGGTATTCATTACCACTATGCCATGTTTGGTAGCGGCGGGCACGTCTATGTTGTCAACACCTATCCCGGCCCGCCCGATGACCCTTAACTGGCTGCCGGCCTCCAGTATGTCCGATGTCACTTTGGTGGCGCTGCGAACCACCAGCGCTTCGTATTGGCCAATAATGGCTTTCAGTTCCTCGGGGCTGAGACCGGTTTTAACGTCAACGTCAATTCCTTCCTCAGCTTGAAGCAACTGGAGGCCAGCCTCGCCCAGCTTATCACTTACCAGAACCCGCATTTCAGCGCTCCTTTCGCCGCAATTGTCTACCGTTTCACAAAATACAGCATTGCCCAGTTCAGGTATCCATTGTTTCCGGCGTTTACCCAGTGAGTCAGTCCTGCCAGCATGTTATCGAGGTATTCCCTGCTGATTGTGCCCAGCAGCTGATCATATCTTTTCTCCAGTTCAGTCCGAACCCTGGCGTAATGCCTGGGCAGGTGTTTTGCCAGATCGACCCATAGAACCTCTTCCAATCCGTTTTGAGCCGCCAGCTCCCGGTAGAGCTTCATGGAACCCATTGACTGAAGGTTTATCCTGTCGAGTACTGGCTGAAGCACCCCTTCCGGGCAATCGTCAGCCTGCATGGGATCGGTGAAAACGAATTCACCCCCCCGTCTCATAACACGGACAGCTTCAGAGATAACCCTGTCTTTCTCTCCGCTATGCAGGATGGCATCCTCCGACCAGACCACATCGAAAAATTCATCCTCGAAAGGCAGTTCCTCAAAGCAGCCGTCATGGACCTCGATCAGGTGCTCCAGTTTCTGTTCCCCGTTTTTCTGGCGGTTACGCTCGTTCTCTTTTTCGCTTAGATTAAGGCACCAGACTTTGCAGCCATGATTTTGAGCCAGATATCTGGCTGCCCCGCCGTATCCGGCTCCGATGTCAAGCACCTTTGTAGTCTTGTCCAGGCTTACCATTCCTGCCATGGTTTTCACGGTACGGCGGCTGGCATCGAAAATGGGCTCATCCTCACGGTGATAGATACCGAGATGGAAATCCTCGCCGCCCCAGATATTGTAATAGAATTCGTCAGCATCGTCGCTGTCGTAATAATCCTTTGCCTGCATAATGACGTCCGAGTATTCGCTGCTCATCCTTCCTCTCCTTGCTGCTTTGAATCAATTCGCACAGAAATATTGATAAGCATTTCGATTATCTGACTTCATGAGTTGAGCCTCTTAGGGGACAAATCTGGTTATCAGGATCCGGGCAGCTGAACTTTGAGTAAATCCTGCGGGGATTCTGTGTGCAACGTGAGCCTTGTCTTTACAAGTATGCCTGAACGATCGAGGGAATCGGGCGCTTTCTTTATGGTCATATAACATGAGCTGCTGCTCTCTTTCAGCCTTACACTACTTAAATTTGCCTCCAGGAACTCCCCCCTCAATTTCAAACTCGACACTCAATAAAAGTTTAGACTATCCGGGCATCGGTTGTCAAAAACGCGAATTCCATCATATAAAATCTAACCGAAGTAGAAACAGTCCAATCATAAAAAACCTAACCGAAGAAGGGGAGTGATGATAGGCTGGTCAAAGTGAGCAATCAGGAGGACCAGCCGAATGGAACAGATGAGTATGGAAGCGAGAGCGCAGTATTTCAAAATATTGAGAAAGAGGTACTGGGCAGCGAAAA
>JAWOBB010000033.1:0-4667 GCA_046498265.1 Dehalococcoidia bacterium | reverse complement strand
GCTCACCCAGGCCAGCATCATGAACGCGCTGAAGCGCATCAAGCAGGAACTCGGGACCAGCTTCATCCTGATCACCCACGGCCTCCTTCCAGCTTAACGGCATGGGCACCTGTTTCTTTCATTATACGTATAGCAGAAGAAAGAGCTTCCCTGGAATTGCCCTGGTAGGTTCCGACGACTCGACATAACGGCGCTGCCCTTCGGCGTAGATGGTGTCGAAGGCAAGCGAGCTTTTCCCCGACCCGGAGACGCCGGTGATGACCACCAGTTTGTCCCTGGGGATAGTGACATCGATGTTCTTGAGGTTGTGCTCGCGGGCACCCTTGATAAATATGGATTCGAGGGACATGATTGCAAACTTAATTTTAGCAGAGCGGGGGGATTCCTGCAGGGCAATTACATGTCTGAATTGAGAACTTTAATGCAGGGATGGGGTTGGGGGGAGCTTATCACAACTGGGTAATCTCATATCCTTCCTCTTCGAGCAGGTTGATAATTCCGTTTTCCCCTACCAGGTGGGCGGCCCCCACCACCACAAAATAATCCTCGTCATCATTCAGGAACTGGTTGATTTTCTCCGCCATCTCGAAATTCCGCTCATCGAGAAGCTTCTCATTGAGCAAATCGATCCTGGGGTCATCGTCATCCATTTCGAGCGCAAGTTGCTCCATGCCGGTTGTATCCCCCTCTTCCCAGCATTCGAATATCTGCTCCAGGTCTTTCCTGGTGAGAGGGTCTGTGACGACACTTTCCAGCATGAAAATCTGCAGCTCGGGGGGGAATTCGTCAAGCAGATTTATCTGAAACCGGGCCGATTCCAGTTCATGGATATCCTTGCCTTCCTCGTGTGCCCGGTCAAGGAAATACATGTCGATTCCGTATTCCGGGAGGTAGCCATATTGAAGAAGCTGCAGGGCCTCTATTTCCATGGCCACCGCCCACGGCTCATAGGAGTTGAACAGGAGTACATCCGCCCCCAGGTCCTCAAGTAACTCATCCGTTTTTTCGTAAAGCTCCTCCGGAATGTTGCTGTAGAGGGTTTCGCCTTGAGGATACTTAGCTTTCTGTATCATCAGTGTGGCCAGATGTGCTTCGTCGGTGGTAGTGACATCGAACTCGACAGCTATGTTTTCAGCACGCCCAAAGGCGTTTTCGATAGGCTCAGCCAGCGGGTAAAGTTCCGGTCTGGCTGCATGGATGGAGCCCAGAATATAGACCGTACTGGCCTCTGAATGCACTTCCCACAGGAATGATTTTTCAGGAGGCTTGCTTTGAGTGTGGGATGGTAAGCATCCCGAGGTCAAGGCGAGCATGAGCAGGATTGCCAGACAGGAATACTTACTCATGAAAAGCTTCTTGAAGGAAGGGCCGCTCGTCAACCCGATTTGTGTCCTATCAGAGTCAGGAACTCAGCGCGAGTGGCTGCCCGCTGGCGGAAGAGCCCGCGCATGGCGGAGGTCACCATTTTGCTGCCCGGCTTTTTGATTCCTCTCATGGTCATGCAGAGGTGCTCTGCTTCCAGGATGACTGCTACTCCTCTCGGTTGAAGCGATTCAACGATTATGTCGGCAATCTGGGTGGTCAGGCGTTCCTGGAGCTGAGGCCGGCGGGCGAATACCTCAACGACTCTCGAGAGCTTGCTGGCCCCGACCACGCGTCCGTTGGGGATGTAGCCGATATGGGCCATGCCGTGGAAGGGGAGGAAGTGGTGCTCGCACATGGAATAGAAGGGGATGTCCTTGGTAATCACCATCTCCTGGTGGCCCTCTTCGAATCCAATCTTAAGGTGCTCCTGAGGGTCTTCGTGCATACCGCTGAAGATATCGGCATACATCTCGGCGATGCGTTTCGGGGTGCCGACCAGCCCTTCGCGCTCGGGGTCATCGCCGATGGCTTCGATGATAGAGATTACGGCTTCCTTGATCCTTTCCTGATCTGCCAATCTATTCCTCAAAATCCTCAACCCGGATGAGATTGCTGATTTCCTGAACCGCTTCAAGTTTCTCCATTTCTTCGACCGCCTGCTGCATGGCCTGCTCTCTGGCGGGGTGGGTCATGATGACGATCTCGGCGGTGCGGGACTTGCGGTCGGCCTCTTTTTGGATTGCGGAGGAGATGCTGATGGATAGGTCCCCCAGTATTCTGGTGATCTGGGCCAGTACGCCGGCCTGGTCGTTGATGCTCATCCTGAGGTAATACCTGGTTTCAATCGCTGCCATCGGTTTGATGATTTTCGGTCGATCGAGCGGCAGTTCCGGACTGATGGCGGTTCCCAGGGCGATGCTCTGGGCGATGTGGATAGCATCCGAGACTACCACGTTGGCAGTCGGCTCGGAACCTGCGCCGCGGCCGTAAAGGATTACCCGGCCTGTCAGGTCGCCCTCGATCTGCACCGCATTGAAGACGCCGTCCACTTTGGCCAGAAGCATATCGCTGGGTATGAAGACGGGATGCACCCTGACCTGAATGGAGTCCTCTTCTTTGCGGGTGATGGCCAGCAGTTTGATGGCATATCCCAGCTCGCTTGCGTAGCTGAAATCCTGGGAAGCTATTCTGGAGATGCCTTCCCGGTAGACGTCGTCGGGGCGGATTTCGGTGTGGAAGACGATGGTTGCCAGGATGGCTATCTTGTAAGCGGCGTCGTAGCCTTCGATATCGCTGGTGGGGTCGGCCTCGGCGTAACCCAGGGACTGGGCCTCCTTGAGGACTCTCGAGAATTCCATGCCCTCCTTTTCCATTCGGGTAAGGATGTAATTGGTGGTGCCGTTGATGATGGTATGGATTGCCGAGATGCTGTTCAGCTGCAGGTTTTGCTTCAGCGGAGCTATCAGCGGGATGCCTCCCCCCACGCTGGCCTCGTAGAAGAGACCAACCTTGTTTTCTCGAGCTTGAGCCAGAAGCTCTGGGCCGTGCTTGGAGAGGACTTCCTTGTTGGCGGTGACGACGTGCTTGCCGCTCCTGAGTGCCCGTTCTATGAAGTTATGGGCCGGGCTTTCCCCGCCGATGAGTTCGATGACTATGTCAATCTCGGGGTCGTTGAAAATGTTGTCTGCATCGGTGGTAAAAATTTCGGGGTTGGGGAGAGACTGTCTGCGGCTTTCATCCAGGTCCGCAACCTTCTTTAAAGTCAGAGGAACTCCGAGTTGGCTGGTTATGAAATCGGCTTTCTGGTCGAGGATTCTGGCCACGCCGCCGCCGATGGTTCCCAGCCCGATCAACCCGATATTGATATTCTCTTTCATCAGGAGTTACCTTATGAATTGCTTCAACTCAAAGCCTCATTTATTGCTTCCCGGATTTCTTCATCATCGATCTTAATTTCGCTGGTGAATTTTGAGCTCTGCTGTTCGAACCATTCATTGAAAGCCTGGCTTTGCATGAATTGACGGTGATTTTCCTCCAGGGGCCTTTCTTCTCTTTGATGAACCCGGACTATCCAGTACTTGGTGTTATCTTCTGAGGTGCTTGCAGGGATGGGTTCGCTCAGGGTTTCGAGTTCAAGGGTAAAAGCAGCCTCCGCTAAATTATCTCCGTAAAACACACTTGCTATTTCTCTGGGGTACCATCCCGGTTCGGCGGCACTGCTTGATATGGAAAACTCCGCTGCCAGAGTGCTGAAATCTTCACCGGCCTGAAGCCTGGCTTTAATTTCTTCATATATTTGTTGCGGGTCTATGTTTTCCCCTTCTGCCGGGTTTTCAATAAAGACGGAGGTTCCTGATGAGGCTGGCTCCCCGGTTGTATCGAATTGGATTGCCTGGAAGTTGGCCTGTTCTACTTCGCCTGGAACCTCGCGTTGACCGATATAATCCCGGACTTTATTTCCCAGTATTTCACCCCTCAACACTTCGTGATACTCGTTTACTGAAACCCCGCTGTAGAGAGGATTCTGCGAAAACCCGGCGATTATTTCCTCATAGGTGGGAGTAGCCGGGTTGGCGGGTGTGGCAGTGCCGCTTGCTGCCGATGCCATAAAATCATCCACCACTTTAGTCCGAATTTCCTCTTCGGTTACCGAGATATTGAGCCCGGCCGCCAGCTGGCGGAAGGTCTCGTTTCTTTCCAGCGCCTGGAGTACGGAATCGGCGAAGGAATCGAGTTCTTCGGAAGTGCTGACCTGGTGTATCCCGTAGAGACGAAGCATGTCGACGTAATAATCCATATCGAACGAGCGTTCTCCTTGGGGGCCGGTGATTTTCAGGACAGTTGGATTATATGGTTTAGTTGCGTCGTAAATTGCGTAAGTAATCAGAATCACTACTATGGCAATGATTATGCTGCCGATGATTATAACCTGCCGCCGCTTTTGCTGCTCCTTCTGCCAGCGGGCGAGTTGACCTTTGGTAATTACCCAGTCGGAATGTTCCCTTTTACTTTTGGGCATCGATTAATCACCTTTCCGAAAATAGTGAGGGGGAAGCGTAAAGGCTGCGACCGTTCGGGTGATCTTTTGCAGTCAATTTTACAAGTCAGTACTATTTAGGGCCTGTTCACACTAATTAATGTATCAGTTATCAGAGCGAAGTAGATAAAGAACATAAACACCACGTCAAGCTTGTCGAATCGAGAGAAAATTCTGCGATAGCCCTTCAGCCTCCTGAAAAGTCGCTCTACTTCGTTTCGCTTTTTGTACATCTCCCTATCGTATTTCCAAGGAGAAATTCGGT
>JAWOBB010000075.1:0-38445 GCA_046498265.1 Dehalococcoidia bacterium | reverse complement strand
GTTTCGGGCCGGAAGCTGCCCGACGGAATCAAGGAGAGCGACAGGCTCCCCGAGCCGCTTTTCACCCCTTCAACCAAAGCGGATACGGGCCATGATGAGTCAATAACCGTCGAAGAAATGGCCGGGATTGTCGGCGATAAATTGACCCGGCAGATTCAGGAGAAAACACTCCAGATTTATAATTTCGCTGAAGCTTATGCCCGGGATAAAGGCATCATTATCGCCGATACCAAGATGGAGTTCGGGATGATCGACGGGGAGCTTTGCCTTATCGATGAACTCCTGACCCCCGATTCCTCGCGTTTCTGGGATATGTCCAAATACAACCCCGGAGGCTCCCAGCCGAGTTTCGATAAGCAGCCCCTGCGGGACTGGCTTACTGGAACGGGGTGGAACAAGGAGCCGCCCGGGCCCGAACTGCCGCCGGATGTCGTGGAGGCGATGGCCGGGCGGTATCGTGATGCCTATCGGTGGCTGACCGGGGAAGAGTTGTAAGAGGTGTCCGGCAGGCGAATTACGGTCAGCTTATCATCAGGTCCCTTCCCGGGTTACGCTTCGTTTACCCTAACCTCCCACCGGTGCTATAATGCAAACTTGGTGGGCATCTGACCTATGAACAAAAAAGCCCTGGCGGGAGTAAAGGTGCTGGAATATGCCCGGTTTATAGCTGGTCCATACTGTAGCAAGTTGTTTGCTGACCTTGGCGCCGAGGTTATCAAGGTTGAGCCCCCCGGGAGCGGGGACGAATCGAGAAGTAAAGGGCCCTTCCCCGACGATATTCCTCACTCGGAGAAGAGCGCTCTTTTTTTATATTTGAATACCAATAAACTGGGTATTACCCTCAACCTGGATTCGGCCACCGGCAAAGGTATCTTCAAGAGCCTCATCGAAGATGCGGATATCCTCATCGAGGACGAGCCTCCCGGATTGATGAAGGACCGAGGTCTCGATTTTGAAATCCTGGGCAAGATCAACCCGGGGCTAATAATGACCTCGATCACTCCCTTCGGGCAGACGGGCCCGCATGCTCAATACAAAGCCTATCCCCTTAACAGTGTCCATGCCGGCATGCTGGGGTATCTGACCCCGTGGGTCTCTCTCCGGCCGGAGCGGGAACCGATTCAGCCGGGCGGTTACCTGGGGGAATATGGCAGCGGGTTAAGTGCTGCCACGGCTGTTCTGGCAGCTCTGTATGTCCAGCGAGCAAGTGGTCAGGGGCAGCATATCGACATATCCAAACAGGAAGCCATTATTGCCCTCAACCGGGTCAATGCGCCGCAGTTTCCCAATTATGGGGAAAGCGATACCCGCTTTGTGAACCTTTCCGGTTTGCTGGGCGATATTGTTCCCTGCAAGAATGGCTATATCGTTTTCCAGATAAACGAGACGCATCACTGGCAGGGATTTGTGCGGCTGCTCGGCAGCCCCCAGTGGGCCCTCGATCCCGTTTACCTCAAGGGTGAGGAGAGGGGAAAACGTTTTCTCACAGAGATAAGGCCCCGTGTGATCGAATGGGCAAGGGAGCATACTAAAGAGGAGATTTATCACAAAGGGCAGGCGGCCAACTGCCCCTTTGCCGTGGTCAATTCGCCGGCGGATGTGGTCAACTCGGAGCAAATGAAGGCGAGGGGATTTTTTGTTGAGGTGGCCCATCCTGTGGCGGGGAAAGTCAAACAGGCAGGGGCGCCGTTCATCATGTCGGAGACCCCCTGGGCCGTTGAGAGGCCCGCTCCCACGCTGGGTCATCACAACGAAGATATCCTGTGCGAGCGGCTGGGATACTCGAAGCAGGATTTGGTCGAATTGAGAAGAGAGGGGATTATTTGAACATGCGGCCGCTTGAAGGGATTCGGGTAGTCGATTTTGCCTGGGCCTGGGCCGGTTCCCAGGCGACCAGCATCCTGGCGCTGCTGGGGGCCGAGGTCATTAAAATCGAAAGCCGCAAACGCATCGATCACTCGAGGGTCTTCTCGCTGACAACCGGACAATGGTTCGACGAGCCGGATCGGTCCAACATCTTCAACGATATGAACCTGGGAAAACTCAGCGCCAATATCGATCTCAGCCATCCGGAGGGGGGCGAACTGGTGAAAAAGCTGGTGGCAATCAGCGATGTGGTGGTGCAGAATATGCGCCCCGGTAAGATGGAAGCCCTCGGGCTCGGCTACGATGATCTGAGGGAAATCAAGCCCGATATCATCATGCTCTCTTCCTCGGCGCGGGGGGTTACCGGCCCGGAGCGGGGATATATCGGCTATGCCCCCCTCTTCGGAGCCCTCAGCGGATTTTCCAATATCAGCGGTTATGAGGGCGGGGAGCCCATCCGGCTTTCCGGGGAGATCGATCTCCTGAGTGCCACCAGCTCCGCCTTTGCCGTTCTGGCTGCGTTGGTTTATCGGCAGCGAACCGGCGAGGGGCAGTTCATCGATCTTTCCTCAACAGAGGCCACCAGCGTGTTCATGGGCGAGGTCCTCATGGATTATTTTTTCAACGGGAGAAACCGGGCCCGTCGCGGTAATAAAGACCCTTTTATGGCTCCGCACAACGTATATCGGTGTAAAGGGGAGGATAAGTGGGTCAGCATCGCCGTGGCCACCGATGAAGAGTTCGAGGCGCTGTGCGAAGTTGCCGGCCATCCGGAATGGGTCGCCGATGAGCGCTTTGCCGATGCCTTTACTCGCTGGCACCACCAGCAAGCTCTGGATGAGCTGATCGAGGCCTGGACCCGTGAACACGCTCCCTTCGAGGTGATGAAAATACTCCAGGCCGTTGGGGTGGCAGCTTCCCCCTCCTGTAACAGCGAGGATTTGTGGAAAGATCCGCACCTGCAGGAGCGCGATTTCTGGACTCAGGTGGAACACCCTTTGCTGGGAAAACAGACGGTGATTGCTCCGGTATGGAAATTCTCCCGAACCCCTCTTGAGGTGAGCGGTCCGGCCCCGCTTTTCGGCCAGCACAACCGGTATGTATTCGGCGATTTACTGGGACTTGAAGAGGAAGAGATCGAGCGGCTGGTCGCCGAGCAGGCTGTCTACTGATAGGAGTATGATTTTCGGGGGCTGTTTGATCCTGCGTCAGATGGCCCCAATTTTTATCATTTATTTCCTTGACAACCCCAATATCTTGTGCTAGTTTTGTCCTATGATACTATATATGGGGTTTCGATGAGGTGTCCTTTCTGTGGCCATGCCGATTCCCGGGTGATCGATTCGCGCAGTACGGATGAGGGCGTCAGGCGTCGACGCGAGTGCTCGGAGTGTGGCGAGCGGTTCAATACCTATGAACATGTAGATATCTCCAATATCACCGTGGTGAAGAAAGATCAGCGACGGGAACCGTTCGACCGGGAGAAACTGCTTCGGGGTATTCGCAAGGCCTGCGAAAAGCGACCGCTGCCCATCGGTACGATAGAGAAAATGGTGGATGAAATCGAATTCGAGCTCCAGCGTACCGGCCGCAGCGAGATACCCGGCTCGATAGTGGGGGAGATGGTGATGGAGCGGCTCCTGCAGATGGATCAGATTGCCTATATCCGTTTTGCCAGCGTTTACCGTTCCTTTGCCGATATCAGCAGTCTGAAGAAGGTCGTCGACGACCTGGCAGGTGAACCGGAAAGCGGCAGTCAGTTGCCGCTGATATCCGGGGAATAGATTATATATCAATTCAAGGAGGAAGTTATGGCCGTAAAACAGACCAGAAAAAACAGCACTTCAATTGCTCAGCTCAGGAACAGGATTGCCAAGGCGGTCTTTTCTGCGGCCGAATCCAGCGGCATCCCCGAGAGGGAATTGGCGGAACAAATGGTCGAACAGGTAATTGCGCGGCTGGACTGGCTGGAGCCGGCATCCGGGGTGTTACCGGGGATGGAAGACCTGTTGCCGATGGAGCCTCGAAGAACCGGCATCTCCGAGGCGGAGATCCAGGCCAAGGTGAAGGAGGTGCTGGCTGAGGTCACCCTCGCTCCGGTGCGGGAAGCGGCGGCGCAATCCGAATCTGGAAAAGGTCACAAGGCCACATCTGCGGAGAAAGAAATCGAGCTTTCGACCAATGCCAGGGTTGTGCTGGAGCGGCGTTATCTGAGAAAGGACAAGGAAGGCAATCCTGTTGAAACCCCTAATGAGCTTTTCCACAGGGTGGCCCAGTTCATCGCTTCGGCGGAGAAAATTTTCGACCGCAAAGCGGATATAGGGGTGGTGGAGGAGGAGTTCTATCAGCTTATGGCCAACCTTGAATTCCTGCCCAATTCTCCCACCCTGATGAACGCCGGCCGGGAACTGGGCCAGCTTTCCGCCTGCTTCGTTTTGCCTGTGGAAGATTCCATGGAATCCATCTTCGATGCGGTCAAGCACACGGCCCTGATTCACAAGAGCGGCGGCGGCACCGGATTCTCCTTCTCACGGCTGCGCCCGGAGAGCGACCGGGTCGGCTCTACCGGGGGCGTGGCCAGCGGGCCGGTTTCTTTTATTAAGGCGTTTGATTCAGCTACGGATGTAATTAAACAGGGCGGCACGCGCCGGGGTGCTAACATGGGGATTTTGAGCGTGGACCACCCGGATATTATGAACTTCATCACTGCCAAGGAGAACCATGATATCCTCAATAATTTCAATCTCTCGGTGGCCGTTACCGAGGCCTTTATGGAGGCGGTGGAAAAGGGGGAAAAATACGATATCATCAATCCCCGCACCAAAGAAGTGGTCAGCCAGCTCGATGCCAGGGAGGTCTTTGATAAGATGGTAGACCTTGCCTGGAGTAACGGGGATCCCGGCGTTGTTTTCCTCGACAGGATCAACCGCGATAACCCCACGCCTCATCTCGGTGCCATCGAGAGCACCAACCCCTGCGGCGAGCAGCCGCTGCTCCCGTACGAAAGCTGCAATCTGGGATCGATCAATCTGGCCAAAATGATTGGGGAGGAGAACGACGTGCCGGTTATCGACTGGGGAAAGCTCCGGCGAGTGGTGCGCACCTGCGTCCGGTTCCTCGATGATGTCATCGAGATGAACAAATTCCCCCTCTCCGAAATCGAAGAGATGACCAAGTCGACCCGCAAGATCGGGCTGGGGGTGATGGGCTTTGCCGACATGCTCATCCGGATGGGCATCCCTTACGACAGCGAAGAGGCTCTCAGGATCGGTGGTGAGGTGATGGAATTCATCGATCTGGAATCTAAACGAGCCTCAATTGACCTTGCCAAAGAGAGGGGACACTTCCCCAAATTTGCGGGGAGCATTTACGACAAACCGGGAGCGCCCAAAATCAGACACGCCACCCGAACGACTATTGCCCCGACTGGAACCCTGAGCATCATTGCCGGTTGTTCCAGCGGCATTGAGCCGCTGTTTGCCTTGAGCTATTTCCGGCAGATACTGGATGACGACAGGCTGGTGGAGGTGCATCCAATCTTCGAGGAAGTAGCCAAACGGGAAGGTTTCTATAGCGATGAGCTCATGCGGACACTGGCCGAAACGGGCAGGATTCGCGGGGTTGAGGGGATTCCACAATGGGTTCAGGAGGTGTTTGTCATCTCTCATGATATCGCGCCCCAAACTCACATTAAGATGCAGGCCGCCTTCCAGCGCCATACCGATAATGCTGTTTCCAAGACGATCAATTTCCCCAACCATGCTACCCGTGAGGATGTGGCCGATGCCTACCTTATGGCCTACAGGGAGGGATGCAAAGGTATTACCATCTATCGCGACGGCAGTCGCGATGTCCAGGTGTTGAACATTGCCGGGAAAACTGAGGAGGAGACGGAATCCTCGGAAGCATCCAGGATGGCTCCGAGGGAGAGGCCGAATATTACGTTTGGAATAACTGAGAAGATGACCACCGGCTGCGGTAAACTGTATGTGACGGTCAATTCCGACGAAAACGGCATTTGTGAGGTCTTTACCAGCCTGGGCAAGTCCGGCGGTTGCGCCTCGGCGCAGCTTGAAGCGATTGCCCGGCTGATTTCAATGTCTTTGAGGGCTGGAATCGGGGTGGAATCCATAATCAAGAACCTCAAGGGAATTCGCTGTCCTTCCATTGCCTGGGTGGGGGGACATGCCGTCCTTTCCTGTCCGGATGCTATTTCCACGGTTCTGGAGCGGCAGATGAAACATCAGCCCCTCCAGGCGTCCTCGATTGGTGAAGGGGATTTCGAAGCGGTTCAGGTTCAGGAGCCCGGAGGCAATGGCAACGGTTCCTCTGGTGTGGGGGTAATGGGTGGACAATGTCCCGAGTGCGGGGGGTTGCTGGTTTATCAGGAGGGGTGCCATATTTGCTATGGATGCGGTTATACTAAGTGCAGTTAGGACTCTCTCGGTAAAGATGGATACGATAGCCCTGGTGAGCAGTATGTTGTTCGGAGCAATCGGAGCGGGGTACCTTGTTTATGCAAGAAAAGCAGGAAACCCGATGTTCATGGCTGCGGGATTGTGTTTATGGGCCTTTTGCGCCTTTATCTTCTTTGCTGCCTGGGTTTTCCTGGGCTTGGGTATTGCTGTTTTGATTTTGCCGTTTGTTTT
The DNA here is from genome assembly GCA_046498265.1 of Dehalococcoidia bacterium. Lineage (GTDB taxonomy): Bacteria > Chloroflexota > Dehalococcoidia > SZUA-161 > SpSt-899 > JBGLNL01. The sequence goes on along the minus strand of JAWOBB010000075.1, from coordinate 31,930 downwards.
GAGGATTTAATTTGATTTGAGAGATGTAAAAGTGGAAGCGAAGGAACGGAGAAACTTACAGGTGGTACAAACATTTATCAGCGCTATCGGCTCGGGCGATACGCCCACAGCGGTCGATAAGCTGGCCGACGATGTCTACTGGGAATCGCCGGTCAGCCTCAGCCCGCCGCCGGAACTGGTGTGGGCTAAACCGCGCCATGGCAGGCAGCAGGTCTTACAGTTCATTCAGGATATGTGGAGCGTGGTGCAGCCCTACGTAATGGATACACTTGGAGTCGTTGCCCAGGGAGACCGGGTGATCATCGAGGGGCGGCATCAGTGCCAGGTAAGGTCGACCGGTAAGTTCTACGATCACCAGTGGGTTCAGGTATTCGTTTTGAAGGATGGTCTGATTACGAGCCAGCAGCAGTATTACGATACCGCCCCGATCGTGGAGGCGTTTCGAGATGGAAATTAGATGCATTATATGGATTGGGTGTTGTTAGTGGCAGCTGAGTTCGAGACATGTACCCATCTGGATTCCGCATCAAGTGCGGAATGACAAGAGCAGGTAATTCATCTCTACTTTAATAGGATGAAATATTTCGAGGATTTTGATGTAGGAGAGAGGATCGTGGGGCCGGAGAGTTATTTAGTCACCAAAGAGGAGATTCTGGAGTTCGGCAGGCGCTGGGACCCGGCACCATTCCATGCCGATGAAGAGGCAGCGAAGGAGACCATGTTCGGTGGGATCGTTGCCCCCGGAGCTTTTCTTCTGGCCATCCAGACATATCTCATGCACAAATACGAAGATTCGAACGGCAGGTCGGCGGCACTGGCACGGCTGGAAACTGATGAACTGCGCTTCCTGGCTCCCGTTCGGCCTGGCGACATACTCTCCTTTGAGATGGAGTGTGTGGACAAACGGGAATCTCAGGGCAGGCCGGATTGCGGCATCGTTACCGACGACATCACGCTTAAGAATCAGAACGGTGAGGTGGTCATGACTTTAAAAAATACGATTCTGGTGGCGAAAAGGCCCGCCGAACAGGTATAATCGAGGCAAGCGATATGAGAATTGCGGGAATCGACCCCGGACTGAATGCCACCGGATATGGAGCCATCGAGGTTTCCAATGGCGAGGTGAGGTTGCTCGAAGGAGGGGTTATTCGACCCGGCTCCGCCAAAGAGCCCCTGGAGAGTCGGCTGGCAGCGCTATATGATGGGATCGTCGAAATTCTCACTGAGTTTCGCCCGGAGGCGGTGGCGCTGGAAAAACTCTATTCCAATTACGAGCATCCCTCTACGGCCATTCTGATGGGGCATGCCCGGGGAGTGATCTGTTTAGCTTCATCCCAGAATGGTGTTTCGGTTTACAATTATGCCGCCACGGAGATAAAATCATGCCTGACCGGCAACGGTAGGGCATCGAAGGAGCAGATGCAGCGGGCGATTCAACTCAGGCTTAAACTCAAGGAAGCCCCCAGCCCTCATGATGTGGCCGATGCGCTGGCGGCGGCGATTTGCCATTACTGGACTGTCTCGAGCCCGGTGATGGCCGCTGTGGGGGACCTCCAGCGTATCGACGACACCATGAGGATGCCATGATTTCCCATCTTGCGGGCAAGATCGGCGCTATCGACGAGGAAGCCTCTAGGATTGTGGTAGATGTCGGTGGCGTGGGATATGAGGTTCTGCTTCCCATGTTCGTGATGCGCTCGCTCATCGATGCGCAAAAGCACATCGGCGATGCCATCACCCTTCAAACCTATTATCACGTCACCGAACGCCAGCCCGCCCCGCTTCTGGTCGGCTTCAACAACGATTTCGAGAAACGCTTCTTCGAGAAGCTGATCGAGGTGGAAGGGCTGGGCCCGGCAAAGGCGGCAAAAGCATTCGTATTTTCGGTTTCCACGGTGGCTAATGCCATCGAGGACGGCGATGCCCGGCTGCTTGAGAGCATGCCCGGAATCGGGGGCAGAGCCGCCCAGAAGATTATCGCGACGCTCAAGGAGAAGGTGGCCGAGTTTGCCTTGCTCAGGGATGAAGGGTACGATACCATGCCGCGGGTGATAAGAAGGGATATGCACACCGAGGCCATCGAGGTGTTAACCGGGCTGGGATACAAACTCTCGGAAGCCAAAACCAAGGTGGATGCGGTCCTGGATGTCCGGCCCGATGCCAAGGATGTCGAGGAATTGATTCGCGAAGTGTTCCGCGCCGAAAAGAAATGAAGGAGAGTGCAGAGATACTTCTCTGCCGGGGTCCACGGGGGTGCCCCCCGTTTTTTACATTTCCCTTTCCCGGGATGGGGGATACATAACTGGATTGCGGATCAAGTCGCGCCTGTTATAGTGCTGGTGCAGTGGGCAGGTCTTGAATGGTATAGGTTGTAAAGATGGCTCGTGAGAAATCGATCGGCAGCGAAGACCAGCAGGCTGGAGAGGCCGTAACCGGGCCCCAGGCACCCGAGGAGCAGTTCGTCTGGAACTTAAGGCCTCGCACCCTTTCCGAATACATCGGTCAGCCGGAACTCGTGGAAAGCCTGCGTGTTGCGCTTACGGCAGCCGCCAATCGAGGCGAACCGGCGGAGCACATCCTTTTGCACGGTCCCCCCGGCCTGGGCAAAACCACCCTGGCTCATATCATCGCCACCGAGATGAAGACGCACATCACCCACACGGCGGGTCCGGCCCTGGAAAAGCCCGTTGATATCGTGGGCATCCTTTCCAACCTGGATACCGGCGAGGTCCTGTTCATAGATGAAATACACCGGCTTTCCCGCACGGTGGAGGAGTATCTCTATTCGGCGATGGAGGATTTCGAGGTCAATTTCATCTACGGGAAGGGCGCTTATGCCAAGACCCTCCCGTATCAACTCAAGCATTTTACGCTGGTGGGGGCCACCACCCGGGCCGGCATGTTGAGCGCCCCGCTGCGTGACCGTTTCGGCATGGTCTATCACCTGGATTATTATTCCCCGGACGAGCTGGCCAGGGTGGTCAGGCGCTCTGCCGGGATACTGGGGGTCAAGGTGGATGACGAGGGGGCAGAGGAGATTGCCCGGCGTTCCCGGGGGACGCCACGCGTGGCCAACCGGCTGCTGCGGCGGGTGCGTGATTACGCTGAGGTGAATTCCGATGGTAAAATCACCCGCCAGATTGCCGATGAGGCACTTACCCGGGAGGGGGTCGACGGGGCCGGGCTGGATCGACTCGATCGCCAGTACCTTGCCACGATTTTGGAGAACTACAACGGCGGCCCGGTGGGGGTGGAGGCCCTGGCGGCGACCATCAACGAGGAAGCAAACACCCTGGTCGATGTGGTGGAGCCTTACCTGCTCAAGATGGGGTTTGTCAGCCGTACCCCTTCCGGCCGGAAGATCGGCAAGGCGGCCCCGGCTCATCTTGGCTATGCCTCGCCCGAGAGCGGCCCCCAGCATCGGCTGCTGTAAATGGATTCGGCCTATAGTGCCTGGAGTGGATTAAGAAAGAAGGGGAACTGATATTCCAGCCGAAGTATGCTTCTGATTGCTCAGGATTTCTCAATCCGGTAAAATTTCATCGAATCGATAGACAAGAATACATGGTATGTGGTATAGTCAAGTCGGAAAAGCTCCCGGTCAACCTTCTTGAAACTTAGTTAATTCTTTCACATAATCGGATTCCCATATATTATTAGCTATCGAGGTCGTTGTTCATGCGTATATTTTTGGATACAGCTAATATTGAGGAAATCAGGCAGGCAGCCAAGCTTGGTGTAATCAGTGGCGTTACTACGAATCCCTCGCTGGTGGCGAGGGAAAATTCGAGCGATCTCAAATCGGTGATTGAGGAGATTGTATCTATCGTGGATGGTCCTGTTTCAGCTGAGGTGGTCAGTATGGATGCGAAGGACATGATCGAGGAGGCGCAGGAGATATCCGCCTGGTCTCAAAACGTGGTGGTTAAGGTGCCTGTTTGCGCGGCGGGACTGGAGGCTGCCGCCGCCCTTTCCCTGAAGCGGATAAAGACGAATCTGACTCTGTGTTTTTCTGTAAATCAGGCTTTGCTGGCGGCGCGTGCCGGCGCTACGTATGTGAGTCCATTTGTGGGTCGAATGGATGATGCGGGCCATGATGGTATCCAGGTACTTGCCGATATAGTAGCGGTGTTCCGGGATTTCGGCCTTACCACCCAGGTAATCTCCGCCAGCATCCGCCATCCGATGCACTGTGTATATTCAGCCAAAGCAGGAGCGCATATAGCTACGGTTCCTTACAAGGTCCTGATGCAAATGATTGGCCATCCTCTCACAGAAAAGGGGATTGCCAGTTTTGCTGCGGACTGGGAAAGGGTTTCCCGGGGCTCAAAATAGCCAGTTTTTTCTAATTGAGCACCCGATTGAAGTGAGTGCCGGGAAATTTAGTTATCATGGCAAGGATCCCTAAGCCCCTGCTTGGATGCTTTCAGTCGATTATGGCAGTTCCCAAAAATTTCCGCTGATCCCGTTTTCAATGCCGGGAGAGTAATTGTAGTTTAACGGGATTATAAGCCATGTATTCTGATTGCCGAGTGGCAATATTTTGATTCCTGTTGTCCGAAGAATACTCATAATGGTTCAGGGAAAGGCAGGCACTTTCCAAGAGTTATCCTTCAACTCAGATGGAGGGTGCCGGGAAACTCTCCGGAAAGTTTTTCCAGGCCTTTCTTAACGAACTGGGGAAGCAATTTCCTTCGGGCTGCAAAAGGAAGGCGAACATGAATTACTCCGAATTACAAAACAAAACCCGGGAAGAGCTCCTGGAACTGGCTAAGGAACAGAATATCAGCGGCGTTTCTTCTTTGAGAAAGGAAGATTTGGTAGTTCGTCTGATCGAGAACTACACCGAGCAGCAGGGGAATACCTTCCGTGGAGGCGCGCTGGAGATTATGCCGGAGGGACACGGTTTCCTGCGGCAGGACAGCCTGCGTTCCCAGGCGGAAGATATATATATTTCCCAGTCTCAGATACGTCGTTTTCTCCTCCGCAATGGCGATGTTGTTACCGGACAGGTAAGGCCGCCCAAGAACGGGGAGCGATATGCCGGGCTTCTCCGGGTGGAAGCTGTGAATGGGGTTGACCCGGATTTGGCCAAAGACCGTCCTCATTTCGATCGGTTGACTCCTGTTTTCCCCAACCAGCTTATTAACCTGGAAACTGATTCCAATAAACTTGATACCAGGCTGGTGAACATGGTTGCCCCTATCGGTCGCGGACAGAGGGGCCTGATCGTTTCGCCACCGAAGGCGGGGAAAACCTTCCTGCTCAAGCACATTGCCAATGGGGCCCTGGCAAATTACGAGGACCTTCATTTGATAGTCTGTCTCATTGGGGAGCGTCCCGAGGAAGTCACCGACTGGAAGAAATCGGTCGATGCGGAAGTGGCCAGTTCCACCTTCGACGAACCTGTGGAGGAGCATATCCGCGTGGCTGAGGTGGCGCTGGAGAGGGCCAAGCGGCTGGTGGAGCTGGGAGCTGACGTGGTGGTCCTCCTCGATTCCCTCACTCGCCTTACCCGGGCCTATAATCTGGCCATGCCTTCCAGTGGGCGTACCCTTACAGGGGGGGTTGATACGGGGGCTCTTTATCCTCCTAAAAGATTTTTCGGTGCTGCTCGCAATGCCGAAGAAAAAGGCAGTTTAACCATTATTGCTACCTGCCTCATTGATACCGGCAGCCGCATGGATGAGGTCATTTACGAGGAATTTAAGGGCACCGGCAACATGGAGATTCATCTGGATCGCAAGCTGGCCGAGCGCCGGATATTCCCGACCATTGATATTCAGCGCAGTAGTACCCGCCATGAAGAACTCCTGCTTGATGCTGAAACCCTGAAGCAGGTCTGGTTGCTGCGTCGCATGATTGCCCTCGTGACCTCCAGTGGTTCGGAATCCTCGGAAGCCAGCGAAAGGATCCTTGAGAGGATGTCCAAAACCAATTCCAATGCCGATTTTCTGGCCCAGCTTTCCAAGGAGATGTAAATCCCTCTTTATTAAAAGGGGGATTAAGGTTCAGTATAGAATTTTGCCTGCAGCCTGGTTGTGAGTTTAACAGACTCCTTTGAAGGATCATTATAAGTCATGGGAGATTTACCTGCCCGTTAAGCGGTTCGCCAAGGACAAAAAGCAGGCATACTTCTTACATTTCGCAATCGACCTATTTGAACGGCACCCCAAGTTCTGCCAGCTTGTCTTTGGCACGCATGGCGGTTGCCTCGTATTCCGGCCAGGGCTGTACTTTCTCGATATCATACATTTTGTTATACGGGATTTCGGTGGGCATTTCCTTTGGATTGGTAGCATCACAGTGCTCCATTATCCGCATCACCAGATCACTTGCCTTTTGTCTTTCCATGCCGGCACAGGCCGTCAGCACTTCATCGATTATACGCGCATCCAGTCCGCATCCGCCGGCAAGCCAGCAATACGCCAGTCCGCTGGCAGTCGCCGCTATACCCATCGCCGCACCGTGCACTATCTGATTTTCGGTCATGAACGTTTCCGGGGTAGGTACCGCCACACCCCCGATAGCAACCTTGCAGTTCCTTTCCGCCGCCCGCGCCGCAGCGCTGTGCGCCCAGTAGCAGTCTCGCGTGGCTATCCTCCCGTCAAGATGATTGGCGAAAAGGCTGCACATGGGACCCTGAGCGTAGGTAAGCTGCCCGAGCATATTGGCCACCAGTCCGACGGCAGCATCTACGGCATTTCGGCACAAGCCCCCGATCAACGACATGGAACTCTGCCAGGGTACGATCCCTCGATCCTGACAGAACTGTGCCAGAATCAAGCGGGCCCAATCTATTTTCTGTTCCGGGATAATATGAACGCCGATCTGGGTATTATGCGCCTCCCGCAGGCCCGGCCCGATCATGGCCATGGTTCCCCCGATGGTGCTCACCGTGGCCAGCAACCCGCAATGCATATCCGGCCTGCCGGCCCGGGTAACGGCCTCTTTGATGGCCCGCTGTTCCCACTGGCCCACATATATCTCGCTCAGGGTCCCCGCTTTTGGATCGATATCACCGAGCTTCGCCAGCCCGGGACAGATGCCGATTGCCTTGACGGATTCCTCCTGGGCGTATGACTGGACCATGGCAATGAACCATTCCTCTTCGGCAACTCCGGCTCCCCCGGCAAACATCGTCGGAGGGCGCGTATCGGTACTGGTTCTGTATTCCACCGTGCATTCGTCCTTACCTTTGCCGAAGGTGTGCTTGCCGGGACTCTCGCAGTACTCTCGGGCAATTGTTTCAATTTCCTCGCTGGTGAATTCAACCACGCGTTCGGTATCCATGTTGTAAAGCCCGACATTCACCAGAAGCTCTGCGCCCGCCTTGAACACCGCGTCGGCGGTGGCATCATCGGCAACGACCTCTTCCGGATTGTACTTGATTTCGTACTTGGCCACCAGTTCCCGGACTTTGGCCGAAAACTTCAGATCAAACTCATCGGCTTTCATCACCGGCCCGCTGAGCGACCTCTTCTGGAACTCCATTATGGGAATCATGCTCAACCTCCTTAATTATTCTCGGAAAACTAAATGATGTAAATCAGGTTTCCCTCTCCAGCATTTTTCGATAAACAGACTCGGTAACTTCACAGGCATATTCAAGTTGATCGTCATCCAGCGCATCAAGAAAGTGTTCGATTTGAGCGCGGCCCCAGTTCCATAGGCTGTTGACCATTTTTTGACCGGCCGGCGAAAGCCGGCAAATTACCCGTCGTCTGTCCATCTGATCAGCCTCGCGCAATACCAGCCCCCTTCCCACCAGGTTATCCACAATGCCCGTGGCGGAGGAGGGCACAACCCGGGCCGAAGCGGCCAGCGAGCTCATGGGAGTCGGGCCGCCGTTTCGCAGCACTATCAAAACCCTCAACTGGGCAACGGTAACATCAGAGGCGATCTGATCAAGCGAAAAGGTAGGAGCCACTAGTTCATATACTGCCTCTCCCAGCTCAAGGAATCGCTGAACCTGAGATTCTCGATCTGGACTCATTGCTTACCCTGCGGTTAATATTTCGAAATACCGTAATATTAAGTGTTGTTAAACTATATCGGATTTGCGGGTAATTTGTCAATGGGTGCAGGCAAATTACGAATCGCGAACTTAGCAAATGACTATCTAATCTCTTGAGTTTTTAATGGCAGAGACTAAACCGCATGTTCGGTTCGTATACTGTCCCTGATGATATTCACCTGATGAACAAGTGAATCCGGCTCCTCTTTGCCGGCTTCTTCCCATGGTTTGCCCAATCCAAGGTCGGTGGCAATGATCTTATAGCAGTTGTAAGCTTCGGCTGAACTGGCGTTGGCGCCCGGGTGCCAGGATGCCCCCGTGGCGTAGAGGTTCCGAATCGGGGTGCGGTGATTGGCCAGTTCCGGGATAGGGCGATTCTCGTTGCGCTGATACAGTGAGTAATCGATAATGGCGTTGCTACCGTCAGGCCCGAGGTTGCTCATGCGAAGGTTATCGTAAGGGGTATTGGCGTGACACCCGATGATATTGTCCCAGGTCATGTTGGGGGCATGTTTCTGCCATAAGCTAACCAGTTCGTGCATATAACGTTCCCGGATTTGACCCCACTCCTCGGACGAATAAGCGCTGGCCGGCGGGCCAAGCTGCTCGTGAACGGCGATGTGCTTGCCTTCCGGTGCATAGCTTGGGTCAGCTATGCTGTGACACCAGATAACCGGATTATAGTCCTTCACCGGAGGCCACTCTCCCAGCTTTCGGTATTGGCACTCCCTGGCTACATGCTCGGGATCGGCATCGCCGGTAAGTCCCAGCCAGAAACAGTAGTTCACATCAGGGTTGAATTCAGCAACCGCGTACTTCGGTGCCTCGTGCAGAGCGAAACTGTAGTCCATATAGCAGGAAAACCCGGTCTCCAGCAACTCAACGCGCCGCTTTATCCTTTCATTCAAATACTCACGACCGATCAATTCAAAGCAGAGTTGGGAGGGGTTCGCAGTGCTCACCACCAGTTTTCTGGCTTCGATCCGGCTGCCGTCTTTAAGCGCGATTGCCCTGGCAGCCCCGTTTTCGATGATTATCTTATCTACATGGGCATGGGTGAAGAACCTGCATCCCAGGCCGGTGAGTATCTGGTGAGCGGCATGGGCTATCTGGTGGGTTCCGCCCCTGGCGAACCCCAGTGTAGGTATGGTAGCTGTTATGCCGAACGAATTGGCCCCGGAGCCCACTTCGTTGACGTCCAGCACACTGGTCAGCCCAAAACGCACCACGCAATACTGTAATTGAGGGCTTTCCCAGAATTCCCGGGCAGCGCGGATTTGACTGGCGGCCAGGATCAGTGAATCCGGTTCGAATCCGGCTTCAACCAGAACCGGATAGACGGCCATTTGCCGCTCGAGCACTTCCGCCGTCATACGGTATTCGGCCGGATTAAAGAGCATATCGATCTGGACTTGCTGCACCGAGTCTAGCTGCCATAATTCCCAGAGCTTCAGCCAGTTCTCCGCATCCCTGGAGGAAAAGCGGGCAATCTCGGCTGCGCTTCGCTCCTGGCCGGGGTCGTGCTTATCGCTGTAGATCACCAGGCAATTTTCATCGTTTATAAAGGATGCCCCGTCAGCAGCCGGATACTGATCGATTCTGCCCCCGTAATCCCAGAACCGGGGGAAGTCACGCCAGAGGGGAGCATAATACCAGGGCAGCATTACGTTGGCATGGGTGTTGCCCCTGAATCCACCCGCAGTTGTCTCCTCGGTGGCCAGGCACCCCCCGACTTCGTGCCTGCGCTCGAAGACGCCTACGCTCATACCGCCATATCTGGTCAGGTACATGGCCAGGAAGAGGGCCTTGGTCCCACCCCCGATGATTACCGCATCGAAAGACTCATCAGGCATATTTTTCTTCCTGCTTACAATTAAGAAACCTCATGCTTCGGTTTCCTTTGCTGAATCCTGGGCCCTTTTGATGACCTTCCTGGTCTCGGCCACCAGGGATTCGGTTTCATCACCCCCCAGCTTCTGCCAGGGATTGTCCAGCCCCATGTCGGCGGCGATGATCTTAAAGCAATTGTAGGCTTCTCCTGCCCCACCGTTACCACCCGGATGCCAGGCCGTTCCGGTGGCATAGAAATTACCCACCGGCGTTCTATTGTTGGCCAGTTCGGGAATGGGCCGGTTTTCGATAAGCTGGAAAACGGAACGGTCGAGCATGCCGGCGTTCCCGTGAGGGGCCAGATTCTTCATGCGCAGGTTATCGTAAGGGGTATTGCTGTCAACGCCTATCAGGTTATCCTCGGTCATATTGGTGGCATACCGCTGCCAGACATACATCATGTCATCGACGTAGCGTTTTTTGATTTCCAGCCACTCCTTCTCGGTGTGGGCGCTGGCCGGCGGCGATTGCATCTCGTTCTGGGCCACGTGCTTGCCGGGAGGCGCGAAGGAGGGATCGACCAGGCTGTGGCAGCACACCACCGGGCTGAAGTCATCCAGCGGAGGGAGCTTGCCCAGGTTCATCCAGCGGCACTCGTTGGCGATATGTTCGGGATTGGCATCGGCACCCAGGCCCAGCCAGAAAGTCTCGCGGATATCCGGGTTGAAAGCCTCCGCCCTGTACTTCGGGGCTTCGTTGAGGGCAAAGCTGCACCACATCAGGCAGGCGATATGAGTGCAGGAGAGAAGCTCCACCCGGCGCGCCACCTTATCGGAGAAGTGTTCCCGACCGATCATATCGAAGACAACCTGCTCGGGGCTGAGCCCGGCGGATACCACCAGTTTGCGGGCACCGATCTCGGCACCATCGGCCAGCCGGATACCGGTGGCAACCCCGTTTTCGATGATGACCTTCTCCACCTCCGCGTGAGTAAAGAACCTGCACCCCTGATGTACCAGTATCTGATGCGCCGCATGGGCGATCTGGTGCGTGCCTCCTCTGTTGAAACCCAGCACCGGAAGCTGGGCACCAAGGGCAATGGCCTCCACACCTAAGCCGGGATCGTTGACGTCGCTTGCCGCCGAGACGACGAACCGGGCATGACAATATTGCAGCTCTTCACTTTCCCACATCTCTCGAATCTGGCGCAGGGGAGAGGATTTCATGGTCAGCGAATCGGGGACGAGGTCGGCCTCCATCAGCTTGCCGAACACACCCATCTGCCTTTCTCCGAATTCGGGGGCCAGGGTTTGTTCCGGCGGGTAATAGAACTGGTCGATCATGGCCCGATAGACTTCGTCGCTGTGAAAACACGTGATGAGCCTGAGCCAGTTTCCCGCATCTCTTTCAGAGAAGCGGGAAATCTCCTTTGCGGTGCGCTCCTGGGTGGGGTCGTGCTTGATGCTGTAGATAGCCAGGCAGGTTTCGCTATCGGCAAACGCAGCTCCGTCGGAACAAAGATACTGTTCCCACTGGGCACCGTAGTCCCAGAATTCGGGGAAATCCCGATAGATGGGGGCATAATAGACCGGGAGGATGATATTGGCATGGGTATTACCTCGGAAGCCGGGAGCGGAAATTTCCTCCGTGGCCAGGCAACCGCCGATCTCGTGCCTTCTCTCGAACATACCCACGCTCATCCCGGCATACTTAGTCAGGTACATGGCCAGGAACAGGGCCTTGTTTCCCCCGCCAATGATTACCGCATCGAACGTTTCATCCGGCATATTGCCGCCCTCTTTGGGGAAGATTTTGGATCTTAAAGCTCCAGGGTCTCGTACTGGTTGAAGCCGTATTTTTTGTAATCGAGGTAAGCGACGATTTTGGGCGTTATCCTGTAAAACGGCACGGGGCCTACCCTTTCGGACCACTCGAGCATGTCGGTATATTCCAGCATCCAGGGGAATTTTTCCAGAAAGAGCTGGCCGGCCTTGGCAATCTCAGCCTCGTCCGTTACAACCTCCGCCTTCCCGGCCAGTTGAACCGCCTTGGTGTTGTTGAATCGATAGTAATCTTTGAAGGAAGCCAGCCCCACGTTGGGGTTCTTATCCACATTGATTTTCTTCTGGCTTTGGGGGTCCATGGCGAAATAGATGGTCAGTCCGTCATTGACATAACTGATGCCGCTGGCCTGCGGCGTGCCGTCTGGGCGCACAGTAGCCAGGGTGCCGCCGTAGTGCTTTTTCATGAACTGGATGATGGTTTCCTTCAATTCCTCTTTGTTCGTTTCCATAGCTGCTCCTTTCAAATTATAATTTCAACGAGGCCCCCGGGATTATCGAGGAGCCCCTGTTGAGCCGGTAAAATAGTTTTGTTACCAAACCTTTTTGGCCTATAAACCCTCCTTCATTTTGGTATCCACGAAGGCCTCCAGTTTGGCCAGTATCTCGTTGACGATAATCCATTCCCCGAAGCTGATCTCGCTGGCATATTGGGAGACATATTCCCGGGCGTAGTCTTCATAGCCTTCGGCGGCCGTTTTCCCCTTGTCGGTTAGGTTCAGTTTAACCTTTCTGCCATCCTGTTTGGAGCGGGTTTTCGTCAGATAACCTCGTTCCACCAGCCGGTTGACTATTGGAGAGACGGTGCCCTTGGTCAGGCCCAGCTGACCGGAAAGCTCGGTTACGGTGATATCGGGAGCGTTGCTGACAGTGTGGATGACCTGGATTTCGGCCAGCGGCAGGCGCTCCCCGGTCCCGAATTCGCTGGGTGTCTGGCTCAGCCGGGCAATCTTGTTGATAAGACGTTGAAAGCGCGCTGCAGTATGAAAACGTACTGCCTGGTTTTCTTCATCGGACTGGCCGAACATGATGCTAAAATAGTAAGTCAACCAAACTAATTTGTCAAGGGGTATAAATGAGAATAGTAATAAAAAACGAAACCGGCATCGCTTTTCCAGATGCCAGAATGCGGCTGCAACGGGCTGTTTCAGTAAGGACGGGTCACTGTAAAACCGGGGTGCTGAAAATCATTTGCCCTGGTAATTGGGTTTTCGCTTTTCCTTGAAAGCCTTCATTCCTTCCCTGGAATCCTCTGAGGCGAAAACCGGCCAGCCGATCTCATCCTGTTTGGGCATGGCTTCCTCTTCGGGCAGGAACTGGAGCTCGCGTAATGAGCGGGTTATCGCCTTAATGGAAAGCGGGGCATTCTCGCAGATTTGTCTGGCCATATTCATGGCTTCTTCGAGAGCTTTACCTTTGGGAACCACCCGGTTAATCAGGCCCCAATCCAGGGCTTCCTGGGCGGTGACCCGGCGGCCCACCAGCAAAATTTCCGCTGCCCTGCAGTAAGGTATTTGACGCCGCAATCGAACCGTGGTGCCGCCCATCGGGTAAAGGCCGCGGGTCACCTCGGTGACCCCGAAAATGGCGTCCTCGGCGCCGACCCGCAGGTCGGTGCCCTGGAGTATTTCGGTTCCACCGGCCAGGGCATATCCTTCCACGGCAAGTATAATCGGCTTGTTGGGCTGTTTATCCCTCAACAGTGCCTGCCAGTGCAGGTCGGGCACTTCCTGCATCAGTTTCTGGATTTCGTCAGGGTCGTCTCCCGGTCCCACTCCGGCCTTCAGGTCCATGCCCGAACAGAACGTATCGCCTTTTCCACAAAGTACGGCACAGTAGAGATCATCGTCTTCATCCAGCCTTCGCCAGGCCCGGTACATCCCGATCAGCATGGCCGGGCTAAGCGCGTTCTTCGCCTCCGGGCGGTTCAGGGTAACGATTAGAATATGGCCTTCTTTTTCAACGGTGCAATTGTTGGTGCTGATGTCCAGTTGTTCAGCCAATGTAATCCTCCTGATATCTGTCTGATGCTCCTATTTATCATACCATCATTTGCAGCCGGTTGGCATGCTATTCTTCAACGGGTTGTTCCCGGCGTGCCCTCAGCCGCCAGATAGCGAAACCTGTTCCTGCAGCGATGACAATAACGATGACGATAACAATCCAGATAATGTTCGAAGATCCCCCGTCTCCCGATTTGTCCTCATCGACCGTCGGGGTTATGGCTGGAGTTTGGCCGGAAGCGATTTCCTCTACAATTGATATATTGGTGGTATAGCTGTAAACGTTACCATCATCGTCGCGGGAAAAAAGCGATACCGTGTATAAGCCGGGTTGCTCATAAGTATGAGTTGCGATTTCCCCGGAAGCGTTCTCCCCATCCCCGAAGCTCCAATCGTATGACGTCAAAAGTCGGGAAGGATCATTGGAGACGGATCCATCAAAAGTTATTTCCTCGCCGGCAACGGGGTTTTTGGGCGTAATTTCAAAAGAAACGGTGGGTTCAACCGGCATGTCCCCAGTGGGAGTGGGTGTTTTCTCCTCAGTGGATTTCTGCTTGACAGTTATGACCACCTCATCGGTTGAGGCAAGTTCGCCATCCGATACCGTCAGCGTGACGGTGATTGTCCCCGGCGCCAGAGTTATCGAAGGATTTACCCCGCTGGCCGAGCCGCTTTCCCAGGCCCATGAATAAGTTAAGGGGTCATCATCAGGATCATGAGAACCGGAGGCGTCGAGAATTATTTCAGCTTCCTCATCGCCGGTAATTTCCACACTTTGATCGGGCCCGGCATCGGCAATCGGCGGAGCATTTATTTCTTCAATGTGTTCGGTCACGACCAGCGATAGAATGCTGAGAGATCGTGCCCCTCTATTATCGGTAACCGCCAGCCACACAAGGTATTCGCCTGCCTCCGAATAGGAATGGGTGACTGTCTTTCCCGAACCTTCATCCCCGTCCCCGAATTTCCAGTCCCAGGCGACTATTTCGCCATCGGGGTCAGACGAAGCGGAAGCATCGAAAATCACCGCTTCTCCGGTGACAGGATTCTCTTGCGGGTATTCATCCGGGTTGGCCGGGGCGTAGCTGAATTCGGCGGAAGGTGGCTCAGTTGGGGGAAGTTCAGGCGCGTTCCCTTCGAATTCGGCGCTCCTGCCGCTGCCGTCGGTTGCTATGAGAGGGAGGTCAACTTTCCCTGTGGCCGAACCGGTAAACTGGAATGTTCCGTCTTCGCCCACCAGGCCGGAGCCTTCGACGGGCCCGCCTTCCAGTCCGTTCAGGTGTATGGTGGAGCCGGGTTTGAATCCCGCCCCCCAGACCGTGCAGGGGTCATGGTGAGCCAGTTCGGTGGGACTGGCACCGACCCAGTCGAATACCTCATACTCAATCGTATCGGCGGCGTCCTTATCCGTGGCCACAGTCAGGACATACAGCTCGTCGGGGGCATTGTCCCCGGTTTCCTGGGAGAGCCGGGGGTTGGTTATGCCCGCCTGCTGGCCGATAATCACGGTACACGTAGTATCGGCAGCTACGTCGTCGGCCGGGGTAATTACCACCGTGTGATCGTCTATAAAAACGGCACCGCCGTCATAGCAACTGGTACCATTCACGAAAACCTCGTTTGCCTCTATGCTCGATGGCATATGAACCTCATCGGGGAAGGTGATGCGTATAGCATCAAGCCCCGCTGTAAGGGAGCCG
Source organism: Dehalococcoidia bacterium (assembly GCA_046498265.1). Classification (GTDB taxonomy): domain Bacteria; phylum Chloroflexota; class Dehalococcoidia; order SZUA-161; family SpSt-899; genus JBGLNL01. The sequence goes on along the minus strand of JAWOBB010000075.1, from coordinate 16,539 downwards.
CTGGCACTGGTGGTAAAGGCCACTTCGTACCGGGCGTTGAGCCCGGCCCTGTCCGGCAGGGGGGTAGCGCTCTCAATGGTAACCTCACTCTGGGCGCTTGCCGTTGCCGTTATAGCTATGCAAAGGCAAGCTGCTGCAAGCAGAATTATTGACCAGCCAGGTATTTTGGATTTCATGATGCTGCCCTCCTTTTGAAGCTCAAAGGCATCAGCGTTATAACTCAACGGGATTATACAACCTCGAGGTTGTTGAAAGCAAGTAATGGAAAGCCGGTTTTTCCTGAGCTTTACTGCTCGTTCAGCAAGCCTTCAAAAATCACCCGGGCCGCTCTCTTATCCAGGGGCTGATTGTTGTTCCCGCACTTGGGTGACTGGACACAGCTCGGGCACCCTTCCTCGCAGGGGCATTCCGATATCAATCTCAGGGTCTCTCTCCATAGGTTCTCGATTAGCTCGAATCCCTTCTCGGCTATGCCTACCCCCCCGGGATGGGCATCGTAGATGAATATCTGGGCACGGTTGGTATCGGGATGGAGAGGGTATGAGACACCCCCGATATCGTTTCGATCACAGAGAGCAAAAAGCGGCAGCATGGCAATGGCCGCATGCTCGGCGGCATGGAGCCCTCCGGCAAAATCGAGGCCCTCCCTGGCCAGCCGCTGTTCGATTCCTGCCGGCATGTCGAACCAGAGGGCGATGGTCTTGAACGACTGCTGGGGCAGGTCCAGGGGCTCCTCCCCCAAAACTTCCTCGGTGTATACCCGCTTTTTCCTGAATCCCATGACCGTGGTGGTAACTTCGACCTCCCCCAGCTTTACGGTCACCTCCCCGACCTGTTTATGTTCCTTCGCCTCGATTATGTCGAGCTCGGTGATATCCTTGCTCTGCGTATAGTAATTGGCATCGGTGGGTAGCGCGTAAGCGGTATGTGACAGCAGATCGAGGTTGGTAACGAGATAAGCTTCCCCCTGATGCAGGTATACCGCTCCGGGATGAACCTGGAAGAACGCTGTCTCCGCCTCGATGGTTTCCAGGAGCTGGCCCGTGTCGGCATCTACCAGGGCATAGTTTATCGCCGAGCCGGAACGAATGTTTATCCCCTGAGCCGGGTGAGTAATGGCGGGGGTGGGGTACCATCGCTTGCCCCGCCGGCGCAGCAGGCCTTCCTCTACCATTTCATCTCGCAGATGAGCAAATTCTCCGAAGTATTTGCTGTCCATCTCGGTCAGGGGGAATTCCCAGGCGGCGCAAAGCAGGTGGGGTTTGAGGATATGGGGGTTGGCCGGGGATATCAGCGCGTACTCAAAATTCGTTCCGAACAGGGTCTGGGGATGGCGCATGAAATACTGGTCGAGGGGGTTTTCCGACCCGATCAGGATGCTGAGGGAGCGCTCTCCCCTTCGTCCGCTCCTGCCCGCCTGCTGAAAGGTGCTGGCGATGCTGCCGGGGTAGCCAATGAGGATGGTGGCATCGAGCTGGCCGATATCCACTCCCAGTTCCAGGGCGTTGGTGGCCACCGTGGCCAGAAGCCTGCCGCTGAAGAGTTCCCGTTCGATTTGTCTTCGATCCTCGGCTAGATAGCCGGCGCGATAGGGCTTTATCAGGTCGGCCAGTTCCGGGGATATCAGTTCCAGTTGCCTGCGGGTATAAACATAGATTAGTTCGACCAGCTTACGGGTTCGGGCGAAAGCGAGGCTGCGGGTGCCCGTCTGGATAAGTTCGGTAAGCAGATGGGTGGCTTCGCTGCTGGAACTGCGGCGGGAGGAGTTGGCTTCGTCGATCAGAGGCGGATTCCAGCAGATGAAATCCTTTCCCCCGAAGGGGGCTCCGTCCTCGGTGACCACCTCGAATGGCAGGCCGGTCAGGTTCTGAGCATGTTCCCCGGGATTGGCGATGGTGGCGGAGCAGCAGATGAACTGGGGCTCGGCCCCGTAGCGGGCGCAGATGCGTCTGAGCCGGCGGAGAACTCCGGCCACGTGGGAGCCGAAAATGCCGCGGTAGGCATGGGCCTCGTCGATGACCACGAACTTCAGCTGGCTAAGAAAGGAAATCCATGAGCGGTGATTGGGCAGGATGCCGAGGTGCAGCATATCCGGATTGGAAAGGATGATGCGCGCCGAGCGCCGAACCTGTGGTCTTTCATTTTTGGGGGTATCGCCATCGAAGGTGGCGGCCTCGATCTGGGGGTGGATGGCCGCGGTGATACCGTTAAGGTTTTTCAGTTGATCCTGGGCCAGTGCCTTGGTGGGGAAAAGATAAAGGGCCCGGCTCGACTTTTGTTCGAGCAGGTAATCCAGCACGGGCAGGTTGTAGCACAGGGTTTTGCCGCTGGCCGAAGGGGTGGAGACAACTGCGTTTTTCCCTGAGCGGGCGGCGTTTATGGCGGTTGCCTGGTGGCTGTAAAGAGGGAACAAGTCGAATGCTTCAAGGGCGGTCTGAAGGGAGGAGGCCAGAGGTTTTTCCAGGCGGCCATGGACGGCCTGGTGCGACCGGATATGTTCCCGATGGACGATTTGAAATTCGTAAAAAGGGGAATTTTCGAGGCGTCCCAGGAAGGCCGAGGTATCCATCGCTACAGGGCATTAAAGATTTCGATTTCGTAATCCAGGAGTTCGGCATCTCCTCTGGCGGTTTCGATGAAGTTTACCACCTTCGAGAGGATTTCATTGGTGTGCCGTCCGTCGTTACTCACACAGACGACCCCAAGTGTGGCCGTTTGCCACTGGTCAAGATTATCGATTTCGGCTATGGAGACGCTGAATTTGCTCTCCACCCTTCCACAAATCGATTTCACTGACCTTCGTTTGCCTTTAAGAGAACCGTTTTCAGGCAAACGCAAACTCACTCGCAATGCCCCGATATTCATTTTTACAGCGAGTTTCAGTCTTCAAGAATGCCGAGTGATTCCCGGACGGTTTGGAGCTATTGCTCCTTCATTTTGGCGAAACAGTCGTTGCAGTAGACGGGGCGGTCTCCTCGTGGCAGGAACGGTACCTCACATTCTGCCCCGCAAGCGGCACAAATTGCCTTGTGCATTTCGCGAGGGCCTGATCGTCCGCGTTTCCTGATTTGCCGGCACTCCGGGCAGCGGCGGGGTTCGTTGAGGAGCCCTCGTTGCTCGTAGAATTCCTGCTCTCCGGCGGTGAAAATGAATTCCTGCCCGCAATCGCTGCAAACCAGAGTCTTGTCCTCGAAAGCCATTTACCAATCTCCCCTTTGAAATTGATCCAATTTGATTCGGGAACAGCCTGTGGCTCAAGAACGGATTTGAGGTTGCTAGCGGTGGGCCGGAAAACGGATAAGTGTAAATCTTTCCCTGCGGATAGCGTCTCTTTCCAGTAGATGAACTACAAAACTTCCCCTGAATCCAATTGGATACTTCGTTTGACGTACATTCTACACCATTAAGGCCGGAAGTGCAATCATTTAAAACAAAATCCCCGATTTTCATCAGTTAGACGAAGTATATTCTGGGAATGGAGATACCATTGAATCGGGAAGCGTAAACAGTGGTGTAGGCGCCTGCCGGGGAAATGTATACCTTATCTCCAATTGCCGGTTCGGGCAGTTCGATGTGATTTGAAATGACGTCCATGCTGTCACATGAAGGGCCGGCTACCACCCATTTTTGAATCGGACCTTCGCTTTCTGTGCTCATTGAATATGCGATACCCCCCAGGCTTTCCATCAGACCGTTGAAGACCCCTGCATCCAGATACAGCCAGTTTTCCCCATTACGCCTGGCTTTGGCGATGACACTGGTCACGAGAGTACCTGACTCGCCCACCAGAAATCTGCCGGGTTCGGCTGAAATTTCCACCCCATCGGGGAACTCCTGCTTTACTGAGTCCTTTATTGCCCTTGCCAGCTCAGTGATGGCAGGAACTGGTTTGTTATGCTGAATTGGGAAACCCCCGCCGACATTCACCATTTTCAATGCAAGCCCGCTGGAGTTTACTCCGTGCCAGACCTGAGCGCATTTCTTGATTGCTTCTTTCCAGGCTTTCTCGCTGGAACACTGGGAACCTACATGGAAGGTTATGCCCAATGGAATGAGAGATTGCCTTGCAGATTCGGTTAACAGTTGAATCGCCGGGTTGCTCTCTACGCCGAATTTCCTGTCCAGGGGCCATTCGCTTTCCTCATTGGGAACGGAAAGCCGAACGTAAACGTTGCTGCGGGGTGCAAATTCAGCCAGTTTGAAGATTTCATCGGAGGAGTCGAAGGCAAAGTGATTTACGCCAGCCTGGTGTGCAGCCTTTATGAAGTCGACGCTTTTGAGCGGATTGCTGGATATAATTTCCTCGGGCGAGGCTCCGCATTCGAGAACCAGCTTCAGTTCCTGCCGGGAGGAAACCTCAAAACCGCAACCCGCCGCATGAAGCAGCTTTATGATCCGCTTGTGGGCATTTGCTTTTACTGCGTAAAAGATGTGGGCTTCGGGCAGTGCTTGCCGGGTCAATCGGTATTTACGGGTGATGGCCTCTTTATTGATGACCAGAAAAGGCGTCTTCCGGGTTCCGGCAAGACGCCTTATTTTGTGTTGTACTCTTGCTTCGGTTTCCCGTTTGGGCAACTTGCAGTACCTCTATTGAGTGTCCATGAGAAAGCTCAGAATGAACTAATCTATAAAATATCCGATTGCGGACGATCCAGAATTTGAGTTTTGGTGCCCGTCAGTCCAAATTGCTGTTCAAGTTGGCGGGCTGCCTGTGAAGTATCAAACTCTGCGCAGGAGAAAATATCTATATTTACGTAAGATTGCTCGGGGAAAATATGGATGCTGATGTGGCTTTCAGCCAAGAGCACGAATCCGGAAATTCCCTGCTCCTGAAGATTGTATTCGGAAACCTGGGGAGTGGAGACCTTCGTCATCTCAATTTTCTGGGGATACATATCGAGGAATCGGTAAATGAATTCTTTGTCCTTTATTTTTTCGGGATCGTTGACGTACCCATCGATGATCAGGTGCATTGTATCCACCCCCTTTCTTTAAATCATTATTGAAATATATTTTTGGCCAGTAATTTCCCTTCGTACCATCTGCCAAATGCTGCGGCCCAATAGCTCAGCGGGCCACCGTAACTCGGCAATCGATGGTGCCCCGTAAGGGACGCACCGGGCATAATTATATTGCTAAGCTTGATAGTGTCGGTTGTGTCATTTGCTGGTGATAAATGGTCGGTATCCATAAAGTTGGATCCATCACCTCCCCTGCTGGCAAAAAGGCACAGCAAACCGCATGATAACATATTTCCGCCCATGACACAATACCTCAATTTTGCTGTGCCCAAACCTCAAGCTCGGTTTGGTTTCAAGTGACAGGTTTTGCCTCGGTAAGCCGAAAATTAATTTTATTGAAAAAGAATAAAAATGTGATATTATGTACTAGTATTAAAGTTTGGATGCTGTCTTGGAGGAGAAAAATGGCACGCGTCAGGCTGTTGCAAAATGAGGAGGCTCCTGCGGAAAGCGAAGAGTTTCTAAGGAAGATAGAGCAGAACGGAGCAACGGTCCTTAATTTGTATAGGACACTGGCACACAGTCCTTCCACGCTGTCAAATTTTGTTAAACTGGGGAACGGTCTTTTCGATCAGGCAGAACTTCCCCCGAAGATTCGGGAGATTACCATCCTGAGAATCGCCACTTTACTGGGAAGTGAATATGAATTAAACCAGCACGTGCCCATTGCCCTGGAAGCTGGTGTTACCCGGGAACAAATTGAGAATATTCATGAATGGGCTGAATCTCCACACTTCAATAAAGATGAAAAAGCTGCCCTTGGCTATGCTGACCAGGTCACTATTAATGTCAGAGTAAATGATCGTGTGTTCAGGATGCTTCGAAGATATTTTAGTGAGCGCAGCATCGTGGAATTGACGGTCGCTATCGGCTACTGGGGAATGGTAGCCCGGGTCCTTCAGTCGCTGGAAGTTGAGTCAGATGCGAATGTGGCAGGTTCGGCGGCAAAATTGTTTGGGAAGCGGTAGAACTGGGGAAGAGTGCCCGGGGTCACAGAGCAGTAAATGCCGTCTATGCAGAGGTGAAGGATTTTCTCATTGCATCTGATCGGTTTCACCCCTGATCCAACGCAACCTTGCCCCTATTTCCGAATATAATTCTGTTGCCGTGTAATCACGAGGATCAAAGCGGGCCAGAGTTTCGTTTTCGCTCAACAGGACTACCTGCCGCTCATCATCCATTATTACTTCAAATCCGTCCTCTTCTTCTTCGGTCGAAAGCATTCCCCAGACTTTCATCATGGCGTTAATATCCCTCGTGCGAGTTTCTCCATTTTCATAATAACACCAGCCTGCATTTTGTAAAGGGGGCAGACACTATTTTTGCGCGGAAATCCCTGAAATCGCCCCGAATTTTCCGGGAGCGGCTTGCTACGCCCAGCCGAAATATGAATCTCACAGGCAATCCATCTTTTGAGGTGTTGGTTTCTCATGAGCTGCCCGATAAGGCGGTTAGGCGCCTTCAAGCTGATGCTCAGCACGTCGCTGATAGATACTCCATCCCACGACTGCCACCAGCACCACGCCGGCGAATATCACCATGAAAAGCGCATCGGTTTGAATTCCGGAGGCGAAATCGCTGGCTGCATTTTCCAGCATCTCATTCGCTTTCTCTGCCATCACCAGTTCCAGACCATCATATTCGGACAGGTCGAAGGCTTCCTCCACCTCCGGTTTCACTACATTTGAATAAATCACTGATGTGGCAATGAGAACGATTACGGAGGCAATGAGCATCACAGAGAGGGCCCAGAGAGAGCGTCCCTTCCAGTTCCGGCCGCCCATAAAGCCAATGGCTACCAGAAGTAAAATTGGTATGAGCCACATTATCCACAATAAACTTCTGAAGCTGTCTATCTGGCTGCGAGCATCGTTGAAATCGACCAGTTCCTCTTCGTCCAGTTCATCCTCGATGTCCTCCTGCGTCAACGTGTAGCCGTTATCCAGCCAGTCACGTATCTCTTCCAGGTCCGCTTCTTTTTCGGGATCATCCAGCTCGTCTTTGAGGTCGGCATCGGTGAAGGTCCATCCATCGGCAACGTTGTCGCGGGCCTCTTCGAGAAAGTTCTCATTCTCGGCTCCCATCGATTGAACCAGGTCATTCTGGGTATAGGTCCACTGGTCCGGTATGACATCCAGGATACGTGAATCGATTTCCCCGGAAAGCTCGATTCCCAGGATACTCTTGTATTGCTCGTATGACACCCCGGCGGGTCGGCAGTAGGGGAGGCTGTCAGGGGGTGTACTGCCTCTGGCGATTTCGAACTCGGTAACGCTGCATACCGGCAGTCTCTGGAATATGGCCTCCAGTTTCTCGTCACCGATTTCGATCAGGGTCCCCTCAATTGCCGGTTTTCTGTCAGTGAGGTCAACAACGATATCGGTGCTGCCCTTCTCTCCTTTGACGTATCCAGTAATCGAATAGATGACGGCTCCGAGTTGTGCTTTGAACCATGAGGGAGGCAGGGAATCCTTGATTCCTTCGATCACCTCCTGGCGGGTGAGGGTAACGGAGAAGGGCAGCTCGACCTCGGGGGCAAGCTCCTTGATTACGATGGGGGCGATTATCTCCTCCACCACGTAATCATAGGTTTCCTGACGGCTGAGGAGGTCTAAGGTGGCTTCGGCAATGGCATCGACCCGATCCTTAAGCGGTACGGTAATGGTAAAATGCTCCTTCTCCCGGGTAAGGTAGGGGATCGTGGAATTCATGGCCTCCTCGATTCTTTCGGCCAGCCATGCTTTGTCGATCACCTTGCGCAGTGAATCCTCTATTTCAGCTTGGGAAAGCGCCAGTGGATAGGGAACCCTGTCCAGATTCTCCGCCGTTTTTTCGGCTGCGTATGAGATCAGATCATCATAGATATTCTCGAACGATTCACTGTGGAGGATTTCCTCCTTTACTATCCGGGGACTTGCCTGGACTTTATCCTTGAAATCGATAGTGTAACTGAACTCGTCGGTGCTTCCCCGCAGATAAGGGACAATCTGGCTGGTGGCTGCCTCGAAGTTGCTCTTGAGCCACTGGGGCGGGGCTGACTTGCGGGCCGTGGTAACGATTTCCGTTTCAATATCATCAAAATCTACGGGAACGTCCGATTCATGCTCTTCCTCCGCTTCCTCCAGTGCTGCCGGCAAAGCTTCATCGTACAGGAAATTGTAAATATCGGCCTTCTCCATCTGGCTGTTGTAGAAGTCGGGGTCGGCTACAGTATCGTTCACCTCTGAGATGAAAAAGAGGAGAGGCAGCAAAATAATGAACAGGATCGCCAGCAGGATCGCCAGTATGCGCCTGAACCAAATCATAACCGGACCTCCTTGAGGAGCTTTCCCTCTAGTATAATAGTTGAAGCATCGGAATGCCAGCATCCTTGTGGAAAGTCGTGCCTGCGGGGTACAATTTAAATTGCTTAAACCGGGAGGTTGAATTTTGGAAGAACTGCTGCAACAGGCAAAAAAAACTGCTCAGGAGGCCGAGGTTTTCTCGGTCTCCAGCCGGACAACCGATGCCCTGTTTGAAACTAATCGGCTCAAGCAGGTGCAGACCAGGGAGTCGACGGGCACCGCGCTTCGGCTCATTAAAGAAGGTCGGATCGGTTTCGCCGCGACCACCAGGTCAGATGGGAAGAAGGAGCTTATCGACATGGCGCTGGAGATGGCTCCCTTCGGCGCCGAAGCCAGATTCGAGTTCCCCGGTGCCCGGACCTATCCTTCGGTTCAGGTCTTTGACGAAGAGGTGGAGAAGGTTTCCCCTGAGGCGATGGTTGAGCTGGGCCAGTCGATGATCGATAAACTAAAAGCCGCTGCGCCGGATGTTGTCTGTGAAGGCTCGGTCAGCCGGCGCACCAGTTATGTAGAGATAATTAACTCCGGCGGCGGGAAATCAGATTATCGCAAGAGTGTTTTCAGCATCATGCTCGAAGGGGTCCTGATACGGGGAACCGACATGCTTTTCGTCGGAGACGTTGATGCATCCTGCCATCGGCTCACCACATCTGAAAATCTGGCTCAAACCATCCTGGAGCAACTGGAGCGGGCACGGGAAACCGCTCCTTCGGTTTCCGGCATGGTCCCGGTTATCTTCACCCCCCATGGGGTGGCCAGCGCCCTCATCTCTCCCCTGGTGGTGGCTTTCAACGGAAAGACCGTGCTGCGCGGGGCCTCCCCTCTGGGGCAGCGGCTGGGAGATATGGTTTTCTCACCGGACTTCTCGCTCTATGACGATTCCACCATCGATTTCTGCCCGGCCAGTTCCATTTGCGATGATGAGGGGGTTCCTGCCCGGTGTACCAGTTTGATTGAGAAAGGCGTGGTGGGGAATTTCATCTATGATCTGCAGACCGCCGGCGAGGCGGGGGAACAGAGCACCGGCAATGCCAGCCGTTCGGTGGCCAGTCTGCCCGGGCCATCTATGAATGCGCTGATTATTGAAGAAGGGAAGGTAAGCTTTGCCGATCTGCTTAATGATATCAAAGAAGGGCTGGTGGTGGAGGAGCTGATGGGGGCCACTCAGGGAAACCTCCTGGGCGGCGATTTCAGCGGCAACGTGTTGCTGGGATACAAAGTTGAAAACGGAAAGATTACGGGGAGGGTGAAGAACACCATGGTATCGGGCAATGTCTATGCTTTGTTAAAAGAAGGAATCACGGTGGGCAGCGATTCGCGATGGCTTGGGGGCTCGATGAAAACCCCTTCCATTCTCTGTCCGGCTGTGGCGGTATCCGCTACAGGCTGATATGTCATTCCCGCGAAAGCGGGAATCCAGTGGGGTGGAAAGGGAGTGGAGTCCGGCCCGGTGGTGTTAAATGCCATACCTTTATCTTTCGTAAAGGGGATGAAAGTTTTCTCACTTTGGGAAACGGGGGGAGGGATGAAAAGAAATAGTAACGATCTGGTTCCTGACCCTGCGCTATCGGGGTAAATTTCCCATCTCATCGAGGGCCAGGGCTATGGCCCCCATGATTCCCGAGTCGTCGCCGAGCTCGGAGCGGACCACCCGGGCCCGGCCCCTGAAATCGGGCATGATGCGTTCCTCGATGGCGGCTCTAATTGGATTCAGGATCAGGTCCCCCGCATTGGCAACCCCGCCCCCGATGATCACCACCTCCGGATCTAAGAGATGGATCAGTGAAGTGATGGCCATGCCCAGGTACATTCCGGCTTCCTCCAATATATTGCTGGCCATAGAGTCGCCGTTGCTGGCGGCTTTCACCACCATTTCGGCGGTGATCCTGTCGAGATCATTATTACACATCACGGAAAGGCTGCTGATCTGGCCGGCGGAAATTCTTTCCGCTGCGTTCCTTGCAATAGCCGTTCCGGAAGCTAAGGGTTCAAGATGCCCTTGCCCACCACAATTACACTGCGGGCCGTTCGGGTCGACAACCATGTGCCCGATCTCGGCAACGGAGAGATTGGCGCCTCTCAAAATTATGTTATCAAAGATGATGCCTCCCCCGATGCCGGTGCTGACGGTGAGGTAGATCACTCGACTGCACCCGCGAGCAGCCCCGAAGCGCTGCTCCCCCAGGGCAGCCATATCAGTATCGGTTTCGAACAATACGGGCAGGTGAAACGCTTCCTCGATTTTTGCTTTGACGGGTACGTTTCTCCAGGCAGGGAGGCTGGGGGGCGTGAGCATGACGCCCCTTTCGGGATCAAGCGGGCCCGCTGCTGAGACGGCGATACCTTTCACCTGCCCGAAATCCACACAAGCGCCGGTTTCTCTAATCGTTTCTATGATTCGCTTCAGGCCGATTTCAGGGCTTTCCCAGGAACGAGTTGGTTCTGCTCTCCGGTTGACCAGTTTTCCCTGACAATCGGCCAGAGCCACGCGGTAATTCGTTCCCCCGATATCCACGGCTATGACAAAGTAATCTTCCATGCTCTTTTTAGATTAACTCCCTGCCAGTGGTCGTAAACGTCATTCAGGGCTTGCCTCACCTTATGCTATGGGAGACTTGGATTGAGACCGAGTCTGCACAGCTTAGAATAGCACAATACAAATCTGAAAAGAAGTGTGGGAAAGTCGGATAATTTATCTAACGTTTTATCTGCTGTAAATTTGATTTCTCACAGGTATTGTTTAGGGCCTCGGGCTGGTGTTATACTTGAGTCAGGTTGCAGAGAAATTGTACGTGAAAGGGCCCTTGATTGCACTCATTTTGGAGTGAGTGCTCTGGAAAACACTCCCGGTAAATACCTTCCTTTACTTCAACCAGTTTGAATTCCGATGTATGTTCGTATAATGTAATCGGATAGTTTGGAATTGCTGAGAAAGGGGAATTTGAGAAAATGGAAGATAAAACCTCATTCAGCTCTCATGCCATCGTGGCTTGCGGAACGATGATCCCGGAGATGAACTATTTGAAGGAAAGCGGCTTTCTGGATGCCAAAAAGATCCTTTACACCAGGCCCGGCCGGCATGAGAATATGAGAGAACTGGAGAGCCAGTTGATAGAACAGATTGGCGAAGCCAGGAAATTCAGCAACAGGATCATCGTGGTGTACGGTGGGCGGTTCTGCTACATAAATGCTGATAACCCTTATCGAACGATAGATACCATAATCGAGGAGCAGGGTCCCGGTATTACCAGGATCGATGCGGAATATTGTGTGGATATGCTGGCCAGCGAGCAGGAAAGGGATGAACTCAGCGGGGGAAAGAAGGACAATGTATTCTGGCTCACCCCCGGCTGGTTACTGTATCGCAGTTATGTATACGAGGATAAAGATAAGGGTTTTGCCATCGAGAATTTCCCACAGCACAAATACACCGAAGGAGCCGGCGTGCTGGATGGCATCGATTTCTTCGATAAATACTGCGAAGAACATGCCGAAGACCTTCTGGACTTCTCCGACTGGATGGAACTCCCTATTCAACCCTACCCGGTCACGCTCGACCGTTTCAAAAGGCTGCTTCAGGAGGCAGCTTCGAAATAAGGCGGAAATGCTGGATTTCATTTATGATTCCCCGCGGTCCAGGGAATTTCCGGAGGACAATTCCCGCGAAAGGGGGGTGATTATATTTATGCTGCAAAACAATAGAGCTCTTTGTTTGAGGCTGCTGTTTTTTTGAAATTTTCACCATGAGAGAGGGAAAATGGGCAACGAACTGTTAATCGGTTTCGGCACGGATGACGGGGAACACCTGAACAACGACCATGTAGGAATGGCCAGGGATTTCCATATCTACAGGTTCGCCGATGGCAAAAAAGAGGAGTTCGTGGAACAACGGTCGAACTCCAGGTTTGAAGGTGACGAATCCATGAAGCACGGTGATCCGGAGAAAGCCAGGGCCACATCTTCGGCTTTGGAAGGTGTCGATGTGCTGGTGGGCAAGAAATTCGGCCCCAACATCACCAGGTTATTGAAAAAGTTTGTCTGTGTAGTAGTGAAAACGGATAGCCTTGGCACAGCGATTCAAACCGTCCACGAAAACATGGACAGGGTAAATGAGGAAATGGCCAGGGGCGAGGACAGGAAAACTATTGTACTGAGACCATGACCGCCGTTGCTGGATATCATCGCGGGATTATGCTGGAAAAAACAACCGCATTGTAATATGATGAATAGCTGAAAATGCAATATCTTTAAAAGAAGGAGGATATAGTGGCCAAAGTAGTGGAAGTTACCGATCAGAACTTTGATGAGGAGGTACTTAAATCGGAGGTGCCTACGGAGGTGGATTTCTGGGCGCCGTGGTGTGGCCCTTGCAGAATGGTCTCACCCATTTACGACAAGCTTGCCGAGGAATACGATGATAGTTTCAAATTCTGCAAGATTAACGTGGATGAGAATCAGCACACAGCGATGAGGTACCAGATCATGAGCATACCCATGCAGATGTTCTTTGCCGAGGGTGAAAAGGTCGACGAAATACTCGGTGCAGTTCCTGAAGGGCAGATCAGGTCGAAGGTCGATGAAATAATCGAAAAATACCCCACCGATGAGAGAAGCAAGCTTAGAAACATCATATCATCCTGGGTTGAGCATAACAGGCAGGACAGCGACAGGTTCAAAAAATGGGTATCCGGAGCTGAGGAGATGAAAAACGATCCCCTTTACAACAGCTTGGTGCAGACAACCGAAGAGATGGAAAAGTCCAGCGAAAGGCTATCGCAATTGCTGAGCGAGTTATAGCAAGTACGGATAGCTGCTCAATGAGCCGGTCAGAGAAAATAGAATATAAGCCGATAGGGATCATTAGGTCTCCCTTTAAAGAGCCCGCCGGCACTCCTATACAGCCGCCCGGCGGCGAGGAAATCGAAGGTGTAGTTGAAATCTTCCCTGAATATTCTGATGGCCTGAAGGATATTGAGGGATTCTCACATCTTATTTTGATATACCACTTCCATCTGTCCGTTGAAGCTCCCCTGCACGTTAAGCCGTATATGGATGACGAACCACATGGCGTCTTTGCCATGCGTGGTCCGAGCAGGCCGAATTCAATAGGCATTTCAACTGTGCGACTCAACAGGGTCGAAGGAAGGGAGCTTCATATTCAGGGTATCGACATTGTAGATGGGACGCCTCTTCTGGATATCAAACCTTACATGCCCCAGTTCGACATGAGATTCCCGGAGAACATCGGCTGGCTTGAAGAAAACATCAATAAACTGGCAACGGCCAGGGACGACGGCAGATTTACCGGGCTGGAAGGCGAGTAAAATTGCCCGATAACACTTGAGTTTTCACCTGGATTCAACTCGGAAAGCGGAGATTTCGATTGTTCCCTCTTGACATTCCGATGCCAATCGTGTAACCTTCGTGTCAAAGGGGGGTAGCTATGACCGCATATTGTATGAAGTGCCGGAAAAAAGTGGAGATCAAGAATCCGCAGAAAGTAACACTGAAGAATAAGAGACCGGCTACCAAGGGGGTCTGTCCGAAGTGCGGGACAAAGGTTTTCCGCATCGGTAAGGGCTAGAGATACTCCTGTTTCCCTGAATATAGTGAGTTTATTTAAAGGACAACTGTCCGAAAGGGGTGGTGTGTCCTTTTTACTAAGTAAAAGTGCTGAGAAACTGATAAAAAACACCGTGTTTGAGATCTCTGTTGAAGCTTGCTTATGAACATTCCAGGTGAAGTTGCTGATTCCCCCTCCTGGTTTCCGATGATGTGGTAGTTTCAGGAAGATGCTCCTGAATCTTAAAATCCGGCCGCATGAATAGCAGAGGCAGCTATCTTCTCCTTCTATATCTGGATGCCGGGACCCGGATTGCCATCGGCAAGCTCGGCCGGGCCGATTTCCCGGCGGGTTATTACCTGTATGCAGGCAGCGCGCTCGGCGGGCTCTCACCCCGGATAAATCGCCATTTCAGGAAGGAAAAGAAGCTCCACTGGCATATCGATTATTTATTATTTCATGCCCAGATATTAGAAGTGTGGGGAGTGTATTCCAATGAGCGGGTCGAATGTCACCTGGCCCGAGCGGCTCTGGACCTGACGGGCGCTGCGGTTCCGGCGGCCGGTTTCGGCTCATCCGACTGCCGCTGCCGGACCCATCTCGTTTATCTGCCCGATAAACCGGAACTGGCAACCTTCCAGGCTATCATCGGGGAAAGAGTTAGTTTAGAGCTGCTATCAAGCCCCGATGCTCTTTGAAGTCGCCGCAGGCGATAACCCGTTTACTCCACAAAGTGGCCGGATTACCTTCCCCGTCGATTATCTCCCCGCCGGCCTCTCTTATCAGCATCACGGCGGCGGCGATATCCCAGGGATAGATACTGCGATGAAAGTAAATATCCAGCCGGCCGCAGGCCACGTAGGTAATCCCCAGGGCCGCCGACCCCATGAGCCGGAAGGTAACCTCCGGATGCCACGCCTGGTTGGCCCGGGAAAGCATCTCCCTGGAGGCTGAATCGCTGTAGCCGAGGTCGAAGCCGACCAATTTGGTCCGCAGGTCCCGCTCACCTGCGGGGGCAATTGGGGAATCATTCAGATATGCCCCCTCTCCCTTTTGAGCCCGGAACAGCTCATCCCTCAGCGGATCGTAGATTACTCCCAGCAGCACCTCATCATCACGGGCCAGTGCCACCGAGACGCAGAAATGCCCGATTCCGAAGGCATAGTTGGTGGTGCCGTCCAGCGGGTCGACTATCCACTGGTATTCGCCGGCCTTTTCATTTTCCCCCGATTCCTCGCAAAGTATACTGTGGTCGGGGAATTCATCATGAAGGATTTTGAGGATGTTCTTTTCGGAGAGGAGGTCTACTTCGGTCAGGAGGTTGCGGTTCCCCTTGCTCTCTATTCGCTTCGTCTGATAATAATAATCCTTGAGGATTCTGCCGGACTCCCTGGCCGCCTGAGTGGCTATTGCCAAAGCATCCCGGCCGCTTGAGGCTAGAGGCAGGCCGTTCATAACAGGCACATTTTCTCTTTGACTTCCCTCAGTGTCTCCCGGGCAATGCCCCTGGCACGGTCGGCTCCGTCGGCGAAGATTTCCTCAACATATCCCGTGCGGGTGGCAATCTCGGCCCTTCTCTGGCGGAAAGGCTCCATAGCAGCGTTAATCGCCTCGGCCAGCATCTTCTTGCAGTCGACACAGCCGATCTCCGCCCCCCGACACCGCCGGCCGATTTCCTCCAGGTTTTCCGGATCGTAAAAACCATGCAGGGAATAGATGTTGCACACCTCGGGACGGCCGGGGTCATTGCGCCTCTGCCGCTGAGGGTCGGTGAAGGCGGCCATTATCCGTTTCTGAGTCTCCTCGGGCGTGGCGGCCAGCTCGAGGTGATTATCCAGGCTTTTGCTCATTTTGCTCGCCCCGTCCAGTCCCAGCACCATGGGGACTGTGGTCAGCTTGGCCTGGGGTTCCGGGAAGACGGGGAAGATCAGGTTGTTGAAACGCCGCACGATCTCGCGGGCCAGTTCGAGGTGAGATAGTTGATCCTCTCCCACGGGGACGGTATCCGCCTTGTAGAGGATGATATCGGCGGTCATCAGCACAGGATAGCCGACCAGCCCGTAATTTACATTCTGTGGTTGATGTCGGGCCTTTTCCTTGAAACTGGGGACCCGCAGCAGCCAGCTTAAGGGTGTTATCATGCTCAGGAGCGTATGCAGCTCCATCACCTCCGGGACGTGAGATTGCACAAAGAGGATGCTCTTTTCCGGGTCGAGGCCGGCGGCCAGCCAGTCGAGCATCATTTCCCGGATGTTGTACTGCATGTTATGGAAATCTTCCAGGGTGGTCAGGGCATGGATATCGACGATGCAGTAGATGCAGTCATATTCATCCTGCAGCTTCACATAATTCTGGATGGCTCCCAGGTAGTTGCCGATGTGCTGTCTGCCGGTGGGCCTGGCCCCCGAAAATACGCGGCCTTTCATTAAATTACATCCTAGTAGAACCTTGTGAGCAATAATTATCCGCTTTTTTAAGGGGGAATTTTTTAAAACCGGGGTCACCCCCGGACCCCCGAAGTCACCTCTTGTTTTTCGAGGTTACCTTGCTCTTTAACCTAAAGAAGTCTACCATAGAAACAGCTTGCCGGACAAGGAGGATAAGTGCTTGC
>JAWOBB010000002.1:0-8180 GCA_046498265.1 Dehalococcoidia bacterium | reverse complement strand
ATAAATGACACTAGCTGGAGGCCAAAAAAATTTAGGCTTTGGGATACTCTTTGGGATACCAAAAACGGGATATTGAACATTATGTCAAGTAAAATCTTTAATTTTGAAGCTAAATCTTGGAGCGCCCGGAGGGATTCGAACCCACGACCCTCGGTTCCGAAGACCGATGCTCTATCCACTGAGCTACGGGCGCAATTGATCAGGAGATAGAATCCCTACCCCTCCCCCTAATCACTGACAACCGAAAACCGACAGCTTTGTTTGGGGTGAGTGAAGGGACTCGAACCCTCGACCTTCAGGGCCACAACCTGACGCTCTAACCATCTGAGCTACACCCACCACGAATTAGAATTTAGAAGCTAGAAGTTAGAATTCCTGCTTCCTGGTTAACAGTTTCCCCAACCGCATTCTAACCACCGAAATGCCAGCCGTCAAGCCGGCCCAGGGCCTCTCGCTTGTCACTGTTCTCCATCTTCGATTTCATTACCGCCCTGCGCAGAAGCTCGATGCCCTCATCACAGGTTCGCCGATCAACGGGATAGGGAATTAAATGCGACGTTATTCAATTCTAGAAGCGAGCATTGAGCTGTTCTGTATACCCCCGGAAATTGCGAAGCGTCTCCTCGATGTGATCGCCCCCGAACTTCTCCAGGAACGCCCCGGCCAGCACCACGGCCAGCATGGCCTCGCCGATAACGCCGGCAGCCGGAACCACGCAGACATCCGCCCTCTCCACGTGGGCCTTCACCGGCTCGCCCGTCCTGAGGTCAATCGAGGAAAGGGCGGCGGGAATGGTGGCAATTGGTTTGACGGCCGCCTGCACCACAATCGGCTGCCCGTTGGTCATCCCGCCCTCTGTTCCTCCGGCCCAGTTGGTAGGCCTGGTAAGACCGGGGGAGATTTCATCATGGGCCAGCGAACCCCTGAGATCGGCCAGGGCAAAACCGGCCCCGATCTCGACACCCTTGACCGCCTGAATGCTCATAATCGCCTGAGCAATCCTGCCGTCGATGCGCCGGTCCCACTGTACATGGCTGCCCAGCCCGATGGGAATGCCGGTGGCGACTACCTCGAACGTGCCACCAAGGCTGTCCCCGACCTCTTTTGCCTGATCAATGGCCTCCATCATCGCTCGCTCCGCTTCAGGATCGGCACATCGAACCGGGGAAGCTTCCACCTTCTCCCAGCCAATCGAATCGACCGGCTCGGCATAAACCCCGCCGATAGCGGTAACATGGCTGTGAAGCTCGACGCCAAACGCCTCAAGGAACCGGCGGCACACGGCGCCGGCGGCCACCCTGGCCGCCGTCTCCCGGGCACTGGCCCTCTCCAGAACGGGACGGATATCCTTGAAATTATATTTAGCCACACCGGGAAGATCGGCATGGCCGGGACGCAGCCTGGTGACCGCCTCGATCTCCTTTTCGGGAACCGAGACGCTCATCTCGTCCTGCCAGTTCTCCCAGTCGCGATTGCGAATCAGAAGGGCTATCGGGCTGCCAATGGTGAAACCGTGCCTGACGCCGGAGACGATCTCGGCATGGTCCTGCTCGATCTGCATGCGAGCGCCGCGCCCATACCCTCCCTGACGGCGTTTCAGCTCACCGGCTATGTACTCCTCACTCAGGGAGATCCCGGCCGGGATCATCTCCAGGAGGGCCAGTAGGCCCTTCCCATGGGACTCTCCCGCTGTCAGAAACCTCAGCATCTCTTCCCTCTTTTCCTGTTTGATAATCTCCCACGACCACCGGCTTTTGCCCGCTGTAGCGAGCAGCCAGGTCAAGCACCTCTTTGTCTCCCAGATAAAGCTTGGTATGAGGCCAGGGTATCTCGATACCCTCTTGATCGAATACCCGCTTGAGCCTTAAGCGTAATTCACCACCAATGGCCCATTGCCTTAAAGGCTTGGTCTCACCCAGTACCCTGATATCGATACCCGAATCCCCGAACTTGTTAACCCGCAACACCTGCGGGGGATTGATAATGAAATTCTTCCAGTCCTCGTCCTCGGCCAGCTCTTTTCCCACCCGGTTGATCACTTCGATGACATGATCCAGGTCTTCCCCGTATCCAACCGAAACATCCAGCTTGATTCTCGACCAGTCCTTGGTATAGTTGCTGGCGGTAGTTATCTCACCGTTGGGCACAACGTGAACGATCCCGTCCAGGTCCCTCAACACGGTACGCCGGATGTTGACTTCCTCCACGGTACCGGTGATGCCGGCAACGGTTACTACGTCATCCCTGCCGTATTGATCTTCCATAATGACAAAAATCCCGGCCAGGAAATCGCGGATAGTATTCTGCGCCCCGAAACCGATGGCAATTCCAATAACCCCCGCCCCCGCCAGCAAAGGCCCGATCTCCAGCCCCAGTTCCGGGAGAATCATAAATATGGCAATTATGATGATTATGGCCTTGACCGCGCCCGCCAGGAAATGACTCAGGGTCTCGGCTCGCTGCTCCAGCTCCTCCAGGTCGCGGGGGCTGATCTGGCGTTTATCGTGATGCATCACCGACCGGCGCACAACAGGCGGGATGATGCTTTTAAGAACCCGATGCGCCACGTAAGCTGCAAAAATCACCAGGGCAATCTGCGCCGCATGCTTGCGAAGCCAATCAACGATAGCAATCCCGGCATCTTTCAGCGCTTCCATCACCCGGTCGATCTCAACTCCGGCAAAATGTAATACCGCCAGGACGGCCGCCACCAGTATGATCAGGGTGATGAGCCATAAGATGATGCGGCGGGTAATTCGCACCGCCCGGCTCCAGTCCTCGCCCCCGGGAGTTATGCTGGCAATCAACGGCTCTATCCAGCGCAATCCCCACAGCCGCAAAATGCCCAGCAGCAAAAGCGCACCGGCGACCGTCACCACTATCCACATGCCGTCCTCTTTAAACCATTCCCAGTCCATATATCCCCTTCATCGAACAATTAAGCAACTTAAAGGGCTCTCTTTACCGCCTTCATCATTATGTCAACCGGGGCCGCCTGACCCGTCCAGAGCTCAAAAGCGGCCACCCCCTGATAAACCAGCATGGAAAGGCCGCTCAAGCCACGAGCCCCTTTTTTCTCCGCCATCTGCAGCAATGGCGTCTTAAGAGGATTATACACCACATCATAAACCAATGATTGCGCCGATATAAGCCCTTCGGCTACCGGCGAATCATTCTCGCTGGGGCTGTGTTTCATCCCGATGGGAGTGCAGTTTATCAGCAGATCGGCTTCGGAAACCGCCTCCTCGTACTCGCTGCCCTCACCGGATTTCAAAACCGCCACGCCAGAAGAGCCCAGCTCCGTAGCAAGCTTTTCGGCACGTGACTGGTCGATATCGAACAACTTGAGCGATGCGACGCCTGATTTAATCAGAATGAACCCGATCGCCCGGGCCACACCGCCGGCACCGATCATGGTTACCCTTTTCCCGGCAGGATCGAAATTGCCTTCGGCTTCCAGCGCCCGGCGGAATCCCTCGGCATCGGTATTATAACCGGTAAGCCCTCCATTTTTTTTGACGATGGTGTTCACCGCCCCGATATCACGGGCAATCTCATTCAGCTCATCGAGCAAACCGATTACGTCCTCCTTGTAGGGAACCGTCACATTGGAGCCAAGTTTATCCTCAGCGCGAATAGAATTCACCACCTCTTCCAGCTTCTCCGGCGGGGTCTCCCATAGTTCGTAGCGAATGTCCAGCTTCAGGTGGTCGAAAGCCGCCTGCTGGAAAACCGGCGAAAGCGAATGCCCCAATGGATAGCCTATCAGTCCGACTGTTTTCATCGTCTTTAGTCTCGAGTCTTTAGTCTTCAGTCTTTAGTCTCTAGCCTTCAGTCGTTTTGTTCGGTTCTCCTGCCTTCTCGTCGAGATACCATTGCAGAATCAAGGCCGCCGCAGCGGCGTCCTTTTTCCGGCGTATCTCCTCTTGATCTTTGCCCGAATCCCGCAAAAGCTGCTCGGCCATATCGGTGGAAAGCCTCTCATCGAACATCTCTATTGGGGCATCAGTCAGCCCAGCCAGTTTCTCCACAAATTCCTGCGTCTTTTCCGCCTGAGTGCCAAGCCCGCCATCGAGCAACCGGGGCAGACCCACGATGATTCGGCTTACCTGCTGGTCTCTGGCAATCGACAGAATCAGCCTGAACTCATCCCCGTCGCCGGTTCTCTCCAGGGTCATAAATGGGCTGGCCGATATTCCCAGCGGGTCGCTGACCGCCACCCCAACTCTTTTGTCCCCGACATCGAGCCCCATCATCCTCATTTTAAACAAACTCCAGCTACTATAGGCAAACCTAAAGATGTTTTCAGACAGGATAACAGGATAGGGACGATTTTACTATCCCCCTGATCATGTCCATCCCATCAAAAATCCCGCCTCAAAACTGCTTTTCCACCAGTTCGGGAACCAGCTTTAAGGCCTCGTCTATTTTACTCTTGTCCTTGCCGCCGGCCTGGGCCATATCCGGCTTGCCGCCGCCGCCACCGCCGGTAACCTGAGCCACCTCTTTGATTATCTTTCCGGCATGGATTCCCTTTTCCACCAGGTCAGGGGTAACCATAGCTAAAAACCGGGGGTTGCCCTCCAGCACCACACCTAAAACAATCACCGCACTTCCCAGCTTACCTCTTAGCCAATCGCCAGTCTGGCGCAAAACTTCCATGTTAGATGCCGATACCTCCGCCGAAAGCACACTCACACCATTCACCTGTGCTACCTGTTGCAACAGGGCCTCGGCGGTATGGCGCAAAAGCTTTGCCTCCATCTCCTTCGAACGCCTGCGTTCGTCGTTCAATTCCGAAATAAGCTCGCTAACCTTCCGGGGAACCTCTCTCGGCCTGGATTCAAACTTTTCCGAAACTTCCTCCAATATTCCCAGACTCTCCTCAAAGAACTCCTCGGCTCCTTTGCCGGTGACCGCCTCTATTCTTCTCAAACCGGAACCGACACTTCTTTCACTGGTGATATGGAAAAAGCCAATCTGGCCGGTACTATTCAGATGCGTGCCGCCGCAGAGCTCGGCACTGACCCTTTCACCGGATTGCGAATCGCTGATTTCAACCACTCTCACCTCATCACTGTATTTTTCCTCGAAAAAGGCCAGGGCACCCGCATCGATTGCCTGCTGAAAAGGCATTTCCCGGCTGCTCACAGCAAGGTTACGACGGATGTTTTCATTGACCAGGTGCTGAACCTGGACCAGTTCATCCCTGCTCAGGGCCACCAGATGGGTGAAATCGAACCTGAAATGGTCTGAGCTCACCATCGAGCCGCCCTGCTGCACCTGCTCGCCAAGCACATCGCGCAGGGCCCGGTGCAAAAGGTGGGTGGCAGTATGGTTGCGGGCAATGTCCAGCCGGCGCTGAGCATCGACGCTCGCTTCCACAGAATCATTGATTGAGACAATGCCTTCCTCGACTTTCCCGGAGTGTATCACCAGACCATCGGCCGGTTTTTGGGTATCAGATACGACAACCTTTCCCTTTTCACCCTTTATCCGGCCGGTGTCTCCGACCTGCCCGCCCATCTCGGCATAGAAAGGGGTCTTCGCCAGGATGACTTCCGCTTCCTGCCCCTCGGAGGCGCTTTCGACAAACTGCCCCTCGACTATCAATCCCATCACTTCTGTTTCGGCATCGAACACCTCATAGCCGACGAATTCGGTGGCAGGCAAACCCAGGCTTTCGTAGAACTGTTCGGCGGATTTATCCGCCAGGCCGAATTTCTGCGCCTCGCGGGCCCGCTCGCGCTGGGCCTCCATCTCCTTCTCGAAACCCTCCCAATCTATGGAAAGACCGTGTTCGGCAGCGATCTCGGCGGTTATCTCGCTGGGAAAACCGTAAGTGTCGTACAGACGGAAGGTCTGTTCACCGGTGATTATCGTTTTGCCTTCCGCCTTATTCTTTTCCATAATTTCATCGAGCAGATTCATGCCGGTGTTCAGGGTCTGGTCAAACTTGTTTTCCTCGATGTCGATCACTTTCAAAACGTGCTCGCGGTTCTTCTGCAACTCAGGATAAAGGCCGCCCATTTCCCTTATCACCACTTCGGTAATCTGGTTAAGGAAGGCTTCATTCAGGCCCAGCTTCCTCCCGAACAGGGCAGCGCGCCGCAGTATGCGCCGCAGCACATACCCACGCCCGTCGTTGGCAGGGATAACCCCGTCGGCAATCAAAAAAGTCACCGCCCGGGCATGCTCGGCCACGATGCGCATTGCTCTAGTGACCTCATCGTTCTCACCATATTTGCGCCCGGAAAGCTCGCTTATCCGCTCCATGATCGGTAAAAAGAGGTCGGTCTCGTAAAGCGTGCTCTTGCCCTGCATCACGGTGGCGGTTCGCTCCAGCCCCATGCCGGTATCGATGTTCTTCTGCTTCAGCGGGGTCCGGTTCCCAGTTTCATCCTGGTCGAACTCGGTAAAGACCAGGTTCCAGATCTCCAGGAAACGGTCGCAATCGCACGAGGGATCGCACTCAGCTCGACCGCACCCCACCCCCTCCCCGAAGTCGTAGTGGATTTCACTGCACGGTCCGCAGGGCCCGGTCTCACCGGCCGGCCCCCAGAAATTATCGTCCTCGCCGAAACGAAGTATGCGCTCTTTGGGCACACCCAGTCCCAGCCAGTATCCCTCGGCTTCATCGTCATCCAGAAAAACGGTTATCCAGAGACGCTCTTTTGGTAGATGCAAGCGTTCGGTAACGAACTCCCAGGCCCACTCGATAGTCTCTTTTTTGAAATAATCGCCCGCACTGAAGTTGCCCAGCATCTCGAAAAAAGTAAGGTGACCGGCATCTCCCACTTCGTCGATATCGGTGGTGCGGAAACACTTCTGGCAGGAAGCCAGGCGGGGGTTGGTCGGCGTTGCCTCGCCTAAAAAGTACGGCTTGAACTGCACCATGCCGGCGCTGGTCAGCAGCAAAGTAGGGTCGCCATGAGGAACCAGCGAGGAACTCGGCCTGATTTCATGCCCCTTTTGCTCAAAAAAACTCAAGAACGCAGATCTTATTTCGTGGTTATTCATCTTAAGCAAGCATCCTCACGCTTGATTTTAGGGGAACCGGCATAGTATGTCAACGAAGGGATTGAGGGGGGACTTTGTTTCTGATAATGTTAATATCTCGAAGAAAAATTAAAACAAAACCAGCCAACCAGTCAGAAAGAGGAGAAGGAGAGATACATGTGGGCCTTTATTCGAAGTTATCTGGTGGGCGGTAGAGGACTCGAACCTCTGGCCTTCAGTGTGTAAAACTGACGCTCTAACCAACTGAGCTAACCGCCCGCCTGGCACGCCTGGCGGGATTCGAACCCACGACCTCAGCCTCCGCAGGGCTGCGCTCTATCCTGCTGAGCTACAGGCGCTTAATCTCAATCGTATTGGGAATGGTGCCGAAGGTGGGAGTTGAACCCACACGTCCGTCAGGACACTGCGTCCTGAACGCAGCGCGTCTGCCATTCCGCCACTTCGGCACGCTCAAATAAAGGAGCTTTTCTTTTCAATCGGGATTGCTGCCGGACTGGTGGGCGATCCTGGGCTCGAACCAGGGACCTCAGTCTTATCAGGACTGCGCTCTAACCAGCTGAGCTAATCGCCCCCTTCAAGTTCATCCAAGGTATAGTACAAAAAGATACCTTAACCCCTGAATAGTGGAAGGAAGATTAAATAACTTTTGACTTACAAAGGTCATATAGACCCTTGACCGACCTGGAAATCGAGAGTAATCACTCTTTGACTCCCTTGAAAGGAGGTGATCCAGCCACACCTTCCGGTACAGCTACCTTGTTACGACTTCGCCCCAGTTACTAGCCCAACCTTTGGCGACTGCTCCTACGAGAGTTAGCGCATCGACTTCAGGTTTTGCCAGCTTCCATGGCGTGACGGGCGGTGTGTACAAGGCCCGAGAACGTATTCACCACAGTGTGCTGACCTGTAGTTACTAGCAACTCCAGCTTCATGGAGGCGAATTGCAGCCTCCAATCCGAACTGAGAATGGCTTTATGGGATCAGCTCCGGATCGCTCCTTGGCTTCCCTCTGTACCACCCATTGTAGCATGTGTGTAGCCCTGGGCGTAAGGGCCATGCTGACTTGACATCATCCCACCTTCCTCCTCGTTTTGCGAGGCAGTCTCCTGTGAGAATATAACACAGGACGAGGGTTGCGCTCGTTACGGGACTTAACCCGA
>JAWOBB010000059.1:0-11032 GCA_046498265.1 Dehalococcoidia bacterium | reverse complement strand
CGCGGCAGAAGCTGCCGGTGCTGGACCGCAGCCGGTATCCCGCTGCACCCCTTCCGCAGCGGGATACGCGGGTCTATGGTGGTGACTAATCTGGCCTTCTGTTTGCAGCGCCCGTGGCTGTTCTCGATCCATACCCAGTCGCCCTCGGCAATCCCGTTCTTGGCCGCGGTATCGGGGTGTATCTCCACCTCCGGGTCGGGGTCGATCCCCCTCAACTGGGGAATTTGCCGGTGCTCGGAATGGAACAGGCCCCAGGAACGGGCCCCGGTGGTAAGCACCAGCGGGTATTGGTCGGCCAGCTCAGGGGTGCTTACCGGGCTTTCCGGCGGTTCGGCGTAGTAGGGCAGGGGGTCGATGCCGAGCTTCTCGAAAGCGGGTATATAGAGGTTGAATTTCCCGTTTTCGGTGCGAAAACCGGGAGCACGATCCCGTCTTAGCAGTCCCTTTTCGTACTTGCGATACTCGAAGGGAGCATAGCGGGGAATCGGCCTTTGCCTCAACTCGGCAAAGGTGAGGCCGGCCGGGACCAGCAGCGAATCGAGCATCTGCTCCACGTTCTCCCAGGGGAAACTTTCCGGATTTAACCGCCTGCCGACCTCCAGCAGGATTTGCTCATCGGACTTGGCTTCACCGACCTGGACCACCTTGTTGATTGCCCTCAGCGGCCCCCACCACCCCCCGACGAATTCCGCCCGGAAGCTGTCGCGTTCCAGCACGGAGCCTGCGGGCAGCACCAGGTCGGCACAGGCCATAGCCGAGGGGTTCATGAAAAGATCCACCGCCACCACGAAATCGCAGTTTCGCAGTGCCTCATATGCTCTTCGCGGGTCGGCGCCGGTGCAGGCGAGCGGATTGGTGGCCTCAAGCCAGGCCATCTTCAGCGGATAGGGCTTCCCGGTCAGCATCGCCTCGGCCATGGCATCGGGGTGAGCCCCCTTGAAGAAAGGGAAATCCCCCTGCCCGAGGGTTTTCTTCAGCCTGTCCCGGGGGACGTCCTCGATTCCCCAGGCAGCCGGCGGCAGCTTGGGGTAATCGACGCCGGGCCGGTTGAGGATATTCCCGCCGGGAACATCCACGTTTCCCGTCAGTGCCCAGAGGTCCTGAACTCCCAGCAGGGTGGACATCCCCGCCTGGTGCTGTTCCAGGGCCACTCCCCACTGGATGGCCGCCGGCTTGCTGGCGGCATAAAGACGGGCGGCGGCGATTAATTTCTCTTTCGGTACCCAGCTGATTTCCTCCACCCTTTCGGGCGGGAACTGCGAGGCCCGTTCCTTAAGAGCCTGGAATCCGTCTGTCCATTTCTCCACGAACTCGCGGTTGTAGAGGTTCTCGCCGATGATGATATTGATCAGCCCCAGGGCTATGGCCGGGTCGGTGCCGGGCCGCACCTGCAACCAGATGTTCGCTCGAGAGGCGAGCCAGGTCAGGCGCGGATCGATGACGATGAGTCTGGTGCCCCGTTTCATGCATTCCACGATCCAGTAGCCCATGAAGGAATCGGGATTGGAGACCACCGGATTGTTACCCCAGATGATCATGCATGCCGGCGGGACCCACTCGGGGTTGTCGTAGCGGTCGGGGAACATCTGGGAGCAGTCGGCCCAGGCGAATCCGCCGAAGGCCGCCTGCATGGAGTTCATCTTGGGCACATAACAGGATAGCCCGCTGAAAAAGCCGGGGGCCATGTTGGGGGTGCCGAAAGCCGAGTAACTCAGCTTGGCGAGGATGTGATTGATATTTCTTCCCGTGCCGGTCAGCACGGTAATGGCTTCGGCCCCGAACTCGGCCTGGATTCGCCGAACGTTTTCTTCGATGAGGTTCAGGGCCTCATCCCAGGAAACTGGCTCCCATTTCCCCTCGCCGCGGTTTCCCGCTCGCTTGAGGGGGCGGGTCAGGCGGTAGGGGCTGTGAACAACTTCAGGCAGTGAAAGGCACCGGACGCACAATCGCCCTTCATTGAAAGGGATTTCCGGATCGCCCTCCACCTTGATGACGGTGTTGTCTTTGCTGTAGACCAGGATGCCACACTGGTTATGACACCCCGGCCCTGACCAGGGAAGGGTTCTGGTTACGGTTAAATCCCCCTCCTGCCACCGCCAGGGTCTGTTTTGTTCCCTCATAACAGACCATACCCCCGACAACAGATATTGTCGGGGGTATCAGGTTTCGTTTTGGTTTTCCGCTTCCTTAGCTCTTCCCGATTCTGAATACCTTAGTACCGCACTTCGGGCATACGCCCTTGGTGGCAGGTTTGCCATTCTTCATAGTGATCTTCTGGGGGTTCTTGATTTCAACCTTCTTGCGGCACTTCATGCAGTATGCTTCCATCGGTACACCTCCTTAGTTACGAAGGATAACCTAATTGAGCACACATGTCAATACCCTTCGCCGGATTCGGTCCAAATCGGGGCGGCTTTGCTCCCTTTTTATCCAGCGGTTATAATGGAGATGCATCGCTATCGAAGGAGAGTGAGAATGGCAGATTTGCATCCGCACCTGGAATATAAACGGGTTGAGTTTACCAAGGTTATTTATGAGAAGGAAGATAATATTGCCTGGATTACCCTGAATGACCCGGAGCACCGCAACGTTACCGACTGGCCGGGGCAGGGAGGGATTACGGATCAGTTTTTCCTGGCGCTGGATGATGCCGAGTTCGATGATGATGTCAAGGTGGTGGTGATCAGGGGGGCGGGGAATGATTTTCAGGCCGGACACGATTTGAACGAAGTGGGCTTTATCTACGGGATGGGCACCGGCAAGGACGGCAAGCGCCGGGCCAGCCAGCGCATCCGGTATTCGGTGGATAAATGCTTCTTCCACGATACTCAGCAGAAGATACTCCTGCATCCCAAGATCACCATCTGCCAGTGTCACGGCCATTGCCTTGGTTCCGGAGTTTACTATCCTTTGCTCAGCGACCTTGCGGTGGCGGCAAACAATGCCAGGTTCGCCACCGTGGAACAGCGGCTCGGGTTCTCCGGCAGCGGGTCACAGGTAGCCCTGCTGATGGCTACGATTGGAATCAAGCGGGCCCTGGGCATGCTGCTGACCGGGGCCAAGATAAGCGGGGAGGAAGCGGCGCGCATCGGGCTGGTGAACAAGGCCGTGCCCCCTGAAAAACTGGATGAGGAAGTGCGGAAGATGGCCGAATCGATGGCCCTGCTTCCCCGCGACGGCATCGCCATTGGCAAGGCAACCCGCCGCCTTATCTATGAGCAATGGGGACTGACCAACGGGCTGACCTATATTTCCCATGCCATGTTCACCAACATCCGGTGGGAGCCGGACGAGTACAATTTCTTCAAGCAGCGGCGTGATGAGGGAACCAAGGAAGGCTTCATGGGAAGGGACGAGCGGTACAAGGGGAAAGTAGAAAAGCTTGATGAATAGTGGAATCATTGAAAAGTTGAGGGGCATCGTCGGGCCGGAATATGTGGCCGACAAGCCTTACGACCTCATCGCCTATTCCCGGGCCTGGAGCTATGAGGGGCCGCTCCAGCCGGATGTGGTCTTAGTCCCCGGCTCTACCGAAGAAGTCTCTCAGATTATGAAACTGGCCAATGAGACGGGCATTCCGGTGACCGTCCGCGCCGGGGGGACGACGACCACGGGAATGGCCCTTCCCCGCCACGGAGGCATCGTGCTCGACCTCAATCGGATGGACAGGATATACGGGATTGACGAGGATGCCCAGGCTGTCACCATGCAGGCCGGGACCACGGTTTATGGCCTGATTAAATATATCGAGCAGCGGGGATGGAAGATTCCGTGGCTCCCCGAATTCGGAGGCGGGGTCACCATCGGGGGCTGGACGGCTTTCAACGGAGTGGGCGCCGGCGGTTCCATTTATGGCAGGGTGGGCGATTTCATTGTGGGGTTGCAGGTGGTTTTACCCACCGGCGAGATCGTGCGGACCGGCTCGGCTTCCTTCAGCGGGGCCAAACAGTTTACCCGATATCTGGGGACCGGCCCCGATTTGACCGGCCTGTATCTCAATTCCCTGGGCGTCTCGGGAGTGATGACGGAAGTTACCATGAGGGTCTATCCCATTCCTGAGGCGCTCGATTGCATTTCCTTCGGCTTCGAGACATCCGAGGATGCCCAGGAAGGGATAAAGGAGCTAATGCGAGCAAACATATCTTACGGGATCACCTGTGTCGATGACGAGATGTTCAAGACCATTGGCCTGCCTCCGCCCGCCCCCTGGGTTGTGCAGCTTTTCGCCGAAGGATGGAGGGAGGAAGTGGATTTTCGGATCGGCAAGGCCAGGCAGATAATTTCTGAAGCTGAATTTGGTAAAGAGTTACCTGCCGATACGGTCAGGATACTCTGGGGCGGGGCCCGGGGCACCTCACTGCGGGGAAAGCCCCCCAAAAGGTATTTCTGCGTAGGTTGTTTCCATCCCATGGATACCACTGCCGAGGTTTTCAACGTGTACAATCGTGTCGGGGAGAAATACGGCATGAGCAGGGGGATGCTCTGGTGGACCTGCCAGACTTACGCCAACGCCTTCCCCGTCTATGTTTATGACGAGCTGAATGACGGTGCGGAGCTGGCGGCTAGAGCCACGAAGGAGGTACGTGACGGTTGGACCGAGGCGGGCGCGGTGCCCGACTACCCCGGTCCCAATCCCGATTGCACCCCTCACATCGTGCCCGAATACCTTGCTTTCTGGAGCCGGATCAAGGAGGCGCTCGACCCCGGCCACATCATGCACCGGGGCCAGTCGCCCGTGGTGGAGAGATAAATTTTGCCACGGAGGCACGTCCGTGCACTCTGAGCCTCTGTGGCAACGAATCGATAAGGAGCCTCAAATGGCGTTTGAATTACTGGAAAAACACAAACCAACCGTCTTCAATTGCCAGGTTTGCGGTGTCTGCCAGCGGGGGCCGTGGAATCCCTATCCTCCAAAGGGCCCGACCTCGGACCGGCTCTGCCCGGAATACGAGAAATTCCGTACCCTGACGCATTCGGCACAGGGCAGGATTCAGGCAATCAGATGGCTGATGGAGGGCAAATTCACACCTGACGAGGATTTCGTCAGGGTGGTTTATGACTGCCTCATGTGCGGGGCCTGCAGCACCGTCGGGTGTGTGGTGGATAAAGAGCAGGTCTCCATTTTTCGCGACCTGCGCACCGAGCTGGTGAGCATGGGGCTGGGCCCCATCGAACCCTTCAGAAAGACGGCCGAAAATATAAGAAAAGAGGGGAACCGTTTCGGACGCCCCAAATCCGAGCGGGCCAGGTGGGCGGAAGGAGTTAAAATTTCCCCGAAGGCGGACCTGGTTTATTTTGCCGGCTGTGTGGCTTCATATCGGTCCCCTCAGATTGCGCAGGCGACGGCCAGGCTGCTCAACCATGCCGGAGAGGAGTTTGCCATTCTGGGAGAAGGGGAGAGGTGCTGCGGCAATCCCCTGATTAATTCCGGGCAGGCGGCTGATTTCGAGGCTGTGGCCAGAGCTAATGTGGATGCCATCAAAGAGGCCGGCGCCAAGAAAGTGGTGATTTCCTGCGCCTGCGGTTACAATACCCTGAAGTTCGATTATCCCCGGGTGGTGGGACCTCTCGATTTTGAAGTAGTTCATATCACCGAGGTCCTGGCCGGGCTGATTGCAGAAGGCAGGCTCAAGCCGGAAAAATCCTTCAGTGAAAAGGTGACTTACCAGGACCCCTGCCATCTGGCTCGGCTGGGCGGGAAGATCATCAACGAGCCGAGGGTGGTGATAAAGAGCATCCCCGGCGTTCAACTGGTCGAGATGGAGGGCAATGGTAAAGACACCCAGTGTTGCGGGCGCTATCCGGTGGAATTGCCAGAGCTTTCGATGTTGACGGGGACCAACCGCATAAGGGATGCTCAAGCTGTCGATGCCGGAATTATGGTCACGGCCTGCTCTTTTTGCGACTGGAACCTGAAGCGGGCGGCCAAAAGCTCGGGGGCGGAAATGAGGGTGGTGGATATCACCGAACTCCTGGCGGAGTCGGTTGATTTATAGCGGAAAGCAAATTCAGATTAAGTTAGTAATCTTGGAGTAGCTCTAGACTTGCCTCGTTTGGTTAGTACTTGAACAGGTCCATGCTCAGGTATCGGTCCCCCCTGTCCGGCAGGACGGTGGCTATCTTCCCGAATTTATGAGACAGTTTCAGCGCTATCAACATGTTGGCACCGGAGCTGATCCCTACCAGCAACCCGTATTCCCGGGATAGCTTCCTGGCCATGTCGACGGCCTCCTGGCTTCCGACGGTTATTGTCTCGTCGACTTTTTCCATATCGATCAGATGGGGAATGAAACCGTCGCCGATGCCCTGGATTTTGTGTTCGCTGATGCGGACGTCACTTCCCCCGAACATCACCGCCGCCTCTTCCGGTTCAATGGCTATCACTTTCACGTCGGGGTTGACCTCTTTCATCACCTTGGAGACTCCCATCAGGGTTCCGCCGGTGCCTACACCGGCGACTACGGCATCCACCGGGCCGATTTGCTCGAGAATCTCTCTTCCCGTTTTCTCCTGGGCGACTATGTTATTTGGGTTGTCGAACTGTTGAGGTATGAAAGTCCTGGGTTTTGAGGCGATTTCCTGGGCTTTTTCGATCGATTCGGCCAGGCTGCCGCTCTTTGAGGTAAGCACGATCTGAGCCCCAAAGGCATGCATCATCTGCCTTCTTTCCTCGCTCATATTCTCCGGCATGACCACGACCATTTTGTATCCTTTCATGCTGGCCACCATGGAAAGGGATATGCCGGTGTTGCCGCTGGTGGGTTCTACGATGGTGTAGCCTTTCTTGAGCTTGCCCTCTCTTTCGGCAGCTTCGACCATTTCTATAGCCACCCTGTCCTTGATGCTGCCGGTGGGATTGGCCCCCTCGAACTTGGCGTAGACATTTTCGATCCTGATAATAGGGGTATTGCCTACGGCGCTGAGTATATCGAAGGACTCTATTTTATCTTTTGCTTTACCGGGATTAGTTGCACTCATTGTTTTTCTCCGGATTCAAAATGATCTCATCAAGCGAACGTTTGGGCACATGATGAACGCCTTGTTCATCACGCCAGTAGCTGGTATTCCCATCCGGCGGCATCGGTTCTACGACCACCGTCTCGGCGGGTTTGCCCAGTGCCAGCACTAATAGAATCTCATATCGGGACGGGATGTCAAGTAATTCCCTGAGCATGGCCTCGTTTATCGAAGCGATGATGCATCCCCCCAGCCCCCTGTCTCTGGCCCCGAGCATGATATTCTGGCTGGCTATTGTGTGATCGCACCCGAAGCTGGAGGCTATGCTGGTATCGCCGAGGACCACGATGTAAGCTGAAGGCCGTTCCCATTGTGCGGGCCCGTTCCATTCCTTAAGCGCGGCGGCGAACTTGAGAGTGGAGAATATCCCGGCGTTGGTATCCGGGTCGCAGGAGAGGATATATTTCAATGGCTGCCGGTTCATGGCTGAGGCCGAGTGCCTGGCAAGATCAACGAGTTCTTCGAGCGTTTTGCGCCCGATGGTGGCATTTTCCTCGAATCGGCGGATACTGCGGGTGCTTTTGATAAGGTCATCGATCATTTTGCTCTGCCTGCGCAGGGGCAATTCACCAATTGCCCCTACCCCACCATATACGTCCCTGTGCCGGTGGCAATAAGCTTTTCTTTCTCGTTGTGCAATTGCATCCTGGCTACGGCCACCTTGTTGCCTGTGCGCAGGATGGAACCGCTGGCGGTAAAGGCTTCCCCGAAGCCGGGACGCAGGTAGTCGATTCTGAGATCGACTGTCCCGAACTTGCTGTAACTCTGGGCTGCCTTTTCAGGGGCTTGCCCTTTGAGTTTGTTACGCAGACTGAAAAAAGCTGCCACTCCCCCGGCTACATCCAGCACAGAAGCAACGACTCCTCCGTGAAGGATTCCTTTATATGCATTCCCCAGGAGGTCTTCTTTCATCTCTAACGTAAGCTGGACGTTTTCGTCTTCGACATGCGCTATTCCCAGTTCCAGAACCTTGTTGAAAGGGGTTCTTTCTATGAACAGGTAGTTTGCTATCGCCAGCAAATCATCCCCTTCCATTATATCGGAGATGTGTTGCATGGGACCGCTCTCAGGTGTGCTCATTACTTAATTCACTTCCTCTCCCAGGCGGTCCAGCGCAGCATTGGCCTGCTGGTGGTTGGGATTGACCTCCAGTACGGCGTAATATTCCTCCTTCGCTTTCTCTAAATCGCCCGTCCTTTCGTAGCAGAAACCCAGCATGTAATGCCCCTCGGCGTTAGCGGGTTGTTCTTCCACAAACTGCTCTAACATGGTGATTGACTGTTCATATTCCTCCGCGGCTTTTTCGACCTGCCCGGCCTTTTCACAGGCGATTGAGAGGAAATACTGAGCTGTGGTGTTATTGGGATGGGCTTCAGCTGCTTCACTCAGGACGTCAATGGCCTTTTCATATTGTTCATCGGGATCGGTATTGGGGTCATCATCATCAGCATATTGATCCCCCAGCGATATATAGTTCTTGCCCAGTCGAAGCATCCACTGGAGATTACCCGGTTTGACCGCCAGTGCCATTTCATCGTCCTCAATAGCCTGTTCCAGGTTGCCCATACTGGTGTTGAGCTGGGCGCGGAACTGGCGAGCCATGTAGCCGGTGGGGTACATCTCTATGCACTTGTTGACGTCTGCCAGGACCTCTTCGTTGCTGGCCCCGCACTGGGCCATCATGATGCCTCTGTTGTAGTAGAGCATCCCGCTTTCAGGCTCCCGTTCTATCGCTTCGTTGATAACCTCTCTTATATAGGCGCATTGTTCTTCCTTAGCGGCCTGGTCCATCAGTCGGGTTTCGGTAAGGAGGGCAATGGCATAACTCCACCGGTAGCGGATCGCGCTCCCGTTCCAGTTTATGGCTTCCTCGTATTTGGGAATAGCCCCGATTGCGGAAGGTGGATTGCGCGGATTCATACGACGTTCCGCCTCGAAATAGTAGGCATTGGCCACCAGCGGCCGCACCGCAATGTATATGCTCAAACAGATAAGGATTCCTAATATAACCAGTCCGACATTGGAAATGTTATCAGACATTCTCCAGCGCAACGTTTTTATTTGTGGTTTGTCCAGGATGGTTAAGCTTACGGCTATGGCCATAAGTATCCAGAAGAAAGTATAGGGAGTGGTGGTATGGAACATGAAAGCGGTGTGTGCCATGTAAACCGCGCCGGCTATGAGCAGCCAGAGCACAAATCCATAATAGGTTTTCTTACGATTCCTTAGCAGCCATACCAGCAGATAACCGAAGAGAGCTATTTGCATAGCGGTATAGGTAAGTAATCCCAGCCATCCCGTGGTAGCCACGGCCTCCACATAGGAGTTATGGACCTTGTCCTCCCGGCGCTCAGGGTCATGCTGGGCGTATTTCAGGGTTGCGTATTGGGTAAAGGTATTCCTGAAAGTATTGGGGCCGGAACCTATAACGGGATGATCTTTGACGCTATCCCAGGCTATCCCCGCCAGCATGTAGCGGTCGGTGTTTTCCCCCCGGAACCTTTTCTCCCAGCCTTTAAAGTTATCTTGAATTCCGCCTGCATTGAATACAATTAGTAAGCAGAGTACTAGAATGGCCAGTGCCCCCAGTGACGAATACCCGATTCGTCGATGTCTTCTCTCTTTAAGGAATCTCGGGATATATGCGATAGTGAGGAGGCCTGATGGGATAAGGAGAGCCACCAGAAAACTAAAATTATCCCCGAACAGATGGGGCATACTCAGGAGAATGCACCAGCCCAGAATTACAGAGGCGGCAAAATATATCGTCTGTCGGACCCATTGCCGGGCCTTGACCATGGCCCCGTAGGAAACGGGGACTGCCAGAATCATCATGGCAAACAAAAAATCCGGATTCCCGAACATGGCGCTGGCCCGGTCCCCCATCATCGAAGACATGATCTTAACGCTCGTGCCATAATCCTGGAGTATGCCCATGAGAGCCACCACTGAAGAAGATATGAGGAAGAAGTCCAGGCAGCGCATCAGTTGCCTGCGTTCCGTCATTATATTGATGACCAGGAAGTAAAGCAGGATCATGGCGGCTAAGGAAACGAGGCCGAGGTTCCTTCCCTCCCCGCTCTGCAGGCTCAGGTCAGGGCTCATTGAAAACATGGTGGAAATGGCGTAAATAGCCAGGTAGATAAGAACGGGCCACCAGGCCAGTGCCGGCGGTTTTACTATTCTCCACTCTCTCGAGGCGATTACCTTGCCAATGTATCCGCCCAGCGTAATTAGGATCAGTATTCTCAGGAGGGTTACTTTAGAGATATCGAAGGGCCAGTAAGTATTGCTGAGGAAAGTCAGGGGTACGAGTAATAAAATGGCATATATCCCCTTCTCGGCTATCTGTTCGCAGACGCGCACCGATAAAGAACGGGAATCTGCAAGCGGCTGTTGTCTCGAGATTTTTCTGGCTCTCCTGATCTCTCTCTTTTTCTTCGGCATTTAATACGAGATCCACCGACCTGCCCGCCAACCGCTCTGCGGCCTCGAGCAACCGGGAAATGTCCGGCTCGCTTCCCGGAAAGCGGGTCGTGGACCAGTCGGTCGCGGTCGCCGCCGTTGTTAATTATCTCATCATCAACAAAAGTCTCAACAAATAACCTGGAACCTTCTTCTACTGATAACCTGATCTTAATCTTTTTGTTTTCAGGAGAAAAAGCAACATCTTTTCCTTCAATTTTTAGCTTTGCTCCTGACTCTTTGCCGGCAGTCATGTCTTTCAGTGAATCAAATCTAACATTTACATCTTTAGAGAAAAGCTCTATACTGTCACTAAAGATGCTGAATGTCAGTCTGCTTTTTTCTTTTTTCGGTTCATATTCGTATGTAAAATCTTCTTTGTCTATTGAAAATTCTTCTGTATTGATCAGTTTACCTTCACTAAAGGTATTTACGACCAATTTGTTCCCCCCTTTGAGCTGTAATTTTATCTTCAAACTTTCTTCTCCGGATTGAACTCTGAACACATCTTTTTCCAGGTTGATTTGGGGTACTTCTTCCTCGAGTTCTG
>JAWOBB010000021.1:0-31182 GCA_046498265.1 Dehalococcoidia bacterium | reverse complement strand
TCGGCAGCCGCTTCCTCAGCAACCTCCTCGGGCTCTTCCACCGGCTCCTCTTCGGCAGTCATTTCCTCAGCAACCTCCTCCGGCTCGTCAGCCGACTGCTCTTCCGCAGCTACTTCCACAGTTGCCGGCTCAGGTTTCTCCTTTGCCTCATCCTCACCCTTTTCCTCCCCTGCAGGCTCGATGACTATCTTGACTCTGGCAACCGCTTCCTTGGAAAACTCAATTTCCACTTCGTGTTCGCCAAGCTGGCGCAACGGCTCTTCCAGCTTTATCATCGATTTCTCCACGTCGTGCCCCATACTTTTCAGTTCATGCTGTATCGCCGTGCTGGAGACCGAGCCATAGATATTACCTTTGCTGGTTACTCTCTTGGCGAATGTAAGCGTTATCCCATCGATACTCCCGGCTATGCCGTACGTCGTCGCCATCCGTTCTTCGCGCTCTCTGGCAGCCGCCCGTCTCCTGGATTCAATCCGCCTGAGTTCCTCCTCCGTAGCCGGGACAGCAAACCCTTTGGGGAAGAGGTAATTGCGGGCATGACCCTTCTTCACCTCTTTAACATCACCCACCCCACCCACATTGGGAACATCCTGAATGAAAACTACTTTCATGATTTCAGCCGCCTTTTTAGTTATCGAATAGTCGGAACTTCAAGAGTAAAGGGGGAATTCACATGATATTCTACACCACCGACGCCCGGGCGAAAACCCCTAAATTTTTGAAATTTTCAGCTTCGCCCGTACCTTTCCCGGAAGGTAATATCCCCAAGCTCCTTGCGGGGCGGGGCTTTCGGCTCCTCGGCAGGATAGCCTGCAGGCAGAAGCAGAACCACCGCTACATTTGAAGGGACCTGCAGTATCTCAGCCGCTTTGGAGGCATCGAAGAGACCCACCGGCACCGTCGCCAGTCCGAGAGCATGGGCGGTCAGCATAATGTTCTGGGCCGCCAGCCCCGCATCGAACATACACCAGTCACCTTTGTCCGTAGCGGGCTCACCTTTGTAATAACCTGCCTGCTTCAACTCGGCGCAAATGACGATGATAACCGGTGCATTCCTGACAGCCTCGCCCGCCGGGTTGCCTTTACTCATCGTCCCGGCGAGAGCGGCTTTAACCTCGTCATCGGTTACCACCACGAATCGCCAGCACTGGGTATTAGCCCACGAGGGTGCCCAGAGGCCGGCTTCCAGTAAAGCATTGACCATATCCTCGCTCACCGGGCCTGATTTGAATTTACGGATACTTCTGCGCTCTCTTATGGCCTGCATCAAATCCATGTTACCCCCTTACGCCCTCGATCAGAACAATCTATCGTGGCAGTCCCATCCCTCTTTGCGCAATAACATTTCGCTGCACTTCATTGGTTCCCGCAGCGATCTTGGGCCCCACACTGCAAACGTAGCTTTGCCAGAGTGAACCGTTCAACTGCGCCCAGGAAGAGCCCTTCACCAGCTGGGCAAAGGGACCCTGAAGCTGAAGCCCGATACTGGCCAGTTCCTGCATGGCGTCGGTAACGAACACCTTGGATATGCCGGCCTCCGCCTCGGGAATCAGGCCCTGCTCCTGCATCCAGGCCACCCGGTAAGAGAGGAGCCGGGCCACCTCTACCTTCACCGCCGAATTGGCCAGCCGATGGCGGATAAGGTGATCGTGAACTGTAAGATTTTTGCCGCCCATGACCTCGCCGGCATATTTAACGATATCATCCAGGAGCCGGCGGGCAGTGCCGATGAAGCCCGAGCCCGAGCGCTCGAAGCTGAGCAGCGTCATGGCCGCCTTCCACCCTCCGTTCTTCTCCCCCACCATATTCTCTTTGGGTACCTTAACATTATCGAAGAAAACCTCGCTCAGTTCATGCCCGTGAGCGGCATCCTCCATGGGCACCACCTCAACCCCGGGGGTTTTCATATCCACCAGGAAGAAGCTGACTCCCTTATGCCGGGGCAGCTCGGGATCGGTGCGCGCCAGCACAGCACACCAGTCCGACCGCGTGGAAAGGGTGGTCCAGACCTTCTGGCCGCTGATATAGTATCCGTCTTCCTTTTCCTCGGCGCGCGTCTTGACGGAAGCCAGGTCGGAGCCCGCCTCAGGCTCGCTGAAACCCTCGCACCAGAAGGTCTCGGCATTGGCAATCGGGGGAAGGTGCTGCTTCTTCTGTTCATCGGTTCCCAGCACGATGAGGGTCGGCGCCACCATGACCACCCCGATGGCATTGACGCCCGGGGCTCGATGATAGGCCATCTCCTCGTAGAAGATGGCCTGCTCGATGTGAGAGCGCTCCTGCCCCCCATATTCGCTGGGCCAGGCCATGGCCAGCCAGCCCTTCTGCGCCAGCTTTTTGGATACCTTCTGGTATAACTCCCAGACATCGTCCTTGTCCAGTTCCATCTCGATCATGGTGGGTCCGGCCAGGCCGGGCCAGTCGGGGGGAACCTCCTCTTTAAGGAACTGGCGAATCTCGGTGCGGAACGCTTCCTGTCCTTCGGTCAGGCGAAAATCCATCGTTCTACCTCATTAGCAGAATTGGTTATTTTTGACAAAACACAGGAGCCCTCCGACGGGCTCCCGACGCCTTAGTGTACCATTTTGCAGGATTGGGTTTCAAGATAATGTTACATTGGCAAACACTAAATGCTATAATGCAATTCCAGAGAGTCTTCTTCGAGGGGATTTGAGATGGAAAAGGTAATCGGCAAAACCAAGCTTTCACTCATCCAAGGGGATATCACCGGGCAGGATACCGATGCCATTGTGAACGCGGCCAATTCCGGATTGATGGGGGGAGGCGGAGTGGACGGCGCCATTCACCGGGCCGGCGGGCCGGCCATCCTGGAGGACTGCAAAAAGATCGTGGCCAGGCAGGGACGGCTCCCGGCAGGGCAGGCGGTCATCACCACCGGCGGAAAGATGAAAACGCGCCACGTGATTCATACCGTGGGACCGGTCTGGCACGGCGGGGAGAAGGGAGAGCCCCAGACCCTGGCCAGCGCTTACCGGGAGAGCCTGAGACTGGCGGTGGAGAACGGGCTGAAAACCGTCTCCTTCCCCTCGATCAGCACCGGCGTCTACGGCTACCCGGTGGATAAGGCGGCCCGGGTGGCCCTGGGGGCCATCGCCGATTTTCTCAAAAAAGGTACCAGCCTCGAAGAGGTGGTTTTCGTCCTCTTCGATTCGCGCACCCTCAAGGCATACGAACAGGCTCTGGAGGAATTGTAAGGTGAAGAAGGTGCAGGAATCCTTTCCTGCCGGGGTTTCGGGGGTGTCCCCCGATTTCTACCCCCAAATGGGGAAGGGCCTGAATAAAAATTAGCGACGGACTCATGCAGCAGGTTTACGATTATATAGACGAACGCTGGCTTCAGTCCCTGGAGGACTTGAAGCGATATTGCGCCCAGCCCAGCATCGCCGCACAGGGGGAGGGGATGGACGAATGCGCTTCCCTGGTAGCCGAACTGCTCAAGGAAAGCGGCATCGATTCCCGGATTATCCCCACCGACGGCGGCTACCCGGTGGTTTACGGTGAATTGAAAGGTGACTCCCCCTATACGCTGCTTTTCTACAACCATTACGATGTCCAGCCGCCGGAGCCGCTGGAGTTGTGGACGACTCCCCCCTTCGAGCCGACCGTGGTGGAAAACAAACTGGTGGGCCGCGGCACCTCCGACGACAAGGGCGACCTCATCGCCCGGCTGCTGGCAGTTAAGGCTTTCCTCCAAACCAGGGGCCGGCTGCCGGTGTCGATTAAGTTCCTCATCGAAGGGGAGGAGGAGATCGGGAGCATTCACCTGGCCTCATTCATTAAAGAGAATCAAGGCCTGCTCCAGTCCGACGCCTGCTACTGGGAGGGCGGCCGGGTAAGCTGGGATGACCGGGCGGAGATAATCGCCGGGCTCAAGGGCATCATCGGGGTGGAACTGGAGGTGAGGGGCGCGGTTCGCGACCTGCATTCCTCGATCGGAACCATCGTCCCCAATCCGGCCTGGCGCCTGA
Source organism: Dehalococcoidia bacterium (assembly GCA_046498265.1). Lineage (GTDB taxonomy): Bacteria > Chloroflexota > Dehalococcoidia > SZUA-161 > SpSt-899 > JBGLNL01. The sequence goes on along the minus strand of JAWOBB010000021.1, from coordinate 27,193 downwards.
TCTGGGCGCTGGCGGCCATCAAGGACGCCGATGAAAACATCCTCATCGAGGGCTTCTACGACGACGTGCGCCCGCCAACAAAGGAGGAATCCGAGGCCATAGAAGCTTTGCCGGCGGATGAAACCGAATTGCGGGAAAGCCTGGGCATCAAGGGGTTCCTGAAAGGCCTTAGCGGCGTAGAGTTGAATAAATACAGCATCCTCGAGCCGGCCTCCAACATCAACGGCTTCATCTCCGGCTACACCGGCGAGGGCTCCAAGACCGTGCTTCCCTGCCAGGCCAGGGCCAAGCTGGACTTCCGTTTGGTACCCGACCAGCGACCCGCCGATATCATCGCCAAGTTGCGCCGGCATCTGGATAAGCACGGTTTCGAGGATGTAATCATGACCGCCGCCGAGGGAGAGAACCCGGCCCGCACCCCGCTCGATTCGGAATTTGTGAAAATCGTATGCGAGACAGCTCGCGAGGTCTACGGCTCCGAGCCGATCCTCAAGCCCAGCATGACCGGCAGCGGCCCGATGTTCCCTTTCATGGATGTGCTGGGGGTGCCGGTGGCCTCCTCAGGGGTCTCCAATCCGGATTCCCGCCCCCACGCCCCCGATGAGAACATCCGCCTGGCCGATTTCTTCCTGGCCTCAAGGCACGTGGCGGCGATTTTGGAACGTTGCGGGAAAGGTGTTTGAGGGTAGCGATTTTTAGACAGGATTAACGGGATTAACAAGATAAGTATCATCATGTCCATCCTGTTATCCTGTCTGAATTACGATATTGAACTGTCAGGCAGGATTGAGGTTCTGCGCTCATGGAATATGCCATAACAATTATCGGCTCAGGGGTGGGCGGCCTGTGCGCCGGGGCCCTGCTCTCCCACTACGGCTACCGGACGCTGGTGGCGGAAAGCTCCTCGCGTCTCGGTGGCAGATGCTCCACCGAGGATATCGACGGCTTCAAGCTCTCCACCGGAGCCGTGGCCATACACCGGGGCGGGGCGCTTGAGGATATCTACCACCAGGTCGGCGCAAAACTCGAGCTGGTCGATATGCCCCACCAGTGGTACCGCATCGGCAGCATTGAGGGCCAGAATTTCCAAATGCCGGCCAAGGGCGCTATCGCCGCCCTGCTGGATATCGCCAGCAACCTGGAAGAGAATCGAGCTAAAATGCTCGGCCGGATGGCCAGAGAGGTGGCCACCCGGAAGGTGATGGGCTTCTTCGGCCGGGCGGTCAGGGGAAAGGAGGAAGCCGAAGGGCTCACCTTTCGGGATTGGCTGCTCCAGTACACCGAAAACGATCTGGCCCACAAGACCTTCGATGCCATGGCCTGCAATGTAACCAGCTACCATACCTACGAGGTCACCGCCGCGGAGATGTTCGCCCTGTTTGCCGGGATGGGAACCTACGCCGCCCTGGGGGTGGCCCCTCAGGGCAACGAGGAGAATATGAAATCGCTGGCCGGGGTGATTCAAGCCAACGGTGGTGAGGTGTGGACCGATTGCCCGGCCAGGCAGATTATCGTCGAGGAGGGAGAAGCCAAAGGGATCGTGGCCCAAAAGGACGGCAAAGATGTGGAAATCTTGAGCCGGGCGGTTATCAGCAACGCCGGGCCCCGCATCACGGTCAAGCTGGCAGGAAAGGGGAATTTCGACCAAGAGTACCTTTCTCTTACGGAGAAGCTCAATCCCGTGGGGATGATCCTGGTGCATGTGGGAAGCGACGAGCCGCTCTGCCTGAAGGACGGTGAACTGGGCGGGGTGCTGATGGTCGGGCTTCGCCGGCTGACCTCCGCTTTCCCGCTGACGAACTTCTCCCCCAATCTGGCACCGGAGGGCAGGCACCTGCTCTACTGCGTCGGCTCTCCCCCCTCTTACCTGGAACCGGTCAACTTCGATGAAGAGCTTGAGCAAACAACGCTGGACCTTAAGGCCCAGTTCCCCGAATTTGCCACCAGCGGCCGGATCGTCAAATTCGAAGTGGTGTTCCAGGATCTGCCCCGCCCGGGGCGAACTCGCATCCCCACTAAGACCCCCATTGAGAACCTGTACAACGTGGGGGACGGGGTGCAGGAACTGGGTTCGGGAGGGACTTCGGCTGCCGCGGAGAGTGCCAGGGAAGTAGCCAACCTGATAAAAAAGCAAATCAAGCTATGAGAAAGATCGTCCTGGCCTCGGCATCCCCGAGGCGCCAAGAATTGCTGAAACAGATCGGCCTTAAGTTCGAGGTCGATCCCGGCAACTGCGAAGAGGTGCTGCGGGGCGATATCGAGCCAGCGGAGCTTGCCAAATCGCTTTCGCACCAGAAAGCTCAAGCAGTGGCCCAAAAGCACCCCGATGCCATCGTCATCGCCGCGGATACCTTCATTGTGGCGGGGAAGAGTCTGATGGGCAAGGCCCGCTCGGAGGCAGAGGCCAGGGAAATGCTGACCGAACTCAGCGGCAAATCACATTCCGTGATTACCGGATTCACCATCATCGATACCCTTAAAGGCAAGGTCGTCTCGCAGTCGGTGGAGACGAAGGTCTGGTTCCGCAGGCTGAGTGAAGAAGAGATCGATGCTTATGTCAAATGCGGCGAGCCCATCGGCAAAGCCGGGGCCTACGCCATCCAGGGGCTGGGCTCGGTGATCGTGGAGCGTATCGAAGGGGATTACTCCAATGTGGTCGGCCTTCCACTCACCGCCCTGGCCGAAGCCTTAAAGGGATTAGGCATTCCGGTCCTCTGAGCAAACCGTTTCATACCCGTGAACCTCTAATATCCTACTTTGCCCAGGTCCCTGATTACCGCATTGGCCCCGTTGTAACCGGGTATGCAGGTAATACCAGGCCCGGGATGGCAGGCCGAACCGCACAGGTAGAGGTTCTCGATTGGAGTCCGGTAATCGGACCATCCCCTGGCCGGACGCTTATCCCACATCTGCCAGGGGTGAAGCAGTCCCTGGCAGAAATCGCCGCTGGTGATGCCGAATGTCTTCTCGAAATACTGATGAGTGAAGACGACTTTATCCATGATAGCGTCACGGAAATTGGGGGCATACCTGGCCACCTGCTCGATCATCCGGTCGGCCATGATATCTCGCATTTCCCCGTGTTTTTCCTGAGGCATGCTGGTCGGGAAATACTGGGCGTAGATAGTGCAGGTATGGTAACCTTCAGGCGCCAGGCCGGGGTCCATCATGCTGGGGAATCCGGCGTAGCTGGCCGGGTCCTCCGGGACCTGGCCGTTCCGGTACTGATTCCAGCAGCGGGAGAGGTGCTCAGGAGAAGGTATATAGGCCATAATCCATTTGATCCTGTTCTCGTTGGCAAAGGCCAGGTGACCGGTGAACTCAGGCAGTTCCTTTAAGGTCAGGTGAATCTGGACGTAGCCGTTCCTGTACTCGATCTCATTGACGGCCTGCACCAGGTCGGAGGGCAGCCTGTCCGCTCCCACCATATCCAAAAAGGTCGTGCGGGCATCGATGCTGGAAAGCACCACCCCGCCGGTAATCTTCTCCCCGCTCTTGAGTTCCACTCCGGTAATCTTCCCGTTCTCGATCAGGAACTTCCTGACCTGTTCCCCGTACCGGATTGTTCCGCCTCTGTCTTCGACCGACCTGGCCAGCGTCTCCGACAGGGCACCGATACCTCCCCCGGGGGTACGGAAATCGTAGGCATCGCCCATCGTGTAGTGGTAAGCCAGCGAGAGTCCGGTCCCGGGGGTGAACGGGCCCATGCGGGTCCCGTCGATGGCCGAGGCGCACAGGGAGCCGAGGATGCAGTTGTGCTTTCCCGGTTCGGGGAAGAACTGCCGGAGCACGTCCATGGCGCTGCCGTAAACGATCTTAATCAGGGTTTCTCTTGTCTGGGGGTCAGGTTCACTGGCAATCAGTTCTTCCAGGCAATCGGGCGCTTTGTAGATGTACTTGTCGAGCAGATCCCGGTATTTCTGCAGGAAGCCGGCCATGTTAGCCAGTCCTTCCACTGCATCCGGGCCGTGGTCGGCCACGATGTGTTCGGCTATTTCACTGGGATCGGTGTAGCCGACAAAGCAGGCATCTTCCGGTGCGCCGTAAACGCAGTACGAGCTGCGGGGCCTTATGAATTCGAGCCCGTAGTCCTCCAGGCCCAGCTTTTTGAGCATCTCGTCCCGGAAGATGAGCAGGGCCCAGGCACCGACGTTGTGTTTAAACCCTTCGAACAGCTCCAGCGTGGCTGCCATGCCCCCGGGCCGATGGGTCTTCTCGAGGCACAGAACGGAGAGCCCTTCCCTTGCCAGGACGGTTGCCGCTGCCAGGCCATTGTGCCCGGCACCTACCACGATCGCATCGTAATCAGGCATATTGGACCTCCCTGCCGGATCGTCCCGTCCTTTCCGGCAGGCACAGTTTAGCACATCAGCAGGATTTTTTCAGTTCTGGGTTGAATGAGAAGTCAGAAGCAAGAAGCTAAAATCAAGAATGGGGATGAATAAACCTCCCTCCCTCGAAGGGAGGGAGTAGAGGGAGGGTGAAATGCCTATCAGTTCATAGTTTTCAGTTCTCAGTTTTCAGCCCCCAAAATTAACCACAGAGAACACGGAGATCATATAGAGTCTAACAATCAGTTCCCGCAAATATTATTTCTGTGGAAATGGAGACCCAGGAGAACGGAACCTGTGACCCTTTTCACCATCTAAGTAAACGAGGTTGACATCCATGCACCTTATTATATATACTAATACGTAACACTACTTATTGTAACGTATCTACACTGGTTGCTTAAAGTATACAAAGCTCAAGACGGTAAGACTGCTTGAGTTTTAGTTAGCGAGTAAAGGCCTGAGTCAATGGGGCCCCATCAGCGAGAATTGAGGATTAAGGGGAAAGGCTGCGCAGCCAAACAAGCCAAACTTAGAGGAGGTGCAACTGCCGAATCAAGATACATGATTAAGCTAAAATGTCTAGAAAATTTGGGGCCACTATGAGCCTATGCAGAGAGTGATAAGTCTGGTACAAAAAGAGTCCAGTATCCAATCCGTGAGCTAAGTTCCCGGAGTCATTTCCCGGGAATGATTTCGGAATCGATATCTTGCGGATTGGGGGGCGCAGTAATGGTAAGGTAGTGTCCTTAATGAGCAGAACTGTCACTTTCGAATGAATACCGAATTCAGTAAAAAAACGAAAGGAGAAAAAGACATGCGGAATAGAAAACTGAAAAATAGCAGCCTGGCCATTTTGAGTTTTATCTTAGTACTAGGCCTTCTGGTTGTAGCCATAGGTCCAATATTTGCATTAAGTGGAACGAAGGTTGTTCTTGCTGATAATGTAGACGTGTCATCTCAGAAAATGCCGAGACAAGAGGTCGATCCAGCAGCGGTCAATGATGAAACTGAGGATAAGGAATGGCTTGAATTTGAGAAGGAAAGAGATATTATCGATTCTATTATAGCTGGTGTCTTTCGTGCGCCGGAAAACGTACAGCAAGAGTTAATTAAAAGCGGTTTAGTCGTACAAGAAAAAGATGAAAAAGGGAACATAGTCGGTGGTGAAATATCTTTTGGTAAAATTCGGGATTCGATGGAAAAGGGCATCTATCATCTCGATGAAAAAAGGGCTCTTCAGGTAGGCCCAGCTCCAAAAGGTGAGGCAGTAAAAACAACGGAATATAGGAAATGGGCATGGATGAGGACTCGTCATTGGTTATGGGGAGACGAATATAAGTATCAGGGCCATCGCTGCTACGTCAGGATACCGGTAAGCGTCGAAAGGAATCCAAAAACCGAATTCAATCTTTACAACTCTCATCTCACGCTAACTGGGAACCGGTGGATAGAAGCTGGAGTAGGCTGGAGAAATGCTTGGGAAGGTGAATGGACTTTCATTATTTATACAGAAGATACTTATACGGGTACTTGGTATTACAAATGCATACCTGAAGGCTATTCACGAGACGTGTACATCAGGCTCGAGGTGCTCCCTGATAAAACAGGGGTAATGCAGGTTTATGATCCCATTTCTCACATCTCTGTTTATAGAACACAACAAGTTGACTCAAAAAATCATCGTGTAACGGAAGCCCAGGAACAATGCAGCTATTATAGCAGTGGCGGGTGGACGACTACACCTGATGTCAATCATTGGTATAATTACGTTAAGAATACCAGCGATCAATGGAGAAAATGGGATAATGACATTTCTACCGATTGGCATGATAATTCTCCTATGCACGAAAGCCATGGCATCGACTATACTGGCACAAAATGGACCAAGACCCGATGCACACCTTAATTTACTTGCTTGCAAAAGATATCCCATCATGTTGATTCCTCTGACCTTCCCCCCAAAGGATGGTGAGTGAGTGAAAGCGACACTAAGTAAATCGGAATTTGTATTGGTTGTTTCAGGATTGCTACTGGTGGTAGTTGTTCTTTTAATCTACATGATGACAATCTCCGGTTCCCCTGAAGACTCTGGGAAAGAAAGGGAAGCTATAGATTCTATTATTGACAGCGTGCTTCGAGCACCGGAGGACGTACAGGAGGACTTGATCGAACAGGGATTGGCTACTCGCAACAAAGATGAAAAAGGGAACATAGTCGGTGGTGAAATAGTGTTCGGAAAGATACGGGACTTGATAGAACTTGGTATTTACCATATCAATGAAGAAGGAGAACTTCAGTTTGGCCCAAATCACAAGGATGCAATACGACGAAATTGATCAACCCAAACTCAAAGAGTATTAAAATCATCACTTTCCTGGTGCGCCTATACATGAGTTTCTAAAGGAACCTGAAAGTCATCGAGCCCCACTATTTGTAAGAAACATGGATTAATCTTGGTTTCTGTCTCGTTATTGTATTCATTAATCAGATCATACTGTTTGCACCTTGCATCATAGGAAATGTACTGCTGTTGGGCTCCCTACCTTGAGGGAGAAAATTTCTTGTCCCTTAAGTCCTCCGTGGGAACAAGTCTCTCCTTCTCCGGTTCCCCGGAACTCTCGACCAACAGAATAAAGACTCACCACCCTGGTTGCATACACCAAACCTGAAGGTTTATAATGCTGTTAAATACGTCTTAACAATTATTGAGAGAAGTGAAAAAGCCGCAGCACAATTATGCTTTTATCGACAGCCAGAACCTGAACCTCTCTATCCGAAAACAGGGCTGGGTACTGGACTTCAAGCGATTTCGCCAATATCTTCGGCTCAAATACGACATCTCACAAGCATTCATATTCATCGGATATGTTCCCCAAAACCAGTCGCTTTACACCAAACTCCAAATGGATGGCTACGTTCTGGTGTTCAAACCAACGCTGGAATTGCCAGATGGCCAAGTAAAAGGAAATGTGGATGCGGAACTTGTGCTCCACGCGATGATCGAGTATGAGAATTATGAAAAAGCTTTGATCGTCACTGGTGATGGGGATTTCTACTGCCTGGTGGAGTATCTGATCAAAAAGGACAAGTTACTCAAACTGATGATACCCAATAAGAAGCGCTTCTCTTCCCTGTTCAGAAAGATGATGCCTCATATTGTCTTCATGAATAATCTGCAAAAAATGCTCGAGCACAAGAAGTAAAAGAGATAAAAAAAGAGAAGCATTGCCACGGCACTGAGTCCGTGGATTGGCCTCTCATCGTGATTCTAGGTAAATGTTAGCAAAAAACACACCGATTGTCAATCGCTTTGCAGCATTCAGAGATAGGTCCTCAGTTCTCAGTTTTTAACCCCCATCCCCCCGAATTAACCACAGAGAACACGGAGATCATAGAGATTTTTGACAATTGGCTCTCAGTTTTCAACTCTCGACTGATAGACTAACTACTCTCCACCTAACCTGTTGAAACGGTGAGTGGCAAAGATTTATCCTGATGCCGGTGTTGAACTGCCGGGATTCCTCGACAGGAATTACGATTGGATAATAAACATCGGGACGCTGGGGCTTTACAGAGGTTTTATCAAGAACGGAATCGAACGCATGGATATACAGCCGGATGATCATATTCTGGATTTGGGCTGCGGAACCGGGCTGAATGATAAGCTGATGTGCTCCTATCTGGGTGAAGAAGGACATATTACCGGCCTGGATATCTCAAAAGAAATGGAAAGGCAATTTCACAGGAATCTAAAAGACAGTAAATGTGCCGAGTACATTGAACAGCGCGTGGATATACCGTTTGACTTACAGAAATCTTATGACAAGGTGTTTGTTTGCTTTGTTATACACGGCTTTCCCCAGGAGGTCCGCGAGGTTATAATCCGGAATGCATACCATCATTTGAAACAAGGAGGGAGATTTTTCATTCTGGACTACGCTGAATTCGATATGGATGCCATGCCCTGGCCGTACCGCCTTTTCTTCAAAGCGATTGAATGCAAATATGCCTTCGATTTCATTGAAAGGGATTGGAAAGCAAATTTGCAGGCGTATGGGTTCGATTCTTTCGTAGAGAACTTCTTTGTCAAGGGCTATGTAAGGTTGTTGAGTGCAGAAAAACGTGACAGCAGCTAAACGATCGACTCTCAATATAAATCTTTTCTTATCTGACCATTCGGCAGCATGTTATCAGGATGATATTCGCCTTTCTCTTCCATCTGATAGCGGACACACTTTTTGTTACTCACGAAGCAGTAATTCTCCACCCAGTATCTTTCCAGTTTCCCTGCCCGGGTATACTCCCTGACAGGGCAGGAATAGTACCACTTGCATAGCCCGGTTTTCCCCTGTTCGATTAGAACCTCCCAGCCTCTGATTCGGTACTCACTGGCGTCGACTTTGCCTTGTTTGTACTCCTCATGCCAGCCTTCGGGAACGGGAAGCCATTCATAGAGTTCTTTTCGCCAGGCTTCAAGGAAAATAGGTTCGCGTTCCATGAATTCTGCCGCGCAAACGACCCTGTTTTTAGCGGCACGTTTTAATTCCTCCAGCCACTCTATTCCCTCTGTGGATCTTAATAGATGGTGGTCGAGAATCAACGTATCAACATTTTTGGCCAGTTTCATCGCATTTTCCCAGGTATGTTCTCTTTGTGTTTGAAACGATGAGGGGGAATACCGATATAAAGGGGGCCCTGAGGCCAAGACGATATCCGGTTTCCAGTCCAGGATTTTTCCTATGGTTTCCTTTTCCAGCAGCTGGATATCGGAAGCATGAACGAAGCTCTCACCGTCCTCTTCGATTCTGCTCATCATTACCGTGCTGGTCCCTTCACTTTGTTGCCCATGAGGAACCGGCAAAGAGAATTGGAGAGGCCCGTCTTTCATTCCCTCGGCATTGGGCATTTCCTGCTTAATTGTTTCAGCTAACTGGTTCCTTCTTCGCTGCTGATTAGGAGAAGAACCAGCCGGGCCCTTAGCCCGGATTCGGCAGCGGGACAGGCTGCCTTGTACCTCTTCTATTCCCAGTTGATAGGGATTCGGGTTGTATAAGGGGCAATGGTCCCCGTCGAAATGGCTGAAGATTATATCAGTGGTTTTCTTCAGTTCCTCAACGATTTTTTCTCGAATTCCTGCTCCAATGGCAATCTGAAAAGGATGCGGCAGGGACCCGTAACGGGACCAGCCTAAAGCTATGCCGGGGTCAATGAATATCTTCCTGGTTTTTAATTCAACCGAACAGGAAAGCCCGCGAACCCCCAGGGATTCGGCACCCAGAATGTTGATGATCATATTTTATCGAGTGGCTTTTCAGTTGAATTGCCGTCGAAACTCTTAACTCCCGGAGGCGGTATCCGCAATTTCAATCACCCTTCCCGCTCCTCCCTCGACATATTCCTCCGGATAAAGGGTCTTTATTTCCTGTTTGTACTGGGTACAGTGAGTAGCACAAATCAGGCCCAGGCCCTTCAGAGATTGAGGCCTGTTCCCGTGAAAGCCCCCGATGATTCCGTGGACTTTGCCGAATTGAGAAGCTGCGCTTATGATATGCTCCATCTTTGGATGCGAACAGCCCGCTATGATTACGATACCCTTTTGTGTGTCAACACAGAGCGACTGCTCAATTGACTCCAGTTCCCCCGTGGAATAGATGCCCTCATACATCTTTCTGGAATTATCTATGGAAATGATTTCTCTGGCGTTTTTGACTCCGCGGAAAGAACGGGGAACCCATACCTTAACATTATCGTTCTGTTCGAGGAAAGCGGACAATCCTCCGGTATGATCAAAGTGAAAATGGGAGATGAAAACATCATCAATCTCGCTGGGATCAATCTCCAGTTTCTTCATGTTTGCAAGCAGAATAGAACCGCTTCCCCCGGTATCAAAAAGAATTTTCTTTCCTTTTGTCTCCACCAGGGCGGAGAAACCCCAGTCAGGCTCAAGATCATTTCTGAAAGCGGTATTGTCGTAAACAATGGTAGTTTTCATAACCCCCTCCCTGAATTTTTAATCCCGGGATTAACTTAATCGACCGGACCTTTCATTATTGTACCACTCATAAGATCAGCCGGGTAAGGTAGGGCTCCGTGTACCGGGTGAAAATCTCTTATTGTGTGCTGAAAATCGTATTCGGCTATTGACAAATTGCAAATAATCGTTTATTCTTCGTGTCAAAAGGAGGTGCAGCTATGACCGCATACTGCATGAAGTGCCGGAAGAAAGTTGAGATCAAAAACCCGAAGAAAATCACCATGAAGAACAAGCGGCCGGCAACACAAGGTGTATGCCCGAAGTGCGGCACCAAGGTATTCAGGATCGGTAAAGGCTAGAACCAGCCATCATCTCTGTCGATCGAAATTTGGATGGGGCAAACGTCCCGAAGGGGGCGTTTGCCCCATTTTCGAAAGATTTTATTTTGTCTCAGGAAGGCGAGAGTCTTCCAGGACAGATTTTCCCATTCTGCTATGCCTCGTTGAAATAGCTTCAAGCCGCAATTTGTGAAACTTTTGGGGCTTCCTCGTGATGGGAACTTTGTTAACCCTCTGTTCAGTTCATGCTGACTTTGCGCTGATTTTGCCGGTATGCTAACATGGTGAGCGGTGAAGAAGTATCCGCTTAAAGGAACCCATGGATGGAACTTGTAGAAGGAATGCTCAAAGGGAACCGGAAGGCGCTGTCCCGCCTGATCAGCATTATGGAAGAGGAATCCGCCCGGGTCCCCGAAATTATGAAGGCAATCCATCCCCACACAGGGAAGGCTTTTTCGATAGGGATTACCGGACCGCCCGGTGCAGGGAAGAGCACCGTGGTCGACAGATTGACGGCGGCAGTTCGATGCAGGGGTCTTTCAGTAGGCGTGCTTGCAGTTGACCCTACCAGTCCCTTTTCCGGGGGGGCGGTACTTGGTGATCGAATTCGGATGCAGCAGCATTATCTCGATCCCGACGTATTCATCCGGAGTGTTGCCAGCCGGGGGAGCCGGGGAGGACTGCCTCACACCGCTCGCAATATTATCAAAGTTCTCGATGCCTCCGGCAAGGACATCATCCTGGTGGAAACGGTAGGGGTCGGGCAAACTGAGCTTGACATAATCGAGGCGGTGGACACAGTTGTGGTTACTCTCGTCCCCGAGGGCGGGGACACCGTTCAGACAATGAAAGCCGGCCTCATGGAAATAGCCGATCTCTTTGTGGTCAACAAAGCTGATCGTCCCGGCTCTGATAAAGTGATGGTGGAAGTGGAATCAATGCTTCATTTGAGTTCTTCACAGGATGAATGGTCTCCCCCTGTTCTGGCTGTCGAAGCTCTAAATGATGTAGGCATCGATGAACTGTATCGGGCGATCATTACCCACCAGGAATTCCTCAAATCGAGCGGGAAACTTACGCAACGGAGGAAGGAGCAGAGAAGGGAGGAATTCCTTCGTGCCGTGGAACAACGGCTGAGGAAGAGGCTTTCGAGATTGATGAAGGGAAGCGACCGGCTGATGTCGTTGTGGGATGAAGTGGAAGCGGGCAGAATCGATTCCTACTCCGCCCTTGAAATAATGGAGCAGGAGGCTGTTTCCCGTGGCTGGTTGCCTGAATAACCGATCCTCAGCACAGGGTCTTTGCCCCGGGATTTACCCACTCTCATCATTGCTCACGTCACATTCTCAGTTAACTCTTAATATGATTCTTTCCTCCCTGGTGACGAGATATTTAGTAAGCGACTTCCGAGGCCGGTTCCAGCAAATCCCTCTCCCCGCTTTTTTGTAAAAGTTTACTTAGTTTAATTCCAAATTGCTTGCAAAGTGCGTGTTTTCATGCTAGAATGCCGTTGCTATGAGAGTGTTATGGATAGGCTATGGGCAGGCAGGTGGTAAAGTTGCCAACACCATGATGGGAATGGACAGGGACAATTACCGGGCGATAGCCATTAATACCGAGGAAGCTGACCTGACAGGTCTTAACAAGGTAAACGAGCGAGTACTTATCGGGAAGTATAAGCAGAAGGGCAGGGGAGTGGGGGCTGACCTGGAGCTCAGCAGCGATATAGCATTGAAGTCATTATCCCATATGATGGGAGTAATCGATAGATATAATTTGGAATTTGACCCTGAAGCTTTCTGGATTATCTCTGGAATGGCGGGGGGAACGGGTGCGGGGGGTGCTCATATACTGGCCAGAGAGCTCAAAGATATTTTCAATAAACCGGTATATGCTATCGGTATTTTACCGTCCACAACCGGAATGGAAGTGGAAAAGGAGGTCCTTTCCATTTCCAACACGTTGAAAAGCTCGCAATTATGGAGCCAGGAATTTGATAATATCCTGCTGCTTGATAATCCCCAGTACGAAAGACGTGAGGAAACCACTGAGTCAATTGAGAAGATGTATCAGCGCATTAATGGTGATCTGGTAAGGCGTCTTTCCATTTTGCTTTGTGCCGGGGAACCAAAACACCCGCCGCAAGAAGTTTTCAGTGCCGCCGAGGTGAGGGCTACGTTGGGGAACGGTGGAAAATTCTCCACCCTTGGTTTCCGGGCTGATAAGATCAAGTTGAGGACCCGTTTCTGGGCGGAGGGGGTTGAACCTGATGAGCGCAGACTCGAAGAAATTATCAAGGATAGCGTCAATCCCCGGAGGCTTAGTTTTGCCTGCGATACCACCGGTGCCACAGCCGGCGGCATGGTAATTTATGGAAGACCCCAGCATCTTTTTATGGAAGCCCTGATAGCCGGGAAAGCTTATCTTGAGCAGTCTTTGAGGGTTGGCAAGATCAGATATGGCGATTATCCTGATCCGGGTGCTGTGGAGCTGGGGGTTGTGACCCTCATGTCGGGTATTAGCGAGTTCCCGAAGTTCGACGACATGAAGAAACGATTGCAGGAAATAAGCTGAATCCTCAGCATTCCGGCAAAGCTTTAAGTTTTAACGTCTTCTCCAGTATGTGGATATCCTCAGGGCTATCAGCACGAAACCCAGAATAGCGAGTATGGAAAGAATCAATGCTGCCAGGGCCATGCCACTGCCCCCGGCATCCCCTTTAGGTCCGACTTCGCCTTTAGGTCCTGGTGCCCCTCGGTCACCTTTCACTCCCGGCTCGCCGTGAATATCGGGGACGGTTAGAGTGGCCTGGTCTGATTTTCCGGCATTATCCCTGGCACTGACGGTAAAGGTGCCGGGATTTTGAACCGGAGCTGCGATGACTATTGCGAAGGTGCCGTCGTTGTTGGCGACGACGGAGCCGGATGGCGAATCTCCCACTTTGATAGAGACGACTTTACCGGGGGTAAACCCTTCCCCTGAGACTTGAGTAGCTATCCCTTCGGAGGGGTAAAGTGTTATGGATGGGGGCGGCAGTGTGGCTGGGGGGGGAGCGGTCCCGCCGCTCTCGGCATGAAGATGCAACTCTATATTATCACCTTTTTTCCAGGTGGCCGACTCTTCCGCCAGCAAATCATCGGGGCCGATGGTGAAAGTTACTGTCTGTCCCGTATGATCTTTTTGATCATTCGTGGTAAAAGCGTAGTTGTGTTCATATCCTTCGATTAACGGGTATTTTGTTTCGTCGCACTGCCCCACCTTTACCCCGTTTATCCATGCCTTTATCACTGTACCATCCGCCACCCTCTCTCCGTCGATGTTAGCGGTTCCATAGAACCCGCACGTCAGAGGCTGGGCCAGGGCAGAACCGGCGAAAGTGAACAGCAACAGCACTATAGAGATAACCGTTAATAATCTCGGCATCCCGCCCTCCTTCAAATTATGATTTTACCAATCCTGGTGCTGATAATAAAGGGAATTTATGAAATCAGTTTCGGGGGAGGAACTCACCCGGTTTGGCAGTGAGAAACTCCATCCACTCGCTGGCGGTTTTTCTCCGCTCTTCAATGGAATCTATCAATTCCCAATAGACACTGTCAACCGTTCTTGCCGGTGGGTGCGAGAGCATTCGGGCCAGCTCCCACAACTCTTCATCAGACATAACCATCAAGCGCAAGTTGCCCTGTGCCCGCAGGCGGGTGGCCTCTTCTTTAAGCCCGTTTGATTCAGCCATGGCTGCGCGTATCGCGCTCTGCACATGATATCTCACCAGATCAAAGCTTTCCACGCTCTTGCCTCCTTGGTTACTTTTATTCTCCCCCTTATTTGTTATGTAAGGACCCGGGCATCCGTCAGGAAATGGTATGCCGGATGCCCGGCCTTACCAGTAATTACTACACATAATCAATCTCTTTTCAGAGCGCAGCTTCAGGCTCAGGCTTTAATTATGTTTATTAATTTTGCCCCGCTGGTTCGGATATCATCGCCCTTAGAACGGCGATCGCTCTTTTACCGTCTCCCAGGCGTAACTAAGGCCTTTGCTCCTGGTTTGACGCGGCTGCCGAAGGAAGGCAGGTGAATCCATCCTTTCTTCCTCCTCCTTCAACTCGGAGAGCATGTTCAGAATTTCCTCCTGGTTTGTGGAACTGATTACCTGCCCTTTGTTAGCAGTAAACCCGGTAGCCACGAGGACGATCCTGACTTCATCCCCCATTGCCTCGTCATGAGCTACCCCGAAGATTATGTTGGCGTCCGGATCAACAGCACCTTTGATAACCTCTGCCGCTTCGTGGACTTCGGAAATGGCCAGGTTACTACTGCCGGTTACATTCAGGAGCACACCGGTAGCACCGTCTATATTGACGTCAAGCAAAGGACTTGAGAGGGCCATCTTGGCAGCATCGGGAGCTCGATTTGCTCCGCTGCCACGCCCCACTGCCATCCACGACTGACCGGCCTGGGTCATAATGGTTTTGACGTCGGCGAAGTCAAGGTTAATCAGGCCCGGTACCGTAATCAGTTCCGATATGGATCGGACGCCGTTGTACAAGACCTCGTCCGCCATGGCGAAAGCGTCATTTACGGATATTCTGTTGTCGCAGATATCGAGCAGCCTGTCGTTGGGAATGACGATTAAGGTGTCGACCAGATCAACGATTTCTCCGATACCCTCCTGGGCTTTTTTCGATCTTACGGACCCTTCAAAGGAAAAAGGTTTGGTGACGATTCCGATGGTCAGTACCTTTTTTTCTTTCCCGATATCGGCAATTACCGATATAGTCCCGGTACCGGTGCCGCCGCCCATGCCGGCGGTTACGAAAAGCATGTCGGCATCGCCGATCGCTTCCTCGAGCGCGTCGCGGCTTTCTTCGGCTGCTTTTATCCCGATGGAAGGATCGCCCCCAACACCCAGTCCCCTGGTAATCTTGGGACCCAGTTGTATCCTGCTCTCAGCCAGTGAGCCATCCAGGTCCTGGACATCGGTATTTACGGCGATGAACTCGACCCCCTTAACACCTTGCTCGATCATACGATTTATCGCATTACATCCGCCTCCTCCTGCTCCAATCACCTTGATTTTGGCTTGATAAGAAGCAAAATCTGCTCTACCCATTTGTTTTTCCCCCTTTTTTTATTTAATTCGTGTCTTGTATTTGGATTACCATCTTGTCAGGAAATTCCTGGCGAGTCGAAGACCATTTTTGAGGTTCCCTCCCACGCCTGGCTTGAGTTCCTCGATTTTCCATTTGTCAGGGCCTTCCTCATTAGTCATTCCCCAGAAGAGAAGCCCGACGCCGGTAGCGCAAGCAGGGTCATGCAGGGTATCGGCAATGCCGGTGATACCGGTGGGAACTCCTATACGGACATGATCCATTCCCAGGGCTTCTCTGGCCATTATCTCCATTCCGGGAATTGTGGCAGTTCCCCCTGTTAATACCAGCCCTGATGGCACTATTTCTTCCTGCTTATCGCGAGGAATCTCCATCATAACCATCTGAAGGATCTCCTCCAGCCTTGCGCGGATGACGTCATTGAGTTCCCGGTATGAGACCGTATGCCTGTTGCCCACATCCAGTGCACTGAGTTCAGAGGATTCGGTGCCGTTGGAAGTCATGACGTTCCCGTACTTCTTCTTCATCTGCTCGGCCATGTCACTGGCTACCCCTAAACCGAGAGAAATATCGCGGCTTACCTGGTAACCCCCTACAGGCAGGCTGATCGAATGCCAGATGCAGCCTTCTTTAAAAATAGCCACATCAGTAGTACCGGCCCCAATATCTGCCAGTATCACTCCGGCATTCTTTTCGTGCTGAGTGAGGACTGCTTCACCGCAAGCTAACGGACTGAAGACAAGATTCTCGATTTCCACGCCGGTACCTCTCACTGCCTTGATCAGGTTCTGGACGGCGGCGGCGGCGGTGGTGACTATGTGGGTTTCTACGTCCAACCTGAAACCATGCATCCCGACAGGTTCCTTCACCTTGACGGTTCCGTCGAGTGTATAGTGGCGTGGCAGCACATGGAGCAGTTTCCTGTCACTTGGCAGGGTTATACTGCGAGCGGATTCAAGTACCCGGTCAAGATCATCTGCCGTTACCCTCCTGTCATTGCGAGTGGTAGCAACTACCCCTCGGCTGTTTATGGCATTGATGTGTTTGCCGGTGACACCGACATAAGCGGTTTCAACCTGCAATCCGCTGGTGCGTTCTGCCTGAACTACAGATTCTTCTATGGCTTCTTTGGCCTGATCAATATCGACCACCAGGCCTTTGCGGACTCCCTGGGACTGCGTAGTGCCAGAACCTAGGATCTGGATCGCGTCCCCGTCACCCATCGTTGCCACGATTGTGGTGACCTTGCTTGTTCCAACATCAATGGAAGCAAAAGTATTCGCCATTTATCCCCCCTTTCTAAAAATTACTTACCTTGCTGCACATTGAAATAAAATTTTCTTTCTTCACCTCCTTTCACCTCAATTGGGATTAATGCGTTCGGCAACTCTCATACGAGCACTCCGGCTCCTCGGATTCGTTTTAATCTCATTTGGTGAGGGTTTGGCAACTTTTTTATTAACTAGCCGCAGGCGAGGCTCATGCCCGCATCTGCATACGGGAGTTTCGGGCGGACAGATACACCACCTTGATTCCAGCTTAAAAAACTCTTTCACTGCTCGGTCTTCGAGAGAGTGGAAGCTGATTATCACCAGCCTTCCGTGGGTGGTGAGGATTTCCACCGCCTGTTCCATGGCCAGCCTTAAACTCTCAATCTCTCCGTTCACCGCGATACGCAATGCCTGGAAAGTGCGGGTGGCAGGATGTATCCTTTTGTGTTCCCCGTTAATTGCTCCGACTATTACCCTGGCCAGGTCGGAAGTGGTTTTCAGAGGTCGATTCTTTACGATCGATCTGGCAATTCGGCGGCTTTTGGGCTCTTCCCCGTATTTCCAGATGATCATGGCCAGCTCGCTTTCCGGATAATCATTTACGATATCGGCAGCACTGATCCTCTGGTTCGGGCTGAACCTCATGTCCAGAGGTGCCTCTTTCTGGAAACTGAAACCACGGCGAGCCTCATCCAGCTGGACCGAGGATACTCCCAGATCGAAGAGGACTCCCTCTACAGGGCGGAAATTGTAGCGTGTGCAAATTTCCTCGAGCTTGTTGAAGTTTTCGTTGACCAGAAGCAGGGATTCACCGAACTCCTTTAATCTTGATCGGGCGAACTTTATAGCTTGAGGGTCAGCATCAAATCCCAGAAGCTGTCCCCCCGGAAGGGCTTTTTTCAGAATTGCAACAGCATGCCCACCTTCGCCAATAGTGCAGTCAACGTATCGTCCTCCCGGTCTAACCTGTAAGGCGTCGACCGCTTCTTCAAGCAGAACCGGTTTGTGATATTGTTCCATTAGTTCTCTCCCGACCTTTCTGCCAGGTTCCAGGCCTCCTCTCTGATGCGGAGGCTTTCCTGTTCCCAGTTCTCCCTGCTCCAGATTTCCAGATACCTGTTGACTCCTATTATCATGGCGGCTTCTTCGATTCGGGCATGCTGGCGCAACCAGAAGGGAATTGCCACACGTCCCTGCCTGTCAAGCTCGACATTGGAAGCATTACCAAAAATGAAACGAGTGAGATCCCTGTTTTTGCTGGATGAGAAGGGGGAAAGGTTATAGCTTTCGGACAGCTTTTGCCATTCCGAAGCTGGATAGGCGATGATGCATTGATCCACACCGGACGTAAGCACTACTCCCTCTGCAAATTCCTTGCGAAATTTGGCTGGTATGGCTACGCGCCCCTTCTGGTCAATTCGATGTTCGTAATTCCCCAGCATAGGGTAGATGTCTCCCCACTTTTCCCCACAGCATACCACAATTCCCCACTTTTTGCAACCCCCTTACCACAAAATGGATTTTTCCCGGCATGAGAAATCCTCCGTTTCAATTTGTGGTTTAGCTTGCCAATGAAAGGCAACTCTGATACGCTAGGTTCGAAAATGATTTAGGGCAAAAAACTTGAGCAAGTTGACGGTTTTCATTACGCATGAACAGATAAATGAAAAGGTTAATGAGCTGGCTGACAAAATCAGGCAGGAATATCGTTATAAAAACCCCCTCCTGGTAGGAGCCCTGAAGGGGAGTTTTATTTTTATGTCCGATCTGGTCAGAGCCCTGGATATGCCCCTGGAAGTAGATTTTGTCAGCGTAGCCAGTTACGGGGCAGGCAAGGATAGTTACGGAAAGATTGAATTACGCCAGGACCTCAAAACACCCGCCGAAAACCGTGATATCCTGCTGGTGGAGGATATTGTTGATACCGGGCTTACCTTAAATTTCCTGCTTGAGAAAATGAGGATGAGGAATCCTATCTCTCTCAAAGTATGTTGTTTGCTGGACAAGCCTTCCCGGAGAGAGGTGCCGGTTCATATTGACTATCATGGGTTTGTTGTCCCGGATAACTTCATCGTCGGTTACGGACTTGACTTTGATGAAAAATACCGCTATTTACCTGATATCTGTTACCTGGAGGAATAGGTAATGGATACCCGGACCTTACTCGCAGTTGCCCGTGGAGATGCTCCTGCTGAGCTTCTAATCACTGGCGCCAAGATTATAAATACCTTCACGGGGGAAATCGAGAAGGGTAATGTGGCCGTTTCCCAGGGATTGATTGCCGGGGTGGGTTATTACCAGCAGGGCGGGGAAACCCTGGATTTGAATGGCAGATATCTCATCCCGGGACTGATCGACGGGCATATCCATCTGGAAAGCTCTCATCTCAGTCCTGCCGAATATGCCAGGGCGGTGGTTCCCAGAGGCGTTCTGGCGGTGGTTACCGATTTTCACGAGATTGCCAACGTTTGCGGTGCAGCGGGGGTGAAGTATGTTCTCAATTATGCCCGGAACCTGCCCATGGATATTTTCGGAATGGCCCCTTCCTGCGTGCCGGCTACCCACATGGAGACCTCCGGCGCCGAGCTCGATGCCGAAAGCCTCAAGGAAATAAAGGAACTAGAGAACGTTATTGGGTTGGGCGAGATGATGAATTTCCCCGGAGTGATGTTCGGGGATCCCGGCGTCTGGGCCAAACTCGAACTCTTCAAGGGGAAGATACTCGATGGCCATTCCCCCGGCCTGAGCGGCAATAACCTGAACGCTTACCTGACCTCAGGGATAGCTTCCGAGCACGAGTGCACCACTATCGAGGAAGCCCGCGAGAAACTGAGACGGGGAATGCACATCATGATTCGCGAAGGCTCCTCGGAAAAGAACCTTGAAGAGCTGCTGCCTCTGGTGACAGATAAGACATTCAAGCGGTGTTTTTTCGTGGTCGACGACCGCGATTGCGCCGACCTCGAGCGCGATGGCGATATCGATGCCGTGGTGAGGAAGGCCATCAAGCTGGGGCTAGACCCCGTCCGGGCGATTCAGATGACCACCATCAATACGGCGGAATACTTCCGGTTGAAAGGGCTCGGTGCTGTGGCCCCGGGGTATCGGGCGAACCTGGTCGTGCTGGATGACCTGGAAAACATAAAGGCGGGCCAGGTTTTCTATGACGGCAGGCTAGTGGCGCAGGATGGGCAGCTTGTCTCATCTATTGACACAATAATCGATGATAAACTTATGAATACGGTAAATATCAAACCGTTCGATCCTGAAGCGTTGAAGATGCCTGCCAGAGGGGATTCTGCTCCGGTGATCGAACTCGTTCCGAATCAAATCATCACTAAAAGAATAGAGGAAAAAGTCGAAATTGAAAGCGGGTTTATTACCCCGGATGTTCAAAGGGATATCCTTAAACTGGTGGTAGTGGAGAGACACAAAGCCACCGGCAACATCGGGAGGGGTCTGGTGAGGGGATTCGGGCTCAGAAGAGGGGCATTGGCCTCATCCATTGCCCATGATTCGCACAACATCGTCGCCGTTGGCACCACCGACGATGATATATTTATGGCAGTAAAGGAGCTGGGAAGACTGCAGGGAGGGATTGCTGTTGCTGCGGAGGGAAAAGTGGTCTCTTCACTTGCTTTACCCATTGCCGGGCTTCTCTCGGAGGAGCCGCTCCATGAAATGGTTCGGAAATTTGAAGAGCTCAAGAAGGCCGCTGCCGAAATTGGATGTGTACTTGCGGCTCCATTTGCCGCCCTTTCTTTTCTGGCCCTGCCGGTAATCCCGGAGATCAGGTTGACCGACCTCGGCCTGGTGGATGTTACCGCTTTCAAATTGCTGGAAGAGTAGCAGGGTGGATGTCAATAAAAAGCTTCCACCCTCGACCGTAACCTTATGTTATCAGGAAACAAAATGGGACTTTTTATAACCTTTGAGGGAATCGAAGGATGCGGGAAGAGCACCCAGTCGAAAGCGTTGAAAAGACGACTTTCCCGTCATGGATTTCCTGCCCTGCTGGTCAAGGAACCCGGAACGACTGCCGTGGGGCGAGTGGTTCGGCGGCTTCTGAAACACAGACTGGAAGTTGACCTCGATATCTCCACGGAGGTCCTGCTGTTCGAGGTCGCTCGCGCCCAGCTGGTGGCCGAGATTATTCGCCCGGCCCTGGGGAAAGACGAAATAGTCATCTGTGACCGTTATGGCGAATCCACTCTGGCATATCAGGGTTACGGGCGGGGATTCGATCTGGAAGTCATCCGCACCATTAATAAAATGGCTACCGGCGGGATTAAGCCCGACCTGATCTTTTTGCTGGACTTTGAACCTGCAGAGGGTCTCAAGCGCAAGGGAGAAGCTTCAGCCAGCGACCGTTTCGAGCGGGAAGAGATTTCTTTCCATAGAAGGGTAAGAGAAGGGTATTTGGAGATGGCTTATGCCGACCCTCAGCGATGGCTGTTAATAGATGGTGCCTTACCTAAAAGACGCATCAGCGAACTGATATGGGAGAAGATACAGGTGGTGCTGGGTGAAAGCAATTATTGACAGTCTGTGTTCCTAATAGCTATAATGAACTGTTGCAGTTGTAAAAATCTGGAGGGAGGAGATACCGTTTGGCCGAAATCATAATCGATGGAAATGAGTCGATAGAAAGTGCGCTCAGGCGTTTTAACAAGAAAGTGCAGCATGATGGTATTCTCAGTGAGTATCGACGCCGGCAATTTTTCGAGAAGCCTTCTGTAGTTCGCAAAAAGAAGCGAGCCACCAAAAAGCGCAAGAGCCACAGAAGTTCATAATCTGCATTGTATAAAATAGAGGGGGGCCGGGTACTTGATGTTGCAGGAACGGTTGGCAGTCGATCTTAAGGAATCGATGAAATCAGGGAATAAGGGGCGTGTGTCTGCCCTTCGCATGATGAAGGCTGCCATCAGGAATGCTGAGATTGCCGAGGGTAAGTCCCTTGACGAGGCAGGGGTAATAGAGGTGCTTTCTCGAGAAGCGAAAAAGCATCGGGAAAGCATTGCCGAATTTCAAAAAGCGAATCGAAGGGATGCAATCGATAAGGAAGAACTCGAGCTTGGCATTATATTTGAATACATGCCCCGGCAGATGTCGCGGGAGGAAATATCGGGTCTCGTCAGCCAGGTTATAGGGGAAGTGGGGGCTCAGAGCCCGAAGGACAAGGGCAAAGTCATGTCTCGTCTTATGCCTCAAGTCAAAGGTAAAGCGGACGGTCAGTTAGTTAATGAAGTAGTAACTCAGGCTCTGGAAGCAATCTGAGAGAAAAGAGTTTAAAAATAAAGTTTAAGGGGACCGGTTGCAGGCTGGCCCCTTTTTTATTATGGAAGGATTTTAAAGATCAGAATCTTACTTTGAAATCGGTAAATTCACCCGTGTACTTAGACCACTCGGTATCCACTCTTTCCACCCGGGCCCCCGGCGGGCCGACATGAAGATTGCGCTCCAGTTCCTCCAGGTTATTTCTTTCCCCCTCTGCCCGAAGTTCAACCGACCGTCCTTCCGGAAGATTCCTCACATATCCTTCGATCCCCAGGCTTCTGGCCCGTTGCTGGACGAAGGCGCGAAAATTTACACCTTGAACACGTCCATGCACAATGGCGAAGAGCGAGGCATCGGGGTTCATAGACCAGAGTTTAGCAAAGGGAGAATCTGATGTAAAGTGATCAATTGGGTGCGGCATTGACTTAGTTTTTCGGGAGTGATAGACTTCTCAAAGCAAAAGGAGGTATACGATGCCGGAAGAAGAAGTAGGTACGGTCAGCAAGTTTTTTGCCAAGCCCATGGTGGCAGGAATTGATCTCTCTGCTTCTGTCAAGTTAGGTGACAAATTGCATATCAAAGGGCATACGACGGATATGCAGTTTGTCATAGGGTCAATGCAGATCGATAATGCTAATGTGGAAGAGGGCAAACAGGGAGATTCCATTGGCATCAAGGTTACCGACCGGGCCAGAGAGGGTGACAAGGTTTACAGGATTACAGATTAGGGGCACGGTCAACCGTGCCCCTAATTTACTCAGAAAGACTTTTTAGCAGGCTGGCCATTTCTATAGCACTTAGACCTGCCTGGAAACCCGCGTTGCCCATTTTGGTGCCGGCTCGTTCGATAGCCTGTTCCAGGGTATCGGCGGTTATGATGCCGAAGGTTATGGGTAATCCCAGTTCCAGACTTGCACTGGCAACCCCTTTGCTCACCTGCGAGGCTATATAGTCGAAATGAGGGGTTCCTCCCCTGATTACTGCGCCCAGACAGATAATCCCATCGTATTTACCCGTTTGAGCCATTTTTTTAGCTACCAGTGGGATTTCGAAGGCACCGGGGGTTTTGGCAATCTCTACATCTTCTTCTCTTACCCCATGACGTGAGAGCGCATCCCTGGCCCCTTCCAGCAGTTTGCTGGTAATCAGTTCATTGAATCGGGAGACAACCAGCCCAAATGTCAGGCCTTCTCCGATCAGCATTCCTTCATATTCCTTACCCAACTCTTCCTCCTTCCGATGACCTGCAATTTGCCGGCCATCGCATTCTTTACCAGTCGATGTCGATTAAATGCCCCATCTTGGCTTTTTTCGTCTCAAGATAGTGCATGTTTTCCGGATGTGGTTTAGCTTGAATGGGTACTGTTTCCACCACATGGAGTCCATAACCATCCAGCCCGACAACCTTTTTAGGGTTATTGGTAAGAAGTTTCATATTGCGCACTCCGAGGTCGCTCAGTATTTGGGCCCCGATACCATAGTCGCGGAGGTCGGCCGGGAACCCTAATTGTAGATTAGCTTCGACCGTATCGAGCCCCCCATCCTGCAGCGCATATGCCTTCAGCTTATTATGCAATCCGATACCTCTGCCTTCCTGGCGCATGTACAGGAAAACGCCCCTGCCTTCAGCTTCAATCGCTTGCATGGCCATTTGTATCTGATCTCCGCAATCACATCGTAGACTGCCGAATACATCTCCGGTAAGGCATTCGCTGTGTACCCTTACCAGTACGGGCTCGTTGCTATCGGTAATGTCCCCTTTTATCAGGGCTACATGTTCATCCGGGTCTATTACACTTTTGTAGGCGATGGCAGTGAATTCGCCGTACTTTGTCGGCAAATGGGCCTCCGTCACTCTTTGCACCAGCTTGTCGTGACGGCGGCGGTAAGCGATAAGTTGCTCAACACTGACTATGTTAAGGCCATGTTCTTCGGCTATTTTTTCCAGGTCGGGCAAACGCGCCATCGTCCCGTCTTCGTTCATAACCTCACATATAACTGCTGAAGGATAAAACCCTGCCAGTCTTGCCAGGTCAACCCCTGCTTCCGTATGCCCGGCTCGTACCAGCACCCCACCTTTCCGGGCCCTTAACGGGAACATGTGGCCCGGATATGCGATGTCTTCGGATTTGGTAGCGGGATCAATAAGTGTTTTAACCGTGGCAGCTCTATCCGCCGCTGAAATGCCGGTGGTCACTTTGTGCCTGGCTTCAACCGAAACGGTGAAAGCGCTATCAAAATGCGATGTGTTGTGCCTTACCATCATGGGGATGTTAAGCGCTTCGATTCTTTCAGGGAGCAATGGCACGCATATCAGTCCCCTTGCATACTTGGCCATGAAATTGATCGCTTCAGGAGTAACTTTCTCCGAAGCTATCATAAGGTCCCCTTCATTTTCCCTTCCCTCGTCATCGACGACAATAATCATCTTGCCGATTTTCATATCCTCAATTGCTTCTTCAATTGTAGCTAATGCCATAGCAATGCCTCCGAATGTATCTACAGTTTAGTATCTGGGGGCGAATAAGTCAACGTAAGTAATGTGCCAAACTGCTAAACAAAGCCGTGTTCTGCCAGGAATTCGGTGGTTATGCCCGATCTGTCTGCGCCAGCCAGATGCTCCACATATTTAGCGATGATGTCAATTTCCAGGTTGACCGAATCGCCGGGTTTTTTGGATCCGAGCGTGGTATGTTCCCTGGTGAAAGTGACCAGGGATATTGTGAATGCGCTGGCCTCACAGGAGGTGACGGTCAGGCTGATGCCTTCAACGGCGATGAACCCCTTTTCAACCACGTATCTCATGACCTGGTCCGGAGCTGAGATTTTCATCAAAACCGCTTTGCCTTCGGGAATCAGCGAGATGACTTTCCCGGTGCCATCCACATGTCCCTGAACGAAATGCCCTCCCATCCGGCTGCCCAGTGCCAGTGCCCTCTCGAGGTTGACCGGATCGCCGGGGCGCAAATCGCCGAGGCTCGTACGCCGCATCGTTTCCGGCATAATTTCAATAGAGAAACTGTCGTTGTTCATCTCGACGACCGTCAGGCAGGCGCCATTTACGGCAATGCTGTCTCCGAGGGAGGTTCCTTCCAGAACTTTACGCGCGGAAATGAGCAGCCGGTTTTGCCCGATGGATTTAACAGTGCCTGTTTCCTCTATGATTCCGGTGAACATATCATCACCTTGTATATCCCGTAACCATTATATCATCTACGAACTGTTCGATACGAGTCCGTTTCAGTTTCAGCGCCTGCGATATCAGTTCCGCTCCTTTACCCCCGACGGGTGATATGGCCTCGCTGCCGCCGATAATCATTGGAGAAATAAAGGCAATGACCTTATCAACAAGCTCATCATCAAAAAGGGAACCCAGCAAGGTTCCGCCGCCTTCGGCAATCACCCCCGTGATCTCCTTTTCCCCCAGTACCCTCAGGAGTTCGCCCAGATCGACGTGTCCTTCTCTGGCAGGCAATGTCAAAACTTCGATACTCCGGGTCCCATATTCGTCTCTCCGGGAGGGACTCATTGCCTCGGTTGTTGCTATCAGTACTCGCTCGGCATTTTCGAGGGCCTTTGCATCGGTGGGGGTTTGCCCCTGGCTGTCTAAAATGACACGGAGTGGTTCCCGGGTTCCGTTAAGCGTTCGGGCGGTGAGTTGAGGGTTGTCTTCCAGCACGGTGTTTATTCCCACCATGATGGCATCCGTTTCCCAGCGCAACCGGTGTGCCCGTTCCCTTGACCATTCATTACTGATCCATTTGGCGTTGTGTTTTTTGGTGGCAATTTTCCCGTCGAGGCTCATCGCGAATTTGGCTGTGACGAAGGGTCGGCCGGTGGTTATGAATTTCAAATAGGCCTCGTTGAGCTCTTTGGCTTCCTCTTCTCGTTCCCCAATGTGCATTCGGATACCATCTGCTTCCAGTATAACCTTGCCTTTTCCTCCAACCATTGGGTTAGGATCCAGGGTGGCTATATGAACTTCACGAATACCACTCCCTATGATTGCTTTGGTGCATGGTGGGGTTTTCCCTTGATGACAACATGGTTCGAGTGTTACATACATCGTACCGCCCCTGGCCTCTTCCCCGGCCTGTTGTAGAGCCACTATCTCGGCATGAGCGGAGCCGGGGGGCTGGGTATATCCCTGGCCAACTATCCGTCCCTCTTTATTCAGAACTACTGCACCTACAGCAGGATTCGGGCTGACGCTACCGAGGGCTTTTCTTGCCAGGGAAAGGGCATACTGCATGTAATCGGTCATCTTGACTGGATTCTATCACTGCTTCTAATAGCGTGCAACTGGATTATGTGGTTAGCCGTCTTTAAAATTCCCTTTTATCTCACAAAGAGCAATGAAAATAGACTGGTCGTAATCTTGTGAGTTTAAGTATTGGTACTTGGCGTCGGATTGAATGTGGAGGTGCCAATAGGCTACAATGGTTTCAGGAATGGACGAAGAATTAATAACGAAGCTACGGAGCTGGTTCGACAGTTATGTAGCAGCTTTTAAGAAAGGTGAGGAGGAATTTGATCGGAATATCATCCTGAAAGAAGAGCATACCAGGCGGGTTTGCCAGGAGATTTTGTATATCGGGGAGGATATCGGTCTGGATGAAAAGGGTTTGCAGCTTGCCTGGATTATGGCCCTTTTCCACGACATAGGCCGCTTCGAGCAGTTCGCTCAATACGGGACATTCGCCGACCATATTTCTGTCAATCATTCAGAAGCAATTCCTCCGGAAAGAAAAGCGAATTACGGCCACATTGAGCACGTTTCAGCCCCCCGGCCGGCGGCCTCCGCAGGGATCAGGCTGTCGGTGGTAATGTCTCCGCTGCCCATGTCTTCCTGCAGGGCGGCTTCGACAATCCGGGAAACATCCATGAC
>JAWOBB010000064.1:0-91613 GCA_046498265.1 Dehalococcoidia bacterium | reverse complement strand
TTCTGCTCCCTCACAGGAATAGCGGTTTGCGATCTTACCTTCACCAATGTCAATTTCCACAATCTCATCGATGTTGGTTACATAAAGCTTCCCTTCATAAACTCCCATACCTTTCGGGGCATCAATGCCGGAGACCCATTCCAGCTCAAGAATTTCTCCCTCAGGAGACAGCTTTGAAATGAATCCCTCACCATCTTTCTCATTCGACTTGCCTTGAATATTGGCAACATAAAGTACATCATTAGCCGCATCATGCCACCAAACCCTTTTCGCCCAGCGCTCGAGCCACAGTTGAGGTAACGCCCGTACGCTTCAACGCTTCCGCCAGGGGAACAGATTCAACGGCGTTAAGAAGAAATCTCATCAACTCCGCCTGCCTGAAAGCCCTCCTCTCAAGCACCGGGATCTCGCTCTGAGCTGTCGCCTTATCAACAGCCAGCCGAACGTGAAGCACTTCCTTTGGCCTGATCCTTTCACCCTGCAGTTCGCTGGTTCTGGCCACCAGCCCCTTCCTTTCCAGTTGCCTGACAGTGGGAATGATATACCTTTCGGCAAGCCGACCCTTGAACTGCCTCGATTCGGTCCGGCCATTTTCTAAGAGGAAATTGAACATCTTCTTCTGATTGGGAGTCAAATCGGCCGGGGGTTTTCGAGGGGCATCACCAGCCGGCTCGACGAAGGTCAGTAACTTGCGCTCGAAAGCAGGGGGGAGCATCAGGTAAGCCGCCTCAAAATAAGGGGCCAGATAGTATTCGGCTATCCATCGCGCCAGCTCGATTCGAGCTTCGGAGAGCAGGGGCCGGGGATCGATGACATCGATAATCTGCCTAGTCTCTTCCACGAGGGGTCGCTCGGTCAGGCTGAAGACAATACCCTGCAACACTCTTGGGCCAAAAGGGACCCAGACGGCACAGCCCGGTAAAACGGATTGATGCAACGGGAGGCTATATGTAAAAGTTCGCGGCCCACCCACAGGGGCATTGACCGCGACTTCGGCATATTTCATACCTTTCTACTAAGTCGATTTCAATTTGAGGCGAGATTTCTTCCTGCTGAGGCTTCGGAGATAGTACAGCTTGGCTCTTCTGGCATGCCCGCGCGCTGTCGCTTCAACCTTCTCCAGCAAAGGGGAATAATACGGGAAAATCCGCTCCACTCCAACTCCGTGGAAAACCTGCCTGACGGTGAAAGTAGCATCCAGGCCCTTCCGCCTGGTTCGGATAACCACACCATGGAATACCTGGGTGCGTTCTTTCCCCCCCTCCACCACCCGGTAATGGACCCTGACGGTATCCCCAGGGCCGAAATCGGCTACTTTCGGATTCGGTTCCAAATCGACTACTGATCGCACATCCATTTTTGAAAGATTCCTTCCACTCTAACTCGCAATTTCAGATTCTACCATTAATGTTGTATTTTTTCCACCATCCGTCGTTGTTCTTCGGTTAACTCGAGTTTCTCCAGAAGATCAGGCCGACGCTCCAGGGTACGGGAGATTGCCTGCTCCCGACGCCACTTTGCTGTCTCCGCATGATTACCGGAAAGCAAAACGGGGGGAACTTCCCATCCCCGGAAATTCTGAGGGCGGGTATATTGTGGATATTCCAGCAGCCCGCTGTAATGAGAATCCTCCATAAGGGATTCATCAGAACTTAAAACCCCGGGAAGCTGCCTCACAACAGCCTCAACCACCACCATTGCAGGCAACTCCCCGCCGGTCAGCACATAATCGCCGATGCTGATCTCATCGGTAACCAGATGTTCCCTCACCCTCTCATCAATCCCCTCATAATGACCGCAAACAAAAATCAATCGAGAGTACGCTGCCAGTTCCCCGGCCACCTGCTGGTTGAAAAGCCTCCCCTGCGGGGTAAGCAGGATGACCGGGATTTCAGGGTCATCCCTGATTGCTTCAACGGCGGCAAAAAGGGGTTCGGCCATCAGGATCATTCCCGCTCCCCCACCATGCGGATAGTCATCGACCACCCGGTGCTTCCCCAATCCATAATCCCTTAGGTTATGTAAAGCAATCTCCGCCAGCCCGTTATCGACAGCCCGCCTGATGATGCTCTCATCAAACGGTCCGGTAAACATATTCGGAAACAGGGTTACGATGTCGATCCGCATCAGCTTCACAAAGATTTGGAATAATCTATCAGGTGGCCGCGCCGGAAATCCATCGATTCAAACAATCCCTGCAACTGGCTGTCATGCTGGTCGATCATGATACGAATCAATTTCAAACCCTTAGCGCGGCAATTCTCCATCAACGCCCCTACCAGTTTACGAGCAATACCGCGTCGCCGATAATCAGGGTCAACCCCCACCACCTGGATGGTGCATGCCTCCGTCACCTGCTCCGGCACATAGGTAACCGCAGCCAGGGCGAACCCGATGACCCGCCCGTCAATCTCAGCCACAACGCTGGCACCGATATCCCCGCCAATGTAGCCATCGATCATTTCAGCATAGGTGAAGGCCCTTTCCACCGCGCTTATTTTATTATCGATATCGAAAATCGCATCCAGGTCATGCTGTTCCATGGGACGGATTTTGATTTCTTCTTCGGCCATAATTACTCCTCCAGAAGAGATTGATAAGCAATACTAATACTCTACAGTCAGCATGTCAATATCCCGTCAAAATGGTAAACCCTTTCCAAAAACCTCAATTATCGGGCATCCGCTCCCTTACCATAGGTGGAACGCTCCAGATGCCTTTTGCTGCCTGAATAGGTGGTGTAATAAAGTTCGGCACCAACAAACAAGGCCGGATTTACCGCCTCCAAGTCGATCTGTCCCCCGGCAGTAAAGGCTTTTTCATCATAGTGCGTGGCCACCACCTCGCCCACGAACCACTCATGGTCTCCAACGGTATAATTTGAGTGCAGCACACATTCGTAAGCGGCATAAGCATCTTTCAGAACAGGGACATTCGTCTTAAGCGAGGCCTCCTTTTCCAGCTTGAACCGCTCGAATTTATCCACATCTTTTCCCGGGCAACCACCGGTTCCGGCCACAAGCTCGGCCTTCTCCAGCGAAATGAAATTGACCCCGAATTCCTTCGATTGGAGAATCATTTCGTAAGTGTATCGCCTCGGCGAAATCGAAACCCCGATAAGCGGGGGTTTCTGGGATATAGAGCTGAGCCATGCCACGGCCATGGCGTTATCGCGCCCCTGAGCGTGGCTGGTTACGATAACCGCCAGTTTGGGATAGTGATGACCGAATCCGGCGGCACCCTCAACGTGCTGTCTCATCATCGGAACCTCCCTTATCTGAACTCTTATGACGCAGCCTTTTCAATACGGCATTGCGATATATCCGGGCCAGGCCCTTACCATGCTGGCGCATCTTCTGGCGCTTTTTACGCTCTCTCTCCTCCCGGCGCTCCTGGCGGGTTTTCTCCTCATCCACCCTCCACCTCCTTCAGACAATCCCCTCGAATTTCAATTGAGCGATTTCATCGGCTGAGTAGCCACCAATCTCAGAAAGTATCTCCTCCGTATTTGCCCCCAGGCGAGGGGCTGCACTCCTGGTACCTGCCCAGCTTTCGGAAAAACGAACCGGGTAGCCGGGAATCATTATCTTTCCTCGATCAGGGTGCTCGAACTCGGTGATATAGCCGTTGGCCATGATCTGCGGGTCGTCCTTGAGCTCGGTGGGGCGATTGACCTCGCAGCAGACGAAGTCATTTCCTTTAAGCGCTTGCAGCCACTCATCACGCGGCCTGGTCATGAAGATTTCATCGAGCAGGGGGACGAGAGTGGGGGCATTTTTGAGCCTGTTCTCATCGGAGTTGAAACGGGGGTCGTCTATCAATTCAGGATGGCCCAGGACTTCACATAATTTCGGCCACTGCTGCTGGCGTTTGTGGGCAGCCACCGTCATAATGAGCCATTTATCATCGGCACACCGATAGTAATTGCGGGTCGGGTGCTCTCTGGTTCTCACGTGGCGCGGCACCTCAAGGTCACCCACCAGGGCGCTGAAGGCGTTGGTATAGTGAAGGAAGATTCCTGTGCTCAGGACGGAAACATGGACCTCCTGCCCGATGCCCTGGCGCTCGCGCATAAGCAGCGCGGTCAGAATCTGGTGGCTGGCCATGATCGCCGTGGCCTGGTCAAGTATCCCGAATTGGGAGACCAGCGGGGGCATGCCCTCTTCGCCCACCGTCCACATCAGCCCCGATCTCCCCTGGCCCTGATAGTCAAACCCGCCCAGGTCCCTGTCGGGGCCCTCAGGTCCGTAAGCCGAAACCCAGGCATAGATGATTCGGGGGCTCACCGCCGAAATGGCTTCATAGCCCATCTTCAGGCTCCCCACCCTCTGCCGGCGGAAATTGGTGAGAAAAACATCCGATTTTGCTGCCAGCCGGTAAGCTATCTCCCTCCCTTCCTCTCTGTTCAAATCTATGGTGATGCTCTTTTTACTTCGATTGGCGCATTCATTCCACAGGCTTTCCCCGTTGGGCAGGCGGAAGGAGCTGCGATTGACCAGAAAGGAGTTCCGGGAAGGGTCGCCGCCATTCGGCTGCTCTATCTTGATGACCTCCGCCCCGAGGTCGCCCAGAATAGCCGTACCCCCCGGCCCGGCGTGATAAGCGCCCCATTCCAGAACTCGGATTCCATCCAAAGGTTGTATCATCGTTCTCTCAAATTTAAATCCCCCTACTCCTTCGTAATCGGAGGATTCAGGGGGACTTATCCTTTACTGAAATGTTCTCTTTCTTTTGAACTATGCCCCATACCTGGCCATGAACCTCTTTATTCTCACCAGGGCCTCCTCGATATCGGGCAGGGCCACCGCATAACAGCAGCGCACATGGCCCTCTCCGCAATCCCCAAACACCGATCCCGGAATCACGGCCACCCTTTCTTCGGTAAGCAGCTTCTCGGTGAACTCTTCCGAAGATAGCCCCGTCGATTTGATGGAGGGGAAGGCATAGAAGGCCCCTTTCGGCTCAAAGCAGTCCAGCCCGATGTCGTTCAGCCCCTCGACGATGACCTTGCGGCGGTGGTCGTATTCGGCTACCATTTTGCGCACCGCTCCCTCGCCGTTGCGCAGGGCTTCCACCGCTGCCATCTGCCCCATGATGGGAGCACACATCATCACGTACTGGTGAACCTTCATCATGGCTTCGATTATGTACGCCGGAGCTGCAGCGTAGCCGATGCGCCAGCCTGTCATGGCATAAGCCTTGGAAAAGCCGTTGACCAGTACGGTGCGTTCCCGCATGCCCAACAGGGCGGCCAGGCAGGTGTGGTCACCATCGTAAACCAGCCGGTCATAAATCTCGTCAGAAATGACCATGAGATTTTTGTCCTTCGCCAGCGTGGCAATCTCTTGCAGGTCGGCCTTATCCAGTATGGTGCCGGTGGGATTGTTGGGGTAACCCAGCAGCAACACCCTGGTCCGGTCGGTGACCCTCTCTTCGATATCCGCCGCCCTGACCTTGAATTCGTTTTCAACGTAAGTCGGAACCGGCACGACACTGCCGCCGGCCAGAATCGTGTAGGGCAGGTAAGCCACGTAACTGGGGTCCGGGATAATCACTTCCTGGCCCGCCTCAACCAGCACTCGCATTGACAGGTCGAGAGCTTCGCTTGAGCCGGAAGTAACCAGGATCTCGGTGTCGGGATCATATTCCAGCCCGTATCGACGATACAGGTGACGGGCAATTTCCTCCCGCAGCTCGATGATCCCGTAATTAGAGGTATACATGGTGTAGCCTTTCTCCACCGCGTATATCCCCGCCTCGGAGACATGCCAGGGTGTCGTGAAATCGGGCTCACCGACCCCAAGGGAAATAACCCCTTCCATCTTCTCCATTATGTCAAAATACTTACGAATTCCCGAGGCAGGAATCGACTGTACACGTTTGGAGACGATGTCTTTTTGATTTCTTTCCATTTTCACTAATCGCCCGTTTTCAGCTTTCGTTTCCTAATCATACCTGATATTTGGTTTCATATCCACCCGCCATATTGAGTAGATTAATTGTTCCCCCTAAATATCAAACCGAATGTTGACAATCCCCACGATGCCATCTATCCTTAAGTGAGCATTTTCCTCCTCAACTCACGTCTTTAGTACAGAAAAGCCAAAAAGGAGGGTATCATGAATTCAGCCAGGTTAATCGCGGTCATCCTCACCCTGGTGCTGCTGGCCTCAACGCTGGGGGGGTGTATCTCCAGATCCACCCCTGTCTCGAACGTGGCGGTGGCCAGTTACATGGCCATGGCGCCGAAGACATTCCACGCCGGCGAGAGCGCCGCCGTGGCCTTCACCCTGCTGGGTGCCGAGGGGGAGCTCACCCGGGATGAGGTGAAAGTCTC
Organism: Dehalococcoidia bacterium; assembly: GCA_046498265.1. Classification (GTDB taxonomy): domain Bacteria; phylum Chloroflexota; class Dehalococcoidia; order SZUA-161; family SpSt-899; genus JBGLNL01. Next base: position 85,276 of record JAWOBB010000064.1, on the reverse strand, counting down.
CCTGACGAAAGATGGCAAAAGCATCACCTCAGCAGGGGGACAAATCAACGGCAAGGGACAGATTGACCTGGAGATTCCCGCAGACCTTGAAGAAGCCGATTACGAACTTCAGGTAACCGGATCTCACTTCTCCGATAAGAGTCAGGTGCGGGTGGAGAAAAGCCTGCTCGTCTTCGTCGAGACCGACAAGCCCATCTACAAACCCGGCCAGACCATGTATATCCGGGCCATCACCCTCAACTCAGATTTGCGCCCTATTGGCGAGACCGTAACCGTAGAGATTCTCGATGCCAAAGGAATCAAGATTTTCCGCGAGCAACTAGATACCGATACATACGGGATGGCCGGCTTCGAGCTGCCCATCTCCAGCGAACCGAACCTGGGAACCTGGAAGATAAATGGCCGGGCCGCCGAATCGGAGACGCAGATCGATGTGAGGGTCGAGGAATACGTCCTCCCCAAATACGAGGTCACGGTGGAGCTGCCCAGGGAATGGTTCCTGGCCAGCGAAGCCATCGAGGGCAGCATCGAGGCCGAATACAGCTTCGGCAAACCGGTGAAAGGGGAACTTGAGATCACCGCCAGCCGCTATGTCGGTCAGTGGGAGGAATACGCCACCCTGACCAAGGAAATCGACGGGCAGACCGAGTTCGAAATCCCGGCAGTCGGGTATGTGGCCGGCGTTCCCGAGACCCGCGGCATGGGGAACGTGATTCTGGACATCACCGTAACCGAACAATCCACCGGTTACGAGGAGAGCACGTCGAGGATGTTCACCATAGCCGAGAGCCCTCTCAGCCTGCAGCTGATCCCGGAAGGGGCCACCTTCAAGCCGGGGCTGCCCTTCGAATTCCTTATCGTGGCCGAAACCCCGGATAACGAGCCTGTCGACACCGAGGTGAACGTTGACATCACCTATGTCGACGAGGAATTTGCCCAGATCGAACAGGCCAGCCAAGAGGTCGAAACCGAAAACGGCATGTACATCCTTTCCCTCGACCCGCCCGAAGAAGCCGCCGCGCTTCAGGTGGACATTTCCGCTAAAGGGGCCCATGCCTCCAGGACTGTAGAGGCTGCCTATTCCCCCTCGGGCAATTTCATCCACGTGGAACAAATCAGCGATGGGGTCACACCGGTGGGCCAGGATGCCGTCTTCAGGGTCCACTCCACCAGCGAAGCCGCCAACTTCTACTATGAGGTCATCTCCAGGGATAAGGTGGTCTTCTCCGATTTCAGCCGCAAGAGCGAGATCGCCTTTGCCACCATGCCCCGGATGGCCCCTTCCTCCAAATTATTGGTTTATCAGATACTTCCTTCAAGTGAAGTGGCCGCCGACTACATTCCCTTCAGCGTGGAAGCCAGTTATCCCAACGAAGTGAAAGCCGAATTCTCCACCGGACAGGCTGAACCGGGGGATGAGATTGAAATCAAAATCTCTTCCCAGGGCAAATCGAAAGTGGGGATCGCGGCGGTGGACAAATCGGTCTTTATCCTGGCCGAGAACCGCCTGAACCTCAAGCAGGTTTTCGATGAGCTGGAGCGCCTCTACATGGAACCCCGGGCCGAGCTGCACGAAGTCAACATCTACTCAGACATACTCGTTCGGGGAGCCCAAGAAATCTTCGAGGATGCCGGGGTGGTGGTGATGAGCAATCAGGACATCCCTGAGGGTAAGGAATATGAGAGCCACTGGGGTAGAGGCGGAATGGAGGGGGGGATGCTGAAAGGCTGGGTTGCTCTTGACGGCGATGACGCCGAGATGGCGGGGCCAATGCCCGCACCACCCCCTGTCCCAATGGAACAGATACACTCCAATGCCACTGGTGAAGGCCTGGCCGAGGTGGAGCGGGTCCGCCAGTACTTCCCGGAGACCTGGCTCTGGCAGGAGGTCATAACCAGCTCCGACGGCACCGCCACCATCGAAGATGTGCAGGTCCCCGATACCATCACCACCTGGATGCTGCGGGCCGTGGCCATCTCCGAGGAGAACGGCCTCGGGGTCGATGAGACCCAGCTGATCACCTTCCAGCCTTTCTTTCTCAAGATCGACCTGCCTTATTCCTGCATCCGGGGTGAGGAGTTCCCGGTCAAGGTGGCCGTCTACAATTACCTCGATGAGACCCAGCAGGTCCACGTCAGCATCGAGGATGCCGACTGGTTCGAGCTGCGGGACGAAACTTCCAAGTCGGTCGAAACAGGGCCCAATGAAATCGGGGGAGTCGAGTTCAAAATCAGCCCCAGAACAATTGGTGTCCAGGAAATCAAGATAACCGCACAGAGCACTGAAGCCGCCGATGCCGCCATCAAGACGGTCATCGTCGAGCCGGAAGGCATGGCCCGCGAGAACGTGGAGAACCTCACCCTTTCCGACGGCAGCTCCCGGACAGTCGATACCACGATTCCGGCGACGGCGGTCGAGGACTCGGGCAGGGCCTATGTGGCCGTCACCTCCAGTTTTCTCACCCAGACCCTGGAGGGATTAGAACAACTGCTGCAGATGCCCTTCGGCTGCGGGGAGCAGAACATGATGAACTTCACGCCAGACGTCTTCATCACCAGGTACCTTGAGGAGAGCGGCCAGCTCAAGCCGGAGATCATGGCCAAGGCCGAAAAGCTGATGATCACCGGCTATCAGCGGGAACTCACCTACCGGCACCGCGACGGCAGCTTCTCCGCCTTCGGAGAGGGCGACGAAACGGGCAGCCTGTGGCTTACCGCCTTCGTGCTGAAGAGTTTTGCCCAGGCGAAGGAGGTCATGTACATCGACGAAACCATCCTGGATGAAGCCGAAAACTGGATTGTCTCGCATCAGCAAAACGACGGCTCATTCGAGCCCGTCGGTAATATCTGCCACCGCGAGATACTGGGCGGACTCCAGGGCAAGGACGCCCTCACCGCCTTTGTGGCGATTGCTTTGATGGAGGCCGGCGAAAGCTCCGCCGCCGGAATGGCAGTCGATTACCTTGAAAGGCAACTCGACACCATAGACGATGCCTACACGTTGGCCATCACCGCCTATGCCCTGGAGATGGCCAACAGCGAAATTGTCGATGATGTTTATGACAAGCTGATGGCCCTGGCCGAAGAGGATGAGAACGGCCTGCACTGGGGCGGCGGGGTCGCCCTTCCGGAAACTGGGGAGGAAGGTCCTGTATGGCGGGGAATGCCTCATAATCGCAGCGCCGTTGTGGAGACCACCGCCTATGCCGCGCTGGCGCTGATCGGGCATGGCGATGCCTTTAACGCTTCCAGAGCCGCCAAGTGGCTGGTCTCGCAGCGCAACGCCTACGGAGGCTACGGCTCCACCCAGGACACGGTGGTGGCTCTGCAGGCACTGACCGAGTATTCCTCGGATGCGCGAGCGGACGTCGACCTTGAGGTGAATATCACCGCCGGTGAACAAGAACACGAGCTCACCATCACCAAGGACAACTTTGACGTGCTGCAGATAGTCCAGGTTCCCATCAACGAAGAGGTCACCATATCGGCAGGCGGACAAGGTGAGGTAATCGCCCAGCTAGTCACCCGGTACAACATGCCGGAGGTGGATGCGGTCGCCAACCCCATCCTGACGGTGGATGTCAATTACGATGCCGCCGAGGTGGAGGTGAATGATATCGTTGAGGTTTCGGCTCAAGTGAAATTCAACCCGCCGATGGAGATGGAAGCCGGCATGACGGTGGTGGATATCTCGGTGCCCACCGGATTTGCGCCCCTGACCGAAACCCTTGACAAGGTCGTGGAAAAAGATAAGAACATGAAGCGCTACGAGATTGCCGGGCGGAAAGTGATTTTCTATATAGAGAACCTGTTCCCCGGCGATGAGGTCTCCTTCAGCTTTGATGTCCAGGCCCGGTACCCGGTGAAGGCCAAGGGCACCGCTTCCGAAGCCTATTCATATTACAATCCGGAAATAAGAGGAGAGGATTTGAGCGACGGCATCGTCGTAACCCAATAACAGGATTTGAGGAGGATATCTATGAACTTAAGAAAACATCTCCGGTCAAAGGCAGCGGTTGCGATCCTGGCAGCAATAGTCATCTTTGCTTTGCTGGCTGCATGCGGCGGTTCGGCAACCGAAACCCCCACCCGGACTCCGACGCCAACCTCTAGCCCGCAAACATCGCAGGCTGGATTCCAACTGGCCAAGTCGGAAGCACCCAGGAATATGGCGCCTGACATACCTCAGGCAGATATGGCCGAACTGGTTGCGGGGAACAATGCCTTCGCCCTCGACCTCTACCAGGAGCTGCAATCCGAGGAAGGCAACCTCTTCTTCTCGCCTTACAGCATTTCCGTGGCGCTGGCCATGACCTGGGCCGGTGCTCGCGGGGAGACCGAGCAGCAGATGGCCGATACCCTCCACTTCACCCTGCCTCAAGCTCAGTTGCATCCGGCATTCAACTCTCTTGACCTTCAACTGACCGAAAATGAGGACGAGGGTAAATCAGAGGAGAATACCGATTTCACTCTGCGGATCGCCAACTCACTGTGGGGACAGCAGGGCTACCCCTTCCTCGAGGAATTTTTGGATTTGCTGGCCAGCAACTACGGGGCCGGGATGCGGCTGGTCGATTTCAGGACCGCCCCGGAAGCAGCACGTATAGCCATCAATGAATGGGTGAGCGAGAAGACAGAGGAAAAGATTAAGGACCTGATTCCCCAGGGGGCGATCAACCCTATGACCCGGCTGGTGCTGGCCAACGCCATCTATTTCTACGCCGACTGGCAGCGCCAGTTCGACCCCAACAATACGCATGATGCCCAATTCCATCTGCTCGACGAAGAGCAGGTCACCGTGCCCATGATGTCACAGACCAGCCGGTTCCTCTATACTCGAGGGGAAGGGTATCAGGCCGTGGAAATGCCGTATGTCGGGGGCAGGGCCGCCATGACCATATTCGTCCCCGATTCCGGCAAATTTGCCGACTTCGAATCAGGCATCACCGCAGACCGGATTGATGAAATCATCACCGGCCTGGACTACGAGCAGGTCGAATTGACCCTGCCCAAATTCACCTATGAATCGGAGTTCAGCCTGGCTGAAACCCTGATCGAAATGGGGATGACGGATGCCTTCAATGCTGCCGATTTCTCCGGCATGGACGGCACCAAAGATCTTTTCATTTCCGATGTGTTCCACAAGGCATTCGTAGCCGTCGACGAGGAGGGAACCGAGGCTGCTGCTGCCACCGCCGTTGTCATGGAACTCTCTGCTGCTCCGATGCAAGAGGTAACCCTCACCATCGACCGGCCCTTCATCTATCTCATCAGTGATACCGACAGCGGCTCAATCCTGTTCCTGGGACGGGTGCTGAATCCGGCGGCATGATTTTAATCCACACAGCACACACGAAAGGGCATCTGAGAAATCAGGTGCCCTCTATATTTACACCTGTTTGACGCTGCTATATAATTGGGGCAAAACTTTTTTTGCGCGGTTCAAGATGAGAAAGGAACAGTATCTTCTGATATTCGGAATAGGTTGTATCCTGGCCGCTATTGCCGTTTATTCAATTAACTATTTTGCCTGCGAGGAAAAAGAGAGCCGCTCCAATGTAATTGCCATATCACAGGCTTCCATGTACGGGCTGCAATCATATCGATCGGAGACAGTTACCACCATTCAAAACAGCGAGGAAATCAGCACCACCAGCACCAAAGAGTTCGTTGCTCCTGATCGCTATCACGGCAAAAGCATCAAGCAGGATGAGTGGCTGGAGTACATTATCATCGGGGATGATCAATATTTCCGCGCTTCTTACGGGCCCCAGTGGCGGGAAAAGGGAATCTTCCATAAAGAAGACGGAACCAGATCCCAGACTTTCATGCAGGTATCCGATGATTTCGGGGTGTTGAGCACACTTACCAATGTTGAAAAACTATCCGATGAGAAGATCGATGGCGTCACTTGCTTCCATTACCAGGAAAAGCAGTATCCTGAAATCGATATCGAAGCGGAGATGGAAAACCTCGAAAATTATCTGGCAGAGAACCCGGAATCGATGACCGGAACGGATTCGATGAGCATAGATGAGATCAAAGAACTGTCCCGTGCCAGCCTGGAACGAAGGGCACAGGGTGAAACTATCATCGACCTGTGGATCGGCAAGGATGATTATTTCCTGCGCCAAATGAAGACGGTCATGAGATCGATTCAACTCGGCCCCGATGGCGAAGACGAGTGGGTCACCACCACCTTCACCGTTAAATGGACCGATTTCAACGAACCGATTACGATCGTGGCCCCCGAGGTGGAGTGGACTCCCCCGGAACCGAAGCCCAGCCCCACCCCTGCCCCGACAACAGAGCCGGGGACTTCGACTGTTGAAAGCGAGTAATCCCATAAATTCGCCCAAAGGGGCAGGGTTAGCAAATTCGGATTTCGCCTGCATTTTCTCAACCCTGAATTTGACGCCTCAATAATATTCCCTTAAACTACAAAAAAGAGATAGGCGTAATCTAAGGAGATGTGATCATGAATTCAAATGAAAACATCTGCAAACTGGCCGAAATGAACGGCAAAGGCGAATCCAAAGCCCTGCTCAATATCCTGGAACATTCGCTGACCGACGAGGAAGCCGGCTTCATCCTCAACCTGCCAGCCCCGGTTGAAGAAGTGGCCTCCAGGCTCGGCATAAGCCAACAGGAAGTGGAAGGGAAAATGCTTGATCTCTCTCGACGCGGCCTGCTGGTAAGGTCACGCAAAGGCTATCGCTATCCGCGAGACCTGGGCACGCTCCACGACAACATGCTTTCCAGTGATCCCCGGTATATTCCGGAGGGAATCGAGAAATTGTGGATGAAGCTGTATGAAGGTGAGCAGTGGTGGCGGGAGATCGGCGAAACCCTGGCCAGTTACGGCTTGCTCGTGATGAGGGCCATCCCCGCCGAAAAGTCACTGGGCCCTGAAATCGAGCTCATGCCCTGCGAGAGCATGACCAGGATAATCGAGGAAAATCACGATCTCATCAGCGTGCGCAATTGCTGTTGCCGGGTTGGAGCTAAAAAATGCCATCATCCCCTGGATGTCTGCATCCAGTTCAAGGGCCGGGCAGAGTATGATCTCTATCGTGGCAGCGGCCGGAAAGCGTCTGCGGACGAAGCCGTCTCCGTGGCCCTGAAGGCAGTCGGCTCGGGGCTGGTCCCGACCGTAACCAACATCTCCGTCATCGAAAACCTCGAATTCATCTGTTTCTGCTGCGGCTGCTGCTGCGTGGTGCTTGATCCCTTATTCCGCCTGCAAAAAGCTTTCGACGTAGTGGCTCCCAGTAGATTTGAGGCCAAGATCAACTCGGAAAAATGCAACGGCTGCCGCCACTGCGTGCCCCGCTGTCAATATGGCGCCATCGAAATGAAACCGGTCGCCGGAGAGATGAAAGCCGTTATCGATCCGGACAAATGCGTCGGGTGCGGTGTGTGTGAGCTATCCTGCGTACCGGGAGCAATCACCATGGAAGAGGTAAGGCCTCCGGATTTCATACCGGAAACCATCACCGGCCCTTCTGCAATTGTTCATCATTAACCCGTCAATATCCTCGCCTGGTGCAGTTGCACAAGCCCGGCCGGTAGCATATAATGTGAGCAACTTCAGCACGACATCCGGATTTTTACTCTGGCAAAAAGGATAAATTTGTGGAGCAGGGACATACGCTCAAATATGCCTGGAAACTGAAAACGGGTTCACCCGAAAGAGTGCTGGCTGTTCTGGCAAACGCCATCGAGGATACAGGTTACCGACTGCACAATAGTCCATCAGCTTCCCGATTCGGCTCTGAAGTTGTGGGGCGTAAACTTGTTGCCTCCACAAGGCCCCGAATGTTGATTCTAGGAATAATCGGAATAACCATAGCAGTGGCGCTTTTTTTCAACTCTGTGCCCGGTGAAAAGATCGGGTCATTTGACATTTTCCAGATAGTAGCGGGGATCATCCTCTGTGTGCTCGGCATTCTTTTCGCCCTCGGCAGCACCAAGTTTTACCGAATCTCACTGGTAGGGAAAGTGGAAAAAGAAACCTACATGACCGGCGGTGGAACGGTTGAAAATATGGTAACTGCTCAGATCCTCGGCAATCGAAGAGCCATCTGGGTAACCTTTGACCGGGACCGTCACAACAGAGAAAGAATCCCCAAAGAGAAGCAAATCCTCGAAGAGAACTTCAACGAACTCCAGCTCCGGCTGGACAATATTTTACCCTCACTTATTAGAGAGTAAATAAAACAAATTCCTGGCTGATCGATCAAGGAATTTCCAGCAAATCTATCCTCATAAATAAGGAGGCAGCATGGGCATCTGTTATCAAGGAAAAACACTCAAGGAAGTTGTAGCAGAAAGGGAGCGGCTGTTCAAAGAAACCGGTTACGCCTACGGATTGGACGAGCTTCCCCTCATGGATGACGACCCCGCCGAATTCATGCGTTTTCAAATGAGGCTGGTGGCCGCCTGTATCAATTCGCGGGAAATGGCCAAGTTGATTTCCGCCAATCCCATGTCCCTCATCCAGGGCGAACTCCTGTTTATGCTGGCAACCCCCGAGGGAGACGTAACCGCCGCTTCCTATGGGCTGGCCGGGCACTCGCAATGCGTTCCCTTTATCATCAAGAGCATCGCCGAACTCGGCTTCGAGGAAGACCCCGGCATCAATCCGGGGGATATCTTATCCACCAACGACGCCCTATACGGGCCGCCGCACAACGCCGACTGCTACACCTGGCTGCCGATCTTCTACCAGAACGAGCTGGCGGGCTGGACCATCGGCTTGAATCATATCGTGGACGTAGGGGGAATTCAGCCCGGCGGACTGGGCACCATATCCACCAGCGTCTTCACCGACGGCTTCACCTATCCCCCCACCAGGACCGGCCGGAACTTCAAGCAGGAGCGATGGTGGGATTTGCACTGGAAGCGGCGAACCCGGACCGAGATGTTCAACGTTCTCGATGACAAGATGCGGGCAGCGGGAATCGTATCCCTCCATGACCGGATACTTGAGATAATCGAGGAATTCGGTATCGATTACTACCGCCAGGCCATAAAGGAGATTATAGAAAGGGAAAGGCGGCTGCTGATAAACAGAATCAAGACCATGGCAGTGCCGGGCATTTATCATTTCCTCCAGTTCAAAACGGTCGAATATAAAGGTACTCTCGGCAGACTGTGGCCAGCCTCCAACCGCAACTGGTTTCTCCACAAACCGGGAGAGATGTACGTACGAACCGATGGCACTTTGCTCACCGATCTGGAAGGATTAAGCAGCGAGGGGGACTTCCACTGCAACTGCTACGAACCGGGAGTCCGAGCCATGAACTCTCTCGGACTCTGGCCCATGTTCGCCTACACGGAAACCCTGAATACGGCCCTGCTTTATATGACCGACTGGAACCTTCCCCCGGGCTCGATGTTCAATCCCCAGAATCCCTGGGCTCCCACCGTGATGGGCCTGGGAGAGGCCGGCGGATACAATTACCTCCCGCAAAGATGCCTCAGCTACGCGTTCTTCGCCAGGGGGTTCCTGGAAGAGACCATGCCCCTCTCAGGCGCGGGTGTCGGCTATGGAGTGCAGGGCCTGCTGGCGGACGGTTTCCCCTGGGCCGGCGGGGATATGGCACTCATTACCTGCTGGAGCCAGGGGGCGATGGCCTACAGGGACGGCTTCTCGGCCGCATATTGCGGTCCCAATCCCCAGCCGGACATGGGCGAGACCGAGCTGGCCGAGTTCCTGCAGCCGACCCAGCTGAACCTCGGGCGAAAGCTCATTCCCGATTTCTGTGGTCACGGCAAGTTCCGGGGAGGCCTTGAGGTCAGCATGCTTCAGATGGTCAACCAGCCCGGGCAGGCCCTGGTCATCGCTGCATTCTCCGGCACCAGCGGGCTGGGAGCCAATGCCCTGGGGATGTCCGGCGGCTATCCTAGGTCAAACGACGTGATAGTCTACGCCCACGATACCAACATCCGGGAGCTTATTGAACAGGGCAAACACTATCCGCGCGATTTTGTCGAGATGATGGCCATGCTCAACGAAGGTACCCTGAAAGCCGGCGAGGTGGAAGTTTACACGGGCTCAACGCCAACCGTGGCCTGCAAAGACGGCGACCTCTTCGCCAGTTCCTCGGGCTCCATGGACGGCTGGGGCGATGTGCTGGAGCGGCCTTACGAGCTTATCGAAGATGATATCGAATACGGCTGGATAACTCCCGAAACTGCCCGAATTGTATATGGCGCGGTGACAGACGATGAAGGAAAAGTAAATGCTGCCGAAAGCGATAAGCTCCGCGAGGAGATGCGTAACCGGCGAAAGGAACGCTCCATAGACGCCAGGGACTGGTGGAAGCAGGAACGTCAGGTGGCCCTGGATAAAAGCTGGCCCCAGGATATGTATGCCATGTTCGCCGACATCTTGAGATACCCCAAGTTCAGAGAACAGTTCTACGGCATGTGGCAGCTGCCCCAGGAGTACAGTTTATAGGGGTCAGGGGTCAGGGAAATTTTATATCGTGTCATTCCGGACTTGATCCGGAATCCAGAAGGGACAGGCAGGGGGAACCGAAAGCTGATAGATGAACCCTGAATGCTCTCAAAAGGAGGAACAATGAAAAGAGACGATCGCTTCACCAAGGAAAACCTCAAACGGCTGGTCGAGGGAACCCTCCACTGGGAAGAGGTGAAGAAGGCCATCCGCCTCGACCCCAAGGACGAGGACCGCTTCTTCAAATACCTGGAGGTCCTGCAGGAGAAAGTTCCCTGGGACGACAAGATACTGCTGAGAATCTCCGACCACCTCTATATCGTCGCCAGGGAGGGCGGGGGAAGAGTGACCAGGTGCGACTGCGGCTATGAATTCGGAGATTACCGCATCAACTGGAAGCTGGGCTGCAAGGTTTATGTGCGCAGGACCAAAGAGGAGATCGGGGAGGTGGTCACCATCCCCGAGGCCAGGCACAACACAGAGCTGGTGGAGATGAGGGAATTCTACTGCCCGGGATGCTATGCCCTCCTGGGAGTGGAGGTTGTCCCGCCCGGCTATCCACCGATATTCGAGATGCTGCCGGATCTCGACAGCTTCTACCGGGAATGGCTGGGCCAGCCCCTTCCAGATGAGAGCCCGGACTGGTTCGAGGATAAGACCCTGGAGAAACCCGCCGAGTGGGTCAAGGAGGGATAAGATGGCTGAGAAAAAATACCTGATTGCATTAGATGCCGGCGGAACCATGACCGATACCTTCGCCGTGGACGAGAAAGGCAATTTCGTGCTGGGGAAGGCCCTGACCAATCCCGAGGATGAATCCAGAAGCTACCTCGAATCCGTGGTGGACGCCAGCAGGTACTGGGACATGGACTCGAACGAACTCCACGAGCAGGCCATATCATCCACATATACCGGCACCTCAATGCTCAATGCCCTGCTCACCCGCAGAGGCAGCAACGTCGGGCTTCTGGTCACCAGGGGATTCGGGCATATGCCAATCATCGAGCGGGGACTTACATGGATCGGGCAAAGCTACGAAGACCAGTTGCACCAGCAGTTACACGAACACGTTCCCTGGCTGGTCCAGCCGAAGAACATCAAGGAAATACAGGAGCGGATAGGGGTGGGCAGCTACTACATGCAGCACCACACCTATCCCGGCACCGTCTTCATCCCCCTTAACGAAGATGATGTCAGAGAGGGGGTCAATGAACTGCTCGACAACGGCGTCGAAGTCATCGGCATCCTCACCTTGGGTTCTTATGTCAACCCGCAGCATGAGATACAGGCGGCGATGATTGCCCGGGAAATCGTGGGCGGTCGGGGACTGGAGATTCCGGTAATCGCCTCCCACGATATATGCCCCGTACCCAGTGAGAATGAAAGGCTGAAAACGCTTCTCATTCAATGTTATATCTCCGAAACGGGACGACGGCAGCTGCTCAAAGTGGAGGATGCTGCCAGACAGGAGGGCTATGCCTACGACCTGCTCACCCTGCTTTCGTACGGGGCAGCCGTCACCGTCCGCTATCCCAAGCTCTGCGAGGCCATCATATCCGGCCCGGTGGGAGGACTGCTGGGTGGCAAGTTTATCTCCGACTTCATGGGTTCCCCGGGAATCGTCTGTGCCGATCTGGGGGGAACCACTTTCGACGCCGGATTGATCGCCGGGGGGCTCCTGCCCGTCAACAAATCCCCCGATTTCGCCGGTCATCGTCTCAGGCTGCCGATGGTCAATATCGATTCAATTGGGGCCGGTACGGGCACGGTCATACACGTTGATGAGTCGACCAAGCGAATCGTGCTGGGCCCGGAGAGCGCCGGAAGCGCTGTGGGCACCTGCTACAAGTACCCGGACATCACAATAGGTGATATCGATCTAATACTCGGTTATCTCAATGAGGATTACTTCCTGGGGGGCAAGGCCAGGCTTAACCGGGACAGGGCTCTGGAGATGCTCACCGAGCGGCTGGCCAAACCGCTGGAGCAGGACGTGTACGAGGTCTCCAGCAAGGTGCTGGACCTGCTGCACTCCCAGATGAACGACCACATCAGCCGGATGCTGCTCTCCAAGGGGCTTAACCCGGCCGAATTCACCATGCTGGTCTACGGCGGCAGCGGTCCCCTGCACGCGTGGGGACTGGAGCGGGGAATCCCCATAGGCGAGATGATCATGCTCCCCTGGGCGGCGGCCTTCTCCGCCTTCGGTGTGGCCGCTGCCGAATATTTCCATCGCTATGACAAGGCGGTTACTTTCTTCCTGACTCCGGATATGCCCGATGACATTAAGCTCATGCAGGGAGGAATCCTCAGCATGACCTGGCAGGAACTGGAAGAGAAGGGATACTCGGAACTGGAAGCCGAAGGAATCGCCCGCGATGACGTCACCTTCAGGCACGGCATATCCTGCCGCTACATCGGGCAGATGTCGGAGTGGGAGGTCCCCGTAGAGGTGGGGCGGGTGAACACCGTTGAAGACCTGGATAAGGTGATCGGCGCCTTTGAGAAGCACTACACCAGGATTTACCCCGCCGGGGCCCGGTATCCCGAGGCGGGATATCAGATCACGGAGATTTACGTCGAGGCAGTGGCCCAAAAGCAGAAGCCGGTCATACCATCATATTCGCCGGCCGGTGAAGAGCCGCCGTCGGAGGCCTCCAAGGGCCAGCGACAGGCCTACATGGACAGTGAGTGGCAGACATTCGATATATGGGAGATGGATTTGCTGAAAGCGGACAACCGGGTCAACGGCCCGGCGATCATTGAGCATCCCATGACCACGCTGGTGATACCGCCCCAGAATTACATCGAACTGGACGACCACCTGTTCATTCGCTACAAACGGAAATAGTGCAACGGGTCTCGCTGCTCAGAAACGGATTGTCACACTTTGCTTGTAATGACAGCTTTGGTATAACATTACGAGAGGGCCGACGTTGTTTTACAAGCTGTCATCACCAGGAGTCCTATATATTCCTACAAGCTGTCATCACGAGGAGCCCGTCCGGGCGACGTGGTGATCTCCCCGATTGGCAGGGGGATTGCCGAGCCCGCTGAAGCGGGCTCGCAATGACATTTACTTGTTCCTGCGGTCTCAGCAGGAACAGAAACCAAAACCGTAGGGGCGGGCACAAGGCCCTACGGTTTTGGAATCAGGGCACGAAAGGTCATGCCCTACAATTTTCGTATTCGGGCAATTCATGAATTGCCCCTACGGAATATGCACACTCCTCTTCACATTCAACAGAGTGGTGCTGCTGTCGGCGGTGATATCGTAGGTGCCGGGGTTGACCGGCCCTAATGTGACAGTCGATCTCGTTCCGCCGTTAATCCACTCGGCATTGGCAGTACCGGTAAAACAGGGAACATCCGTGCCCGGGTTCAGTAATGTATCATTATCACTGTTCTCGGGGCAGAAACAAACGGTAAGCGGCACTTCCCATCCTTCCGGTGAAGGGCGGTTATCACCCTGGAGAGCTACATACACCTTCACCATGGTTCCGGTATCGATGGGCATGATGCTCAGGAACCCCCCGGTCAGCCGGTAGTTGGTGCTGGAGGCCGTGCCCGGTGCCGTCTGTCCGGTAACATCGGTAAGCTGGTAGCTGGACGAGGAGCGATCTCCGCCTCCACTTGACCCGCCCCCGCCGGTGGTCCAGGGCAGATCGTAACTGGTACTCGACATGGCTACAGCAACCCCGGCGGCTACTATTATTACAACTACTGTCATCAAAACAAGCTTGTTAAACATCAACTTTCTCATTCAATAACCCCTAATTTCAAATGACAGCTTTCTATCATGCTGTTAAATATCCCGCAGCAATAATTTCGTTTCGATAACTCTCTCGGGTATTTCCTGCCTTCCTACAACTTGCTCACGGTGTTACTGTTACCGTTTACCACCCAGATATTGGCGCCATCGAAGGCCACTCCAAAGGGAAGGCTGCCCGTGGAGTAAGTATCCACCGTGCTGCCGGTGGCCATATTCAGCCTGCTCACCGTGTTATCGCTCCCGTTCGTCACCCAGATGTTGCGCCCATCGAAGGCCACCCCATAAGGTTGATCGCCCACGGAGTAAGTGCCCACAGTGCTGCCGGTTGCCGCATCCAGCTTGCTCACCGTATCATCGAGTACGTTTGCAATCCAGATACTGGTTCCATCAAAGCAAATTCCCCAGGGGCCATTGCCCACCGAGTAAGTGCCCACAGTACTGCCGGTTGCCGCATCCAGCTTGCTCACTGAAGCACCATTGTAATTTGTCACCCATACATTAGCCCCGTCAAAGGCCACTCCATAAGGTTGATCGCCAACGGAATACGCCCCAACCGTGTTACCGGTTGCCGGATCAAGCTTGCTCACCGTATCGCTACCGCTGTTTGCCACCCAGATATTTACCCCGTCGAAGGCCACTCCTACAGGAACGTCACCTACAGAATAAGTGCCCACAGGACTACCGGTGGCCGCATTCAACTTGCTTACTGTGGAATCGTTGTTGTTTGCCACCCAGATACTGACACCGTCAAAGGCTATTCCTACGGGTTTGACTCCGACGGAATACGTGCCCACGGCGCCGCCGGTTGCCGCATCCAGTTTACTAACCGTGTCGCCATAATAGTTTGTCACCCAGATGTTAGTGCCGTCGAAGGCCACTCGCCTGGGCTTGTCGCCAACGGAGAAGGAGTAACCGCTCTCATTCGCCTCGTACCAGCGAAGGAGGGCAATCCGCATGGGGTTGCTTGTGGCAGTTTTCATCTTCGTGCCATCAGGGAAAATAACGCCGTTTCCAGTGCCGCTGACATGGATATTCCCGGCAACCTCGAGACTTTCATCAGGGGTGGTGGTTCCGATGCCGACATTCCCATGGTCGACAAGCAGGCCGTAACCGGACATGGAAGTGAAGTACCCACCGATGCCGGAGCCATTGTTTGCCCCCCGGACCGCCGCCATCGAACCATAATTAAGCCCGAATACAGCCTGCGCATCCCCGTAGTTCACTCCCTTTATAACGGGACTGCTGCTGTCACCTTCCACATTAAGTAGCGTATTCGGACTGGTTGTTCCAATACCGACCTTACCGGGCACACTCGAATACATATCGCTGCCGGAGATGACCCAGTCGGAATCAGCGGGAACACCGGTAAGCCCGCTTCCGTCACCGGCAAAAGCAGTGGCTGTGACGGTACCATTAACTTCCAGCGCTGTGGAGGGAGTAGTAGTTCCGATGCCAACATCACCGTTATCGACAATCAGGCCGTAACCGGACATGGAGGTAAAATACCCGCCGATGCCGGAGCCATTGTTTGCCCCCCTGACCGCCGCCATCGAACCATAATTAAGCCCGAATACAGCCTGCGCATCCCCGTAGTTCACCCCTTTTATAACGGGATTGCTGCTGGTACCTTCCACATTAAGCAGTGTATTCGGACTGGTTGTTCCAATACCGACTTTACCGGGCACACCCGCATACATATCGCTCCCGGAGATGATCCAGTCGGAATCTCCGGAAATGCCGGTAAGCCCGCTCCCGTCACCGGCGAAAGCGGCAGCGGTAACGGTACCCAGCGCCACAATCTCCCCATCCGTGGTGATGCCGTTGCCGGCATCCACATACAATCCACCCGGCCCCACGTTCACTCCACTGCGAACATAGAGATTATTACCAACATCCGCATTCTCCGTAACCATAATATTCCCTGTTTCGACATTCCCTGTCGAGATAGCCGGCGTATCGATACCGGAGATATCGATGATCTGCAGTCCTGATTCATAATCAGCCACATAGGCATACTTTCCACTCATATGGAGATCATACAGATAACCGGGTGTTTCGCAAATTGCCTCAAGCGAAGGAGAATAGGGATCGGCGATATCGATAACCTGCATGCCAGAACCGCCGGCAGCCACATAGGCATACTCACCGCTCACATAGACGCTCCTGGCCACACCGGAAGTATCACAGCTTCCCGTAAGTGCAGGGGAGCCCGGGTCGGAGATATCAATGATCTGCAGCCCTGATTCATGATCGGCCACATAAGCATATTTCCCGCTTACATAGACCTCCCGGGCGTAGTTAGTACCGGCACCCGTATAATAAGTTCCCTCAAGCGTGGGGGAGCCTGGATCGGAAATATCGATGATCTGCAGGCCATAATTATAATCAGCCACATAGGCGTATTTACCGCTGACATAAACTTCCCGAGCACTGCCCGGGGTATCATAAGCCCCTTTCAAGACGGGGGATGCGGGATCGCTGATATCGATGATCCGCAGCCCCGAACCATAATTGGTCACATAGGCATATTTCCCGCTCACATAGACTCCATAAGCCTCGTCACCGTCCTCGCCAGAGCTGCCATATACCCCTTCAAGGCAGGGGGCACCCGGATCATTGATATTAACTATTTGCATTCCCGATCCCCCAGCAGCCACATAGGCATACTTTCCACTGGCATAAACCTCCCGAGCTCGCCCTGTCGTATCATAAGTCCCCACAAGCGTGGGGGAGCCGGGATCGTTGATGTCAATAATCTGCAGCCCGCCAAGCTCATCCGCCACATAGGCATATTTTCCGCTCACATAAATACCTCTAGGTATGGTTGAGGTATCGCAAGCTCCTGCAAGGGTAGGCGCAGAAGCCTTTACGGCGGTAGGTCCAGACAGGCCTACTTCCAGTTCGGCGGTTGGAGTACCGGTACCAATGCCCACCTTCCCCTCGTTATTCACATAAACTACATCCTGAGGGTCGCCATCCGGCGCATCCAACGCAAAGGCACTGTTGGCATTCCCCGCCTGAATGGCGTAGGCGGTGCTGGTCATCTCCTGGCGGGGGGTCATCGGGCCATCACTCTCTACCTCGATCTCCAGCCAGCTGGCGGTATTAAATATATCCGCCGTCATCGGGCTGCTGCCGCCCAGAACCACGCTGAACAGCCCGTCCGAGACTGGCACAGTTCTGACTTCATCCCACTTAAGTGTCCCTGTACCTGAAGTTACGGTATCGTAGATACGGAATGTGATCTGCGTATCACCGTTTACGGGATTTCCGGCATTATCCGTCAGATATCCCTGGTAATTGATTTTCAGCGGCACATCGGCCGCCCCGGCAGGAAGAACTGCACTTCCCATAAGGAGCCCTGTCAGCACCAGAACCATCACTACACTAACCGTCTTTTGCATTTTTGTTCCTCCTTTATTTTTTTTGCTAAACGGTATTTTACCATAACCGGTCAACCAAAATATATTTTTAATGTCATTGGATTAAAAAAAGTCAGGTTCGAAACCCGCCCCTGCAGTTCTCGATTCGTGGGATTCTCTAAGCGTCCCTAAGATGGGAAATGGGTGGCCTGGATGAAAGCCTCGTTGAAGCCGGGCTCCCCGGTTAACTCAATATATTCCGCTTCCCGGGCAATCCGGTCCGCCTCCGCCCTTTTGTCCTTGTTCAGGAGAGCAATTCGGGCCCCGTCTCCGGCGGCGTTTCCCACCGAGGAGATACCATCCGGCCCGCAATCGGGGAACATGCCCAGTTTCAGCGCCCGACGGGGGTCGATGAAGGAGCCGAATGCCCCGGCCAGGACCACCTTATCCGGTTTCTCGATGCCCAGCCGGCGCAGCATCAACCGGGCCCCGGTGGAGATGGCGGCCATCGCCAGTTGAATAGAACGGATATCCTTCTGGACTATCACAATATCCCGCCCGATAGCGGTTTCCCCGCTCCAGGCAATTACAAATTCCGGTTTGCCATCCGCACCGGCCCGAAGCCGCGGGGAGACCAGCGACTTATCGAAACCGCCGTCATTTCTGATGATGCCGGCATCCAGCATCTCGGCCACCGCATCGATGATCCCCGAACCACAGATGCCCCGGGCCTGAATCTCCTGGGCCTTCATTTCAGCGCTCCAGCCCCTTTTTCCAATCAGGCTGAAACTCACCTCATAAGTACAGGGATCCACCCGGACCCGGTCGATGGCGCCCGGTGCCGCCCGCATGCCGAACCTGATATTGCCCCCCTCAAAGGCCGGGCCGGTGGCGCACGAGGCGGAAAGCACCCTTTCCCGATTGCCCAGGATAAGCTCGCCGTTGGTGCCGACGTCGATAATAAGCTGCACCTCGTCCCGATTATAAGGTTCCTCGGCCAGCATCACGCCCACGTTATCGGCCCCCACGTAAGCGGCTTCAATCGGGAGAGTGTGCACATTCGCTGAGGCAAGTATCTCAAGGCCCAGCTCGCGGGCCTTTCGATTGACTGAATGATCCACTACCGGCGGGAACGGCCACATGCCCAGCGGCACGATATCCAGCCCCAGGAATATGTGGTGCATCACCGTGTTGCCCACCATCACCATTTCAGCGATATCATCAGGACTGAGTCCAACCCTAGCGGTTATACTCCGAACCATCTCATTCACCGCCGAGATGATGGTCCGGTTCATCTCGCCCAACCCGTCGGGGTGGTCCCTGGCATAAGCAATGCGGCTCATGATATCCTCGCCAAACCTGATCTGCGGATTGAGCACAGCCTCGGTGAACAGTATCTCGCCGGTTTCCAGATCACAGAGATAGCCCGCAACAGTAGTGGTGCCTATATCCAGCGCCAGCCCGTACGCCGCCTCATGCCTGCCGACCTCGGCTCGGATTATCTCCTTCTCATTCCAGACCGTCAGGGTAATTCCTTCACCACCCCCATCGAGCACAGTCTGCAAATCGGACTGCACCT
This sequence comes from Dehalococcoidia bacterium, assembly GCA_046498265.1. Lineage (GTDB taxonomy): Bacteria > Chloroflexota > Dehalococcoidia > SZUA-161 > SpSt-899 > JBGLNL01. Next base: position 66,098 of record JAWOBB010000064.1, on the reverse strand, counting down.
GGGGATCGACGGTCAGATCGGCGAGGCCGAACCGGCTTTCAAGTTCGGCGACGTATTGCTCTATAGTTGTTCCAGCCTCGATCTCGAGATAATACTTTCTTACCGCCGGATTGAGCTCAATCTCCCGCTCACCGGCCGCCTTTTGGGAAGCAAAACGAATCACCCGGCTTTCCTCCAGTACCCAGACCGCCACGTCACCCGTTACCCGAGCCTGACATGAGAGGCGCTCATCGAAGTCAAGTTTATCACGCCCGGCATAAGTACGTTCCGCTTCGCTGAGAGGGGAAAGATGGGACATGCTCGATTCAATCCCCCGTTCGGTCCCTTCGATGACCCGTACTTTGCACTTTCCGCAGGTACCCTTCCCCCCGCAAATCGTCTCGATCTCCTCGCCGGCCAGGTAAGCCGCCGACCAGAGCGAGGCCCCTTCTTGAACCTGAACCTTATTCCCCGAGGGGAGAAAAACAACCCAATATGAGCTCATAACAATCCCTAATACTCCCGCCCGATCATAGCCTGTGACAGGGAGATAAATTCCTCTTTTAGTGAAGGTGCAATTTCTGCTTTTGCCAATTCTGCCAAAGCCGTATCGGAATACTGGCGGACGATCTCACCAGCATATCGGCGGGCACCGACTCGATCCAGAACACCCCTCACCCGGGGGATATCCGCATCAAGAATCTCGCTTTGTCGATAGATTGAAAGCAGCGCTTCCCTGTCTTCCGGCCCTGCCTCCCGCAGGGCATAGATTACCGGCAGGGTCTTCTTTCTTTTAATTATATCGCCGGCTGTCGACTTGCCGGTCACGCTGTCTTCACCCCAGATACCCAGCACATCGTCGCGTACCTGGAAAGCCATGCCCAGGTTGTGCCCGAATCCGGCGAGGTGCTCGATCGTCGGCTCATCCTCCGTCCCGAGCAGAGCCCCCAGTTTAAGCGAACAGGCAAACAAAGCAGCCGTCTTGCCCCCAATCATTTCAAGGTAATCCTCAACCCCTATATCCACTCGCTCCTCGAAAGAGATATCCAGGTACTGCCCTTCGCACAGCCTAAGGCAGGCCTCATCGAGGGTACGCACCGCCCTGAGTATTGCGCCCGAAGAGAAATGCTCATCTTCCAGCTTCAGCAGCGCCAGCCGGGCCAGGACATGCATGGCATCGCCGGTATTGATGCCCTGGGCCTGGCCCCAGACATGCCATACCGTTGGAATCCCACGCCGTTCGACGTCAACGTCCTCGATATCATCGTGAATGAGGGTGAAATTATGCAGCAACTCCAGGGCGGCTGCCGCCGGGAGGGCTCCTCGCCAGTCGCCGCCCACAGCTTCACAGGAGAGTAAACACAGGCCCGGCCGGAGCAGTTTGCCCCCGCTCGTCAATCGCACCTGCCCGTCGGCGTCGATCCAGCCAAGGTGATAACGCATCATGTTATACATTGGCAGCAGGGAGGTGCCAACCTGTGAGCGCAGTTCTTCGCCCAGTTGGGGCTGATATCTTGCAGAAAGCTCTTCCGGATTCATAAATTCAACATCGGCGGGAGTGCATCTTCTCCAGGCGACGGGCATGCCTTCCGCCCTCAAAATCGGTGTTCAAAAATACATCGACGATCTCTTTTGCAAGGGATTCCTCAGTAACTCGCCCGCCCAGGCAGAGGATATTGGCATCGTTATGCTGCCGGCACATCGTCGCGCCCGATACATCATGACACAATGCCGCCCGAATGCCCCGGACCTTATTGGCCGTCATGCTCATCCCGATTCCCGAGCCGCAGATAAGAACACCACGCTCGCACCTGCCCTCAGCCACCGCATCGGCTACGGCAAAGGCAAAATCAGGATAGTCCACCGAGGAGGTATCATCGCATCCAAAATCTTCGCAAGTGTGGCCTTTTTCGGCAAGGAATCTTTTGACCGCTTCTTTCAAATCGAATCCGGCATGGTCGCTACCAAGGGCAATCCGCATAGTTTGACCTCCTAGGGGCTAATCGCCAGACATCTTCAATTATTAATCTCAAAGTTCACTGGGGAATTTAGAAATATTCATCGGCATCTTTAATCAACATATTTTCCCCTTCTTCACCCAGCCCCCGAACGTAGTTTATTATATCAAAGCTCCCCTTTTCTACAATTTCCGCATATGGGGCCTCAACAACACAACAGCGAAGAAAATCAGACCAATCAGGCCACCGCAGGCAGCAAATACCAGACGCGGGTCAACGCGGTCCATGGCTTCTCCTAGCGGCCAGACCGACATGGGGTAAAAGGCTATAATCGTCGCGCTGAGTCCCATAACACGGCCCCGCATCTGATCTTCGGCGCTTGTCAGGAGAAGGGTATTATTCGCAATCAGGTAGACAGCATTTGCCATCCCCACCCCTATGAGTACAAAAAACGGCACGTAGAAAGCACTGGAGAATGAAAGCAGCACCAGGAAAATGCCGAACATTACGCCCGTCCCCAGCAGCAGGTTTCCTTTTCGTTTGTAATCGCCCATGGTGGCTATCAGTATCGAACCGATTAGAGCACCGATGCCAGTAGCCGAATACAGCACCCCCACTCTCACCTCACTGGCCTCAAGCACGTCACTGGCAAAAGCAGCAAGCTGCATCATATAAGGCATACCCAGGGCTACCGGCACTAGCAGGAGCATCAACAAACTGCCGAGAACAGGCGTTCGACGGACATACTTTATCCCCTCAACAACATTACTCATAACCGAGGGTCGAGAATCGAGCGAAGAGACACCGACCGGGCGGACAAACATCATAAATACCGCCGAGAACACAGCCAGGGCCGTCATCAGAAAATAAGCTTCAGCAAATCCCAGCAGGCCGATCACCAGCCCGCCGACCCCCGGCGCCAGGACTCGATTCAGATTCTGCGAGCCAGCGTTGAGAGCCACCGCATTCATAACCTGGTTTTGCTCAACCAGTTGGGGAACAGCCGACTGACGGGCAGGAAGGTTAAAAGCCATCATAGTACCATTGCCGACCGCAGCGATCACCAGATGCCATACCTCAATTATATCGAGAAGTATAAGTATCGCCACCCACAGGAGGATAGCACTGGTAAAAACCTGAGTGGCAATCAGCAGATTGCGTTTGTCCAGACGATCGGCAATGGCCCCGCCGAAAGACGAAAAAAGGAACATGCAAATGCCGGCAGCAAAGCTCACCAGCCCTACGTCAGCATAGGAGCCGGTAAGCTCCCACACCAGCAAGCCACGGGCAACCAGATTCATCTGCAATACAGCAGCCGTGGCCGTGGCACTGAACCAGAACCAGCGAAAGTTATGATTTTCAAGGGAACTGAAAGTCGTTCGCCAGAAGGTTATTTTTTGCATAATTTTCAGTCTTCAATCTTTCGCCTAAGACAATCATCAATCTCGTTCCGACGAACTGCGCCTTCCCTCAGGATAACAGGTGATTTGCCGCTCACGTCAACAATTGTGGATTCGATACCGCCGGGGCAAATTCCTCCATCGAGGATGAAATCGACTTCATCCCCCATGCAGGACCGAACTTCATCTGCAGTCGTACAACCCGGCAAGCCGGAAAAATTGGCACTTGTCCCGATCAATGGGGAGCCGAGAGCCCGAATCAGTTCCAGGGTAATCGGATGATCAGGAACGCGCACTGCTACCGTATCACCGCCGACGGCCACCCAGTCAGGAATTGATGGTAACCTTGGCACAACCAATGTCAAACCGCCGGGCCAGAAGCATTCCGCCAGAATCCGCGCGATTTCGGGGAAGCCATCAACCACGCGGACCAGTTCGGACTTATCGGCAAGGAGAAGGGAAAGCGGCTGATGGGAAGGACGTTGTTTTATTCGGTATATCCGGCCCACCGCCTCTTCGTTGAAGGCATCTGCACCAAGGCCGTAGAGGGTATCGGTGGGATAAACACCAACACCTCCATTCTTCAAAATTAAAATCGCCTGCTGTATCTGTTGCTCCATTTTTTCAAGTCATTTTTGAACTTGACTCCAGTATAGCATGATGATAAGCTGGATTCACATCAAGGAAGTAGCTGATGTCCTCAATACAGCCCAAGCCAAAAGCCGCCGAAGAAGCGGCAGTAGTTATTGATTTTGGGTCTCAGTACAGCTGGCTCATAGCTCGCCGCGTGCGCGAATGCGGCGTTTACTCCGAAGTAGTGCCCCATAACATCTCCTGGAAAAAGGTCCAGAAGCTTAATCCCGGGGGCTTCATCCTCTCCGGTGGACCGGCAAGCGTATACGACGCCGATGCACCTCTGGCCCCGACTTTCGTTTATGAGAGCGGACTACCCGTACTGGGCATCTGCTACGGGATGCAGGCATTGACCCACCAGCTCGGCGGGCAGGTAGCCCCGGCGGAGAAGCGCGAATACGGCCTGGCGATGCTCTACAAAAATGAGTCCGATATCCCCCTGTTTGCCAGCCTGGAAGAAGCGACACCGGTCTGGATGAGCCACGGTGACCGCATCCTGGAGATGCCACCAGGATTCAGCAGTATTGCCTATACTGAAAATGCTCCCATAGCTGCCATCGCCAATGAACAAAACATGATCGGCATACAATTCCATCCCGAGGTGGTGCACACTCCCCAGGGAAAAGAAATACTGGCCAACTTTCTATTCAAGATATGCGATTTCCAGGGCACCTGGACACCAAAGAACTTCGCTAAACAACAGCTCGAAAGAATCAGGCGAAAAGTGGGCAAGGGCAAGGTTATTTGCGCTCTCTCCGGAGGAGTAGATTCGACCGTGGTGGCCACCTTACTGCACAAAGCTATCGGGGATCAGCTGACCGCGATTTATGTCAACAATGGACTGATGCGGCGGGAAGAGATCGAGCGCACCATCCGCACCTTCAAGAAGAACCTGAAACTCAATGGGATCTATGTGGATGCCACGGATCGATTCCTCGAAAGGCTGGCTGGCGTTGTGGACCCCGAACAGAAACGACGCATCATCGGTAACGAGTTCATTCAGGTTTTCGAGGAGGAGGCCAGCAAGATCGGGAAAGTCGACTTTCTGGCTCAGGGAACGCTCTATCCTGATGTAATCGAAAGCACGGCCACCGTCAGCCGGGAAGCTTCCACCATCAAAACTCACCACAACGTTGGCGGGCTGCCCGATGTGATGAACCTCAAACTCATAGAGCCGCTGCGATACCTCTTCAAAGACGAGGTAAGGGAAGTGGGGGCCGCCTTAGGCCTCCCGGAGGAGATGGTCTGGAGGCAGCCCTTCCCCGGCCCCGGGCTGGCAATTCGTATAATCGGGGAGATTACGAGGGAAAGGCTGGAGATGCTGCGCGCCTCTGACTGGATCGTGATGCAGGAAATCAAGCGAGCCAACCTATACCGGCAGCTCTGGCAGAGCTTTGCGGTCCTAACCCCCCTGAAAAGCGTGGGGGTGATGGGGGACTATCGAACCTACAACTACGTGGTTGCCATCCGGGCGGTAACCTCGGAGGATGCCATGACCGCCGACTGGGCACGGCTTCCTTACGAAGTTCTGGCAACCATATCCAACCGAATCGTCAACGAAGTTGAAGGCGTCAACCGGGTGGTCTACGATATCTCATCGAAGCCGCCCGCCACTATAGAATGGGAATAAACAAAAGGAGGAAGAAATGGGCAGGAAACTAATGGGGGCAGGTTTGGCCTTATTGATGATACTGGTATTGCTCATCGGCATCGCTGGCTGCGGGGATGACGATGGCAATGGGAGCGCCGACGACATAACTCAGGCTGAACTGATCGAAAATGCCGTAGCCGCAGATGATGATATCGAAACAGCCAGGTTCGATATGCAAATGAGCATGGATATGAGCGGGAAAAGCATGGGGCAGGAAATCAGCATGGATATGATTATGGCCGGTAACGGGGCAATGGATAACCTGAACCAGAAAATGAAAATGGATATGCACATGGACATAGGTGCCGATATGGGCCAGCTGGGCGACATGGAGATGGAAATGGACATGGAAACGTATCTCATCGATGACGTGATGTACATGAAAATGGGTGAAATGATGGGAATGCCCGAAGGGTGGATGAAAATGGAAGTGCCGGGCAGCTGGGACGAGCAGGATATGATCGCCCAACAAATTGACCTGCTGGAATCCGCCGAACTGGAAATCTCCGACGGAGGCAAGGTCAACGGCGAAAGCTGCTACAAAGTCAAAATGACCCCGGACATGCGTGAGCTGTTCGAGTCAGTGATGAGTCAACCGGGCATGGGCGGGGAAATGGGAGTCGGCACTTTGCCGGAAGACATGGATATATCCGAATTTGCCGATATGGTAAAGGACTTCTCCGTAACCCAGTGGTATGCCAAGGATACCTTCTTCCCCATGAAAGCCGAGATTGAAATGAATATGGTAATGACAGCCGCAGACATGGGCATGGCTGGAGGAGATGGCTCGATGGATATGGACATGTCTATGACTATGAACTTCAAAGACTACAACAAATCGGTCTCCATAGAACTGCCTGCTGAAGCTGAAGGGGCCATGGATATGAGCGAGTCAATGGATATGGGAGGAGGCACGGGCTGGTAAATCCGCTAAATTCCCCCTGCAAACCTTTCTGAGGAGCTTGCCGTGAATATCATGGTGATAGGCAACGGGGCCAGGGAACACACCCTTGCCTGGAAAATAGCGCAAAGCCCCAGACTGGATAAGCTCTTCGTTACTCCGGGGAATGCTGGCACAGCCAAGGTAGCGCAAAACCTCCCGGTTTCAGCCAGCGATATCCCGGCCATAACCGGGGCGGCGCAGGGAAACAACATCGATCTGGTTATGGTTGGTCCCGAAGCCCCGCTGACCGAAGGCCTGGTCGATTCCCTCAACCAGGCTGGCATTGACGCCTTCGGGCCGCAAAAAGGTGCTGCTCAAATCGAGGGCAGCAAGGTCTTCGCCAAGGACCTGATGCATAAGCACGGTATACCCTGCGCCAAAAGTGAGGCCTTCACATCATTCGAAAGAGCCGTGGTTTATGTCAAGCAGAACCCCCTTCCCATGGTAATCAAAGCCGATGGTCTTGCCGCCGGCAAAGGCGTCATCATTGCTTCCTCTCATGATGAAGCCCTCGCCGCGCTCGATGACATCATGCGGAAAAAGGTCTTCGGCTCAGCCGGGGAAAAAGTACTCGTGGAGGAATGCCTGGCAGGCAGGGAAACCAGTCTGCTTGCCTTCACCGACGGGGAAACCGTTATTCCCATGGTTTCGGCCTGCGACTACAAACGCGCCCTCGACGGGGACAAAGGCCTCAACACCGGCGGGATGGGCTGCTACAGCCCATCGGAGTTTTTCACCCCCGAGTTGCAGGAGCAGGTGATGGAAACCGTGATGAAACCAACCATCCGGGCGATGGCTGAGGAAGGATACCCCTACAAAGGCGTTCTTTACGCCGGGCTGATGATGACGGACGAAGGCCCCAAGGTGCTGGAATTCAACGCCCGATTCGGCGACCCGGAAACGCAGGTGATCCTGCCCCTGCTGAAGACCGACCTGGTGGATATCATGCAGGCGATCATCGAGGAAAGGCTGGCGGACATCGTTATCGAATGGAGCGATGAGGCCTGCGTGGGGGTGGTGCTGGCTTCCGAGGGATACCCGGAAAGCTATCGCAAGGGCTTCCCCGTCGGCGGACTGGAAGGTATTGACAGCGGCGTGATGGTTTTCCACGCCGGGACCGCTCACAACGAGAAAGGTGAAATCATCACCTCCGGCGGGCGGGTGCTTACCGTCGTGGCCAGGGGTAAAGACTATTCGGCAGCCCGCCAGAAGGTCTATCAAAATATCTCCCGCATCAGCTTCGAGGGTTGCTGGTACCGCCGGGATATTGCTATCATAAATAATCCTCAATAAGGAGAAGCAAATGCCACTGGTCGGCGTCGTCATGGGATCGAAATCCGATACAGAAAGAATGCAGCCAGCGCTGGATGTTCTGGGGCAGCTCGGCATCGAACATGAAGTAAATACTATCTCCGCCCACCGCACCCCCAAAAAGGCACAGGAATACGCTCAATCTGCCCGGGAGCGCGGGGTCGAAGTGATTATTGCCGGAGCCGGCATGGCGGCCCACCTGCCCGGAGTCCTGGCAAGCTGGAGCACCCTGCCGGTGATCGGGGTGCCGCTCGAAGCCGGCGAGTTAAAAGGAATCGATGCCCTGCTCTCCATCGTCCAGATGCCGCCCGGAATACCGGTGGCCTGCGTGGCCATCGGCTCGGCCGGCGCTAAGAATGCCGCCTTCCTGGCAGCTCAAATCCTGGGACTCAAATACGAAAATATCAAAAACGCTTACGATATTTATCGCCAGGAACAGATAAAGGGATAAATCTATGATCGAACGTTACTCCCGGCCGGAAATGAAGTACATCTGGTCGGATGAAAACAAATTCGCCAAGTGGCTCGAGGTGGAGATCGCCGCCTGCGAAGCTTGGAGCGAGATCGGCGTGATCCCCGCCGAGGATATCCACAGGCTCAAGAAGGCCACCTGCAATCTCGACCGCATGAACGAAATACTGGTCATCACCCATCATGATGTGACCGCCTTCCTCAAGGCTGTCTCCGAAAGCCTCAGCGAGGAAGCGCGCTGGATTCACCTGGGAATGACCTCCTCGGATGTCATCGACACCGCCACCAGCCTGCAACTGCAGGAGGCTTCCACCCTCCTGCAGAAAGGGCTGGATGAGCTGACATCGGTCATCCGGCAAAAGGCTGGCGAGCACAAACACACCATCATGATGGGGCGAACCCACGGCGTTCATGCCGAGCCCATCACCTTCGGGCTGAAAATGGCCCTGTGGTACGAGGAGCTCAAACGGCACCAGGAGCGGCTGGCCGAAGCCAAACGCATCATTTCGACAGGCAAGATCTCCGGCGCGGTGGGAAGCCATGCCACGGTGCCGCCGGAAGTCGAAGAGATTGCCTGCCGAAAGCTGGGGCTTGAGGTCGCCAAAGTTTCCAGCCAGATCATCCAGCGGGACCGGCACGCCCAGTTCATCACCACCCTGGCATTGATCGCCAGCTCTATGGAAAAATTCGCCACCGAGATTCGGGGACTGCAAAGGACCGAGATTCTGGAAGCTGAGGAGCCGTTCGAGGAAGGCCAGACCGGGTCATCGGCCATGCCGCACAAGCGCAACCCGGAACTGTGCGAGCGCGTTTGCGGGCTGGCGCGGCTCATTCGCGGACATGCCCTCACCTCGATGGAGAATATCGCCCTCTGGCACGAGCGGGACATCAGCCATTCCTCGAACGAACGCATCATTCTGCCCGATCCCTGCCTGGCCCTCGATTACACCCTCAGCATCTTCACCTACGTAATGCGCGATTTGAACATCTACCCGGAAAACATGCGCCGGAATCTGGGAGTCACCAGAGGGCTCACCTTCTCCCAGCGAGTGCTGACGGTGCTGATCGAGGAAAAGGGCTTGAGCCGGGAGGATGCCTACAAGGTCGTGCAACGGAACGCCATGCAATGCTGGAAAGAGGGGGGGCAATTCTTCGACCTGCTGCTGGCGGACCCCGACATGCCCATTCCCCGCCAGGAACTGGAAGGGCTTTTCGATTACGATTTTTACCTCAAGCACATCGATGCCATCTTCGCAAGGCTGGGGATCTGAATGAACTACCCCACCGCAAGCCACGACTTATTGTACCTAAAGAGAATAAAACCCCCTAACCCACTTTAAACCCCCTTTACCAAAGGGGGCTGAAATTCTTCTTTCTTAAAGGATTCCAGGGAAATTTGAAAATAATGCTCCAATCAGGTATGTTTTGAGTAAGTGCGCAAAATTGAGAAATCAGGGAAACCGATGGAAAACGATATTCTGGTTATCACCCCCGCCCAGGTCAAGTCGCTGCGGACAAAGCTTAAAGATACCGGCCAGACGGATTCCGCCATCCGAGAGCTTCGCAGGATGATCGAAATCAAGTCCACCCTATGCTGGCGCGCCGAGGCGAGGGCCTCCTGTTGCGGGCCGGGGATATCCTTTTCCCTTGATGCAGAGAGGCAAACCCTGGATGAAGCCCTGCAAGAGCTCCAATCAGGCAACATCGGTAAAGCTGCCACTTTACTGGAAGCTTATGAGAAAATGATTCCGCAAGTCCCTTTAGAGGAAAGTTCATAAACCAGAATGGAAATTATCAGCAGCGAAGAAAAAATCCGCCGGCTTGGAGAAAGGCTTAAGACAGACAATGCCGAAACCTGTCTGGATGAATTGAAGTCTATAATCGAGTCAGAATCAGGGGAGCTGGACAAAGCCGAAGTATCCTGATGTATAGGGATGGGAATCGAAGCGTGCCTTCGAAGCAAAGTCCAGTTGCTGGAAGCGGCGCTCAAATCGCTCGAAAGAAATGATATCGAGCAAACAGCCAGTTTCTTTCAGCAGTATTGCCAAATTTGAGCAATAAAAATATCAATGTGGACACCATAAAAGAATAAAAAGCCGAGCCCGATTTAATAAATCGGTAAATTACAAGAGACACTATTGCTTTTCATATTATTCCCACCCAATATCAAGCACAGGATAAACTCCGGTGGGAATCCAGATAACCTTAACATGTCATTCCGGCTCGGAGGCCGGAATGACATACTATATTAGATTGCCGGATTAATAGTATTTGGCCATTTCGAGGGGGAGTTGTTATGAGAATCAAAGTTGTCACCGGAGATATAGTTGAACTGAAGGTTGATGCCGTAATCGTCAACCTTTTCCAGGGAACAAAGGCCCCCGGCGGAGCCACTGGAGCAGTAGATAAAGCCTTAGATGGCGCTATTTCCAGCCTCATCTCCAGAGGTCAACTCAAAGGCAGGCTCAACGAAACCACCATCATTCACACATTGGGGAAAATCGCCCCGGCAATGGTCTTGGTGGTTGGACTGGGGAAAAAGAGGGATTTCAATGAAGAGAGGGTCCGGCAGGCAAGTGCCGCCGCCTGCAAATCCCTGCGAGGAGCCGGCGCCAGAGATATTGCCACCATCCTGCACGGTACCGGAGCCGGGGGCATTGACCCGCAGGCCTCAGCGCGAGCCATCGCCGAAGGGAGCCTGCTGGGGCTATACACTTTCAAAGAACATAAATCCAGGAAAGCAAATCACAAAGAAATTAAAGAGCTTTCCATCGTGGAAATGGGGAAAAAAGGTATTGCCAGGCTGAAGGCGGCGGTCAGGGAAGGGACGATTATGGCCCAGGCCTCCATCCTTGCCCGCGACATGGTCAATCAGCCATCCAATTTCATGACCCCGAATGACATGGCCGTCAAAGCCCTGGAAGTTGCTCAGAAACGAGGCATGGAGATCGAGGTACTGGAAAAAGAGCAGATGGGCGAACTCGGCATGGGCGGGCTTCTGGGCGTAGCCCAGGGAAGCCAGCAGCCGCCAAAATTCATCATCCTTAAATACAAAGGGGACCCGGCCTCCGACAAAGCAATGGGACTCGTCGGCAAGGGAATCACCTTCGATTCCGGCGGTATTTCCATCAAGCCTTCAGCTAAGATGGATGAAATGAAAGGCGATATGGGTGGCGGGGCAGCAGTGATTGCAGCTATGAGCGCCATCGGACAACTGGGGCCAAAAATCAATGTTACCGGGCTGGTACCGGCCACGGAGAACCTCCCCAGCGGAACCGCCTACAAGCCGGGCGACATCATCAAAGCCATGAACGGCAAGACCATCGAGGTGCTCAATACCGATGCTGAAGGCCGGCTTATCTTAGCCGATGCCTTAAGCTATGCCAGCAAACTTAAACTTTCCCCCATTATCGATATTGCCACATTGACCGGTGCCTGCCAGGTCGCCCTGGGAGATATCTGCAGCGGGGCATTCGGCAATAATCAGCAACTCATCGATAAGGTGTTACGTGCCGGCGAAGAAGCGGGGGAGAGAATCTGGCAAATGCCGATGTATGACGATTATTCAGAGCTTATCAAAAGCGACCTTGCCGATATCAAAAACACCGGCGGCAAGGGGGGCGGAGCCATCACAGCGGCCAAATTCCTGGCCGAGTTTGTGGGCAGAACACCATGGGTACACCTGGATATCGCCGGCACATTTCTGCTGGATAAAGACCGCGGTTACTGGCCGAAGGGAGCCACCGGGATTCCGGTAAGAACCCTGATAAATTTGACTCTGGCACTGGCAAAAGGGTAATATTTTCATTAGGTAATTTACAACATCGCGTGGGGACACTCCCCGGTAAAACCAAATCAATTTTAAATGGGGACTGATAAAATGACAGAATCGATGGCTGAAGAGTGGGAGAAATGGCTCGAGCAGGAAAAACACAATATCGAAACCGTAGAAGATCGGCTTGATGAGCTTTCCTTTCTGATAACTACGACCTCTAATTTCCAATACAAAGATTTCTGGAATAAAGCTCAGGAAATCCCCTCAATCATCGAATCTCTAAACCCCCTCCCTCCCGCTGAAAAAGAACGCCTGCTTGAAGCACATGACAACATCTGTAACCAGATGAAGAAAAAGCAGCAGCGGGAATGGGAATCGCGCAAAGACAGATCAACTCAGGACAGGCAGCGCCTCGAGCAAAAAATTGACCAGGCCTGGGCCCTCACCACATCAGCCCCCGATGATATAAAGACGCTCTCCAAAGCCCAGGGTCTGCTAAAAGAAGCCCTCACTTTGCTCAAAAGTGAGGGGGAAAACCCAGCCCCCGAAAACGGAAACGACCAGCCAGCTACAGTCCTGCTGAGAGATGATAGACAGATATGCTGGGAAAAATGGCATCGGACAAACGATCTGGTCCACCAGTACCGATTGGCTATCTGGGATCGCGGCTTCGAGCAAATGGAACCGCTGGCAAAGAGCGCTCTCGAGGAAGCAAACGAAGGAAACCCCCAGCAGGCACTGGAAAAGGTCAAAAAGGCTCAACAGCATCTGAAAAGTCTATCGCTCAACAAAACTCAGCGGGAACAAATAAGGGACACATTGAACACCGCCTGGGACACTGCCATCTACAAAGTCAACGAAATACGAGACGAAAAGCGACGCAAATACGAAGAATGGATTTCTCGAATCGAAGGCCAGTTTAAAGAACTGACCAGCCAGTTCCAGCAGAATGAAGAAACCATTTCCAGACTGCAGGCCGAAGTTGAGCAATTTAAAGAGGCCATCCAGAGCATCAAATCCCGGGAATATGGCGATAAGCTCCGCGAGGAGATTGCCAAAAAACGGGAAAAAATCAAGGAACTGGGCGTGGTAAACAGGCAACTGGAAGGTAAAATCGAGAATGTAAAGAGCCGGCTGGAAGAGCAGAGCAACGGATTACCCTCTCCTCGATCCCCCCGCTCAGAAAAGCCGTTCGCCGAAGAAAAAACTGCTCCGAAGCAGGATGAGCAACGGGAGACGAGCGAACAAAAAACTTTCGCACAGGAGGTTGAGAAAATGAAAATCCAGTGGCTTGGACATGCATCTTTCCTCATCACCGGAGATGAAGGCACCAGAATTATAACCGATCCATACGGAGCATATGACGGGCTCAATTACGAACCCATCGGCGAGTCAGCCGACGTTGTCCTAATCAGTCATCAGCACGGCGACCACTGCGGCGGGAAAGTGGGCGGCAACCCGGAAGTAGTCGACAAGCCCCAAAAAGTAACGGTCAAAGGAATCGAATTCAAGGGAATAGCCAGCCATCACGATCAGTCCGGTGGTACAGAACGGGGGGACAATATCATTTTTTGCTTCACTCTGGACGGGATAAAGATTTGCCATCTGGGAGACCTCGGGCACCTGCTTTCCGACGAGCAGGTCGAGGAAATCGGGAAGGTCGATATAATTATGATCCCCGTCGGTGGATTCTTCACCATAAATGCCAGTGAAGCAACCCGGGTCTGTGAACAAATCAACCCCAGGGTTATCATACCGATGCACGTGAGCAACGATAAGTGCGCTTTCCCGATAGCCAGGGTGGATGATTTCCTGCAGAGTAAATCCAATGTGGAACGGGCTGGCAGCAGCGAAAAGCAATTCACCAAAGATGATTTGCCACAAGAACCAAAAGTTGTTGTGCTGGAACATGCCAAGTAATTGCTTGCCAATGTAGAGCTAATGAAGGTATAATACCCTACGTGCTTTGAAGAAGTGAATTAAAAGATGCCAAAAAGAACCTATCAACCGAAAAAAATTCCCAGAAAACGAAAACACGGCTTTCTACACCGCATGAGTACGCGGGGCGGACGGGCAATTCTGGCTCGAAGGCGGCTTAAGAGTCGTCATCGTTTGACTGTATGATTCATAAAGCTACGGTGGGGATGGGGACAGAGGAACGCTTAACTAAAAACTCCCAGTTCGCCGCAGTTTTCAACGCAGGGGAACACTGGGCAAATGACCTGATGGTCTTGAGAGCAAAACCAAATGGTCTGGGTAGAAGTCGGGTCGGCATTGTAGCCAGTAAAAGAACGGGCAACGCGGTACAGAGAAACAGGGCAAAGCGGCTCCTCAGAGAGGCAGTCAGATTGCATTCCCTCGAACCGGGATGGGACATCGTAATCGTTGCCCGCAAAAATATGACCGGGAAAAGCTATTGGGACATCGAGCCGGCATTCGTTAAGCTTCTAAGCCGGACCAACCTGCTGGGGAAAGAGTAGATGAAGGAAATTGCGTTAATTCTTATTCGTTTTTACCAGGGTGCCATATCGCCGTTAACGCCACCCTCATGTCGCTACCAGCCAACATGCTCTCAATATGGATATGAAGCAATAAAGAAACACGGCGTGATAAAAGGCGGTTGGATGACTGCCTGGCGCATCTTGCGCTGTCATCCATTAGCCAAAGGCGGCTTCGACCCCGTACCTTAATTCAAAATTAATCAGCACCTCAGCGTGCTGTCTCAGTTAAAAATCAATGCGAGTTTTTTCTCGAAACAGTTTAATACTGCAAGTTGCGCTAACCATTCTGATTTGCGGGTTAGTGTGTACCGGATGCGTCTCGGGTAGATTCGAACCCAGCGGATGGGACGGGATTACATTATCGGGTGAAACCCTCTACACCTGTGCGGGCGGGAAATTCCTGACCCTCAATCTCTCAGATAAAACAATTCAGGATTTTACCCCCGTTGGAGAGGACTCGGAAACAGGGTCTCTCTTTGGCTGCACCGGTTCCTCAACTACCCAGTTGACCTCTTATGCCGCACCGGTAGTTGCCGGCAGCTTGTTCTACGCCAGTACTTACGCTGGCGATGTTTATGCCCTGGACTCGTCGACCGGTGCCCAAAAATGGGCCTACAGCACCAATCACCAGATCGTCGGCGGACCTGTCGTTAATGAAACAGCACTGATATTTGCTGCCGGAGATAAACTCTACAAACTGGATGCCCAAAAAGGCATCTCCTTATGGGATAAACCCTTCGATGCCAGCGGGAAAATATGGTGCACCCCTGTGATATCGGACGAGATTATTTATTTCGCAACTCTGGGCCACAAAGTTTACGCACTGGA
Organism: Dehalococcoidia bacterium; assembly: GCA_046498265.1. Lineage (GTDB taxonomy): Bacteria > Chloroflexota > Dehalococcoidia > SZUA-161 > SpSt-899 > JBGLNL01. The sequence goes on along the minus strand of JAWOBB010000064.1, from coordinate 50,648 downwards.
TATTGAAACCGGCAAAAAAATTTGGGAACGCGGCTTCTCCGGAGCCATCGCTTCCACGCCACTCATCGTTAATGACACTCTTTATACAGGTACTCTGGATAACAAGTTCTACGCCCTTGATATCACCGACGGCGGCAGCACACGATGGGAATTCGAAACGGATAACTGGGTCTGGACACAGGCCCTCTTTGATGAGGGGACAATCTATTTCGGCTCTTTTGGCGGCAGTGTCTATGCACTCAACGCCAACACCGGAGAGTTGAAATCGGGATGGATAGTTCCCTTTAAAACCGAAAGTGGGGACAGGATCAGAGCCAGGCCGGTTATCATCGGCGAAGTTTTGTTGATCGGCTCTCAGGATGACCACGTATATGGACTCAATCTGGAAGACGGAATGCAGGCATGGCGTCCCGTACGCTTCGACGATGACATCATGGCCGATCCATGTGTATCCGGAACCACGGTCTATTTCCTCGACAAGGACAGCGAATTACATGCCATAAACGGCCAGACAGGTACCGAAATATGGCCGCAAACAATAGAGCTTAGCAAGTAATAACGGGGATAAATTTGGGCGAACTATTCGATACGATCCTCATCGAGCCTTTCATCAACGTGCTGATGATGCTTTCCCATCTGTTCGATAACAGCCTGGGAGCAGCTATTATTGCAGTAACCATTATCGTTAACCTGATCATCCTGCCACTCACCATCAGGCAAACCCGCTCCATGAAAAAGATGCAGACGCTTCAGCCCAAGATGCAGGAGTTACAGAAGAAATACAGCAAGGATAAACAAAAGCAGCAGCAGGAGATAATGAAGCTCTACAAAGAAGAGGGGGTAAATCCTATCGGCTGCGCCCTGCCGTTGATAATTCAAATGCCAATCATAATTGCGCTATACCAGGGAATCATTCAAACCCTGCCCACCACCCCTAACCGACTGATCGGCTTGTCGAAACACATTTACGACTGGGGTTTCGTGCAGGAAGGGGTTCCTCCCGAAAGCAATTTCCTTGGCCTGGACTTAAGCCAGCCCAACTTTTTCATGGTTATCCTTATCATGGCCAGCATGTGGATTTCTCAGAAGATGTCCACTACCCCCTCTGCCGACCCCAAACAGCAGCAGATGCAGCAAATGATGCAGTGGATGATGCCTCTGTTCCTCGGATTCATCTTCCTGAGCTTTCCCAGTGGGCTGGCGCTTTACATAGTAGTCATGACCATCTTTCGAATGGTGGTACAGCGCTTTATCACCGGTAACTGGGGAGGCATTGAAGAGACGTTCCGAAGACTGATCCCGGGTTCGTTCCCCAAATTAGCTCCAGCCGGGAATGCGCCCTCTGATACAGTTGAAACAGGGAGTCCTGTGGAGGATTCTACCATTGAAGCTCCTTCGGAACATAAAAATGAAAAGGAGACCAGACCGGCGACTAAAAAAAGTAATGTCGCTATGAAGAAAAGTAGGGGTAGAAGATATGGAAGCTCTGGAAGTAAGCGGAAAAACCGTAGATGAGGCCATTCAAACAGCCCTTGAACAGCTGGGACTCACCACAACCGCAGAAGTCAACATCGAAATAGTCCAGGAGGCGAAAAGGAGCATTCTGGGACTGGGAGGAGAAAACGCCATAGTAAGGGTTACTCCTCTTACCTCTTCGGAAACCTCTTCCTGGCAGAACTTCCCTTCAGCGGAATCGGACACAACTACCGGTACAGCCCGGGAGGTGCTGGAAAAGCTGCTGTCTATGGTCGAAGTAGAGGGAACTGTCGAAGTGATACCATCCGAAGATGAAAAGACTCCAGCCATGCTCAATATAACCACCTCAAATCCCGGCATTCTAATCGGCCGGCGGGGGCAGGCGCTGTCTGCATTGCAATATATGGTGAATTTCCTTGCCAGCCGACGGCTTAAGAGCAGCGTCAAGGTGCTTGTAGATGTAGCCGATTACCGAAAAAGACGCCGGGAAGAACTGCAAAACATGGCATTGCGAATAGCCGACCTGGTCAGAACCAACCAGCGTTCCATCACTATGGAACCCATGGGAGCATGGGAACGGAGAATTGTGCACCTTACCCTCCGGGAAGAAGAGGGTATCACTACCGGCAGTACAGGGTACGGCGAACGGCGCAAAGTTGTTGTTTCCCTTACAAAATAACAACTCGAGTTTTTTCATATGTTCCATCCAGTTGAAAGCAAACCGGGTTTTCCTCAAACCGAAGACCGAATCCTGCGATTCTGGAATGAAGAGCGCATCTTTGAAAAAAGCATCACCCAGCGCCAGGATGGCCCGCTATACATACTTTATGAGGGACCGCCCACCGTTAATTCCAGCCCCGGCATTCATCACGTGCTTTCGCGGGTGTTTAAAGATGTTTTCCCCAGATACAAATCAATGCAGGGTTACTACACACCCCGAATTGCCGGCTGGGATACTCACGGGCTACCCGTGGAACTGGGAGTGGAAAATGAACTCGGCTTTACCTCGAAAACCGAAATAGAAGCCTACGGAATCGGGAGGTTCAATGCCAGATGCCGCCAGAGCGTTACCGGCAATATCGAAGAATGGAACAGGCTGACCGAGCGCATCGGTTTCTGGATCGACCTTGATCATCCGTACATCACCTATGACAACAATTTCATCGAAACCTGCTGGTGGATCATCAAACAGCTCTGGGACCAGGGTCTCGTGTATAAGGGCTACCGGGTAACCCCCCACTGCCCCCGCTGCGGCACTTCTTTGAGCTCGCACGAAGTTGCCCTGGGTTACAAAGAGAACACCCCCGATCCCTCTATTTTCATCCGATTTGAAATGACCTCAGAGCCACCCGATGGGAACTCGGGCCAGCCGACTTACCTTCTGGCCTGGACCACCACTCCCTGGACGCTCACAGCCAATGTGGCACTGGCGGTCAATCCTGAAGAAATGTACGCACTGTTGCAAGCTACCTCCCCGGAAGGCAAACCGGACAGGCTCATCATGGCCCGGGCACTTCTTGAACAGGCAACAGGTGCTGATAACTGGGACATAATTGCAGAATTCAGTGGGGAAAAACTGGTCGGCACAACCTATGAACGGCTCTTCGAACCGGACCCCGATTTCGTCGTTGGCGGCGGCCCATTACAACGGTATAACCGGGTGATAGCCGCCGATTTCGTATCGATGGAAGACGGCACCGGCATCGTCCACATCGCCCCAGCCTATGGTCAGGAGGACTACGATATCGGGCAAGTGGAAAACCTGCCTATCGTTCACACCGTCGATCTGGATGGAAATATGATGCCGGTCGACAAGCCCTGGTCCGGCAAATTCATCAAAGACGCTGATCCCTTAATCCTGGATGATTTGAAATCTCGAGGGCTCCTGCACCATCAGGAAACCATCCGGCACACTTATCCCTTCTGCTGGAGGTGCGATACACCCCTGGTTTATTACGCCAAACCTTCATGGTATGTCAAAACCTCCGCCAGAAAAGACGAATTGATCAAATGCAACGAGCAGATAAACTGGTACCCCGAGCATATCAAGAAGGGCCGATTTGGTGACTGGCTCGAGAACAATATCGACTGGGCCTTTTCCCGGGAAAGGTACTGGGGTACGCCGCTTCCGATATGGCAGTGCGATGACTGCGGGAAGTTTAACTGCATCGACGGCTTCGATGAATTGAAAACCAAGCCCGGTGTCAGCGGGATCGAGGGGGAACCGGATTTCCATCGGCCCTATATGGACGAAATCACATTTGCCTGTGAATGCGGCGGGGTTATGCGGCGGGTGCCGGAGGTAATCGACTGCTGGTTCGATTCCGGAGCCATGCCCCTCGCCCAGGTGCATTATCCTTTCGAAAACGAAACGCTCTTAACGGACGGTCGTTTCCCCGCCGATTACATCTGCGAAGCGGTGGACCAAACACGCGGCTGGTTTTACAGCCTGCATGCGATTTCGGTGATCCTGTTCGATCAACCCTGCTACAGAAATGTGATCTGCCTGGGACACATCCTCGATGCTGAAGGCGAGAAGATGAGTAAGTCGAAAGGGAACGTGGTCGAGCCCTGGCAGGTAATCAATAAGTATGGCGCAGATGCCCTGAGATGGTATCTGCTCACTTCCTCGCCCCCGGGCAACGTGCGACGCTTCTCCCCTGAACTCGTGATGGAGGGAATGCGCCGCTTTCTGCTCACCCTGTGGAACACCTATTCGTTTTTCGTCACTTATGCCAACATCGATGGATTCGATCCGCGAGAAGTAAATAACCTGGAAAAGCGTCCCGAGCTCGACCGATGGATTCTTTCCGAACTTAATCAGCTTATCGATGAGGTCACCATGGCGCTGGATAAATACGATGCTACGGGGGCAGGAAGGAAAATCGAACGGTTCGTCGACGACCTTTCCAACTGGTTCATCCGCCGGAGCCGCCGGCGCTTCTGGAAAAGCGAAAACGATACCGATAAACTCTCGGCCCATGCCGCACTCTACGAGTGCCTGACCGTCACCGCCAAACTGCTGGCCCCGATCACTCCCTTCATCGCCGACGAAATTTACCGGAATCTGATATGCTCTTTTTATCCTCAAGCCCCCCAAAGTGTCCATCTTTGCGATTTTCCCCTTGCCGACCGCGGCAAGTTCGACGAAAAACTGTCAGCGGATACCCATCTGGTAATGAAGGTTTCCAGTCTGGGCCGTTCCGCCCGGAGCAAAGCAAGCCTCAAGGTCCGCCAGCCCCTTGAGAAGGCGATTATCAGGGTCAAAGCAAAATCGGAAAGCGAAGGAATCAAAAGGCTGGAGCCTCAGATTATCGAAGAATTGAACGTTAAAGAAATCATCGTCACCACGGATGAACGCGACCTGATGGATTTCGAAATCAAGCCAAACCTGGCCCTGCTCGGCCCGAAATACGGCAAGGACCTCGGTCCGATAAAAGAATCGCTGGCAGAACTCGATCCGCAGGATGTGGCGAACAATGTAAAAGAGGGAAAAGGAATCTCTGTTGGGGGATTCAATCTCCTCCCTGACGAGGTTTTAGTATCCGCCATACCCCGCTCGAACTACTCTGTCGTCGAAGAGACCGGATATGCAGTCGGTATACCCATCGAGGTGTCCCCCGAACTGGCCGAAGAGGGAATGGCACGCGAGATTGTCCACCGATTGCAAACCATGCGTCGCTCTGCCGGATTCGACATCGCCGACTATATTACAACTTACTACCAGGGGGAAGAGAGCGTTCGGCAGGTAATCTCGAAATTCGCCGCTTACATCAAACAGGAGACGTTATCCAAAGAGATGGTCGAAGGCACCTCTCCTGATGGAGCTTATACAGAAGATCATGAGCTTGAAGGGAAAGAGATAAGCTTCGGGGTGAAGCGATAAACGCAGGTTACTCAGGGCGTTCCACAGTCAATTCAAGCTTCGTTTGCTTTTTTTCGCCATCCCGCCAGAAGGTAATAGTCACCTCCTCGCCGAGTTTGTGACGCCACAAGTCCCGAATCAACTGGCTGGCAGTGGTCATTTCCTCTCCTTCAAAACGAGTGACAACATCCCTAACCTGAAGACCCGCCTCATCTGCCGGACTGTTTGCCACCACACTGGTTATCACCACGCCGGACTGCCGCGAGAGGTTAGCTTCATCCGCCAGATCGGGAGTGACATCAGCCAGGATTACCCCCAGCCAGGGCCGTACCATGCGGTGCTCGGCACCGATCAGTGCTTCGTAAACGGGTTCAGCCGTATTGACGCTTACCGCAAAACCTATATTCTGTGCCCCTCCAAAGAGTACCGAGTTGATTCCCACTATTCTGCCAGTCATATCGACAAGGGGACCCCCACTATTTCCCTGATTAATGGCAGCATCGGTTTGAATGACATCATAATAAGTGGAATCCCCGATCGAAAAGGAACGCTCTGTGTTGCTGACCACACCCATTGTGATCGTGGCACCCTCATCAAGTGCCAGCGGATATCCCATGGCTATGACCAGATTGCCAGGCTGCAATGCCGAAGCATCCCCGAACGGAACTGTGGGCAGGTTCTCGCCATCGATCTTTATAACCGCCAGATCGGTCAGCGGATCAACGCCGACAATCTCCGCCTCATACGCATGGGCAGCCTCGGATAAAGTCACCTCCAGTTTGCTGGCACCCTCGACCACATGATTATTGGTCAGTATGTAACCATCGGGGCTGACAATCACCCCTGAACCAGATGCCTCCTGCACCGTCTTCCCAAAGAAAAAACTCTCCGTTTCTACCTCAGCCGAGATAAACACCACCGCCGGCTCTACCTTATCTACTACATATGCAAGTGTATTCGAAAGGGCAACTGCCGAGCAGGATCCGGATGTAACCGGGGGCATATCAAGGGGAAACACTTCGGTTGGAATTGGAGAAGCAGTTGGTATCTCCGATGTTGTCGCTCCTTCATCCTCGGAATTCACGCACGAAATGAGGAGGAAAACCAGAAATAGTACCAGTATAAAAAGCGAAATGTTTCTGACTGTTCGATTAATCTCTTTTATGGGGCCTTCCATGTCTTGTCCTGTCAAGCTTCCGTTTTCGGGCATCCCGCCGGGCAACGCCGACCGGACCCAGCCACGAGACGGAACTGAAAGAGGGAATCGCATCGCCAAGTACCTGTCTACCTTTCAAAAGCATATTCTCCACAGGAGCCTGGAGCGGCCCCAGATACGTCACCGTATCGGAGGTCTCTTCTCCTGCCGGCTCTTCAGGCATACGCGACCTTGAATATACGGCAGTGAGCTTGCCACAGAAAAGCATGACAACTGCCGAAATGTACAGCCACACCATTACCGCTATAACATTACTTACCGTGCCATAAATTACGTTGTATGAAGAGTGAGTGGTGGCATACCAGACAAAAACCTGCTTGGCACCCTCAAATCCCACCGCCGCCAGCAACGCCCCACCCCAGACATCCCGCCAGCGAACCCTGGTATTGGGAATGAATTTATAGAGAAGCATGAAGGTAACAAATGCTATAGCAATCGTCACCAGGATGAGCATAGCATTCCAGAACAAATCCCCTTTAAAGAAGGCAACATCCGTTGCGTTTATACTATATTTCTTGAATACACTTAATACTGCAGTAGCGCCAAAAGATGCCAACAGCAGTATCCCCAGGCCAACCATCATGCAGAATTCTACGAATCTGTCCACCACAAATGCACGGGGCCTCTTTATTCCCCAGGCAGCATTAAGTGACTTTCTTATAGCATGGAAAACCGAGGAGCCGCCCCACAGTAAACCAATGATAGCAACAATACCGGTAGCCTCCCAGGTATTACTGACCCCGTTAATGGTTTTGGCAATGAAATCACTCTCCACGGGCACGAAATCGGTCACTGCTTCAACTACCTCATTCTGCACATCCGGATCATTGGTCATAAACCCGAGTATGGAGATAGCAGCCAGGGTCAATGGGAATAGTGAAAAGAAGGTATAAAAAGCAATCGAAGCGGACAGGTGCGGGCAGTTATCGGTCAAGTATTCGTTGACCACTCCTCGCATGAAATTGAAGAATTTCCTCAATTTAACCCTTATCAGTCTCTTTCTTGCCGGAGATAACAAAATTTCGCCTCCAGGCTCCTCATCACGCTTACTAAAAAGCTGTTATACCGATTTCAAAACTTCTTAAAAGTTATTGATTAAGAACCATCCGGAACTTCAGGGGGCTGCAGGAGATCCTCCGTCTGCTGCATTCCCATAACACTGCTTTTAAGGAGTTTCAATTTAGTTCCATCTTCTACCTTAAGTATAACATCATATTCGCCCACCGATTCTATTTCCCCGTAGATACCACCAATAGTAATAACTTTATCTCCTCTTTGCAACTCCTCTAAAAGCTGCTGGTGCTCGCTCTGGCGTCTGCGCTGCGGCCTGAGAATAAGGAAATAAAAAATGGCGAACATCGCTATCAGTATTATTAAAAAACCATAAGCCATATCTAAAACTCCATTTACTCCTATCAAAGGACATAAACATCCAACGTAATCCCAAGCGCCATAAGCAAAGGCGTCACCAGGACTACCAGTATATTGGCCGCCTGCGCTGAGACTAATTTACCCGAATTCCCATGGTTCTTAATGCTTCCGAGGGCCGCCTTTAATCCGAATGGTAAAGTCAACAGAGCAAGTAAAGCCAGTAAGGGTAGAAAACCTCCCGCCACAGCACCTATTACGAGCACATAAGCTACTAATAACACCATCGCGTAAACCTTTGCCGCCACGCCGGTGCCAAAATTAATAGGGATATGTCTCCTGCCACCCGAGCGATCGGCTTCCGTATCGGGAATCTCGTTGATCAAGAGAAGATTAGCCACCAGCAGGAAAGTCAACATTGTCACAAAGGCCGAGGCGACACTATAATCGCCAGACTGAGTAAAATACACCCCCAGCGTGATAAGCGCAAATCCGCCGCCAGCCGCCACTTCGCTGGTAACCGGTAATCTTGAAATGAACGGTGTATAGAGAGAAGCGCAAATCAAACCAACTATCCCAATAGGGATTATCTCCCATCCATAAACTGTAATGAAATAAATCCCTATGCCCAATACTACCAGGAGACTCCCCAGTCCCAGCACGAGAACCTCACCAGGCTTCATCAAAGCCGCAGGCAGAATGCCACTGCCCCCACTGAAAGGAGTCCTTACGGTTTTCAGGTCCACACCGGTTTTATAATCAAAATAATCATTGAGTACATTCACGGTGATATGGGCACACAACCCACCAATAAATGCCAGTGCAAAATACAGACCGTTAAAGGAAATCCCGTCATATAAGGCAGCGGCAATGCCGGCAAAAACGCATACAGGCACAAGCAGTAAAAACTGCGGCCTCGTCTCCGCTAACCAGATTTTAGCTCCAGCCATTTATCATCCTTCTCAATAGTCGGTTAACTTTTGTGCTAACCAGCATACCAGTAAATCGTAAAAATATCAAGTATTTGGTCTAGTTGAGCCTACTTTTACGAGATCTCCACTCACGATTTTAAGGAAATCAGAAGCATTGCCATTGGGAACAGAGATCTCCAAATACCCATCACTCCCGATAAGTGCTAAAACCCCCTCCCCCTCAACATATGAGGGGCTCAATCCCTCAATAGTATATCCTTTCACTTCGATATAAACGTCGCCAGCAGGAAGGTCATTGTGCTTAATACTGGTAATCAAATTACCGAAACGGTCGATATGAATTATCCGTCCAACAACGGTGCCCTCAGCCAGCTTCTCTGATTCCAATGCGGGAAGTTCCACCAGCGAGGAAATTTCCTCCCCGAAATCCTTGGCCGAAATGCCCACTGAAAGATGAGCGGCCACCGGCGCAAAAATATCCCGTCCATGAAAGGTTGTACTCAAAGGATGCAGCCAGAAATCAGGATTGGTAATATCTATCGCTTCCAGCATGTCATCGACCACATAACTTAAAACGCCGTTATCCGGGGCAACGAAGTATGCTCGAGGAGTTCTCACTATTATGGCTTTGCGATTGCTTCCCACCCCCGGGTCCACAATCACCACATGAATTGCATCCGGGGGGAAGCAGGAATATGCTGTCCTGATAAGATACGCAGCCTCAAATACGTTCTGGGGTTCGATATCATGGGAGATATCTACAATCGTGGCCTCCGGATTGATTCCCAGGATTACCCCTTTCATCACTCCAACATAGGCATCACGATAGCCAAAATCTGTTGTCAGGGTAATAATCCCGCTGCCCATGGGAACAACAAAGCCTAATCCATCTTGGTGCTGATTGCAGCGATAATCACAAAGATTACCGCCAGGATAATGGTAAATCGAAACAGGGTTTGCTCAACACCACGCCTTGTCCTGTACCCCCCCGAACTTTGCGTTCCTCCAAATATACCGCCCAACCCCCCGGCACCCCTCGCCTGAATCAGAATAACCCCTATAAGGGCAGTTGAGATTATAATTTCAGCAAAATAAACAGCGTTCATCCTGGCCTTCCCTCAAATATCTTAGCAGAACCACGTCCACTTATGTCATTATACGACGCCCTATACTTTACCACAAATCAATCCTTTTTATCCATGCGCCCGGGAAAATCAGTGTACATCTAAGCATCCCCCTTTCTGCCTGAACCAGCAAGCCGGACATCAGGATTATTTTCGATTAAAAGCCCGCCCTGTCAATGCACCCAGCCAATATGGCAACATGCGATATTTGAGGGTATAATCACCTCATGGCCCAAATGCCCACCTTTGCCGAAGAAGAACTGCTGCGGCAAAAAGGGTTGATACACATCGCCGGCATCGATGAGGCCGGGCGCGGGCCCCTGGCGGGGCCGGTTGTAGCCGCCGCGGTGATCCTGGCACCGGATGATAACCTTCCCTGGCTGGAGCAGGTTCAGGACAGCAAAAAGCTCACTGCCAGAAAACGGGAGTTTCTTTCCGCATGTATCAAGGCAGAAGCCCCGGACTTTGGCATCGGGGTGGTCCCTGCCGGACAAATAGATTTGCTCGGAATCGTGGGGGCAACCAGGCTGGCCATGAAAACGGCAGTCGAACAGCTCGGCCTCCTCCCCGATGCGCTCCTGATCGATGCGGTCAAACTGCCCGAAATCCCCATCCATCAGAAAAGCATGTTCAAGGGGGACTGTATTTCCCGTTCCATCGCCGCCGCCTCGATAGTCGCCAAGGTCCATCGAGATGCGATGATGAAAGATTACGACAGGCTCTATCCCGGATACGGCTTCGGTCGGAATATGGGGTACGGCACAAAGGAACACATGGAAAGTTTGGGGGAAATCGGCTGCTGCCCCATCCACCGGGCCAGCTTCGCGCCGGTACGCCGCGCTCGGGAGAAATATGTTTAAGGACCGAAAAACCACCGGGGCAGTGGGGGAAAAGCAGGCCGAGAAATTTCTCAAAAAACAGGGTTACAAAATCATTGAGACCAATTACCGCTGTAAGCTGGGGGAAATCGACATCGTTGCCCGGGATAAAGATACCATCGTCTTTGCCGAGGTACGCACCAAGCACAACCTCGAATACGGCACACCGGAGGAATCGGTCAATTCCGCCAAGCAGGCAAAGCTGATTAAACTGGCTGAATATTACATGCAGCAGCACCAGGGGACAGCCCAGTTCTGGCGGATCGATGTGGTGGCCGTGGAAATGGGGGAAAGGGACAAGATATCCCGTATCGAGATCATCAAAAATGCGGTGGCCGATTGACCAGCCTTAAAAAAGGGGTGTATTATCGGGGGGCTTTGTTTGTTCTGATATTCCCTATCTGATAAAATCAAAGTGTCAAATAAGGTGAAAAGCGATGCCGATTTACGAATATCGATGCTCAAATTGTAAACGGAAGGTCTCTATCTTCAGTCGGGGGTTTGAACCCGATCCTTCCACCAAATGCCCGCAATGCGGGAGCACTGACCTCACTCGATTGTTCTCAACGTTCCGAATGGGAAAGGGTGAAACGTATTATCGTAAGGATTTCTACGAGGAAATCCTGGGCGACCGCCAACTGGTGAAGGGGCTGGAGGCCAGTGACCCGCGGGCACTGGCCCAGTGGAACAAAAAGATGATGCAGGCTACCGGGGATGAAATCGCCCCGGAATACGAGGGATTCCAGGAACGGCTGGAGGCCGGTGAATCCTACGAGAGTGTGGTCACCGATGCCCAGTCGGCGCTGGGTCTGAACAATGACAGCGGGGCTCCCTCCGGGGGAGAAGAGGACTGAAAATGCCCATTTATGAGTTCCGTTGCAATAAATGCAATACCAAAACCAGCATCTTCGTGAGAACCGTTTCCTCCCCGGTAGATGCCCGTTGCCCGGCCTGCGGCAGCAGGAAACTGGCCCGCCTGGTAACCAGCTTCGGCATCAGTAAATCGATAAGCGATGTCCACGCAGCTTACTCTAACCCCAGCGACCCCGGCTATTACAACGATCCCCGAAATATCGGCAGGTGGACGGAAGATAAATTCGAAAGCATGGGCATGGAGGTGCCTTCCCAGATTCGGGACATGATAGACGGAGCCCGGGAGGGTGAGATGCCGGGGGCCGTCAAGGACCTTCAGCCCAACGTCAATGAAATATAGGCCTTATTTTCAGATGCTGCGTCTGATTGATGCCAATCTGGATCGCCTCGGCGAGGGACTCCGCGTCCTGGAAGAAATCTCGCGCTTCATCCTGGGGGATATCCAAACCACCGAAACCCTCAAACGCATGCGCCACGAGCTCTGTGAAACGGACCCGGAATTCAAGAATCAGCTGCTGGAGGCACGTGATTCCGAGGGCGATGTGGGCAGGGACTCTGCCGTTGAGGGAACGGAAAGAAAGCATCTCACCGACCTGGTCACCGCCAATGCCAGGCGCACCCAGGAAGCCCTGCGGGTGCTGGATGAGTTTGCCCGGCTGCCCGAAGCACCTTCCCAAATAAACGAACGCAATTTCGAGCAGGCCAGGTTCACCCTTTACGAAATAGAAAGGAAACTTACTCTAACGCTGTCACGGCAGGATAAGCTGGAAAAGCTTGCCGGTGTCTATGTTATTATCGATAGCGAAAGGTTCCCATCAGAGCGTGTGCCCGATATCGCCCGCCGGGTAATTGAGGGCGGCACAAAAGTTGTTCAGTTACGCGGTAAGGGGCAAAACAAAAAGGACCTTCTCGAACTGGCCGAAGAATTAAGGCGCATTTGCACCGAGGCGGGGATTATTTTGATCATCAACGACAACGTCGATATAGTCCTGGCCTGCGATGCCGATGGCGTGCATCTCGGCAACCAGGACCTACCGGTTCCCGCCGCCAGGCAGATGCTCTCTTATGACAAGATCATCGGACGCACGGTGCGCACCGCCAAACAGGCCCTGGAGGCTCAAGCGGAGGGGGCTGACTACCTGGGAGTGGGCTCCGTTTATCCTTCACCCACCAAGCCGGATGTCGAGGTAATCGGGCTTCAGAGACTGGGGGAAATTAGAAATGCTGGTTCATTGCCGATAGTGGCCATCGGGGGGATTAACGAGGGCAATGCCAGGGAAGTGATCGAGCAGGGTGCCGACTGCATTGCAGTCATCGATTCTGTGCTCAACAGAGAGGATATCGAGGCTGCCACCAGGTTTCTGGCCGAGCAGTTCAATTACCAATCCGGCAGTTAAATGGACAACAAACTTATCCATCAATGGCATTCCCCCTCCGTGTCAAGTACGGGATAAACTTTGGTAAGAACCCAGAAAAGCCTTCTTATGTCATTCCCGCCAAGGCGGGAATCTAGATCAGTTATGGGAAGTGGATTCCGGCTCGGGGGGCGGGAATGACATATCATATTTAGTTGCCGGTTTACTAGTAAAAGAATCACTTTGAATAAAACTTGTGAGGTGAAACTTGACAGATTTATCATCGGATCTTGATCGAATAGGAGAACAAATAAGGAACAGTTTCTCCGCCAAGCATGAGGCGAGGGACAAGGCTATAAAATCGTCCCGGGAAGCAATTTACAAATGCTCCACCTCCATCAGGGCAGCGCATCGCGGCGAGTTCGAGACGGCAAAATCACTGGCGGATGAAGCCAAATCGATTCTCGATGAGGTAAGTCAGGCCATCGCCACCTACGATGATCTGCAATACACCGGGTTCGTCCTCGATTCCCACAAGGAATACGCCGAAGCCCGGGCTACGCTGGCGCTCATCTCCGGACAGCCTGTCCCCGAGCCCGATTCGCTGGGAGTTGTCTATTCGGCTTATCTGAACGGGCTCGGCGAAGCGGCAGGCGAACTGCGCCGGCACCTCCTCGACAGGATGCGGAAAGGGGAACTGGACTTGTGCGAGAACATCCTGGGCATGATGGACGATATCTACAGCATGCTGGTAACCATCGATTTCCCCGATGCCCTCACCGGGGGATTGCGACGCACCACCGATATGGTCAGGGGGGTCCTGGAAAGGAGCCGCGGCGACCTGACCCTTTCCTTGAGGCAAAGGGAGCTGGAGGCAAAACTGGAAAAGTTCAACAGCGAACTGAGCAGCCCCGAGTGATAGCAACTTCCAGGTTTATCGGTTCATACCTGGCTTGAAAACTGCTGTTCCCGGCCCAAGCGCCCACAACAGCTTTGTAGAGACCAACCGGTTCTGTTATACTGAGAAAAGCAGGTCTGAAATCTAACCGTTGACCTCTCGGAGCAAATCATAAAAGTTTCGGGGGGTTAATGTTTGTAATATATGTTTTTTCAGCAAATTAAAGAAAAGGAGGGTTGAGCTTTGGATCTCATATATTACGCTTTGATAGCAGGTGTCCTGGGGTTGCTTTTCGCTGCCTATCTGGTCACCAGACTGATCTCAGAACCAAGGGGCTCGGAAGAGGTCTCCGAGATATCCTCACGCATTGAGGAAGGCGCCATTGCTTTTTTGTATCGCGAATACAAGACCCTGGCCGCTTTCGTGATAATAGTTTTTATAATCATTGGAGTGGTGCTTGAACCCCACTGGCTGGTTGCGGTTGCTTATCTGATCGGTACTATTTGCTCGGTGGCTGCCGGTTACATTGGGATGAGGATCGGAACTAAAGCTAACTGCCGGACAGTTACCACAGTACAAAAGAGCCTTAATCACGGACTTCGTACAGCTTTTAAGAGCGGTGCCGTCATGGGACTGACAGTTGTTTCGCTGGCACTCGTTGGTTTGAGTATCATTTACATAATATGGGGAGACCATATGACCGATAACTCCTGGGATATCGTGGACATACTGGTCGGATTCGGATTCGGGGCTTCATCCATCGCCCTGTTCGCCAGGGTGGGTGGCGGAATTTATACTAAGGGCGCTGATGTCGGCTCCGACCTGGTTGGTAAAGTCGAAGCCGGAATCCCGGAAGACGACCCCAGGAACCCGGGCGTGATTGCCGATAACGTCGGCGACAACGTGGGCGATATCGCCGGTATGGGCGCCGATTTATTCGAATCTTATGCCGGTGCTATTATTGCCACCATGGCTGTAGCTCTGACCACGGCTGCCGTGGCGTACGATCACGACCTGGCCCTGCTGCCTTTCATCATCGCCGGTGTCGGCATACTTTGCTCAATTGCGGGTACCTTCCTGGTCCGCGTCGGAGAGCAGCTTAAGCTCGAATCATTACTGATGGCGCTACGAAAAGGCACCTACGGGGCCTCGATACTGGTGGCCGGATTTTCCTATCTGGCAATCTGGCTGCTCGATGTCGACGGAGTAGTGGCCGACAAAGTCAGCGGCCTGGATATCTGGATATCAATCGTCGCCGGACTGATTGCCGGGGTACTGATCGGATACAGCATCGAATACTACACTGCCGATGTTTACAAGCCCACCCGGAAAGTGGCCGAAGCATCTGAGACGGGAACCGGTACCCTCATTATTAAAGGTTTCTCAAATGGAATGTTGAGCACTCTGGCCCCGGTGCTGCTGGTGGTCATTGCGGTCCTGGTTGCCTACGAACTGGCCGATCTCTACGGCGTGGCCATTACTGCCGTGGGCATGCTTTCCACACTGGGAATCACTCTGGCTACCGATGCGTACGGGCCGGTGGCCGATAACGCCGGGGGAATCGCCGAGCAGGCCAAGCTTCCCCCTGAGGTGCGAACTAAGACCGATGCCCTTGATTCACTTGGTAACACCACCGCCGCCACCGGCAAGGGATTTGCAATTGGTTCGGCGGCGCTGACCGCCCTGGGACTCACCGCTGCTTTCGGCCAGAAACTTAAGGTGGAAGGTTATAACAACGGCAACGGGCTGGAGGTCAGCCTGGATCATCCGGAACTTATCGTGGGGATATTGATTGGAGCCGGCCTCGTTTTCCTGTTCAGCGCGCTGACCATGGAAGCGGTAAGCTCAGCAGCCATGGGCGTGGTCAACGAGGTTCGCCGCCAGTGGCGGGAGATACCGGGACTCCTGGAAGGGAAGGAAGGTGTCAAGCCAGACCACACCAAGTGCGTGGATATAACCACCAAGACCGGTCTCAAGGCAATGATACTGCCGGGTTTGCTGGCAGTGATAGTTCCAATTGTGGTGGGCATTGTGCCCTTCCTCGGGCCGGAAGCCCTGGCCGGGCTGCTCGTTGGGGCTATAGCCTGCGGATACCTGATGGCGGTTACCATGGCCAACGCCGGCGGCACCTGGGATAATGCCAAGAAATGGATCGAACAGGGGAACCTCGGGGGTAAAGGTTCGGATTGTCACAAAGCCGCCGTGGTCGGCGATACCGTGGGCGACCCGTTCAAGGATACCTCCGGGCCTTCGCTGAACATTCTCATCAAGCTGATGAGCATGATCTCGCTCCTGTTCGCCCCGGTCTTCGTCAGCATAGCCGATTAAACAAAAACGAGTCTACTGACCAAAAAAACCCCCGCTTAAAAGCGGGGGTTTTTCATATGAGTAAACGTACCGGTTAAATCTTGGAGGTCATTCCTTTTCTGAACTCAAAGGGTTATCGGCTGTCTTTTGGGCTTTTCCCCACCTTCCAGTATCTCCCCGTCTTCCTTATAACGCTTGAGCAAAAAATGGGTTACCGTTCCCTGCACCTGCTCCAGGGTGGCCAGCTTGCGGGATACGAAGCCGGCTACCTCCTGAATTGTTTTACCTGTTACCAGCACGGCGAGATCATACCCACCGGAAACCAGGTAAGCTGACCTCACTTCAGGAAAACGATAAATCCGCTCGGCTACGGAATCGAATCCTACCTCACGCTGCGGCTGCAGCCTGACTTCGATGAGAGCCCAGACCTCCTCCCGCCCCATCTTCTCCCAGTTGACCATCGTCTTGTATTTGGCAATAATGCGGTCGTTCTCCGCCTGACGGATGGATTCCTTCACCTCATCAACGTCCCTGCCCGTCATGGTGGCAATCTGCTCGGCAGTCGTCCGGGCATCCTCTTCGAGTATCTTGAGAATCTCTTCCATAACAACCTCCCCGTGGACGATTTTCAAATCAAATCATACCACTTTTTCCGATTCCTGAACACTAACCGGCGGCCCCATTTAATCGTGACGCCCTCAAATATTCCCCGTAATCAGCCAGGTGAGCCAGGGCCACAGCGGCCCGCTCCACGCTCAAATAAGTAATTATTCTGTTTTCCCGAAGGTGAACAATTGTGGAGAGCTCCTCGATCCCCGTAGGCGGGCAGAATAATACCGGCTTGCCCAGGGCATCCATGCGCCCGATCACCTGCTTCAATTGGGCCAGTTCCCTTGCCGACTCGGAATCGATAAACCGGTCAACCTCATCATAAATATCGGAATGGACATAATCCATGACGATGGTGCGGATGGCATCGGCGAATCCTACCGCCAGCGACAACACCGCATCGACGTTTTCATCTTCGATCAGTTCCAGCAGGCAGGGATAAGTGAGGGTGGTCTCCCCCACCATGTCGACCGGATTGGCCTGAGGCCAGCGCGGGGGCAGGATGGCATTCAGTTTTTCGATGGTGGATGGGGAAATATCCGCTATCTCGAGTCCCAGGCGCGAGCAGGCATCAGCGGCGATGACCCCCGGCCCCCCTCCCCCAGTGAGGATCCCAACCCTTTTCCCTCTGGGAACCGGCTGGCGAAGCAGCGCCCCCGCCGTATCGATCAGCTCATCGATCCCCTCCACCCTGATGACCCCGGTCTGGCGGAAAGCTGTGTCGTATACCCGGTCTTCACCGGCAAGCGTAGCCGTATGCGAATGGGCCGCTTTAGCACCTGCCCCCGTCCTGCCGGCTTTCAGAATCACTATCGGCTTGCGCTTCGATATCTCCCCGGCCATCTCCAGAAACCGGCGCCCCTGCCTCAAGCCTTCCAGATAGGCTATAATTACTTTGGTATCATCGTCATCACCGAATTGTTCCAGGTAATCCTCGAACTTCAAATCGGCCTCATTCCCGCTGCTGATGAATTTGGAAAAACCGATCCCCCTGGCCATGCCGGTACGGATGACATTAATGCCAAAGTTCCCGCTCTGTGATATGAGGCCCACCCCACCTCTTTCGACACCGGTTATCCAGGGGGAAGTATAGAAATCACTATTGGCATCAAGATGGCCCATCGAATTCGGTCCCACCAGGCACATCCCGCTCTCCTTCGCCGTTTCGACCATCCTGCGTTCCACCTCCGCTCCCTCTTCCCCGGCTTCCCCGAAGCCGGCGGTGATGATCTCCGCCACCCTCACGCCCTTCCGAGCACAATCGTGAACGATATCGGGAACAAACCTGGGGGGAACGGTAATTACCGCCAGTTCGACCGGCTCGGGCACATCGATGATGCTTTCATAAGAGCAAACCCCCAGCACTTCGGAGGATTCGGTGTTAACGGGGTAAACGGCTCGCCCGTCGCCCGAGGCCATCACCCGGTTGAAGATGTTGAATCCCCATTTGCCGAAGGTATTGGAAGCACCGATAACCGCTACGGAACGCGGTTTAAATATGCATCTGAACAGATCGGAATCCATAAGTTGATTATTTATATAACTACACCAATGATGATAAATTCCCCCTGATTACATCCCTTCACCAAAAGCTGCTTTTATGTAAATTAAGTCCCTAAGTTCCGCTTTCCCAGCTGGCCAGGTATTCTTCCTGCTCGGCGGTGAGGATGTCGATCTCAATGCCCATCGCCTCAAGCTTCAGCCGGCCGATTTCATGGTCGATCTCCACGGGCACGCCGTACACCTTGCGCTCCAGCGACTTGGCATTGTTGACCATGTATTCGGCGCAAAGGGCCTGATTGGCAAAGCTCATATCCATCACGCTGGCCGGGTGTCCCTCGGCCGCGGCCAGGTTTATCAGCCGCCCCTCGCCCAGCAAAAACAGGCTGCGCCCGTCACCCATCACATACTCTTCCACAAACGGCCGGGGGACCTTTTTCTCCTTCGCCATGCTCTCCAGCCCGGGAATGTTTATCTCCACATTGAAGTGACCGCTGTTGGCCAGAAACGCCCCGTCCTTCATGGCCTCGAAGTGATGTTTATCCAGGCAATGCTTGTCGCCGGTGACCGAAACAAATATATCACCGATTGAGGCTGCCTTCATCAGGGGCATGACCTCATAGCCGTCCATGACGGCTTCCAGCGCCCGAATCGAATCCACCTCGGTTATGATGACATGAGCTCCCAGTCCCCGCGCCCGCATGGCAATCCCCCGCCCGCACCAGCCGTATCCGGTAACCACCACCTTCTTGCCCGCCCAGAGGACATTGGTGGCCCTGGTGATACCGTCGATGGTGCTCTGGCCTGTTCCGTACCGGTTATCGAAAAAGTGTTTGGTATCCGCATCGTTGACAGCCACGATGGGGTACATCAGTTTGTTCTGCTTCTCCAGGCTGCGCAACCTTATCACGCCGGTGGTCGTCTCCTCGGTTCCCCCGATGATGTCCTCCAGGCATTCGGTACGGTCTTTGTGAACAGTAGCCACCAGGTCACAGCCGTCATCCATGGTCATATTCGGCTTCCGATCCAGGTTGGCATGGATATGCTGATAATAGACCTCATCATCCTCGCCCTTTATGGCAAAAACGGGAATCCCCGCCTCCACCAGGCCTGCGGCCGCATCATCCTGGGTGCTGAGAGGGTTGGAAGCACACAGCGATACCTCAGCACCCCCCTCTTTCAAAGCCAAAGCCAGGTTGGCCGTCTCCGTGGTGATATGCAGACATCCGGAAATGCGGATTCCCTGCAACGGCTTCTCCCCGGCAAATCTCTCCTTAATCAGTCTCAGTACCGGCATTTCCTTCGATGCCCACTCAATACTGGCCTGCCCTGCCTCAGCCAGTGACATGTCCTTTACATCATAATTTTGTGCTCTGGCCATCCGGTTCCATCCTTTCTTCATATTTTGGCATCAGTCCAATTTTGCGACACATGTTGCTTATTATAGCACCTACAGCGCTTTTACGGTGAATCAAGCCTTCAACGATCTGGCAATGATCCCGGTATCCCAGTCCTATGTAGGTACGTACAGCCGGAAGGTTGTAGGATTCTACATTGAGAACCACTTCCCGGCACTGCTGAAGCAACCTGGCGGTAACCGAGCTTACACAAATGGAAGCCAGCCCCTGGTTCCGGTAAGCCGGATGGGTCATCACATTGCCCACATAGGCGATGTCATAGGAAGGAGCGATCAGGTGCGTCCCCGCCACAGCCACCAGCTGCTCATCGCGCCAGATACCATAGAACTCCCCCCGTCTTATCTGGCCGGCCGTGAAATTGCCGCTGCCCGCCAGGGAATAAACCCGATTCACCTCCCCAACGTGCTCGGGTTTCAGCCGCTCGGCTTTCTCCTCGACGGGGGTAAATTCATCGCGCCCGACCACCATTCGCTTCATCAACAAATGCCACTCGAATTGATAGAAATCCCTGATTACTGCCATATGCTCCGGTTCGCAGGTAATGAAGGCCCTGCCGGGGATACCTGTGGAATCCAGCAAAAACCCCAGAATCTCAGGATCTCCCATGGTAAACATGTAAGTGGGAAACAGTCCCCTGGTAACCAGAGAGAGTGCGGAGCGTCCATCCTGAGTAGCCACATGCCATCTGGTAATCTCCGGGAATTTGGGATCGAGATGGGCCAGGGCCGAAACCGCATAAGTCCTCCGCGGCTCCAAATATGAGAGGATCTCGGCCCGGTTGGTGAGCTTGCGCACTTCGGGTAACCGCATTTCTTCTCCCGGCGGTGTTATCTGGTGTTTGCGGCTCAATTTGAGGCTCATGTCATCCCGCCCAGAAATAAGTCGGCGACGCTGTCGGGAACGGGCACGCTGCCCATTATGATTGGCTTTTGATGGCAGTCACTGCCGCCGGTCATGATGAGCCCGTGTCGTTGAGCGAAGGCCACGTAATGGTCTATCGCCACAGCGTCGTGCCGGCTATGCCAGCATTCGATGCCGTCGAGGTAGTCAAGCATGTGCTCCTCGATTATCCTGGTCTGCTCATTCAAGTCTCCGGATGCCTTGGCCAAGGAAGTCCCATTGGGGTCGCTGGGGTGGGCATGAACCAGTATTCCCCCGGCACCCCTGATCAAGCGAGAAGCCTCAGATAGCGAAAGCGGATACTTGGGAACATCGCACTTGACCAGGTATTTATCGAAGGCCTCCTGCCTGTTTGCCACGATCCCTTTTTTGATGAGGTAATCGGCTATGTGAGGCCGCCCGAAGGCGCCATCGACGCTCGCCTGTATGGCCGCCATGTCCTTTTCCGTCAAAGGCTCAATGCCCTCTTTTTCGAACTCAATGTTGATATTCTGCAGAATCTGCTGTGCCCGGATCTCCCGGTGTTGGCGGATAAGCTGAAGCTTTTCGTTCAGCTCCCGATTCTTATGGTCGAACCGGTAGCCGAGGAAATCCAGTGAGAGGGGTTTGCCCCCCGGATATTCGAAGGTGACGTTCAGTTCAACGCCGGTGACATATTTAATGCCGAATTGCCGGGCAAGGTCAATTGCCTGTTGCTGGCACTCGATGGAGTCGTGGTCGGTGATGGAAATCAGCTCGATACCGCGCTTTTTCGCCTCCTCGAAGACAGCTTCGATGGGCAGATTGCCGTCCGAACCGGTTCTAGTATGGATGTGGAGGTCGATTTTCATTTGGTATTCTTCGAAGCAAACTCACCCAGAATGCGGGCATTCTCCGCCGTCAGGCGGGCCCCCCGCTGATTGACCGCCAGTGCGCCGGCGCGCGTCCCGATGCTGCCCCAGGCCGAAACCGGGAACCCGCGGCTCAACCCGTAGAGAACCCCGCCGGCGTAGGCATCGCCGGCTCCGTTGGTATCCACCACTTCAATCACCTCGGCGGGAAAGTAATGCGTCTCCCCTCTTCCGCTGATATGCGAACCCGCCTCCCCCTCCTTAACCACCGCTACCTCGCAAACCTCTCCGATTCGAACCAGCGATTCCTTCGGCGACCGCCCGGTGAACGCCAGCGACTCATCCTCATTGGCAAAGATGATATCCAGATGGGTCCTTGCCTTTTCCTGCAGATATTCCAGATTTTCCTGCACCACCCCGAAGGAAGACAGGTCCATGGAAATCTTCTGTCCGTTTACCTTGGCCGTATCGAGAATATGATCAATCAGAACCCGATTGAAAACCAGATAAGCTTCCACATGAACGATGGGAGCACGGTTGAGCAACTCGGGCGTAATTTCAGCCTGGTTCAACTCCACCGCTGCCCCCAGATGGGTGGCGAAGGTACGCTGCCCGTCCGGGGTAATCAGCGTCAGCCCGATTCCCGTTGCTTCCCCCTCCGAAGTGAGCTTGACGAATTCCACCCCCGCCTTCCGGGTCTGCTGGGCAAAGTAATCGCCCAGCTCATCCTTGCCCACCTTTCCTATGAATCCGGATTTGCCGCCGCAATGGGCGAAGGAAGCCATTATATTGGCCGTCGCCCCGCCGGGGGAGAACTCCCGAGGAAAATCCTCGAGCTCTTTCAGTAATTCCTTTGACCGGCCGGCTTCGACCAGGGTCATCCCCCCCTTCGGCAACTCCTCCGCCCGGAGGAAAGCATCGTCGACCTGCACTGTTATGTCAACTAAGGCCGAGCCGATGCCGATTATTTCCAGTTCCATCCTATCCGTCATTGAAAGTTATGCAGGCTCCGAAATTCCCTTGAGATCTCCGCCGTCAGCTCAAGCGCCCTTGCCGACATGGCCGGCGAGATAGACCCCGTGCCACACGAGGGGGTAATCAGGCACTTTTCCAGAAGCATATCCCGATCGATGCCCTTACCCACCAGCGAATCCATCAAATCCTGCATCCGCTTCAGCAAACTTTGAACTGTCTCGGCGGGCAGGGCCTCCTCTTCGCTGGGCACGATCCCCCAGGCCAGCACCCCTCCCCCCTCCAGGAAGGCTTTGACCTCCGCCGGGAAAAGCGCCAGCGTCTCGCCGTAGTTATAGGCATCGAAATTGAGGATATCGATGTCGGTGGCCATCAGCACCGACCAGTCGGTATTGCCGCAGCAGTGCATGCCCTTGAGCCCCCCAAGCCCATCCAGCGCCTCGTTGACCAGCTTGATAACCGTATCGCTGTCCAGCGCCACGAAAGCCGACCCCAGCGAGGCCAGATAGGGCTCATCGAGGAACATGATGGTCTCGGCCGAGAGCTTCGCCAGCTCCCTCTCCATCCAGGCGGCCTTCATTCTCAAATGGCGGGCGATGGCGTCGGCCAGGATCTCGTCGTAAAGCGTGGGTCTGCGATTCTGGTCGGTAACCACCAGGCCAAAACTGATGGGGCCGGTCACCTGACCCTTCACCGCCACCACCCCCTCGAACTTCCGGGAGACGAACTCATAGAATCCCGCGGCATAATCGGGGCTGATGGCATACCCGTCGATATCGTTGGCGATATATGAAGAGTAGAGCTTTTCCATCCCTGGGGAGAGATCGACCGAGCGATCGATGTAGATGCGCTCATCCTCGATTACCACACCCGGGAACCCTTCGCTGTACTGGACGTACATGTTCTCCAGGAAAGTACGATTGGGAAGCTGCGGCCAGACCGGGATCTCGGGTAAATTCTCCAGAGTTATATTACATGCCTCAACCGGGTCGGTATGGGGCATGCTTCCGATGGCTGTAGGGAGTCCTTTCGGTTTAAAGTCCTTGCGGTCCAATTGCACCTGCCTTAACTGATGTATTTGCCGATTAACAAGTCGAGGTCCTTCTTCACCTGCTCTGGGATGGCTTCCGGGGAGGTGACTATGGCATTTTCCAGGGCATTGACACAGGGGCAGAATCTCTTCGGCGGAATGTTGGCTGCCGCCAGCCGGATGATATTGCGAGCCCGGTCCATATTCTGGTTGAGTATCTCGATTATCTCCTCGATGCGAACCTGGCCCAAATCATCGTGCCAGGAATCGTAATCGGTGACGCAGGCCAAGG
The DNA here is from genome assembly GCA_046498265.1 of Dehalococcoidia bacterium. Taxonomy (GTDB): domain Bacteria; phylum Chloroflexota; class Dehalococcoidia; order SZUA-161; family SpSt-899; genus JBGLNL01. The sequence continues at coordinate 26,805 of JAWOBB010000064.1, read as the reverse complement.
TGGCATAACATATCTCAGCCTCCCGGGCCAGCTTCGCCTCCGGTAAAATCGTCATCCCGACGATGTCAGCCCCCCACGATTTGTATAGCCTCGATTCCGCCTTGGTAGAGAATTGCGGCCCTTCCATGGCAATGAAGGTACCTCCCCGGTGAGCCGTAGCCCCGGCATCGCGCGCCGCCTGGTAGAGAATCTGGCCCAGCGTCGGGCAGAAGGGCTCGGCAAAAGGAAGGTGCACTACTATTCCATTGCCGAAAAAGGTATTCACCCGACCCCTGGTGCGGTCGATCACCTGATCGGGGACAACCAGGTCCCTGGGCTTCAGCTCCTCCTTGAAACTGCCGCAGGAATTGATGGCAATAATCCATTCCACACCGAGCGACTTGAGGGCATAAATATTAGCCCGGGCCGGTATCTCGTGGGGCGAAAACCGATGCCCCCGCCCGTGCCGGGGCAGGAAGGCTATGTTCGTCCCTTCCAGGGTCCCGACCGTAATCGAATCGCTGGGCTCGCCGAACGGCGTGCTGATATTGACCTCTTCCAGATTGGTCATGTCTGCAATCTCATAGAGTCCCGTGCCGCCGATAACCCCGATCTTAGCTTCAGCCATTCAAATCTCCTTTCGCATTGCCCCGAGGTTTTCCGTAAAGGGCTCTCGAGCTATACCCTCTTCGGTAATTATAGCAGACACATACCGATACGGCGTAACGTCGAAGGCGGGATTGGCAACCCGGACCCCTTGCGGGGCAATCTGTAAACCGTAGGGATGAGTAACCTCCTCAGAGGCCCTTTCCTCGATGGGGATCTCATCCCCCGACTGAATAGAAAAATCGATGGTGCTCATCGAGGCGGTCACATAGAAGGGAATATTATTTTCGCGGGCCAGCACGGCAACCCCGTAGGTGCCGATCTTGTTGGCCACATCCCCGTTGGCGGCAATGCGGTCGGCCCCCACCACCACACAATCGATCCTGCCCGATTTCATGAAATGCCCGGCCATGTTATCGGTAATAAGCGTCACAGGGATGCCAGCCCGCATCAGCTCCCAGGTTGTCAGCCGCGCCCCCTGAAGGAGAGGGCGGGTCTCATCGGCAAAGACCTCGATATTCTTCCCCTGCTCGGCGGCCGCCCCGATCATCCCCAGCGCCGAGCCGTATCCCGCGGTGGCCAGCGCCCCGGCATTGCAGTGGGTGAGAATGGTAAAACCGTCCTCGACCAACACAGCCCCATTCAGGCTCATTCTCCGGTCATCTTCCGCCGTCTCCCTCTCGATCGATTTGGCCTCGTCAATCAGCCTCGATTTGATTGCCTGAACGTCCGTCCCGCTTTGAGCAGCCCTGTTCATTCGCTCCAGGGCCCAGAACAGATGTACCGCCGTGGGACGGGTGGCAGCGAGGGCGTCGGAATTCCTCCCTAGTTCAGACAGGAACTCCTCCTTCGAGGCTGCTTTGATGAACTGAGCACCCAGGGCCATTCCGAAGGCCGCCGCCACACCGATGGCGGGAGCCCCGCGAATCCGAAGGGACTTTATCGCCTCGCAGATGCCGGGAACATCCACTATTTCCAGGTAAATCTCTTCCCAGGGAAGACGGGTCTGGTCCAGCAGGATTATCTTACCGTCTCTGAACTCGATTGGCTTGATGTTCATCTTTACCTCATATCAACCAGAACCTTCAGCGCATCCGGCCTGCCAGCCCGCTCGAAGGCGGCGATTGCCTCCCCGATAGGGTAACGCGCAGTAATCAATCTCTGAAGGGGCATGTCGGGGTAAGATTCGAGCATTTTCAATCCGTCCTTGAACCGCCCGCAGCGGGAACCGACAATCGTTTGCTCGTTTATCACCAGCGAGGTGAGGTCGATCCCCCCTTCCTCAGCGACAGTCGATTTCAAAACCACGGTTCCCCTCGGAGCACAGAGTGCCAGCGCCTGATTGATGCCGTCGGCCGAGCCGGTGGCCTCCACCACGATATCCGTCCCCTGTTCAATCTCTTCTAAGCTGCGGGCTGTCTTCAGATGCCGCCATTCGGCTGCCTTGAGCTTTTCAGGATGATGGCCGACAAGAGTCACATCGGAAACCTCCGTCACCAGAACCCAGGCGCACAGTATCCCCAGCTTGCCGTCGCCGAGGACAATGGCCCGCTTCCAGCGCTCCGGTTTGAGCTGTTCCAGTATCTCGCAGGCTGCAGAGATCGGCTCGGTGAAAACCGCCCGCTCATCAGCAATCTTATCAGGTACCTCCCGAAGGTTGGTAATCGGCAGGATGCAGTAATCGGCCAGGCAGCCGTTCAAATCAAGAATCCCCAGGGTGCTCCGGTAGGGGCAGTGCCTCCCCAGCCCGACATCGCACAACCAGCACTTGCCGCAGGCCACGTTGATCTCGCCGACCACCCGTTTGCCAATCCAGGTATCATCGGCACAGGAATCGACGGTGCCCACGAACTCATGGCCCAGTATCCCGCTGAACCCCATGTATCCCTTGAGTATTTCCAGGTCGGTCCGGCAGATGCCGGCCAGGTGTACCCGAATTCGGGCCCAGCCTTCCGGGACCTCAGGGACAGGATAATCGGGGACAAAACCGGGTTTGCCATCGAACACTACGGCACGCATCGGGGAATTCCTCAACTCATCTTCAGCTATTGTATGGCATATGGATTTGCGGGGCAACCGGCATTTTCCCAAAGAAAAAGCCCGGTGCCTCCGGGCTTTTTCTGATTACTGATAACTGAAAACTGAAAACTCAAAATACCAGAAATTCCTTCTGCTCCCCGAACACTTTTCTCATCACCCCGCAGATCTCCCCGATGGAAGCATAGGCTTCAACACATTCGACGATTGCCGGAATAGCGTTGTCGGTGCCTTTGGCCACTTCCTCCAGTCGGGCCAGGGCTTTCTCCACCTGGCCGGCATCCCGCTCACCCTTGACCCTGGCCAGTTTATCCTTCTGCTTGGCAGCCTCGGCGGCATCAATCCGGATGATATCCGCTATCGGCGCGGTGTCGGAGAGGAACTTGTTCAGGCCCACCACCACGTTCTTGCCGGCATCGATACGCTGCTGCACATAGTAGGAGCTCTCCTGGATTTCCCGCTGCTGATAGCCGTTCTCGATGGAAGCCAGCGCCCCACCGAGTTCATCAATCTTCGCAATGTAATCGCTCGCCTTAGTTTCCAGCTCATCGGTGAGCTTCTCGATAAGATAGGAGCCGCCCAGGGGATCGACCACATCGGCCACGCCGCTTTCGTTGGCCAGTATCTGCTGGGTACGCAGGGCGATGGTCACCGCCTCTTCACTCGGGGTGGCATAAGCCTCGTCCCACGAGTTGGTGTGCAGCGACTGGGTCCCCCCCAGGACCGCCGCCAGCGCCTGGACGGCCACCCGCACCACATTGTTGATGGGTTGCTGTGCCGTCAGGGTATGCCCGCAGGTCTGGGTGTGGAAGCGCAGCATCATGGAACGGTCCTTTTTCGCCCCGAACCGATCCTTCATGATTTTGGCCCACAGCCTGCGCGCTGCCCGGAACTTGGCAACCTCCTCCAGCAGATTGTTGTTGGAAGCAAAGAAGAAGGAAAGCCGGCCGGCGAAATCGTCCACACTAAGACCTGCCTTGATGGCCGCTTCGACGTAGGCGATGCCGTCAGCCAGGGTGAAGGCGATCTCCTGGGCTGCGCTTGAGCCCGCCTCCCTGATATGGTAACCGCTGATGCTGATGGTGTTCCAGCGAGGTATATTGTCCTTGCAGTAGGCAAAGATATCGGTGATAAGCCGCATGGAAGGCTGGGGCGGGAAGATATGCGTCCCACGGGCGATATATTCCTTGAGGATATCGTTCTGAATGGTGCCGTTCAGTTTGGAAATATCGGCACCCTGCTTTTTGGCAACGGCGATATACATCGCCAGCAGAACGGAAGCCGTGGAATTAATGGTCATCGAGGTACTGACCTTCTCCAGGGGAATCTGGTCGAAAAGGATTTCGATATCCGCCAGGGTGTCGATGGGAACCCCCACCTTGCCGACTTCCCCCTCCGCCATGGGGTCATCTGAATCGTAGCCGATCTGCGTGGGCAAATCGAAGGCGATGCTCAGCCCGGTCTGTCCCTGCTCCAGCAGATACCGGTAGCGCTTGTTGGATTCCTCCGCCGAGGCGAATCCGGCGTACTGGCGCATGGTCCAGAACCGGCCTCGATACATGGTCGGCTGCACCCCTCGGGTGAACGGATACTCCGCCGGGTAACCGAGGCTCTCGTTATAATTTAGCCCGGCGATATCATCGGGCGTATAGACCCCTTCCAGGGGTATCCCGGAAGTGGTGATAAACTGCTCCTCCCGTTCTTTCGCTTTTTCTAAGGCGGGCTGAAGCGTATTTTGAATCCATTCCTGTTTACTGGTGCTGTTAGTCATCCGTTCTTCTCCTTGTTGTTGTTGGGGAACCTCTGCTCATCCTCTTCTGCAAACACCACCTCTTATTTTTCAGGTTCCTTAATATGGGAATTTCCCTCTAAAGTTTATTTGATTTTGAGGTTAGGTGTCAAATGAAATTTATTCGAAATCCCGGCCGGCACCGGTTCGGCGTCTAAAGGCTGCGGTATATCAGGATGCCGTCATCCCTTCTATGCTCCTGGAGTTTCCCCTCTTCCATCAGATACTCCAAATGCGAGCGTATCTCCTCCAGGGCCAGGATCTGCTCGTCCCTTACCAGCTCGGGGACCGTCTTGCCGTTGATGTATTCCGAGTGAAGCCGGTAGTACTCGTCGGTGATCTGGAAAAGGTTCTTCTCCTCATGACACAAATCCAGGATATCCTCCAGTCGCCTGGCGTGAAAGGCCTCCAGTTCCTGAACCCGGTCCTTTATCGAATAGATGGTATCCTCGTGCCCCGGCAGCCCCAGATGCTCACCCAGACCGGCAGCCCTCTTCAAGGAGCCGATATAGAGCCGCAGCCCACATCCCGGGATCATATTGGAGGGAAGCTGGTGGGGGGTGGTCTCGGAAAGGATGTGGTCCCCCAGGAAAAGGACGGGCCCAACCTTGAGCAGGATGTGCCCCGGACTGTGGCCGGGAACGTGATACACCTCGTATCCGTTGATTATCTGCTGCCCGTCGCGAAGCTCCGCCAGCTCATAATCGGCCAGATCGACATTGAGGCCCTCCAGGGAAAATATGTTATCGGCCTCAATTTGCCATCCCGCCTCGCGGGCGAAGTTTTCGATTCGGGATTTGGCACTAGCGTACCGGGTTTTGAAATCCCGCATGAACTCGGTATCGAACTCGTGGATATACAGCTTTTTGCCTTTCAACTGCGGATGGGAGAGCATCCCCCAGTGGTCGGCATGGCCATGGGTGATAACGATACCCGAGATATCCTCGAAGCCGACCGTCTGCCCGAATTGACCGTTGATGATCTCGAGCCCCCCGGACAGGTCGGCCCTCGGCTTTTTGCCGTCGAGCCCTACATCGATGAGGGTTATCTCATCATCGATAAGTAAATAGACATTGGTGATGTGTCCGGGATAGCTTTCCACCGGTATCCGATAGACCCGGGCCCCGTCCCAGGCATATTCGATTACCCCGCCTTTTTCGGTCTCGGTGATTGTCGTCTGCCCGATTCTGATCTCTGCCATCCGTCAAACTACCACAAACCTATTCTACTACATGTTCAGGTTCGGAGGCAATTTTGTAATTTTTGGCAAAATTGGGCTGCTCTTTTGAACCAGTTGCTAAATGGAATGCCCTCGCATGATAAAAGGTGAAAGAGTTGAGGTGCCCGCCTCCTTTTAATCCCGTTTCAGCAATCGTATAGTTGACACCCAGGCATACATTATATATACTAACCAGTAACAGTCCGTATCGTTACGGTAAGCCCATGCCCATTGATAATATGATGTCCCGTAAGTTGAGCCCTGGCTAATGCAAAGCAGAAAAAAGTCATTATTTATGATTTTCCTCGACAAAAGTAAATTGGGGGAAAGGCTGCGCAGCCTATCAAATCAAGTTAAAGGGGGTGGACACTGCTAATCGTCATAGTGAAATAAGCAAAAACGCCTATAAAAACCTAATACCAAGGATATGAGCAAACAGTAAAACATATAGTACACATGAAACAAGCTTCCAATCCGTGAATAAGATTCTTGAAGTTATTTCCCGGGGGTGATTTCCAAGGGCATACATTGGATTTGGAGACACGTTCAAAATTAAAAATAAGTGGGTATGCACTTTACTCAACCGACCACAAGATGTAGTATATGGTCATGGCAGAGCAGAGGCATCCGGTTTCCGGTATTGATTATCCTGCAACCTTCCAAGAGTTTGATGAATGGTTTTACAGCGAACGCGATTGCGTGGCCTATATTGCGAAACTGAGATGGCCTGAAGGTTTCATTTGTCCCAAGTGTGGATTTGGCACGGAGAAGCCACCTTTGACAGAGCGGGGTCTTTTTCTCTGTCGTGAATGCAAATGGCAAACTTCCGTTACTGCGGGGACTTTGTTTCATAGAACTCATAAACCACTTCGAGTGTGGTTTCTTGCTATGTGGTTTGTGACGAGTCAGAAGCATGGAGTCAGTGCTCTTGGTTTGCAGAGAGTTCTTGGTCTCGGCAGTTACAACACTGCTTGGATTTGGCTTCATAAACTGCGTCGGGCAATGGTACGCCCCGGACGAGATCAGTTGACTGGAGCAGTTGAAGTTGATGAAACCTATGTTGGTGGTCTTAGCGACAAAATCCGCGGTCGGGGTGCTAAGCGAAAGTCGATAGTAGTTATTGCAACGGAAGTTAGAGGGCCTGGAACAGGAAGAGTACGCATGTCCGTCATCCCAGATGTATCGGCAGCAAGCCTTCAAGGCTTCATTTTGAACAGTGTGCAAACTGAAGCCGAAGTCAGGACCGATGGATGGACTGGCTATAAAGGCATCGAATCCTTGGGCTACAGTCACATTGCAGCAAATGTCTCCGCAAGTGGGGATCCTGCTCACGTTGTCATGCCTCGTGTTCATCGCGTTGCATCTCTCTTGGATCGCTGGTGGATTGGAATCCATCAGGGCGCGATCCAGCCATCGCATCTTGGCTACTATCTCGACGAGTTCACATTCAGATTTAATCGGCGCACATCCAAAGCTCGCGGTTTGCTCTTCTACCGTTTGATGCAGCAAGCAGTAGATTGTCTTCCTGTGCCACGTCATAAAATCGTAGGAGAGAAACACAATATATAGTGTGTGGTTGAGTTAACTGCATACCCACCTAAAAATAAAAGGAGTAGTGATAAATGAGAAAAGGCTATATTACAGTCATGGGAATCGTATTGACTCTGGTTCTAGTGGTTTCTGGTGTTGTAATGGGAACGGCAGTGGCCCAAGACGGCAATACAATAACTCAGAATGAATTGGCCCAAGCTCGTCAAGCCGGGCAGTCGTTTGTTGATATGGCAGCAAGCCTAATGGAGGATAGCCAAAAGTGGGATGGAGCTATCGTTGAAAGCTATATAACATTCAACAATTTAGAAGGCCAGCCAAACGCATATCTTCTTTCTATCAGAAATGAAAAGGGGGTTGCAGGCTATATTCTTGTTGGGGGTACCAAGTCAAATTTCGCTGTAATTAAAGTTTCCGATGGTAACATTCCGGAAATCCCAACTCCAGTTGAGTTCACAGCATTATTACAACAAGCATTCCCAAGCAAATCTAAATTGACGAATATAGAGAAGCCAATTGAATACTTATGTTTAGGGGTCGACTCCCTTTATGCAGTGTACCAGATTGATAAGCAAGAACTCGCATTGAATCTTATAAACCTTGAGATAACCAGGCGAGAATCTCTAACCAACAAACTCCCCTCGCTAGACTCTCTTGCCCCAGATGCCAGTGGTTCCGAGCTGCAAGCTGGTAAACTATCATGGGTTTACGAATCATTGGCCATGTCGCACTATTGTTCTTCAGGCAGATGTTGGTGTGGGCCCTCTTCGGGTGTATCAATTGGTAGGTATTACAGAGAAGTTAAGGGGTTTTCAAACCTACCCAGTGATAATAATATGTACGACGACCTTTATGATACGATGGGGTGCTACGATCCTTGGTGGGTCCCCGGAAATGGTCATCTAGTTTGGCCATCAAGTTACGGCCCTGGATTTGTAGAGATGGCTGAAAATTACCATCCTAATGACTATTGGAGTTACAATCATATTACGCACGTAGATAGCTCAGATTATCAAAACTTCGTAGTAAGCTATATTGACAATGAATGGCCTCTTGGGTTAGTTTGTTATGGTTTCAATTGGGAAGAAGAGCATTGGAGAGCCATAAGAGGCTATCTTTATAATGAAGAGGACCGATATGTTATTTGTACTGATTCAAGGGAACATGCCGACATTCAATATTTGAATTGGGGTGCATTGCCAAACAATTTCCATGACATTGTAGCTATCGTTGGTATCTGATTTCAACATTATTTGAGTAAGCGGTGAAAAGCCTAATCTTATAATGGTAAATTACTGGGGAACGGGGGGCAGGCTAATTGAAGTCTTCCCCCGGTTTTCCTCTGGATCGCTGTCAGATAATCAATGAACTACCCGCCACAAGCGCGGGGAATTAAACCCTAAGTGATTAAACTCGGCGGGTGGGTTATCCATTAAAAGAAGATGAAACGATGAACAGAAGCAGTTTTTTCAAATGGATTATAACAATAGCAATTCTGGTAATTGTAATCGGCTTATCCATAGCTTTAGGGATATCTTCCCTGGTACACCCTGCCAATTTATCCGTAAAATCAATTAGTGACGGCTCCGGAGGGAGCATCCTTGTCTGGCATGAAAATGACATGCTCTATGCCCAAAGAATAGGGACGGAAGGTAAGACTATCTGGAAACCGGGAGGAGTAGCAATCTGTACCGATTCGATGGAGCCAAGACGTTTTAGCGTTCACAGTGATGGTATGGGTGGCGCCTTCATTACGTGGGATAACTGGGCAAACCTTCCCGATGACAGGAGCATACCCGGATATTTCGGGCCAATTCCTGTCTATACACAAAGGCTTAGTTCTGTTGGCGAACCACTCTGGGACAAGATTGGTATTGCCTCAGGTATCACCCAAAGATATGGCAACGATTTCCCGGTGTTGCTCACCGATGGTAATGGAGGCGCGTTTGTCATCTGGGATGATTTCGCATCGGGAGAAAAAGGTGTTGAAAATCACCAGTTGCGGCTACAGCGCGTAAATCCTGACGGGGGATATGTATGGGAAAACAATGGCATACTTATCCAGCCACCTACATTACTTCGGGAAACAGCAGTGACCGTAGCTAATCAGGTCGTTGAGCAATATAAGGGCACATATGACATGGTGGAAGATGGGGCTGGTGGAGTAATCGTGGCATGGAGCACATATGTAAAGCCCGTCGGCGAACAATACATTTATAAAACTTATGCTCAACGGGTAAATGGGGAAGGAGAATTCTTATGGGAAGCAGGGAACATTCCTGTTTTCGAGGCACCGAGGAGTCAGCCGCTGACGCATGCCATTGGCGATGAATCGGGGGGAGTAATTATCGTTATCGGGGCAAGTGGGAACGATTACAAGGCCCAACGTATCGGGAATAAGGGGAATAAGCTATGGCAAGATGGCGGGGTAAATTTAGGTGAAGAGATCACACAGATAGTTAGTGATGGAACCGGCGGAGTCTTCTTGACTCAGATGAACTGGCATCCATCCATCCCCGATTCACCAAACGACCTGTGTATCCAGAAGATAGGGCCAGACGGCCAAATGCTATGGTCAAAGCAGAATGTAACATCAGTCACCGGGGAAGAAATGTTAAAAGCAGCTATTTCCAGTGATGGTAACGGCGGGGCGATTATAGCCTGGGTCCCATGTGACCGGGGCGGGAAGTCTAAAGGGGCCTTATTCTTACAGAAACTAGATGCTAATGGTAATAAGGGATGGGGGGAAGACGGGATAAGGGCATTTGAAGAGAACGAAACCAGATATCAAGACTCTCCAGCGGTTATCAGTGACAATGCTGGTGGAGCAATCATCAGGGCTGCTTGCGGAAACACCTCTTCTCGTATGGACAGTGTCCGTGTCCAGCATTTCGATGCAGAAGGCAATGCATTGTGGAATGCTGGAATTGATATCAACAACTAAAATAAGTTGTAACTTCGCGGGTCTGGAGGATACGTGGGGTTGATCAGAAACTTCCCAGGTAAACAAAGATGAGGCAAATACAAAAGACAACCACAATCCATGATGCAGGCTTCGGGCTGCTTATAGTGCCATTACTGGGGATTCCTTTGGGGATTTTTCTGGATTTCCTCTGGAACTTTGCAGTTCTTAGCTTTTCCCTATCATGCCTGTTGAAAAAAACACCTCGGGCCATCAATTCGCCAGAAGTATCGCTCCATACAAGTGTTGTAATAGTCACAAGGACTAAAAGGCTCGTTTACAGTCTGGTGATCACGATAATTGGAGCAGTGGTAGACTGGGCCTATTTCGAATTAATATGGGAGGATGTGTGGGATACCCTTCAATGGGATCCAGCCATGAGTATGTCATCACAGTTTCTATTACTGCTCTTACCTATGGCTCTGCTGACAGCGGCAAATTTTGCCCTAGCCTTTTCGCTTCTAAAAATGGAATTGAAACAGACAATCGCTCTGAGTGCGATTATGGGTTTCTTTACTGCTCCCTGGCTCCTAACATCAATTCCGCATGTTCTGGGATGGACGACATGAGACATACTCAAACAGGTGCCTTCATACCGTTTTCTGAAGCGAACCAAATCCCAACTGGAAAGAATGATCCACCGCAATACAAAAGGTAAATATGCGAATGTTCAGAATACTTAACAGAATGGCACGGAATCTCATGTTATGCCTGGCATTCTTTCTATCAGGTGTTGTTCTCATTGGCTGTCCTTCTTCAAATAGTGTGACCGGTGATGCTGAAATGAAATTATCCTTGGAACAAGTGGTGCCTCGAGAATTCGACTACCATACGATCATAAACGCCGAGGCACTGCGCTCTAATAAAGAATTGCGGCAGCAGTATCCGGAGATAAATAACATCTCCAGATTGCTCGATTGTGATGATGACATATCCACAATGTGGTTTACAGGAGAAACTGGTATGACACAACTAATCGAAGGTAGTTTTGAGCAGTCAACGGTTATGGAGTCGCTTGTTTCCGGATACGACTTAAGGCAATCCGATTATAAAGGGTTTACTGTCTGGGTATGGAAGGACTTGCAAATCTGGTTATTTATAAAAGACAATATGCTTATTTTTGGCTACAATGAGGAAGTCAAACGCTGTTTGGATGTTATTCAAAGCCAGCAAGGCTCGCTCTTACAGGATGATGCTTTTGTTACCGTAAGTAACCAACTGCCGAGCAATGCGGTGTACTATCAATTCGCCAGAGGAAGGTTCCTAAACTGGTGGGATTATGAAGGACTAGAATATGGAGGGTATTGTATCGAATTTGACAATACCTCTGTGGTCACACTCACCTCTGTCTGCCAATTTGCAGACTCCATATCTGCTGAAGCAGCCATGGAGGAAATGAGTGCAGAAATGGCAGACTACCTGAACTTTGATTGGAGAGATGTAGAGGCACTTAGAGAGGGAAAACTGGTGAAAGTAAGTGCTCAATTCTCTGATCCAGAGCTGCTATTAGCCAAGTTATTCGACGTGACAGACAGCAGTTTTCAATGAGGCCAGGTCAGCCATTGCTCCAATTAAATCCATAGCGTCTTGTTTGAAGCATCTCCATTTGTGATCCCATCAGTTGTTGCAGTTGGGCAATGCAAGCAATATTAGCATCAATTGGCATTACCAGGCATAATAATAACGGAAGATAAGTTAACGGAGAACAGCACCGTTGGGGAGAGTTTATGGATAAGAAGAACGATTACAAGGACAAGGTGAAAGTGGAGCCATCTGCTGACTGGCTGAGTTCGCTGACAGTGATCGGCAGGATACTCATTTCGGTTCCCTTTATAGGTTTACCCGTAATCCTCTATTCGCTTATCAGCGGGCAGAACACTGATTCCGGGTGTTCCGAAGGTAGTGCATGCGCCGCCGGTTTGCTGTTCCTCAGCGGACTGATAACCCTGATTTATGTGGCGATAAAGCGATTCCAGGAAAATTTGAGAAATCGAAAAGGGGATGATGATGATGATAAAGCGGATTAGCTGAGGGCAAAACCCACTTGTTCCCACGGGGGACCGTGGGGACAAGCTTAAAGATCGAAAAGGGGCAGATGATGATAAAGCGGAATAGCAGCCGGCAAGGTTCGAGCGACAGAAGCCGGAAGGTGCCTCGGTAAAGTCACTCCAGGTGATGATTTCCAGGGGCTTAACTTGGATTTGGTAAAAAACAAACTCAAAAAAGAAAGGAGAGAACAATTAAATGAATACACGGAAATCTCGGCTTATAACCTTGGTGACCATCGTACTAATAATTATTTTGGCGGTACCTGCCGCTTTTGCTGCGGCTGGAGGAATCTCGCTGGACGACGATGCGAGCACCCAAATAGGTGTTGACGGTATAGTTCTGCCAGATAAAATTGATGGATACCAGATTCCGAAAAGGATCGGGGGCTTCCCTGTCATTGCAGTCACCACAAATGAAACAGACCCGTCATTCCCCAAAGGAGAGGTCATCATTCACCTTGCCAGTACCAAAAAAGGTATTCCTGCACCAGAGATAGTGCCCATTCTTAAATCCCTTCCTAAAGAATGGTCCATCGGGTTAGCGGGAAACTCACTCAAGGATGAGACTCCGCGTGAAATACGGGGGAGGATACATGAGACTCAAGACGAATGGAGCAAGTATGTTGAGCAACGGGGCTATGTGCCAACGAGTTCTGGATTTAGTGAAATGGAAGCATCGAAGACTGAAAATTCGCGGGGCGGAGACGATAACTTTACCCGTACATACTCAATGATTAGAAACATGGATGTGGATACATATACAGTGAATGGTCTAATCGTAAGATTCAAGGCCCCTACGCTTGGCAATAATCACAAAATGGCCTCAATGTTATTATTAAATGGTCACACAAGTGCAAACGATGACATTCAAAGCGGACTATTGATGGCCAAAACCGGACAACAACCAACAGGATATGTCGTATATGCCGATTCTGATAGTGATAAGCTGATAACTTATCCGGGTGTTTTATATTACTCAGGACATACCTATCGACATATGCTTTTAAAGAGTTCATCTGGTGGATGGTACCTTCAAGCCTGGGACATGGACAATGGTAATTTTTACACTAAATATGATCAGAATTGCGCTGGAAGTAAGTTGGCACTTCATGAAGAGACGAGCGTCTGGTGGGAAACTTTGGAATACACCAACAACTGGTACATAGGTTGGACCAGCAAGGTCCCTGCACACCATGCGCTTCAGTCAATTCCTGGTTATGGCTGGTATGGATGGTTTACTGAAAACAAAGAATGCTGGGAATTGGATCCCTCTTCAGGCAAGGCAACAGCTATTCCCTGTAATGGTTGTATGGAAGGGAACTTGACTAATTACTCTACAGGAGCAAAGTATGATCTAAAGGACATACCGTATGTAGGTGAATATACATAACAGGCAACGAACCAATACGAGGAGAATTCCCGTCAAATTTGGCGGGAATTCTCCTTAACATCCGGATAGGCTATTGGTTATTTTTGATTTAAAATTGCATTAACATTTACAACAACAAGATTGATAGTAAACTCCCTACAGGATTCGATGCATGAAAATAAACTCATTGTTTGTGCTGTTGTTCCTTTTCGTCCCAGTCGCATGTGTAAATTGCGGTGGTGGGAGTGAAGGGGAAAACCAAACGCCAATGGTTGATGCCAAATCAGGATTAGCGGACACATCCTGGCCAATGTTTGGTCACGACCTCCGACACACAGGTCGTAGCGAATATTCGGGCCCTGATGAGGCAATACTGAAGTGGAAATACCAAGCAAAAACAAAGTTGGATTTTGAGATTGGTGAAGGTATTAGCATTCTTGAGCCGGTTAGTTCTTCCGCAGCCATCGGTGAGGATGGCACAGTTTACTTCGGATCACAGGCTAGTGGAATTAATGCACTCAACCCTGATGGCTCAAAGAAATGGGATTACTCTGCAAGTCCCTATGTTCAGTCGTCTCCGGCGATTGGCAGGAATGGAGAAGTCTATTTCGGCTCCGACGGCGGATACCTCTATGCTTTGAATCAAGATGGTTCCCTGAAATGGCGATTCAAGACAGGGAATAGCATTAAATCATCCCCGGCCATCGATAAGGATGGCATTATTTATTTCGGCTCCGACGACGGATATCTCTATGCTTTGAATCAAGATGGTTCCCTGAAATGGCTATTCAAGACAGGAGGAAGAATTAAGGCCTCCCCGGCAATTGGTGAGAATGGCATTATTTATTTCGGCTCGGACGACTGCCATTTCTACGCTATTGGCAAATAGGTAATGGTGTACATGAGGATAATGCTCTGCCTAATTGGCCAAAATACTAACTTACTGCCATAGAGAGTTAAGTTATACAGGTTATATTGAATTCGCGGCAAGCCTCACATAATCTTATCGGTGAGGCCTGCCGACTAATCCGTAGAAGGTAAATATACATGAATCGATTTTTCTGGCTAATACTGATAATTCTGTTGCTTTTAGTTTTCGCCTGTTCATCTTCCTCTCCAAACTCTACAGAGCTAGACGCCCAATCCCCTCCGTCACCTGTTGACGATCACCCAGACGTATATCATCCAGAGGAATCAGATACCGGCGAAAATATAGCTGTCTATCTGATTCAAGGCACACCTCAAATACCCTCCGCAGACTTAGCGGAACACCCGGAAATCCTTGTGGCCACTACATTCGCCGAGTTCCAGAAAGCGGCAAGCACTGAAATACAGCTTTGGATTGATAAGGAAGCTGTTGATCTTGTCGATATTGCCTGGCTCCGTAGCGAGCCCCAGAAGTACTATCCACTGGTACTTGTGGGTTCCAATGATCCCTCCCGCTTCTTCACTGAAGTCGGCAGACACGTCTTCACCGGTGGCCCTGTTATTCTCGATTTGGAAAGTAACCAACCCGAATCCGGCTTCAGCGTGGATATTCCTCTCCAGAACACAGATTACCCTGACCGGCCTGGTTTTCCCGCTTTCATTAAAGGATATGATTGGACACCTTCATCCCAATCAATCCTGGATATCATCGATACAGTAGTTAAGACTAAATCTTTAGTCATCGATATTTACGAACGAAGATGCCCCGAAAACGCCGATTAATCCATGTAATCTAAGGGGTAGTCAAAATGATTACAATACATGGCAGAAATAATACAGCATGTACTCTTACATTATGGGTGATATTGTTTCTATTAAGTACTGTCCTCGCTGGTTGCCTTCCTTCACCTGAAAATAATGGAAATGCTCTCTCATCATGCAAAAGCGATGATATAAGCTGTTATGAATTACCGGCAGATTTCCCTGAGCAGATGGAAAAAATCACGTACAATGGGGAAATATATGCAGTAGATCAAGTAATCACGTTCAGGACACCCCGCGCATGCAGGCCTTATCCTCCGGAGGTACCGGAAAGACCCGGGACAACTATGAAAGTTACCATAATATCGGCCGGTGGAATTCCGGGTACCCCCATCGAGCTTGAGACTCAAGGTTGCATGTATGGGTTCAATCCGGAATCAGTTTGCAAGCAGTTCAGCATTGCAACCCCGGACATTAGGGATTTCGGTGATCAGCTTGGAAGCTATATCGGGGAAGCTTCAAATACTTCAGGCAGTTATAATGCCTACTATCTCAAGGGAATAGATAAAAATCAAGCAATCGCGATAGAGATCGAGCTGGTAAGAGATTCATCCCCCGAAATTGAGAATTGTCCATGGCATATATTTTGTTACCTGAAGTACGTAAGGCAATAGAGCTGCTTTCTCTAGTTCCCACAGAGAACCGTGGGAACTAGTCGAATGTCATTCCGACCCCCGACCCGGAATCCATTCTCCTCCCTCCCCCTCTAGATTCCTACCTCCGCAGGAATGACAATTGAAGTTCTTCTGAATTGTGCACCTGGACGTGTTGTTCCCACGGAGGACCGTGGGAACAAGAAAATGGGTGAAGCGGAGAACTGACAACTGAGAACTGAACGCTGACAACATCAGGGCTCGGTTATCACCGGCAGCCATTCATCGGGCCGCATCCTGATTATATCCTCATCCTCGGCCCGGAATTCGTAGATGGCAAACCAGTCGCGGGAAAGGCATCGTGAGGATCGCTACTGCCAGCAAGGAAAACAGGCCTGCAATTTTCATAATCGCCCTCACAACTTCCCCGGATTGTGGGAATTTTACCACGCAGCGGTTGAGGTGTCCTATTGAGAGGGAAAAACCTGAAAAGGCCCCTATATGGAATGTCTTCCATTCAGTCCTTTGCCAATCAATGTGCCGAAATAAAATTTAGTTTACGGCGCATATGATTTATCTATAACCATAAATGTGGCGCAAATACCATAACCCCATTGCGCCGCTATTACGGAAAAGGCTTGCATCCATTAATACAGGGGTTTACTTATTGCATGGACAATATGGTAAGCCTTTCCTTATCATCGTTATCACATTTCCCATCCGCCACTTGAAAGCTTAATAATTAAACATATTATTCATATAAAAATGTTTAGTTTGACATTTTCGCCATCAAACAATATAATACATCATAACATTTTGGCCATTAAGGTTAAGTCTCTGATATCGGTAAGATGCAAATAACCACGGCAAATCAATTTCATGTCCGGGGAGGGAGATTAATGATAAATACATATCGCAGCACCAGCAGATCAACTGCTCAACTCCATGCCATCACGGCACTCATCGCAACATTGCTGCTGACAGTAACTCTGTTCTTACCACCAGGGGTCACTCAATCGAAGGCACTCGTCCCGGACGTTGGAGATGCCTGGGTTTACCGCACCACTTGCGGCGAAGAGAGCGAGGTGTGGACCACCACTATAACCGCTTTGGAGAATAAAGAGGGGGTGGATTGCTATAAAACGGAGACCACTTTTGATACGCCACCGCATCGCAACGCCCAGGGCCACGATGTGGTCATGCTGGAACCGGTCCTCATCTGGCAGGATTTGGCCAGCAGAGACAAAATCTATGGTGAAAGCTCCATCGACGCCGGAATTGTGACGGTCAACAGCATCCAGTGGTGCACTGACTACTCGGCCGGCCACGGCCAGCCGTTCACGTTAGGGAAAACATGGACCTATCACGAGCACCAGGACAACGGTATCGGAGGGGAGGAGGATTTCGACTGGTCTGTGGAAGTCGAAGCCGTTGAGTCGGTAACGGTCCCTGCCGGCACGTTTGAATGCTATAAAGTCGTTTCCATCAGGGACGACGGCGGCCAGATCATCGAATGGTGGGATGCAGATGGCATATTCGATCTTGCCCCGGTGAAGAAAGTCGATTACTTCAGCTTTTCAGATCCACAGGTCCATGAACTGATCGAACCTATACCGCCGGTGGTGAGTCTTGCCTCCGATACACTCTGGATCGACGAGAACGCCGGCACGGCTCATGTTGATGTTACGCTATCACCCCCAGGCGCGGAAACGGTCACCGTCAATTACGCCACCACCGATGGTACCGCCCGGCAATCTGACGATTACATAGCAGTGAGCGGGACCCTCGCTTTCGCACCCGGAGCCACCAGCGCCACAATCGCCATTCCAATCATTGACGACGAGATCACCGAAGGTCACGAGACATTCAACCTCTCCATTGCCAATCCCGTACTGGCCCATATGGGCTCGCCAAGTTCGGCGAATATCACCATTCTCGACGACGAATCACTTCCCGACATCTCTCTATCAGCCGCCTCATACACCAGTACGGAAGGGTCAACCGAGGCAACCATCCGGGTGAACCTTTCAAGCGCTTGCGCCGCGCCGGTGACGGTCGATTACGGTACCTGGGATGGGTCTGCTGAGGCGCCTGCCGATTACACCGGCACCTGCGGCAGCCTTGCTTTCGCGCCGGGCGAAAAGAGTGTTTTCTTCGTCATACCGATAACCGACGATGCTGATATCGAGCCCACCGAGACAATCAATCTGGGACTTGAAAATCCGGTGGGCGCCACGCTGGGAGAATTGGGGCCCTACATCGCCTCAGTAAGCATTGCCGATGATGACGGATTGCGGGTTCCCGCCAATCACGCCACCATTCAGGATGCGATGGATGCCGCTTCGGACGGCGACACGGTGATCGTGGCGGATGGTGTGTATACCGGCGAGGGGAACAGGAACCTCGAGTACCACGGGAAGGCCATCACCGTTCGCTCGGAGAACGGCCCGGAGAACTGCATCATCGACTGTGAACAGGCGGGCCGGGCAGTGTACTTCGACTGGGACGAGCAGGAGGACTCGGTTCTGGACGGGTTCACCATCACCAACGGTAAAGCGAACATGGGCGGCGGCATCTCTGTTGAAAAAGACAGCGCACCGACTATAATCAACTGTATTTTCCATCAGAACCAGGCGGATGGATCCGGCGGCCGGACTCCCTATGGTGGCGGCATATTTACTTTCAAGGCCAATCCACGAATCAGCAACTGCATCTTCTGGCAGAACATCTCAACCCGAGACGACGGCAGCGGGGGTTACGGCGGCGGCGTTTACATCAATCAGGGCAGTGCCCGTCTCAGCAACTGCACTTTCCACGACAACACCTGCGGCAAGAAAGGCGGGGGGCTTTTTGTCCGGTGGGCCAGCGACCCGGTTATCAAAAACTGCATTCTCTGGCAGAACCACACGGACAGCGGGGATTATCCGGAAATTCGGACACTCACCTGTTCACCCACCATCGAATTCTGCGATGTTGAGGGCGGTTACGAGGGCACCGGTAACATCGATGCCGACCCGCTGTTCGTCAATCCCGCCAGTGGCGATTTGGAACTGATGACAGATTCACCATGCATCGATACCGGCACCCATGATGCACCTTATATTACTTCAACCGATACCGATGGCGACCCGCGCATCTGGCCCCATGGCGGCACATTGGATATGGGAGCCCAGGAATACGGGAGTTGCCCGGATGCCGATCTGGATAGCGTTTGTGATACCATCGACAATTGCCCGAAACATGCCAATTCGGATCAGTTAGATACCGATGGCGATGGCATCGGCGATGCCTGCGATAACTGCCCCGATGTTCCCAACCCGGTTCAGATAGACTGCGACGGCGATGGGGCGGGCAACAAATGCGACGGCTGCCCTGATGACCCGAACAAGACCGATCCCGGATTTTGCGGATGCGGCCAGCCGGAAACGGATACCGACGGCGACGGAACACCCGACTGCGTCGACGGCTGCCCCGATGACCCGAACAAGACCGATCCCGGATTTTGCGGATGCGGCCAGCCGGAAACGGATACCGACGGCGACGGAACACCCGATTGCGTCGACGGCTGCCCCGACGACCCGGACAAGATCGACCCGGGCGTCTGTGGCTGCGGCGTCCCCGACACCGACACCGATGGGGACGGAACACCCGATTGTATAGACGGTTGCCCTGATGACCCGGCTAAGACCGAGCCCGGAATCTGTGGCTGCGGCGTCCCCGACACCGACACCGACGGGGACGGAACACTGGACTGTAACGACTTGTGCCCCAATGACCCCAACAAAACTGACCCTGGAGTATGTGGTTGTGGTACCCCTGATATTGACAGCGATGGGGACGGAGTAATGGACTGTGTGGATAATTGTCCCGATACGTACAATCCGGACCAGGAAGACAGCGACGGTGATGGGCTGGGGGATGCCTGTGATACGCTTGATCCACTGGCAATCACAGTGGGTGATAGCGAGTGCTATTCAGTGCTCTATGACAGCGGCTCGGGAACACCGGTAAGCGAAGAATGGCACGTTACTGTAACGGGTACCGAAACGCTGTCCGGCGCTCGATGCTTCAAGACCGAGGCCAGTTTTATATCAGGCACACCCGCCCGCATTTTCGGTCTCGATGAGGAAACGCAGATCGGCGTGGAACTCACCGGTCGCGACGAGTGGCGAAACCGGTTCGATCTGGGTCTTGAGAGGTCTGTCATGAGATTGAATGCGCTGGACATGGGCACGATCTCAGTGACAGCGACCAGTGATTTCGAGGAAACTGTCGGCGACTATGCCTGGCCATTTGTCATCGGACAGTCGGGCACACTGGTAGAGTGCGCCGATGTGGAGGTGCGGGGGGATGTGACGCTGGATATTGCCATTACCAATACATGGCAATGGCAAGTTACAGGAACGGAGTCTGTACCACTGGCCGCGGGAAGCCCCCAGATCGAATGTTACAGGGTTGAGCATACCTGGGTTGGCTTCACCAGTGACATCGGACCGGGAACCCCGACATATGCGGTCGAAAAGATCGAATGGTGGGCAGTGGAGGGTGAGCGTCTTGGCCCGGTCAAGCGAATGGACTCAACGTACTACATAGGAGAAGAGACGATGTTGTTCTGCGGGGAACAGGCAGAATGCGTTGATGTTAACATAATTGTGGGATTGCAGGGTACGACTGAACGCCCGGATCCGGCCGGCTGGGAAATACCCCTGAGCGTCGCCTTCTTTGCACCCGGTGCTGACGTCCTGAACGCTGCCCCGTTACATGAGTATCTGGTGACGACAACAAAATCAGGAAGTAAAGCCCTCGCCTCTCTGGATTGTGTTCCCTGCGGCACATATGACGTGACAGTTGACAGCGATCATACCTTAATGAACGTGAAACGAAACGTTGTTATCGCTAAAGATCCATAGATTCATGGCGAACGTTCCGTTCATGATTGGACCATGACCAGCACAAACAGTGACTATTTTGGTGGCACGCCCTTCTATGGGGAAAGATAAGTTCTTCCAGGTGTTCCTTCACAGACCCTAGATGGAAACGGTCAGGGAATCACGCATGATGCTAATCGTCTGGAGCGTTTCATGCCCGGTTACACCAGGTATCTGACCCAATTTATGACGGAGGAACCTGGATAGCTTGCCCACATGCTCAAACACAGCCCATCCTATAAGGTCATAGCGACCGGCCGTGATTACCAGGTGATGAACTTCGTTCAGCGTGGCTACTTGCTGAGCCACATCATCGATTTTGCTGGGAGCAACAATGATTCCAATTGCCGCTCTTATCTGGTATCCGAGAGCGCGGGGATCCATGATAGCGACCATCTCGATGGTCCCTTCGTCTAACAGCCGGTGAATTCTCCTTCTTATCGTGGTAGGGCTTGATTCCATCTTTTCGGCCAGTTCGGCCTGAGTTTGTTTGGAATCCCGTTGCAGTTCTCTTACCAGCATCACGTCAAGCGCATCCAGTTTCGGGCTGCCGGTAATCTCCGGATAGAAGTATTCGTCAGGCGTGATGAATCGAGAGGTGCTTTTTACGATGCGCAGCACAGTCATTGGTTCAACACTGTCCACACCGGAAACACCCGCAAGGTCTTTCGTAATGAAATGCGCAAACTCGTCGGGCCCACGGAAAGCCGCCACTGCCATTAAACTATAACGCCCCGCACATACAATCACTTGTTGCAAACTGCTTCGCCGGGCCAGCTCAGCCGCCGTTGTCTCAACCTGATTGGGACGCGTCTGTATTCCCAGTATCACTGCCATGCCATAGCCCAGGATTTCCGGATTGGGAGCGGATACGATCCGAATGATGCCTTCATCCAGGAGTTTCTGTAGTCTACCCTGAACGGTTGATCGACTTGTTCCTACCTTCCTGGCTAAATCCACGGCTGTCTGCCGTGCATCTATCCCCAGCTCGCAGATCAGCATTCGATCGATCGGCGTCAACTCGCTATTTAAGCTGCCTTTAGTCATACGAATAATCTCAATTATAGTCTATATGCTACCGGATTCCCGCGATGAGAGTCAACTGTTGCATCTCAAGCTCAGCAAAAAGTAAAAAGCAGGTTTGGTATCTTCCCCCTGAGTTTTCTTGTTCCCACGGAGGACCTTGGGAACACTCTTCGGAGGAACAGGCCATCATGAGAGAAAGTATCACCAGGAGAATCGATACAGCCACCAGAGAGCCCAGGCCTGCAATTTTCATAATCGCCCTCACAACTTCCCCGGATTGTGGGAATTTTACCACGCAGCGGTTGAGGTGTCCAATGCCCGGCCAAAACCTGAAAAGACAGCCCTTGACGGTTAACAGGAAAGCTTGCTACAATTCGAATTGTCCTCAAATGGCCCCGTAGTGTAGCGGTTTAACACGCCAGCCTGTCACGCTGGAGATCAGGGGTTCGAATCCCCTCGGGGTCGCCACTTCATTACCTAAAATTAGGCCTCTATCCGGTCGCAGAAACCATCTCTTTCACCCCGATTAATCGTCATAAAATCGATCCTCATTTGTGGCCACGTTTAATAGAAGAACGAAAACATCATAGTCTGCGTGTATTAGCCACTAACTTTGGGGTCTCTTATGAAGCTGTCAGGAGGTCTTTGAAGTCTGCGGATTGTATACACAGGTAAGGTCGCTGAGGTAGCAATTCCCAAAGCTGGCCGATATAACTCCAGCTCACACGTGCTACTTGGTTTCTGGTATCTATCCGGTGTGGGCACCCGAATACTGCCTCATCCCTAGAAGAACACCTTGCTGAATCAAAGTAATCCTTTAAGTATTTAAAGTCACGGGCACTGATCACAGTGCCCACTCTCGATAATGGGCTCGATGGTATCAGGCAGCAAATCATTGTTAAGTTGTTGTAGCTGCTCTTCCAAATTACACTGATAGCTGGGCAAATCAGGATCCAACTCATAAAACGCTGCCAGGACATTTTGGCAGTAACCAGCCCCATAATAAGGTTCGTAATCCAGGTCTTCCAATCTTGGGGAAGCTGGAGTTCTGGACGGTTCTGGCCGCCAGATTTTTCTATCTTGAAATGCCTGCCAAGAGGAGCCAAAGGCATCTTCACGCGCGGCAATAGTCGCCGACAAATCAGCGTATTTCTGCTCCAAATCTCGAACTGAATAGGCCAGTGCTTTCAAATTAGCAAAGAATGGGCTATTCCCCATATGTTGCCTCATTGAAGGGAAATCGCTTCCCCATAAATTCGGATCACTGAAATCTGGCGTACATAACTTGAGCCATGTCGTAGGGTCAAGACGCCAATCCTGTCCCATCACATCAAGCGGGGGCCGTGCCGAATAGGGAATGGTTTCAAACTGAGGATCGAGCAGGCAAGAGCGGAGGATACCGACTTGATCGTATATTCGTTCAAGGTGCCTTCTTCTCAAATCCGCTTTGGACATCCCCTCTCTTCTTGCCTCTTCCACTTCATAAGCCAATTTTAAGTCCCTTCTAACGTCAAAAGATCTGATATCAAATTTGTTACCAATATCATTATCGATCCAGCCAAGCTCTTCTTTAAGGAAACGGACTTTTTCGTAACGCTTACCAAATTCCGCAAGCGCATCATCGACGTTCATCTCATGGGATCTTAACGGAGCCAAACCAGCTGTAATAAGAAATCGGTTCTTCTCCCCGTCATCAATCCCGAATACATCTGCAAGCCCGATTACAGCTTCCCGATCATCAGTTTCAGGAATTCGAGCTCCGGTTTCCCACCGGCTGATTACGGAGTCATGAATAGAGAATCCTATTTTCTGGCTTAATTGCCTAGCAAGATCTTTTTGCGTTAGCCTGGCTTCTTCACGTTTCTGTCTTAGTAAGTCCCCAAACTCACTCATTTGCCGATCCTTCAAAAATCTTCAAATCGATCACGTTTGAATGGCGATTGCACGCAAATTTTTTCCTTGTACGATGGGATTGTAACTCAACGAGTTGCGTTCAGCAAGGATTTCAGGAACGAACCATGGAAATCGATGAGAATCAGGTGCCCCACCCGAAGCTCACTGGCGATTACGCCACTGACCGGGCTCTCTGGGACTTGTCCCTCATCCTGAGAGAGATTGCCAGCGGCCAGAGTCCTGAAATTATACAGGGGTCCCAAAAAATTGAAAGGGGTTAGAAAAATGGCAAAGAAGAAACCAGAACAGAAACCAGAAAAAATCCCAAGACAAAAGCTAAGCGAGGCCGAGACCACTACCGTCAGTGTCAGAATTACTCGGTATCTCAGGGAGCGGATCAGGGTAGTCCAGGAAAAACGAGGTGAAAGCATAGCGGGTCTCTTTCTAGAGTGTCTTGACGCTTTAGGCAAAAACATGTACAAAGAACAAATTGTATATGTTAAAGCTTACAAAAAAGGATATGCTGAGGGTTACGATGCTGCTAAAAAAAGGTTTGGGATTCCCTTCCCCTGCCATGCTTGCGGGGAATTGGCTTATGTCGAGAAGCCGGAAGACAAAGCATTTTTGTCAGAGGCAGTTGAAGGATTTGAAGACTGGACTCACGTCATTTGCCCGACCAAAGAAGTGACTCGAGGAAAAGACGAACATGGTGACAAAGCTGCCCAATAAAGTTTATCTTGAAATCTCAGATGTCGACTCCCTCGAAGCAGAGGCGAGTAACCTCCGGGACCGGCTCCTGGTTCGGATTCTCTTCCGATTGGGATGCCGGGTCTCGGAGGCGCTGGGGCTCACCGCGGACGATATCGACTTCGAAGTGGGAACGGTGACCATTCAGCACCTGAAGGCGCGAACGCACCTTGCCTGCCCGGAGTGCAACGCTAGGCTGGGACGCGCTCACACTTTTTGTCCCGGCTGCGGCGCTGAGGTGAAGGAAGCTGTTACTCTGGCCAGGGAGCACCGCCGAAAGCGGACGCTACCCATCGATCGGGGAACCCTGGAACTGCTCCAGAAATATGTCGATCGTGGCGGTCCCGTTGAGAAGGATGGCAAGCAGCTCATCTTCGGTATCTGCCGGAACACCGCTTGGCGCATTGTAACCGGGCTGGCCCGGAAGGCTAATTTGCCCAACCTGGTAAATCCTGAGACCGGTCGAGTCCATAACGTCTCTCCCCACCGTCTGCGCGACGCCTTCGCCGTCCATGCCGTTAAAAACAATGATTCGGGTGACGGCCTCCGGCTCCTGCAGGAGCACCTCGGCCACGCCAGTTTCAACACAACGGCCAGATACCGCAAGGTGGCCGGCGAGGAGCTGAAGGACTGGTACAACTGCCTCTGGCCGGAAGGAGTAAAGGATGACAGCAGAACTGAAACCGAGTAGAGGTGGATTCCTGCGGCCCTTCGGTTGCGGGTGGTTTATCCGGGAATTCCTCAAGGGAAACGGGCCGGAGGGGTCGCCAAAGATCAATCCTGAAAAAGGTGCTCCCCAGTCGGAGATCTTCCATCAATACAAGACCGCTCTCCTTCAGGCCACCGCCCGGGACCGGGCGGCCCGTGAGGAAGAAAGGCAGGCCCGGGACGAGGATCGGGCCGTCGATCCCGACCGGATCGCCGAACTCTACGAAAAGCACCTGGCACGGCTTCCCTACAAAGCCAATGGGTGCCGGTATCACTCCTTCGTCGTCTACTTCTCCAACCTCCAGCGCCTCGGCTGGGTGGAGGCCACCGGCCGGCAGGAGCCCTCCGCCCTCCAGACTAATTATCCCGAGGGGCAACCCCGCAAATTCTTCAAACTCACCCCGAAGGGCCTGTCAGCCAGCGACGAGGAATGGGCCAACCCTCTGGTCACCCTCTACGGCAGGTCATAGCTCTCTCCCCTCTCCGGTCTCCCCCTTCCCCCGATATTTTTCAAAATTTTTTTGCCAATAGAAAATATAGGTTCATTCTGTAATTCAACTCACTTACTTTTTGTTGCATCATTGAATTGAAGCTGAATAAAAACGAAGCCATGACTAGCTGGTACCTAATCATGGCTTCCAGTCCAGCTTCCTACTCTAAATCGAATAGGGGGAATGATGCTGAACTGGGATGAGTATATCGCTATAGCAGACCGATTTCAAGGCAAGGTGCCTTATCAGGATCGAGAGGATATCAGGCAAGAGATCGTTTTACGTCTGGCCGAAGTCGATTCCAAGCGCAACGGCAACGGCCCATTAACGGAAGCTGGCATGATTAGGACTGCCAGCTATGTTATCAAAGAGTATTGGCGTGACCTCAAACGCAAGCCGACGATTCTTAGCTTGAATAACGGCCATGACGACGAGAACGGCCATAATACCGAGTTTTGGGAAACGCTGGCCGATGATACTGCCATCGATCTGGAAGCATGGCTCGATGCCAATATGTGGCTCTTATCGTGTCCCCAGCGATTGATTGAGATAGCTCATAAGCGGGTTGAAGGAATCCCGCTTTCCAACAAAGACAAATGCTATCTTTCCCGCTTCCGTAAAAACGGAAACGGCCACACTCAACTTCAAATTAAGTGACACCTTTTGCCCCCTTTTTGGCATTTAACTAATGGAGGGGACTTTCCACGGCCAGCGCATTAGCGGCGTGAAAGGGAACCTACTTCAAGCGAGGGATACCTGCCGTCGGTATCCTGCCAAATCGTAAAGGAGGTGATTGAGGCGGAACAACTGAATATCGAGGGGAAACGCTCTGGGGAAGGCTTTATCGTCCATAAGGACACCTTGACCGAGGCTCTGGCAAGGACACAAGCCGAACGGGTAGAGGTCATAAGCGGTGTCACCGTGGGGTGTAAAGGCTTCCTCGGATATCTCAAGGCTCTTGGCGAAAGTAACATTATCAAGGTGATACCGTCAAGCGGGATTGCCAGCGAGTTGCGGGATTCCGATAAAAGCCTGAAGGTTATCTGTGGAAGCCATGAAAGCCAAATCCCAGACGGCGCATGGATTTCGGATAAGACCGGAGTTAGTTTCTGT